>CAVYOQ010000052.1:0-24047 GCA_963770075.1 uncultured Alphaproteobacteria bacterium
GCCTCGGCCAGCCGCACCGAGGTGCAGGAGACGAACACCGCATCGACGGATGCCGTCTCCACCACGCGCTGGACGCCTGCCTCGATGGACGCCGGCGTGATGGCCGAGACGATGCCGTCGTTTTCCTCGTTGAACGAACCGAACACCGGCACCTCGAAGCCGCGGGCGCGGAATATCGGCAACGATGCGATCGAGTCGGCGCGGTAAGGTGTGAGGACCCCGATACGCCTCGCCTTGAAGGCGCGGAAAGCCGCAAAGGCGGCGGTGATGGGCGTGGTGCATTTCACCCCCGGGCGGGCGGCGCGAATCTTCGAACACCTTTTCCTCGCCGATCGCCATGGAGGCCGAAGTGCAGCCATAGGCCACCACGTCCAGTTCGGCGCCGGGCAGGATGACGTCGGTCGAGGCGGTGATCCGGGGTTCCATGGCGCGCAGCGTTTCCGGCATAATGCTGGGATCGTTGAGGATGCGGCTCTGATACAGTGCCAGCCCCGGCACGGCGGCAAAAATCTGCCGCCATTCGTGCTCGATGGTGTAGTCGGAGGCGAGCACGATGAGCCCGATGCGGCCGCGCGCGGCGATGCCGGCGTCGGTCTCAAACGGCAGGTGCTCGATGAGGATCATGTCGTCGCGCGCTTCAGCGGCGGTGGCGGTTGCGGGCATTGGGCTTCGTCTCCGGTGATCCGTGCTGTCGTCAATATGCCATAGGAGAAGCGCTTTGTGCATTGCTTGCGCGATACCGGCTCAGCGTGGCATTAGGTGGCGCAATTGAGACTTTACCGAGGAGTGATCCGAAGATGGCCTATTCAGCCGTAGCCGGCCGGCGCCGTTCGCATGGCGTCATGGTGGGGCACGTGCAGGTTGGTGGCGGTGCCCCCGTGGTGGTGCAGTCGATGACCAACACCGACACAGCCGATGTCGATGCGACCGTCGCGCAGGTGGCGCTCCGGCGCGGGCGGGCTCGGAGCTCGTGCGCGTCACCGTCGACAAGCCCGATGCCGCCGCCGCCGTTCCCCATATCCGCGAAACGCTCGAAGCCATGGGCCTCGATGTGCCGCTGGTGGGCGACTTCCACTATATCGGCCATACGCTGCTGCGCGACCATCCGGCCTGCGGCGAGGCGCTGGCCAAATACCGCATCAACCCCGGCAATGTCGGCTTCAAGGACAAGCAGGACCGCAACTTCTCCATGATGATCGAGACGGCGGTGCGTTCCAGAAACCGGTGCGTATCGGCGTCAACTGGGGCTCGCTCGACCAGGCGCTGCTGACCCGGCTGATGGATGCAAATGCCGACAGCCTAGAGCCGGTCGATGCCCGCCTCGTCATGCATGAGGCAATGGTGCAATCGGGCATCGGTTCGGCCAAAAGGGCCGAGGAACTGGGTCTCAGGTCGGATCAGATCGTCATCTCAGCCAAGGTCTCTGAAGTCCAGGATCTCATTGCCGTCTATCGCGAATTGGCCCGGCGTTGCGAATACGCCCTGCATCTGGGTCTTACCGAGGCGGGCATGGGCTCGAAGGGGATCGTTGCCTCCACCGCCGGCCTTTCGGTGCTGTTGCAGGAGGGCATCGGCGATACCATCCGCATTTCGCTCACCCCCGATCCGGGCGGCGACCGCAGCCGCGAGGTCTTGGTGGCGCAGGAGATTTTGCAGACCATGGGCCTGCGTTCGTTCGCGCCCATGGTGATCGCCTGCCCGGGGTGCGGGCGCACCACCTCGACCGTGTTCCAGGAACTGGCGCAGGACATCCAGTCCTATGTCAGGAACCGCATGCCCGACTGGCGCGAGGCCTATCCCGGCTTCGAGAACCTGTCGCTGGCGGTGATGGGCTGCATCGTCAACGGCCCGGGCAAATCGAAGCACGCCGACATCGGCATCTCGCTGCCCGGTACCGGCGAAGTCCCGGCAGCACCCGTCTTCATCGACGGCAAGAAGGCCAAGGTCTTGCGCGGCGAAAACCTCTCCGGCCAGTTCAAGGCCATCGTCGAGGGCTACGTCGCCAGGCGCTGGGGCGACCACGAGGACACCGGCGCGGCGGCGCAATAGCAACTCAGCGCCGTTCGCTCCCCGGCGTGACCCCGAAGGTTTCACGGTAGCTGCGGGCAAAATGGCTGGCGCTGGCAAAGCCGGTGGCTAGGCCGATCTCGGTCACGCTCAAGGTGGAATGGCGCAACAGTTCGCGCGCCCGCTCCAGGCGGATGCGGCGATAGTGTTCGAGGAAGCTCATCCCCATTTCGCTGGCAAACAGCCGGTCGAGCTGGCGCAGCGAAAGCCCCACGCGCCGCGCCACCGCCGCTCGGCCGAGCGGCTCGCTCATATTGGTCTCCATCAGCTCCAGCGCCGCCACCAGCTCGCGCCGGTGCACGCCGTAGCGCTCGATCAGCGATGAGCGCTGCGGGCCGCCGGCGGGGCGGATTTCGGTGTGCAGGAACCAGTCCGACACCTGCGTGGCGAGGGCGCTGCCGTGGCGCTCGGCAATCAGTGCATGCATCATGTCGAGCGGCGCCACGCCCCCGGCGCAGGTGAGGCGCTTCCTGTCGATGATATAGAGCGAGCGGGTGAGGAGGAGGTCCGGAAAGCTCTCGGCCAGCGCCGGTGCGTGCTCCCAGTGGATGGTCATGGTATGGCCGACCATCACCCCGGCGCGGGCAAGGATGAAGGGTCCGCCCGACACCCCGCCCAGCGCCACGCCTTTCTGCGCCAGCCGCCGCAGCCAGGCGAAGGTGCGAGGCTGGTTGAAGGCGGCCGGATTGCCGCCGGCGCATACCAGCAAGAGATCGAGGTCGAGCGCATCACCCACCTTCGCCGTGCACGGCACCGCCGCGCCACACGAGGCCTCGACCACCGGCGCGGCATGGGCGATATGCACCCAGCGGTAAAGCTCGCGGCCGGCAAACAGGTTGGCCGCGCGCAAGGGTTCCACTGCCGAGGCGTAGGACATCAGCGCAAAGCCGGGGATGAGCAGGAAGCCGACCGTCTCAGGAAGCGTCTCCATGGCGTAAATATGCAATGAAGTGACCCGTTCAGGCTAGCCCTAACATCTCATCGCTGCAAAATGCGAGGCAATCCCCTCAAGCCACAGCCGGGACGCGAGGCTTCATGCGCTATTCCATCTTTTCGCTCGCCCGCAACGCCCTTTCCGGGCACAAGCACTGGCAGCCGGCCTGGCGCCAGCCCGACCCGAAGCCGGAATACGACATCGTCATCGTCGGCGGCGGCGGTCATGGCCTGGCAACCGCCTATTACCTCGCCAAGGAGCACGGCCTGAAGAACGTGGCGGTGCTGGAAAAGAGTTGGCTCGGCTCGGGCAATATCGGGCGCAACACCACCATCATCCGTTCCAACTACATGCTGCCCGGGAACAACCCGTTCTATGAATGGTCGATGAAGCTGTGGGAGGGCCTGGAGCAGGACTTCAACTTCAACGCCATGGTGTCGCAGAGGGGCGTCCTCAACCTCTTCCATTCCGATCCGCAGCGCGATGCCTTCGCGCGTCGCGGCAACGCCATGCGTATCGATGGCGTCGATGCCGAACTCCTCGACCGCGAGGACGTGCGGGCGATGTATCCGTTCTTCGATTTCGACAACGCCCGCTTTCCCATCAAGGGCGGGCTGCTGCAACGGCGCGGCGGCACCGTACGTCACGACGCCGTCGCCTGGGGTTTTGCGCGCGGCGCCGATTCGAGAGGCGTCGACATCATCCAGAACTGCGCCGTCACCGGCATCAACATCGAAGAGGGCAAGGTGGTGGGCGTCGAGACGACGCGCGGGCCAATCCGTTGCAAGAAGCTCGGGCTCGCCGCCGCCGGCAATTCCTCCGAAGTTGCAGCTATGGCGGGGATCAAGCTTCCCATCGAGAGCCATGTGTTGCAGGCCTTCGTGTCGGAGGGGCTCAAACCCTATATCGACGGCGTCGTCACCTTCGGGGCGGGGCATTTCTACGTGTCGCAGTCGGACAAGGGCGGCCTCGTATTCGGCGGCGACATCGATGGCTACAACTCCTATGCCCGGCGCGGCAACCTGCCGGCCATGGAGCATGTGATCGAGGGCGGCGTCTCCATGATCCCGGCGCTGTCGCGAGTGAAGGTTCTGCGCTCGTGGGGCGGCATCATGGACATGTCCATGGACGGCTCGCCCATCATCGACACGACCCATATCGAGGGACTCTATCTCAATTGCGGCTGGTGCTATGGCGGCTTCAAGGCAACGCCGGCTTCGGGTTGGTGCTTTGCCTGGACCATCGCCAAGAACGAGGCCCACACGCTCAATTCGGCCTATCGGCTCGACCGCTTCCGCCGCGGGCTGATGCTCGACGAAAAAGGCCAGGGCGCCCAGCCCAACCTGCACTAGGAGCCAAGACCCATGCGCATCAAATGCCCCTATTGCGGTGAGCGCCCAGTGGAGGAATTCACCTATCTCGGCGATGCCTCCAGGAAACGCCCCTCCAGCCTCGATGAGACCTCGATGGATGAGTGGTTCGACTATGTCTATATCCGCGACAACGTGAAGGGCCGCATGCACGAATACTGGCACCACGACGGCGGCTGCCGCTCCTGGCTGGTGGTCGACCGCGACACCCAGAGCCATGAGATCTTCGGCGTCACCACGGCGCGCGATTATGCCAAGCGGGGGAAAATATGAGCGGCTTTCGTCTCCCTTCGGGCGGCCTGATTGACCGCGACACGCCGCTTGCCTTCACCCTTGACGGGAAGCGGCATGAGGGTTTTGCCGGCGATACGCTGGCTTCGGCCCTCATTGCCTCGGGCACCCATCTCATGGGCCGCAGCTTCAAGTACCACCGCCCGCGTGGCGCCATCACGGCGGGCTCGGCCGAGCCCAACGCCTTGATGGAGATCGGTGTTGGCGGGCGCAAGGAACCCAATGTGCGCGCCACCGTGCAGGAGCTTTACGAGGGCCTCACCGCGCGCAGCCAGAACCGCTGGCCGTCGCTCAATTTCGACATCAACGCGATCAACGCGCTGGCCTCATCGTTCTTCGTCGCCGGCTTTTACTACAAGACCTTCATGTGGCCGAAGAGCTTCTGGGAGAAGCTCTACGAGCCGATGATCCGCCGCGCCGCCGGCCTCGGTTCGGCCAGTCGCATACCTGACCCGGACCGCTACGAAAAGGTCTATAGCAACTGCGATGTGCTGGTCATCGGATCAGGCCCCACCGGCCTCATGGCGGCGCTGACGGCAGCGCGTGCCGGCGCCCGCGTCATCATTGCCGATGAGAGCTCACGCCTCGGCGGCTCGCTGCTTTCCGAGCACGAGGAGATCGACGGCAGGGCGGGCCTCGAATGGGCTGATGACGTGATCGCCGAGCTTGCCGTCAACCCGGACGTGACGCTGATGTCGCGCACCACCGTCTTCGGCTGGTACGACGACAATGTCTTCGGCTGCCTGGAGCGGGTGCAGAAACATGTCGCGCATCCCACCCACAACGAGCCGGTCGAGCGCTTCTGGCGCATCCATGCCAGACGCGCGGTGCTGGCGACAGGGGCCGAGGAGCGTCCGCTGGTTTTCGGCGGCAACGACCGGCCGGGTGTCATGCAGGCCGCCGCCGTGCGCACTTACGTCAACCGCTATGGCGCGGCGCCGGGCCGTTCCGGTGTCGTCTTCGCCTGCAATGATTCCGGCTATCGCACCGCGCGCGACCTTATCGCTTGCGGCATCGACGTGCGCGCGGTGATCGACAGCCGGGCCGATGCAGGCGATGTCGATGCGGGTGGTGTTCCCGTTATCAAGGGCGGGGTCATCACCGACGTGAAAGGGGCAAAGGCCATCAGCGGCATCGAGATGGCGCGCGGCCATGGGCATGAGTTCGATCGCCTGCGACTTCGTCGCCATGTCGGGCGGCTGGAGCCCGGTGGTGCATCTCGCCTGCCATCGCGGCCAGAAGCCGGTATGGGACGATGAGAAAACCGCATTTCTTCCCCCCGACACCGGCAAGGCACTGGTTGCCGCCGGTTCGGCCGCCGGCACCTGGGCACTGTCGGGCTGCCTGAAGCAAGGCGCTACGGCGGGGCAGAAGGCGGCAGCCGATGCCGGCTTCAAGTCCAAGGCATCGCCTGCCCCCAAGGCACGCGACGAGGCCTCCTTTGCCATAACGCCCTTGTGGTGGGTGAAGGGTTCGAGCGGCAAGGCCTTCATCGACTACCAGAACGACGTCACCGCCAAGGATATCCCCATGGCGGCGCACGAGGGTTACACCGACGTCGAACTCACCAAGCGCTATACCACCACCGGCATGGCGACCGACCAGGGCAAGCTCTCCAACATCAACGCCATCGCGCTGCTGGCCGAGGCGACGGGAAAATCCATCGGCGAGGTGGGCACCACCACCTTCCGCCCCTTCTATTCGCCTGTCTCCTTCGGTGCGCTCACCGGCGCCTATCGCGGCCACCACTTCCAGCCGGTGCGGAAGACCCCGTTGCATGGCTGGGGCGAGGAGTTGGGCGCCGTCTTCGTCGAGACCGGCCTGTGGTACCGCACCCAGTGGTTCCCCAAGCCGGGCGAGACCCATTGGCTGGAAAGCGTCAGTCGCGAGGTGAAGACGGCGCGCGAGCGCGTGGCGGTGTGCGATGTCTCCACCCTCGGCAAGATCGACGTGCAGGGCCCCGATGCCGCCGAGTTCATGAACCGGCTCTATTGCAATGGCTGGAAGACGCTTCCCGTCGGCAAGGCGCGCTATGGCCTGATGCTGCGCGAGGACGGCATTGTGTTCGACGACGGCACCTCAAGCCGCCTCGCAGAGGACCATTATTTCATGACCACCACCACGGCGAAGGCCGGAGGTGTCATGTCGCACATGGAGTTCTGCCACCAGGCGCTGTGGCCGGAACTCGACGTGCAGTATGTCTCGGTCACCGAGCAATGGGCGCAGATGGCCGTTGCCGGCCCCAAGGCGCGCGCAACCTTGCAGAAGCTCGTCGACGAGGACCTCTCCGACGAGGCCTTCCCCTATCTGGCCGCGCAGCCGGTGACGGTCATGGGCGGCATCAAGGGCCGGCTGTTCCGCATCTCGTTCTCGGGCGAACTGGCTTACGAGATTTCAGTACCGGCCGATTACGGCGATGCGGTGATCCGCGCCATCATGCATGCCGGCGAACAGTTCGGCATCGAGCCTTACGGCACCGAGGCCCTCTCGATCATGCGCGTCGAGAAGGGCCATGTCGCCGGATCCGAGCTCAACGGCACCACCACGGCGGCCGATCTCGGCCTCGGGCGCATGATGTCATCGAAGAAGGACTATATCGGCCGCATGCTCGCAGGGCGCGAGGGCCTTACCGCACCCGACCGTGACCAGTTCGTAGGGTTGAGGCCGGTGGACAAGCATGATCGCATCCTTGCCGGCGCCCATATCCTCACGCGCGGCACCGAGCCGTCGATGGCCAACGACCAGGGCTATGTCACCTCCGTCGCCTGGTCTCCCATGCTCGGCTACTGGATCGGTCTCGGCCTGCTCAAGCGCGGGCGCGAGCGCCATGGCGAGATCGTGCATCTGTGGGACGGCCTGCGGAACATCCACCTCAGGGCCGAAGTGTGCGACCCGATGCATTACGACCGGGAGAACGTGAAACTCCATGCCTAGGAAACCCTCATAGGCGGCGCGGAAACCGGCTCGCACCGTTCCCGCCCGCCCGCGCAGCGCCACCGTGGCGGCCAAGGCCGGCCCACCCGAGCCTTGCCGTCAAGCGCGTCTCGCCGCTCGCCGGCATCTATCGCCAGGGCCGTTACGGGGCGGATAGTCGCCGGGGGCCGGGCGTCAGGCTGGCGCTTGCGCCATCCCGTTTCCATTGCCACCGTGATCGTGCGCAAAGGCAAGTCCAAGGCCCTGTCGGCGGCGATGAAGACGGCCTGGGGCATCGAGGCTCCTGCCCCCGGACATTCGGCGGGCGGGCGTGGCGGCATCGCCGTCCATTGGTGCGGCGCCGATCAATATTACGTGGTGGCCGACGGTCTCGCGGAAGGCACGCTGTTCGATGATCTGGGCAAGCGCTTTGCCGGTCTACGCCTCGATCTCCGACCAGAGTCACGGCCGCGTCGTCTTCAGCCTGTCGGGCCCCATGGCGCGGCATGTCCTGACCAAGGGCACGCCGGTCGATCTCCACCCCCGCGCTTTCGCCCCCGGCCAGTGCGCCGTCACCCAGATGGCGCATGTGGGCGTGCATCTGGCGCAGGTGGGACCTGAGAGCTACGAGCTCTCCCTGTTCCGCGGCTTTGCCGAGAACTTTTGGGAATGGCTCACCGAGATGGCGCTCGAATTCGGCTACGAGGTCGTCTGAGCGGCCGTCTTCACCCGGCAAACGCCAGAAGCGTGAGGTTCAGCACGATGCCGACGGCCGGCACCCATACGGGCACGATGAAGGTGCCCTCGGGCGCCGGCGTGCCTTGGCGCTTGATGGCGATCAGGGCGGCGCAGACCACAACGAAAATGCCCAGGGTGATGCGTGAGGTCCATTCGGCCAGCGGGCCGATGGGGAAGGTCAGCCCGAGCACCAGGATGAGCGCCCCGGCAATGGCGGTGGCGACGACCGGCGTGCCGGTGCGCGGATGAATGCGGGCCAGGAAGCGCGGCAGGCGCCCCTGGCTGGCCAGACCGTAGAGCACCCGCGAGGCCATGATGATCTGCACGATCACCCCGTTCAGGGTGGCGACGATGGCGATGGCGGCGATGACGGCGCCGGGCGCGCCGGTGACGCGGTGGAAGATGGTGGCGAGCGGGGCGGCGTCCTCGGCCAGGGTATCGGGATCGACCGCCAGCACGGCGATCGCCGTGACCGCCACATAGAGCACCATGGAGACGATGAGGGTAATGAACATGGCACGCGGCAGGGTGCGTTGCGGGTCGCGGGTCTCCTCGGCGAGGGAATCCATGTCCTCGAAGCCGATGAAGGCGAAGAAGGCCAGCAGCGTCGCGCCGGCAATCCCGGTGAAGGTGGCGGTGTCCCAGGCGTCCGGCACGATCTCCGGCAGGCGGACGAACAGGTGGGGGTCGTCGACGAGCGCGCCGACGATGATGGCCAGCAATCCGCCGGCCTCGACGATGGTCAACAATCCCGCGATGAGGATCGATTCGCGGATGCCGATGGCGGCAATCATCGCAACGACGATGACGATGATGGCATAGGCAAGATGCATCGAGCCGCCGGTCAGCGACACCACGTAGCCGGCCGAACCGCGGCCGATGGTGGCTGAGGAGATGATGCCGACAAAGGTGACGGCGAGGCCGACGGCAAGGGTGAGCCAGTCCTTCCCGAAGGCCTCGTTGACGAAGCGCGCCTCGCCGGCGGCAAACGGCAGACGGCCCGCCAGTTCGGCAAACGATGCGGCCGGGAACAGCATCACGACGCCGGCGATCAAAAAGGCGATGGGCGCCTGGTGGCCGGCCCGTGCCGCCGCCTCGCCAACCAGCACGTAGATACCGGCGCCGATGGTGACGCCGAGGCCGTAGAGAACGACGTAGGGCAGCGTCAGGGAACGCCTCAGGTGGGGTTCAGGCAGCGTGGGTTCGCTCATGCTTTCTTGTCAGGTGAAGGCGGCGGGTGCCGCATTGATCGGCATCAAGCGCTGAGTGCCTCCTGCTCCTTCGCCAGCCGCCGCGCGAAGGCGGCGATGCGGTCGGTCGCCTCGGCAAGGAGGCCGTCGTCGGCCGCCAGCCCGATGCGCACGTGGCCGGCGCCCGACGGCCCGAAGGACTTGCCCGGCATGAGCGCCACCTTTTCCTCCTCCAGCAGGCGCATGGCGAAGTCGTGGCCGGAGAGGCCGGTGGCGCGCACGTCGGCGAAGATGAACATGCCGCCTTCCGGCATCGCCGCCCTGACATGGGGGGCCGACTTCAGATGCTCGACGATCAGCCGGGCACGGCGCTCATAGTCGCGGCGCATGATGTCGACCTCGGCGAAGTCGTTGCTGAGCGCGAACACGGCGGCATCCTGGATGAAGGGCTGGCAGCCGAACAGCAGCGCCTCGGCGAAGGGCAGCATGCGGTGGATGAATTCTTCCGGTCCCACCACCCAGCCGGCGCGATAGCCGGGCATGGCATGCGACTTCGACAGGGACGACACCACCACCGTGCGCTCGGCAAGGTCCGGGTTGTCGAAGGGCGAGGCAAAGCGGTGATTGCCGAAGACCAGCGTCTCGTAGACCTCGTCGGAAACGATCCACAAATCGTGGCGGCGGCACACCTCGCCGATGGCGGCGATCTCCTCAGAGCCCAGCACTGCCCCGGTCGGATTGGACGGGCTGTTGAGCAGCAGCACCCGGCTGCGCCCGGTGATCGCGGCTTCCAGCGCTTCCGGGGTCAGGTGGAAGCGATGGCGCGGCTCGGTGTCGACGTTCACCTGCCTGGCGCCGGTCGCGGCGATGATGCCGTCATAGGTGACGTAGAACGGATCGGGGACGATCACCTCGTCGCCGCTTTCGGCCAGCGCGAACATGGCGGCGCACAGCGCGCTCTGGGTGCCGGGCATGAAAACGATCTGGGCCGGCGTCACCGCGCGCCCGCTGCGCCGGGCATAACGCGCGGCGATGGCGGCACGCACGCTGTCCTCGCCCGCCCCGTTGGAATAGTGCGTGCGGCCGGCGCGCAGCCGCGAAACCGTCTCGTCCTCGATGGCCTTGGGCGCGCGGCGGTCGGGCTCGCCGATGGAAAGGAACAGCACCTCCTCGCCGCGCTCCACCATGGCGCGGGCGGCATAGTGCACGGCCCACTTGTCGGTGCCGAGCCCTTCCATGCGGCGGGTGATCGAAGCGTATCGCATCAGTCTTCAAGCGTCCTCAGAGGTTTTTTTGCGGATAGGCCGCCAGCTTGTGCAGCGGCCTTGTCACGCACCGGGTCGGCCTATCACCAAAAGGCCGGAAATGATAGGAGCCTCGAAACCGTGATGCATTCAGGCGAGGAAAGATGAGCGAAACATTCGATGTCATCGTGATCGGTGCCGGCATCGCCGGGGCCTCCGTGGCGGCGCGACTGCAGCCGCGCCGCAAGGTGCTGGTGGTGGAAATGGAAGACCGACCCGGCTACCACTCCACCGGGCGCTCGGCCGCCATGTACGTGCCTACCTATGGTCCGCCCATGGTGCTTGCTCTCACCCGTGCGAGCGGCGGGTTTTTCCATTCGCCGCCTGAAGGCTTCGCCGAGGCGCCCTTGCTCAGCCCGCGCGGCGAACTGATGCTGGTGGATGCAGGGCACGAGGCGGAGGCGGAAAAGGCGCGTGCGCTCGGGTTGAAGGACATCAGCCATGACGAGGTGGCATCGCTCCTTCCCCTCATCCGCCCGGAGTCCTTCACCATGGCGCTGCTCGACCGCGAGGCCGAGGATATCGACGTCGACCTCCTGCATCAGGGCTTTCTCAAAAGCTTCCGGCGCGCCGGCGGGGCGCTGAAATGCGATGCCGGGGTGCAGGCGATGCAACGTCGGGGCGGCTGCATGGCAGGTGGAGACAAGGGCGGCAGCTTCGAGGCTCCCGTCGTGGTCGATGCCGCGGGCGCATGGGCCGACGAGGTGGCGAAACTGGCGGGTGCCGCATCCTGTCGGCGTGCAGCCACGACGGCGCAGCGCCGCGCTGGTGAGCCCGCCCGATGGTGTCGACGTCAGCGGCTGGCCGCTCACCTTCGGTGCGGGCGAGACGTTCTATTTCAAGCCGATGGGCGGCAAGATCATGATCTCGCCCGCCGATGCCACCGCGGTCGAGCCGCACGATGCCTGGGCCGACGACATGCGCATCGCCGAAGCCATCGAGCTCTACCAGGCCCACATGGACCACGAGATCACCCGTCTCGACCACACCTGGGCGGGCTTGCGCAGCTTTGCCCCCGACGGTGAGCCGGTGGTCGGATACGATTCGGCAATCGAGGGCTTTTTCTGGCTCGCCGGCCAGGGCGGCTACGGCATCCAGACCTCGCCCGCCCTGTCGCTCGCCGCTGCGGCGCTCATCTGCCACGAGGACCTGCCGGCCGAGATCGCGGCCGAAGGCGCGGACGCTCAGGCCCTGTCGCCGAAGCGCTTCGCCCACTGAACCGGCATCCCCGATCGGGCACCATTTCCATTGCCTGAAAAAGGTGCTTTAGTGTCGCTCATCCGCCTCCTCGACGGGGCGTGAGAGAGACACATATCTGAGGGAGTATGTCATGAAAAGCTGCAAGCTGCTGCTGGCCGCGCTGCTCGGCGCGACGATGCTGAGCGCCGCCACGGTGAACGCAAAGACGCTTGTCTATTGCTCGGAAGGAAGCCCGGAAGGCTTCGATCCGTCACTCTATACCGCCGGCACCACGTTCGATGCCTCGTCACGGCCGGTTTTCGACCAGCTGGTGGAGTTCGAGCGCGGCGGCACCAAGGTGGTCCCGGGCCTGGCCGAGAGCTGGGACGTGTCCGCGGACGGCCTCGAATACACCTTCCATCTGAGGAAGGGTGTCAAGTTCCATACCACCGACTATTTCACCCCGACCCGCGACTTCAATGCCGACGACGTGGTGTTCTCGTTCAAGCGCCATGCTCGACAAGGACAGTCCCTGGCATGCCTACACCGCCGGCGGGGCGTATGAATATTTCGAGGGCATGGACATGCCGGCCCTGCTCAAGGACGTGGTCAAGGTCGACGACATGACGGTGAAGTTCGTGCCTCAACCGCCCGGATGCGCCGATGATCGCCAATCTGGCCATGGACTTCGCCTCCATCCAGTCGAAGGAATACGCCGACAAGCTGGCGGCCGACGGCCACAAGGAACTGCTCAACCAGCAGCCCGTCGGCACCGGCCCGTTCCAGTTCGTCGCCTATCAGAAGGACGCGGTGATCCGCTACAAGGCCAATCCGGACTACTGGGCCGGCAAGGCGGCGATCGACGATCTGATCTATGCCATCACCACCGATCCGGCGGTGCGCTACCAGAAACTCAAGGCCAACGAGTGCCAGGTGATGCCCTATCCGAACCCGGCCGACCTGGAGGCGATGCGCAAGGATCCCGACATCCAGCTCCTGCAGCAGGAGGGCCTGAACGTCGGCTACCTCGCCTACAACACCCAGCAGAAGCCGTTCGACAACGCCATGGTACGCAAGGCGCTCAACATGGCGATCAACAAGCAGTCGATCCTCGATGCGGTGTTCCAGGGCGCCGGCACCATCGCCAAGAACCCGATCCCGCCGACCATGTGGTCCTACAACAAGAGCATCAAGGACGACCCCTACGATCCGGCGGCGGCCAAGAAGATGCTGGATGAGGCCGGCGTCAAGGATCTTCACATGAAGATCTGGGCGATGCCGGTGCAGCGGCCCTACAACCCCAATGCCCGGCGCATGGCCGAGCTCATCCAGGCCGATTTCGCCAAGGTCGGCGTGACGGCGGAGATCGTGTCCTACGAGTGGGCCGAGTACCTCAAGCTGTCGAAGGACGTGAAGCACGACGGCGCGGTGCTGTTGGGCTGGACCGGCGACAACGGCGATCCGGACAACTTCCTCGCCGTGCTGCTGGGCTGCGCCGGCGTGGGCGGGTCCGAACCGCGCCGAGTGGTGCTACAAGCCGTTCGAGGATCTGATCCAAAAGGCCCAGGTCGTGTCCGACCTCGGCGAGCGGACCAAGCTCTACGAGCAGGCGCAGGTGGTGTTCAAGGAGCAGGCGCCATGGGCGACGATCGCCCATTCGGTGGTGTTCATGCCGCTGCGCAAGGAAGTGACCGGCTACAAGATCAGCCCCTTCGGCGGCCACGACTTCTACGGCGTCGATATCAAGCAGTAGCGCCGGAACGAAAAGCGGTCCGGGGCGTTTCCGTGCCCCGGACCGATGCGGCCCGCATCATCGCGAACCGGGCGTCGATGCGGCAGATGTTCGTTGGGGGGAAGCTTTGATGCTGCCGGCACGTTTTGCGCCGCTTGGCCGGGCTTTCGAGAGCCACCGGCTCGATGCCGTCGCCTTGGTGCCGGGCGCCAATTTCCGCCGCCTTCTCGAATCAGGATTTCCATCAGAACGAACGCCCTGTGGTGGTGTTCGTCCATGCCGACGGGCGGGTGGCCTCCATCGTGCCCAATCTGGAGCTGGCGTCTTTCGCGCTGCTCGGCCTCGACGGCGAGGTCTTCGACTGGCGCGACGAGGAGGGCTACCAGGGAGGCCTTCGATGCCCTCGCCGCCCAATATCCGATCAAGCGACTCGGGGTCGAAGGCCAGCGCATGCGGGTGTTCGAGAGCCAGGCCATCACCGCCGCCTCGCCCGCAATCGAGATCGTCGATGCCGGTCGGGCCATCGCCGCGGTGCGCCTGCACAAGACCGCCGACGAGATCGCACGGCTGAAGAAGGGCCATCCGCCTGTCCGAAGACGCGCTCGAAGCCACACTTAGGTGGTGCGGCCAGGGATGAGCGAAACCGAGATCGAGGCCCGCCTCATCGCCAACCTGTTCGCCACCGGATCAGAGAGCCTGGCATTCCAGCCCATCGTGGCGGCGGCGGAGAACTCGGCCCGGCCCCACGCCTCGGCGCGTGCCGGTTACCGCGTCAAGCCGGGCGATGCGTTGCTGTTCGATTTCGGCGGGCGTTTCGGCGGCATGATCGCCGACATCACCCGCACCGTCTTCGTCGGCCATTGCCCCGATGAGGCGCGCGATTTCTATGAAACAGTGCTCGCCGCCAACGCGGCCGGTCGCGCCGCCACGCGCGCCGGGGTGACAGCCCATGACGTCGACGATGCCGTGCAGAAGGTGCTGGAGGCCTCCGCGTATGCCCGCTTCCGCCGCCACAAGACCGGCCACGGGCCTGGTACTCGAGGTGCACGAGGACCCCTATATCATGCGCGGCAACGAAGGATATCTCGAGCCCGGCATGGTGTTCACCGTCGAACCGGGCCTCTACGACGATACCGCGCTTCGGCGTGCGCATCGAGGACGACGTGGTGGTAACTGAGACCGGCGCCGACTGCCTGACAGCAGCTCCGCGTGAAATCAGGGTGGTCGGCTGATGCTGGGCTTTGATCCTGCGCCGCATCGCCCTGCTGGTGCCGACATTTCTCGGCATTACCCTCGCCGCCTTCAGCTTCATCCACTTCCTGCCCGGTGACCCGGTGCTGTTGATGGCGGGCGAGCGGGGCATCTCGGACGAACGCCATGCCGAACTGATGCACCGGTTCGGTTTCGACCGGCCCATGTGGCGGCAGTATTTCGACTATCTGATGGAGCGCACTGCATGGCGATCTGGGGCAATCGCTGGTCACCCGAGGCCGGTGTTCCACGGAGTTCTTCACCCTGTTCCCGGCCACTCTGGAACTGTCGATCTGCGCCATGATCTTCGCCATAGCGCTCGGCATCCCGGCCGGCGTCGTCGCCGCGGTGAAGCGCGGGACGGTCTTCGATCACGCCGTGATGGGCAGCGCGCTCGTCGGTTATTCCATGCCGATCTTCTGGTGGGGCCTTCTGCTCATCATCTTCTTTTCCGGCATTCTCCGCTGGACCCCGGTATCGGGTCGCATTTCTCTCCTTTTCTTCTTCAAGCCGGTGACCGGCTTCATGCTCATCGACAGCCTGCTCTCGGGGCAAAAAGGGGCCTTCACCTCGGCCGTCTCGCACCTCATCCTGCCCACTATCGTGCTCGGCACCATACCCCTGGCGGTGATCGCCCGGCAGACGCGTTCGGCCATGCTGGAGGTGCTGGGCGAGGACTATGTGCGCACCGCCCGCGCCAAGGGTCTGGGACCCTTGCGGGTGATCGGCGTGCATGCGTTGCGCAACAGCCTCATTCCGGTCATCACCACCATCGGGCTTGCAGGTCGGCGTCCTGCTCGCCGGCGCCATCCTGACCGAGACGATCTTCTCCTGGCCGGGGATCGGCAAGTGGATGGTGGATTCGATCTTCCGCCGCGATTACCCCTCCGTGCAGGGCGGGTTGTTGCTCATCGCGGGGATCGTGATGTTGGTCAATCTGCTGGTCGATGTCACCTACGGCTTCATCAACCCGCGCATCCGGCACGGAAGGTAGGACGGCATGAGCGAAGCGGCGGCAAAGGCCCCAACCTACGACAAGCGACGCAGCGGCCGGCTGGCCCTGCTGGAGGAGTTCTGGCACTATTTTTCCGAGAACAAGGGCGCCGTGATGGGCCTCTTCTTCTTCGTGTTCATCTGCCTCGTTGCCATCTTCGCCGACCTCATCGCCCCGCATGGCGCGACCATCGCAGTACCGCGATGCGCTGCTCAGGCCGCCAGCGTGGCAGGACGGGGGCCAATGGCGCTTCCTGCTCGGCACCGATGCCGTCGGCCGCGATCTCCTGTCGCGGCTCATCTACGGTGCGCGCTATTCGCTGTTCGTCGGCTGCGTCGTGGTGTCGCTGGCGCTGGTCGTCGGCATCCTCCTCGGCCTCATCGCCGGGTTTTCCGCGCCCGACCGTCGATACCATCATCATGCGGGTGATGGACATCATCCTCGCCTTTCCCAGCCTGCTGCTGGCGCTGGTGCTGGTGGCGATCCTCGGACCCGGCCTGACCAACGCCATCATCGCCATTGCCATCGTGCAGCAGCCGCATTATGTCCGCCTGACGCGAGCGGCGGTGATGGGCGAACGCGGCAAGGACTATGTCACCGCGGCGCGCGTCGCCGGCGTCGGGCGCGCTGCGCCTGATGTTCGTGACGGTCCTGCCCAATTGCATGGCCCCGCTCATCGTGCAGGCGGCCCTGTCGTTTTCCAACGCCATCCTCGATGCCGCGGCGCTGGGCTTTCTCGGCATGGGCGCGCAGCCGCCGACGCCGGAGTGGGGCACCATGCTGGCCGAGGCGCGCGAATTCATCCTGCGCGCCTGGTGGGTGGTGACGTTCCCGGGCCTTGCGATCCTCTTCACCGTGCTCGCTATCAACCTCATGGGTGACGGCCTGCGCGATGCCCTCGATCCCAAGCTGAAGCGGAGCTGACCGCCATGGCGCTGCTCGAGATCGAGAACCTCACCGTCGAGTTCCAGACCGCGCACGGCTCGTTCCGCGCCGTCGACAGTGTCTCCCTGTCGCTCGATGCGGGCGACGTGCTGGCCATCGTCGGCGAGTCGGGCTCGGGCAAGTCGGTCGCCATGCTGGCGGTCATGGGCCTGCTGCCGTGGACGGCCAATGTGACCGCCGACAGATTGCTTTTCGACGGGCGCGACATGCATGTCCATCGGCGTCGCGGCGCGACGCCGCAAGATCATCGGCAAGGAGATCGCCATGATCTTCCAGGAGCCGATGTCGAGCCTCAATCCCTGCTTCACCGTCGGCTTCCAGATCACCGAAGCGCTGAAGGTCCATACCGACATGGCGCAAGGCCGAACGCCGCGACCGGGCGATCGAGCTGTTGCACCAGGTCGGCATCCCGGCGCCGGAAGGCCGGCTGTCGGCGTTTCCCGCACCAGCTCTCCGGCGGCATGTGCCAGCGGGTGATGATCGCCATGGCGATCGCCTGCAATCCCAAGCTGCTGATCGCCGATGAGCCGACGACCGCGCTCGACGTCACCATCCAGGCGCAGATCCTCGATCTGCTGCTGCGCTGCAGAGGAGACCGGCATGGCGCTGGTCCTGATCACCCACGACATGGGCGTGGTGGCCGAGACGGCGAGCGCGTGGTGGTGCAGTATGCCGGCCAGAAGGTGGAGGAGCAGCGGTGTCGACGGCCTGTTCGCCGAGCCGCACCATCCCTATACCGCCGCGCTGCTCGCGGCGCTTGCCGGAGCGCGCCGACCGGCCGCCGTCTGCCGTCCATCCCCGGCGTCGTGCCGGGCCAGTTCGACCGGCCCGCCGGGCTGCCTGTTCTCGCCGCGCTGCAGCTGGCGACCGATCTTTGCCGCAAGGCGTGCCGCCGCGCCAGCCGGCCGGAGCTGCGGCCAGGCGCTGTGCCACTATCCGCTGGCGACGGCAGCGCGCTCGAGCCATCCGCGGTCGGCCGAGGAGGCTGACGGCGATGACGGCGAGATCGTCCTCGAGGCCGATGACCTGACCGCGACCACTACGAGATCGTCCGCGCGGCCTGTTCCGGCAAGCCGGCGATCGCTCAAGGCGCTGAACGGCGCCAGCTTCATCGCTGCAGCACGGCGAGACCCTCGCGGTGGTCGGCGAATCCGGCTGCGGCAAGTCCACCCTGGCCCGCCTCGTCACGATGATCGAGGAGCCGACCGTCCGGGCGCGCTGCGACATCGACGGCACCGACGTCGCCGGCACCGGCCGATGCGCCGTCAAGCGAGCTGCGCTCCAACGGTGCAGATCGTCTTCCAGGACCCCTACGGCTCGCTCAATCCGCGCCAGAAGGTCGGCGACGATCCTCGAGGAGCCGCTGCTGGTCAACACCGACCGGTCGCGGCCGAGCGGCGCGAGCAGGCCGCAGGCGATGATGGCAGAGGGTGGGGCTGCGGCCCGAGCACTACGACCGCTATCCGCACATGTTCTCCGGCGGCCAGCGCCAGCGCATCGCCATCGCCCGCGCGCTGATGCTGAACCCGAAGATCCTGGTGCTCGACGAGCCGGTCTCGGCGCTCGACGTGTCGATCCAGGCGCAGGTCCTCAACCTGCTGGCCGACCTGCAGGACGAGTTCGATCTCGCCTATCTCTTCATCAGCCACGATCTGTCGGTGGTCCGCCACATCGCCGACGAGGTGATGGTGATGTATCTCGGCGGGCCGGTGGAGCAGGGCGCCGCGCGAGGAGATCTTCGCCAACCCGCGCCATCCCTATACCAGGGCGCTGCTGTCGGCGACGCCGTCGGCCGATCCGGCGCAAGCGGCGAGCGCATCGTGCTCAAGGGCGAATTGCCTTCGCCCATCAACCCGCCGCCGGGCTGCGCCTTCCAGCCGCGTTGCCCGCTAACCTTTGCCCGCTGCAAGACCGAAGCGCCGCGCCTCAAGGCCGAAGGCGCAGTCATGGTGTCGTGCCACGCGGTGAGTGATCCACAATCGGCCTTACACAAATAGATGGTGGTCTGTCCAAGGGGCGATCCAGGCGGCCGTCGCGGTGCGGCGGAACAGCGGCGAAGACAATCCGATGTGCCCCACCTCCTCCAACAGGGGTTATCGTCGTCCCTGGGCTTGACCCGGTGATCAACACGACGACCCGTGGCGCACGGCACGGCTTCAGCCCGCGGCCCTGGGCCCTCGGGTAAAGCCCGAGGGTGACACGAGAGGGGGGAGGAATATGGCACCTGACCACTGGCACCTAACCACTGGCCACCGGCAGCCGATCTACTTCTTGCGCTCGACGATGAAGCGGGCGGCATCGGCGAGGCGCTTGGCGTCATCGCCGAACGGGGCAAGGGATGCCACCGCGGCATCGACCAGCTCGCGCGCCCTGGCACGGGCGCCGTCGACGCCGTAGAGGTCGATGAAGGTGGCCTTGCCGGCGGCGGCGTCCTTCTGGGTGGCCTTGCCCAGCGTCTCCGGGCTCGAGACCACATCGAGCAGGTCGTCGGCGATCTGGAAGGCGAGGCCGACATGGCCGGCATAGGCGGCAAGGGCGGCGCGCAGGGGCCCGTCTTCGCTCGCCAGGATCGGGCCGGCGATGAGCGAGAAGCGGAACAGCGCTCCGGTCTTGAGCTGCTGGATGGCGATAATGCCGTCGAGGTCGTGGCGGCCTTTCTGCTCGGCCTCCAGATCGAGCATCTGGCCGCCGACCATGCCGGCCGCGCCGGCGGCGCGGGCAAGCTCCAGCGTGAGCTCGGCCCGGCGGGCCGTATCGGGATGGGTGTCGGGATGGGCGACGATCTCGAAGGCGACGGTCAAGAGCCCGTCGCCGGCGAGGATGGCCGTCGCCTCGTCGAAGGCCTTGTGGCAGGTGGGCTTGCCGCGGCGCAGATCGTCATCGTCCATGGCCGGCAGGTCGTCATGCACGAGGGAATAGCAATGGATGCATTCGAGCGCGGCGCCGGTGCGCAGGGCGGGCATGCCGGTCACCCCCATGAGGCGGGCGCTCTCGACGACGAAGAAGGGGCGCAGGCGCTTGCCCGCGGCCAGGGCGGAATAGCGCATGGCCGTCATCACCCGCGGGGCGGGCGCGCCATCGAGGGCGAGCAGGCGATCGAGCAGGTGATCGATCTCGCCCGCGGTCTCGGCAAGCGCGTCTTCGAAGGTCATGGGCTCGGGGTCTTTCGGCTGGCCAACGGGACCGCGCAGTCTTAAGGTCCGCTGCTTTGGACTGCAAGCCCGGCAACGGTGCCCGCGAGAGGCCGGGAAGTGAAGCGCGAATGGCAACGGGCTGGCGGAAATCGGAAAGGCCCCGATGGTGGCGATGGACGCGCCGTGCCCTCATCGCCGCGCTCTTGATGGTGCTGGCGGTGCTGTCGCTGGCGCTCGCCTACCGTTTCGTGCCGCCGCCGGTCTCGGCCCTGATGCTCCTTCGCCGGGCAGGCGGTCAGAGCATCGATTACCAATGGGTGCCGCTTGCGCGCATGTCGCCGCATCTGGTGCGTGCCGTCGTCACCTCGGAGGATGCGCGTTTCTGCCTGCACCACGGGGTGGACTGGGACGTGCTCAAGGGGCTCGTGACGCAGCTCATCGACGAGGGAACCGGGCCCTCGCGCGGCGGCTCGACCATCGACATGCAGACGGCAAAGAACCTGTTTCTGTGGCCTGAGCGCTCCTATGTGCGCAAGGCGCTGGAGATCCCGTTGGCCTACTGGATCGACTTCGCGTGGCCGAAGCAGCGGGTGATCGAGATCTATCTCAACATCGCCGAATGGGGACCCGGCATCTATGGCGCCGAGGCGGCGGCCGAGCACCATTTCGGCAAGCCGGCCGCGCGCCTCACCCGCTATCAGGCCGCACTCATGGCCGCTGTGCTGCCCAATCCGATCGAGCGGGTGGCCGGCAAGCCCAGCCGTGAGGTCAAGCGCCTGGCGCGCCGCATCGAGCGGCGGGTGGCGGGAACCCTGCCATATCTCGATTGCCTGCCGGGCAGCAAATGAGGCGTAGCGGATGCATGATATACCCTCTGGTCTTTTGTCCTCCGTAAAGCTATAAGCCCCCGCAATCTCTCAGCCGCGGGGTCCTGTCGCAGGGGCTGAGCGGTCCGACCGAACGGAGTTTTGAAGCCATGGCTGTCCCGAAGAAAAAGACCTCGCCCATGAAGCGGGGCCTGCGCCGCTCCGGCCACAAGGTGCCGGGCGTCACTTATGTGGAGAACAAGCAGACGGGCGAGCTACACCGTCCGCACCACATCGACCTGAAGACTGGCATGTACCGCGGCAAGCAGGTGCTGGAGCCCAAGAACGAGTTCTAGAACTCGCGGTGCACTGTCATTTGCCCTCAAGGCCGGCGCATTGCCGGCCTTTTCAAATGAGGCGCAGCGGATGCATGATTAGCCTCTGGCCTTTTGGGCCTCGTGAAGCTATAAGCCCCCGCAATCT
This sequence comes from uncultured Alphaproteobacteria bacterium, assembly GCA_963770075.1. GTDB lineage: Bacteria > Pseudomonadota > Alphaproteobacteria > Rhizobiales > Aestuariivirgaceae > CAVVDT01. The sequence continues at coordinate 21,332 of CAVYOQ010000052.1, forward strand.
CTTGACTGCGAGCCCCTATCGCAGGGGCTGAGCGGTCCGACCGAACGGAGTTTTGAAACCATGGCTGTCCCGAAGAAAAAGACCTCGCCCATGAAGCGGGGCTTGCGCCGCTCCGGCCACAAGGTGCCGGGCGTCACTTATGTGGAGAACAAGCAGACGGGCGAGCTGCACCGTCCGCACCACATCGACCTGAAGTCCGGCATGTACCGCGGCAAGCAGGTGCTGGAGCCCAAGAACGAGTTCTAGAACTCGCGGCGTACTGTCCTTTATCCTCGAGGCCGGCGCATCGCCGGCCTTTCGCACGTGGCACGCCCAGGCAACCCTATTTTAGGGAGTTGCTGCTAGCGTGCCGGCCCAATTGACGTGGGCCGGGCTTGCGTAATCGCCTCCGCGTATGCCCGGGGCGGAGGTCAGTGTGACAGCCATAAACAGGCTGATTGCGGTTCTGCCCGGTCCTTTGCGGCGACTGGCGCAGGACCTGCTGCAGGGTGACAGCGATCGCTCGCGCTCCGGGCGCGGAGCGATGGCCGCCTTTGCCATTCGCGTCGTCTCGGCCGGCATCGCCTTCCTGTCGCAGATCCTGCTGGCGCGCTGGGTGGGCCTGCACGAATTCGGCATCTACACCTATGTCTGGGTGGTCATCAATGTGGTGGGCACCCTGTGTGCGCTGGGCTTTTCCACCTCGGCCGTCCGTTTCATCGCGGAATATCGCACGCGCGGCGAATTCGCGCTGGTGCGCGGTTTTCTGCGTACCGGACGCTCGTTTTCGTTCGGGGCCGGGGCGGTGGCGGCAATGGCGGGGCTTGCATATCTCTACCTCGATGTGGGGGCGGTCGAGGCCTATTACCGCATCCCGATCGGCATCTGCCTTGTCGCGCTGCCGGCCTTCGCGCTCACCGACTTCCATGACGGCGTCGGGCGCGCGCAGGGCTGGATCGACCTGGCGCTGGGGCCGCCCTACATCTTCCGTCCGCTCCTGTTGCTGCTGTTCGTGGCCGCTGCCGTCGCCTCGGGCTGGCCGCGCGATGCCGAGACGGCGGTCTACGGCGCGGTGGTGGCGACATGGCTGACGGCGTCGGGGCAATACCTGTTGCAGAAGCAGCGCATGCTGGACCTCGTTCCGGCCGGTGTGCGGCATTACCGGCTGGGCCTGTGGCTCAAGGTGTCGGTGCCCTTGCTGCTGCTCGAGGGCTTTACCCTGATGATGACCAATCTCGACATCTTGATGCTCAACGTCTTCGTTCCACCCGACGACATCGGCCTCTATTTCGCGGCGGCGCGCACCATCTCGCTGGTTGCCTTCGTGCATTTCGCCATCACGGCCGTGGCCATGCCGCGCTTCACCGCGCTGGCGGTCGAGGGTGACGGGCCGGGCATTCGCCGCATGCTCGCGTGAGATGCGGATGTGGACCTGGTGGCCGTCGTTTGCAGGCGTAGCGGGACTGCTGATCCTCGGCAAGCCGCTGTTGTGGATGTTCGGGCCCGGCTTTGCTGCCAGCTATCCGGTGATGCTGGTGCTGTCGGGCGGATTGCTCGCCATGGGGGCGGCGGGGCCCGTGCAGGGCCTGCTTGGTGGTCACCGGCCACCAGAACAAGACCGCTGGCGTACTGGCGTTGACGGTGGTGCTGAACGCTGGGCTCAACCTCGCCCTGATCCCCTTGTGGGGACCGATCGGCGCAGGCACCGCAACGTCGCTCTCTCTCGCCTTTCAGGCGCTCGTTCTCTACGTGCTGGCGCGGCGGGTGACGGCAAGCGAGGTGCCGGTTCTGGCTTCGGGGAAGATGCATGGCGCGGCCGCTGAATGACAAGCCGCCGGTGAGCCCGGCCGAGCGTCTGGCGGCGATCGCTGCTACACCGCGGGAGGCCTGGCGAGCGCTGGCCGACCACGCTCTGATGCCGGCGGCGGGCTCGGGGCCGGAGTGGCTGGGCGCCCTTATCGAGACGATGGGCGGCAAGGCACGCTTGCTCACCGCCGAAACCGGCGGCGCCATCACCGGGCTGCTGGCCGTGGAGGTCAGGGGTCTCGACGACGGCTACCCGGCAACCGTTGCCGCGACCTGGCACACCGACCTCACCTTTGCCGGGACGCCGCTTGTCGCTGCCGAAAACCCGGCTCGGGCCTTTGCCGGGATCATCAGTGCGGCCCGGCATGAGACCGGCGCACGCGCGTTGCTCATCAACGGCATGGAGGACGACGAGGCTCTGCTTGCCGCCATCGAGGAGGCGGCGAGCGAGCTGGGCGTTGCCTGGCGCTGCATCGCCAGCCATCAGCGGGCTGGCCTGCGACCGTCGGGCGCAAGCTACGAGGCCTGGCTGGAAGAGAATTTTTCGCGCAAGAAGCGCAAGGAGTTTCGCCGCCTCAAGGCGCGGCTGGGCGAGACCGGCAGGCTTTCGTTCGACGCGCTCATGCCGGGCGAGGCGGTAACGCCGTGGATCGAGGATTTTCTTGCCCTGGAACAGGCGGGATGGAAGGGCCGGCGCGGCACCGCTGTCGCCGACAACGAGAAACTTAAGCGTGCCTTGCGCAGCGCTCTGGAGCGGCTGGCGGCACGTGGCGATCTCGGCTTCTGGCGACTTGCCATCGATGGGCGGCCGGCGGCCATGCTGTTTGCCGTCATGGCCGGCGATCGTGCCTGGCTGGTGAAGATTGCCCATGACGAGGCGCTTGCCCGCTTCTCGCCCGGTATCTTGGTCATTCTCGAGGCCACACGCGAA
>CAVYOQ010000053.1:0-6670 GCA_963770075.1 uncultured Alphaproteobacteria bacterium
GTGGCACGCCCAAGCAACCCTATTTTAGGGAGTTGTTGCTAGCGTGCCGGCCCAAGTGACGTGGGCCGGGCTTGCGTAATCGCCTCCGCGTATGCCCGGGGCGGAGGTCAGTGTGACAGCCACAAACAGGCTGATTGCGGTTCTGCCCGGTCCTTTGCGGCGACTGGCGCAGGAGCTGCTGCAGGGTGACAGCGATCGCTCGCGCTCGGGGCGCGGCGCGATGGCCGCCTTTGCCATTCGCGTCGTCTCGGCCGGCATCGCCTTCCTGTCGCAGATCCTGCTGGCGCGCTGGGTGGGCCTGCATGAATTCGGCATCTACACCTATGTCTGGGTGCTCATCAACGTGGTGGGCACCCTGTGCGCGCTGGGCTTTTCCACCTCGGCCGTACGGTTCATCGCGGAATACCGCACACGCGGCGAATTCGCCCTGGTGCGCGGCTTTCTGCGCACCGGGCGCTCGGTCTCGTTCGGAGCCGGGGCCGTGGCGGCGATGGCGGGGCTTGCATATTTCTACCTCGATGTGGGGGTGGTCGAGGCCTATTACCGCATCCCGATCGGCATCTGCCTTGTCGCGCTGCCGGCCTTTGCGCTTACCGACTTCCATGACGGCGTCGGGCGGGCGCAGGGCTGGATCGACCTGGCGCTGGGGCCGCCCTACATCTTCCGCCCGCTCCTGTTGCTGCTGTTCGTGGCCGCTGCCGTCGCCTCGGGCTGGCAGCGCGATGCCGAAACGGCGGTCTACGGCGCGGTGGTGGCGACATGGCTGACGGCCTCGGGGCAATACCTGTTGCAGAAGCAGCGCATGCTGGGCCTCGTCCCGGCCGGTGTGCGGCATTACCGGCTGGGCCTGTGGCTCAAGGTGTCGGTGCCCTTGCTGCTGCTCGAGGGCTTTACCCTGATGATGACCAATCTCGACATCTTGATGCTCAACGTCTTCGTCCCACCGGACGACATCGGCCTCTATTTCGCGGCGGCGCGCACCATCTCGCTGGTTGCCTTCGTGCATTTCGCCATCACGGCCGTGGCCATGCCGCGCTTCACCGCGCTGGCGGTCGAGGGTGACGGGCCGGGCATTCGCCGCATGCTCGCGGAGATGCGGATGTGGACCTGGTGGCCGTCGTTTGCGGGCGTAGCGGGACTGCTGATCCTCGGCAAGCCGCTGTTGTGGATGTTCGGGCCCGGCTTTGCTGCCAGCTATCCGGTGATGCTGGTGCTGTCGGGCGGATTGCTCGCCATGGGGGCGGCGGGCCCCGTGCAAGGCCTCTTGGTGGTCACCGGCCACCAGAACAAGACCGCTGGCGTACTGGCGTTGACGGTGGTGCTGAACGCTGGGCTCAACCTCGCCCTGATCCCCTTGTGGGGACCGATCGGCGCAGGCACCGCAACGTCGCTCTCGCTCGCCTTTCAGGCTCTCGTTCTCTACGTGCTGGCACGGCGGGTGACTGCAAGCGAGGTGCCGGTTCTGACTTCGGGGAAGATGCATGGCGCGGCCGCTGAATGACAAGCCGCCGGTGAGCCCGGCCGAGCGTCTGGTGGCGATCGCTGCGACACCGCAGGAGGCCTGGCGAGCACTGGCCGACCACGCGCTGGTGCCGGCGGCCGGCTCGGGGCCGGAGTGGCTGGGCGCCCTTATCGAGACGATGGGCGGCAAGGCACGCTTGCTCACCGCCGAAACCGGCGGCGCCATCACCGGGCTGCTGGCCGTGGAGGTCAGGGGTCTCGACGACGGCTACCCGGCAACCGTTGCCGCGACCTGGCACACTGACCTCACCTTTGCCGGGACGCCGCTTGTCGCTGCCGAAAACCCGGCTCGGGCCTTTGCCGGGATCATCGGCGCGGCGCGGCGCGAAGTCGGGGCGCGCGCCTTGCTCATCAACGGCATGGAGGACGATGAGGCTGTGCTTGCCGCCATCGAGAAGGCGGCGAGTGAGATGGGCGTTGCCTGGCGCTCGATCGCCAGCCATCAGCGGGCTGGCCTGCGACCAGCCGGCAGAAGCTATGAGGCCTGGCTGGAAGAGAATTTCTCGCGCAAGAAGCGCAAGGAGTTCCGCCGCCTCAAGGCGCGACTGGGTGAGACTGGCACGCTTTGCTTCGATGTGCTCAAGCCGGGAGAGGCGGTGATACCGTGGATCGATCAGTTCCTGGCCTTGGAACAGACGGGATGGAAGGGACGGCGCGGCACCGCTGTCGCCGACGACGAGAGCCTGCAGCACGCCCTGCGCAGTGGTCTGGAACGGCTGGCAGCATGCGGCGATCTGGGCTTTTGGCGGTTGGCCATCGATGGCCGGCCGGCGGCCATGCTGTTTGCGGTCATGTCCGGGGATCGCGCCTGGCTGGTGAAGATCGCCCATGACGAGACGCTCGCCCGCTTCTCGCCCGGTGCGCTGATCATTCTCGAGGCCAGCCGCGAACTGATCGAGTGCGGGCGCTTCAGCCTCATCGATTCCTGTGCCGCGCCCGGGCACCCGCTGATCGAGCATTTGTGGCGCGACCGCATCGGCATTTGCGATGTCATGATCGCAACGCCCGGCACGCCGGACTGGTTGTTCGCGCTCATGGTGGCCGCCGAGCGGTCTTGCCGTGCCTTTCGAGCAACGGCAAAGAGGGCGCTCTATGCCGTCCTTCGCCGCAAGGTGAAGTGAGGCCGCTTCATTTCAGACTGGTCAGGTAGGCGGCGATCGCTTCCAGGTCGGACTTCGGCAGTTGCGAGAGATTGCCTTGCACCGAGCCCATGCCGCCGCTCGACATCTTGTCATAGCCGAAGGCCTCGCCCCACTGGAAGGCCGTCACCAGATCGGCGGCATCCTTGTAGCGCTTGCGCCCGATCAGGTCGCGCAGGCTCGGCGCCTTGCCCTTGCCCTCGAGCAGCGGCGCGCCGGCGAGCCAGTGGTTCTGCTTCATGACCAGGAAGATGTTGCGCGGGGTGTGGCATTCGCCGCAATGGCCGGGGCCCTTGACCAGATAGTTGCCCCGGTTCCAGGCCTCGTCGTGGTCGGGATCGTTCTCGGTCACGCTGCGATCGAGGTTGAGGAACTGCCACAGCCCGATGCCGCGCCGCACCAACCAGATCAGGGGAATTTCCGGTGCTCGCGGCGGGGAGGATGCCGCCGGCAGACTCATCAGATAGGCCTTGATGTCGAGCACGTCCTCCACCCGCATGTGGGTGTAGGAGGCATAAGGAAATGCGGGGATGAAGTGGCGCCCATCGGGGGCGAGGCCGAGTTGCATGGCATTGACGAAGTCGGCGTCCGACCAGCCGCCGATGCCGGTGGCCACATCGGGGGTGATGTTGGGCGGATAGACGGTGCCGACAGGAGTGACGAGCGGGCGCCCGCCCGACGGCAGCGACTTGTCGGCGCTGCTCTCATCGGGCGGTTTGTGGCAGGAGATGCAGCCGCCGACCGTGAACAGCAGCTTGCCGTTGGTGACGTCCGGCGTGTGTTCGCGAATGGCGCTGGGCGGCAGCGGGCGCGGACGGCTGAGATAGAAGGCGGCCGCCAGGCCCGCTATCAGCATCACCAACAGGATACCGGCGGCCTTCTTCATGCTTGGGTTCCGCTTGCCTCAGCGGAGATCAGTTCTTGGGACGGCGGAACTTTTCGTGGCAGGCCCCGCAGACCGGCTTGCCGATATTGCCGAGGGCGGGCCCGAGGTCGTCGAGCTTGCTCACCATGGCCAGTTGCTTGGATGCGGCAATGCCCTTGTCGAAGAGCTCCATGAACGCGGCGTTGTCGGTCCACACCTCCGGCTTGGCCCAGGTTTCGGCATCGCCCTTGTCGGAGCCTGCCGGAAACAGCGTCTTGTCGTGCTCGAAATGGGTGGCGAGACCGTCGCCTGCCGCCTTCACGGCGGCGGCGTCGAAGGGAGCCTGGCCCTTCACCATCGCGATCAGCGGCTTCAGCAGCTCGAGCTGCTCCTTCATCGATTGGCGCCTGTCCTTGATCGGATCGGCGAGCGCGGAGGTGACGAGCAGGCCGGACGCCATGCCGGCGGCCACAATCGCAATTGCCAGTTTCCTGGTACTCCAAGCCATATTCTCACTCCATGCGAATTGAATCTGACACAACCCAAGAGGTCACGAAGGCCGGCATTCATGCTGCATTGCGGCCGCGGGGAGTGTTGCCGAGTCAGGCTCTTTCACGCAAGAGCCGCCTGATCACCTTTCCGCTAGTGGTGAGCGGCAAGTCTTCCTCGAAGGCGATCTCGCGCGGGTATTCGTGCGCCGACAGGCGATCGCGTACCCAGGCCTGGATCTGCGCCGCGAGCCCCTCGCTTGGCGCATAGCCCTCGTTCAGTACCACGAAGGCCTTGACGATTTCTGTGCGCAAGGAATCGGGCTTACCCACGGCGGCGGCGAGCTTCACCGCCGGATGGCCGAGGAGGCAGTCCTCGATCTCCCCCGGCCCGATGCGGTAGCCGGCTGAGGTTATGACATCGTCGTCGCGGCCGACGAAAGAGAAATAGCCGTCGGCATCCATGACGCCCTGATCGCCGGTCAGGAGATAGCCGCCGGCATACTTGTCGCGGGTGGCCTCCGGGCGCTGCCAATATTCGAGGAACATGACCGGGTCGGGCGCCTTGACCGCGATGGTGCCCTGGGTGCTGGGGCCGACGGGTGTGCCTTCGGCATCGACAATTGCCACGTCGTGGCCTGGCACCGGCTTGCCAATGGCGCCGGGACGCAACACGCCGAGCGCGGCACAGGACTCTAGCACCAGATTGCACTCGGTCTGACCGTAGATTTCGTTGATGCTGAGGCCGAGCGTGGCCACCGCCCAGTCCTGCAGGCCCTTGCCGACCGCCTCGCCGCCCGAGAACAGGGTGCGCAACGGCATCTTGAGCCCGGCGGGAGGCGGGCTTGCTCGCATCAGCTTCAGGGCGGTGGGTGGTACGAAGACGTTGCGGATGTCCTGCTCCACGATCAGCCGCCAGGCAAACGGGGGATCAAATTTCTCGAACCGGTAGGCGACGACGGGCACGCCGTAATAGAGCCCCGGCAACAGCACGTTGAGCAACCCGCCGGCCCAGGCCCAGTCGGACGGCGTCCACAGCCGGTCGCCGGGCTGGGGCAGGAACTCGTGTGCGAAACGGATGCCGGGCAGGTGGCCAAGCAGCACTCGGTGGGCATGCAGCGCGCCCTTGGGCGGGCCGGTGGTGCCGGAGGTATAGATCATCAGGGCCGGGTCCTCGGCGCTGGTGTCGACGGTGGCGCAGGCATCCGAGGCCCTTTGCAGTTCCTCATTGAGGTCGGCAAAGCCGTTGCCGGCGCCGTCGATGGCGAAGACGTGCTCCAGGTCGCTGAGATCGTGCCGGATTTCGGCCAGCTTTGCCGCGGAGGCTTTGGTCATCACCAGGGCGCGGGCGCCGGAATTGGCGAGGCGATAGGAGAGCGCCTCGACCCCGAACAGCATGGCGAGAGGAACCGCGACGGCGCCCAGCTTGTAAACGGCGATGTGCAGCGCCGCCGTCTCGATGGTCTGCGGCAGGAGGATGGCGACACGGTCACCGCGCTTGATGCCGCGGGCGGTGAGGAGATTGGCGATACGGGCCGCCAGGCGGGCCAGGTCCAGATGCGTAACCTTGACGAGTGAGCCGTCGGCGCGGCGGTCGATGAGGGCGATGCGATGCGGCTCGCTCGCGGCCCAGCGGTCGGAGACGGCGGCGGCGATGTTGAAGCGTTCAGGGATGTTCCAGGAAAAGTTCGCCCTCAGGGTTGCGTAGTCGCCCGCCTCGTCCAGCACGATCATGCCCCCGTAAAGTCCAAATTCCGCCTACATCCGCCGTCAAACGACGCGGCCGATCCTAGCCGTGGCTGGCCGCCGCGGCAATCGCAAGGGGCCCCCGGGCAAAATGCTCTTAGGCTTTCCTTAGCACGTATGTGACATGATGATGACGTGCGCCCGCATGTGGTGCGCACGCGTAAACAGGTGAGTTCAAGTCATGAGCGATCAACGCTCCAGTACCCTAGCGCAAGACAACGTCAAGAACGGCGAGCGCCTGAGCCCCGAGGTCAAAGAGTTCATGCACATGCTGCAGGCGATCGAAGCGCATCCAGGCGGTTACACCAAGCCGGACGGCGAGCAGCGCTGAGGCCTATGCCAGCCTGAAGCCGGTCTTGCCGGCGCGTTTCGCTTTCAGCTAGCATCCGGGCCCTGGCATTGGGGCGAGGGCCCACCCATGCAGAACAGATCATCCCGGCACGCGGCCATTGGAGCGGTGTCATCGCTCAAGGTGGGCTTCTCAGGATCATCGATCTGGAAGGCCGCCAGGCGGTCGATTTCCTCTGTTACAATGCCCATGACCCGGCCGAGCGCTATCATGCGCCCAACACCATCAAGAAGGCTGGGAGCATAGATCTCACCGTTGGTCACGTGCTCTATTCCGACCGGGCGCGGCCGCTCTTCACCATCATGGAGGACACTTTCGGCGGTCACGACACCATCGGCGGGTGCTGCTCGCTGCCCTCCAACAAAAGACGCCCGATGGCATCGCCATTCCTGGCTGCCGGGAGAATTTCCTGGCCGAACTGGAGCCGCGCGGGCTGGGCTGGAAGGACATCGTGCCCAACGTCAACTGGTTCATGAAGGTGCCGGTGGCAACCGGCGGCGGCGGCGATCGCCACCGGCGCCTCCGGGCCGGGCAATCAGGTGCTCTCCGAGGGCGGAGATGG
>CAVYOQ010000054.1:0-46546 GCA_963770075.1 uncultured Alphaproteobacteria bacterium
CCCGGGCAACCCTATTTTAGGGAGTTGTTGTTAGCGTGCCGGCCCAGGTGACGTGGGCCGGGCTTGCGTAATCGCCTCCGCGTATGCCCGGGGCGGAGGTCAGTGCGACAGCCATTAGCAGGCTGATTGCGGTTCTGCCCGGTCCTTTGCGGCGACGGGCGCAGGACCTGCTGCAGGGTGACAGCGATCGCTCGCGCTCCGGGCGCGGAGCGATGGCCGCCTTTGCCATTCGCGTCGTCTCGGCCGGCATCGCCTTCCTGTCGCAGATCCTGCTGGCGCGCTGGGTGGGGCTGCACGAATTCGGCATCTACACCTATGTCTGGGTGGTCATCAATGTGGTGGGCACCCTGTGTGCGCTGGGCTTTTCCACCTCGGCCGTCCGTTTCATCGCGGAATATCGCACGCGCGGCGAATTCGCGCTGGTGCGCGGTTTCCTGCGCACCGGACGCTCGGTTTCGTTCGGGGCCGGGGCCGTGGCGGCAATGGCGGGGCTGGCATATCTCGACTTCGATGCGGGGGCGGTCGAGCCTATTACCGCATCCCGATCGGTATCTGCCTTGTCGCGCTGCCGGCCTTCGCGCTGACCGACTTCCATGATGGTGTCGGGCGGGCGCAGGGCTGGATCGACCTGGCGCTGGGGCCGCCCTACATCTTCCGCCCGCTCTTGTTGCTGCTGTTCGTGGCGGCTGCCGTCGCCTCGGGTTGGACGCGCGATGCCGAGACGGCCGTCTACGGCGCGGTGGTGGCAACAGGCGACGGCGGCGGGGCAATACCTGTTGCAGAAGCAGCGCATGCTGGACCTCGTTCCGGCCGGTGTGCGGCATTTCCGGCTGGGCCTGTGGCTCAAGGTGTCGGTGCCCTTGTTGCTGCTCGAGGGGTTCACCCTGATGATGACCAATCTCGACATCCTGATGCTCAACGTCTTCGTTCCGCCCGACGACATCGGGCTCTATTTCGCGGCGGCGCGCACCATCTCGCTGGTTGCCTTCGTGCATTTCGCCATCACGGCCGTGGCCATGCCGCGCTTCACCGCGCTGGCGGTCGAGGGGGACGGGCCGGGCATCCGCCGCATGCTCGCAAGAGATGCGGATGTGGACCTGGTGGCCGTCGCTTGCAGGCGTGGCGGGACTGCTGATCCTCGGCAAGCCGCTGTTGTGGATGTTCGGGCCCGGCTTTGCCGCCAGCTATCCGGTGATGCTGGTGCTGTCCGGGCGGATTGCTCGCCATGGGGGCGGCGGGGCCGGTGCAGGGCCTGCTGGTGGTGACCCGCCACCAGAACAAGACGGCCGTCGTGCTGGCGTTGACGGTGGTGTTGAACGCTGGGCTCAACCTCGCCCTGATCCCCTTTTGGGGGCTGATCGGCGCAGGCACCGCAACGTCGCTCTCGCTCGCCTTTCAGGCTCTCGTCCTCCACGTGCTGGCACGGCGGGTGAGTGCAAGCGAGGTGCCGGTTCTGGCTTCAAGGAAGATGCATGGCGCGGCCGCTGAATGACAAGCCGCCGGTGAGCCCGGCCGAGCGTCTGGCGGCGATCGCCGCTACGCCGCGGGAGGCCTGGCGAGGGTGGCCGACCACGTCTATACCGGCGGCCGGCTCGGGTCCGCAGTGGCTGGGCGCCCTCCATGGAGACGATGGGCGGCAAGGCCCGCCTGCTCACCGCCGAAACCGGCGGCGCCATCACCGGGCTGCTGGCTGTGGAGGTCAGGGGGTTCGATGACGGCTATCCGGCAACCGTTGCCGCGACCTGGCACACCGACCTCACCTTTGCCGGAACCCCCCTATCGCCGCTCAAAACCCGGCTCGGGCCTTTGCCGGGATCATCGGCGCGGCGCGGCGCGAAAGTCGGCGCACGCGCGTTGCTCATCAACGGCATGGAGGACGACGAGGCTCTGCTTGCCGCCATCGAGAAGGCGGCGAGCGAGCTGGGCGTTGCCTGGCGCTCCGATCGCCAGCCACCAGCGGGCTGGCCTCAGGCCAGCCGGGCAGAAAGCTATGAGGCCTGGCTGGAAGAGAATTTCCCGCGCAAGAAGCGCAAGGAGTTCCGCCGCCTCAAGGCGCGACTGGGCGAGACCGGCACGCTTTGCTTTCGATGTGCTCAAGCCGGCAGAGGCGGTGGCACCGTGGATCGATCAGTTCCTTGCCCTGGAACAGACGGGATGGAAGGGACGGCGCGGCACCGCTATCGCCGGCGACGAGAGGCTGCAGCGCGCCCTGCGCAGTGGTCTGGAACGGCTGGCGGCGTACGGCGATCTGGGCTTCTGGCGGCTCGCCATCGATGGCCGGCCGGCCGCCATGCTGTTTGCGGCCATCTCCGGCGATCGTGCCTGGCTGGTGAAGATCGCCCATGACGAGGCGCTCGCCCGTTTCTCTCCCGGTACCTTGATCATTCTCGAAGCCAGCGCGCGAGATGATGAGTTCCGGGACGTTTCAGCCAGATCCATTCCTGTGCCGTTCCCGGGCATCAGATGATCGAGCATTTGTGGCGCGACCGCATCGGCATTTGCGATGTCATGATCGCAACGCCCGGCACGCCGGACTGGTTGTTCGCGCTCATGGTGGCCGCCGAGCGGTCTTGCCGTGCCTTTCGAGCAACGGCAAAGAGGGCGCTCTATGCGTCCTCCGCCGCAAGGTGAAGTGAGAGCGTCTTATTTGAGACTGGTCAGGTAGGCGGCGATCGCTTCCAGGTCGGACTTGGGCAGCTGCGAGAGATTGCGCTGCACCGCGCCCATGCCGCCGCTCGATATCTTGTCGTAGCCGAAGGCCTCGCCCCACTGGAAGGCGAGCACCAGATCGGCGGCGTCCTTGTAGCGCTTGCGCCCGATGAGGTCGCGCAGGCTCGGGGACTTGCCCTTGCCCTCGATCAGGGGCGCGCCGGCGAGCCAGTGGTCCTGCTTCATCACCAGGAAAATGTTGCGCGGGGTGTGGCATTCACCGCAGTGACCGGGTCCGCGCACGAGATAGTTGCCCCGGTTCCAGGCTTCGTTCTGATCTGGATCGTCCTCGGTTACGGTGCGGTCGAGGCCGAAGAACTGCCACAGCCCGATGCCGCGCCGCACCAGCCAGATCAGGGAACGTCCGGCGCTCGCGGCGGGAAGGACACCGCCGGCAGGCTCATCAGATAGGCCTTGATGTCGAGCACGTCCTCCACCCGCATGTGGGTGTAGGAGGCATAGGGAAACGCGGGGATGAGGTGCCGCCCGTTGGGGGCGAGGCCGAGCTGCATGGCATTGACGAAGTCGGCATCCGACCAGCCGCCGATGCCGGTGGCCACATCGGGGGTGATGTTGGGCGGATAGACGGTGCCGATGGGAGTGAGCAGCGGGCGTCCGCCCGACGGCAGTGACTTGTCCGCGCTGCTCCCATCGGGCGGCTTGTGGCAGGAGATGCAGCCGCCGACCGTGAACAGCAGCTTGCCGTTGGCGACGTCCGGTGTGTGTTCGCGGATGGCGCTGGGCGGCAGCGGGCGCGGGCGGCTGAGATAGAAGGCGACCGCCAGTCCCGCTATCAGCATCACCAACAGGATACCGGCGGCCTTCTTCATGTTGGGTTCCGCCTACCTCAGCGGAGATCAGTTCTTGGGTCGGCGGAACTTTTCGTGGCAGGCCCCGCAGACATTATTGCCGATGTTGCCGAGCGCGGGGCCGAGGTCGGCTAGGTCGGTCACTGTGGCCAACTGCTGGGCGGCGGCGATGCCGTCGTCGAAATGCTTCAGGAATTCGGCCTTGTTGGCCCAGATTTCCGGCTTGGCCCAAGTTTCGACATCGCCCTTGTCGGAGCCTTCAGGAAACAGCGTCTTGTCATGCTCGAAATGAGCGGCGAGACCCTCGCCGACCGCTTTCGCCGTGGCGGCATCGAAGGCAGCGCTGGTCTTTGAGCATCTCGATGAGGGGCTTGAACATAGCGTCCTGCTCCTTCATCGATTGTTGCCGGTCCTTGATCGGATCGGCGAGCGCCGAGGTGACGAGCAGGCCGGACGCCATGCCGGCGACCGCAATCGCAATTGCCAGTTTCCTGGTAATCCAAGCCATATTGTTCACTCCATGCGAATTCGAATCTGACACAACCCAAGAGGTCACGAAGGCCGGCATTGATGCTCTATTCGCGGCCGCGTGGAGTGTTGCCGGGTCAGGCTCTTTCACGCAAGAGCCGCCTGATCACCTTTCCGCTAGTGGTCAGCGGCAAGTCCTCTTCGAAGGCGATCTCGCGCGGGTATTCGTGCGCCGACAGGCGCTCGCGCACCCAGGCCTGGATTTCCGCCGCGAGCGCATCGCCTGGCGCATAGCCCTCGTTCAGCACCACGAAGGCCTTGACGATCTCGGTGCGCAAGGGATCGGGCTTGCCCACGGCGGCGGCGAGCTTCACCGCCGGATGGCCGAGGAGGCAGTCCTCGATCTCGCCCGGGCCGATGCGGTAGCCGGCCGAGGTGATGACGTCGTCGTCGCGGCCGACGAAGGAAAAATAGCCGTCGGCGTCCATGACGCCCTGATCGCCGGTCAGGAGGTAGCCGCCGGCATACTTGTCGCGGGTGGCCTCGGGGCGTTGCCAGTATTCGAGGAACATGACCGGGTCGGGCGCCTTGACCGCGATGGTGCCCTGGGTGCCGGGGCCGACGGGTGTGCCTTCGGCATCGACGATTGCCACGTCGTGGCCGGGCACCGGCTTGCCGATGGCGCCGGGGCGCCACACGCCGAGGGCGGCACAGGACTCGAGCACCAGGTTGCACTCGGTCTGGCCGTAGACCTCGTTGATCCTGAGGCCGAGCGTGTCCACCGCCCAGTCCTGCAGGCCCTTGCCGACCGCCTCGCCGCCCGAGAACAGGGTGCGCAACGGCATCTTGAGCCCGGCGGGAGGCGGGCTGGCGCGCATCAGCTTCAGGGCGGTGGGCGGCACGAAGACGTTGCGGATGTCCTGTTCCGCGATCAGCCGCCAGGCAAACGGCGGATCGAATTTCTCGAACCGGTAGGCGACGACGGGCACGCCGTAATAGAGCCCCGGCAACAGGACGTTGAGCAGCCCGCCGGCCCAGGCCCAGTCGGACGGCGTCCACAGCCGGTCGCCGGGTTGCGGCAGGAACTCGTGGGCAAAGCGGATGCCGGGCAGATGGCCGAGCAGCACCCGGTGGGCATGCAAGCGCGCCCTTGGGCGGGCCGGTGGTGCCGGAGGTATAGATCATCAGGGCCGGGTCGTCGGCGCTGGTGTCGACGGTGGCGCAGGCGTCCGAAGCCTTTTCCAGTTCCTCATGCAGGTCGGCAAAGCCGTCGCCGGCGCCATCGATGGCGAAGACGTGCTCCAGGCCATCGAGATCGACACGGATTTCGGCCAGCTTTGCCGCGGAGGCTTTCGTCATCACCAGGGCGCGGGCGCCGGAATTGGCGAGGCGATAGGAGAGCGCCTCCACCCCGAACAGCATGGCGAGCGGCACCGCGACGGCGCCCAGCTTGTAGATGGCGATGTGCAGCGCCGCCGTCTCGATGGTCTGCGGCAGGCAGGATGGCGACACGGTCGCCGCGCCCGATGCCGCGGGCAGCGAGGAGATTGGCGATGCGGGCGGCCAGGCGGGCCAGGTCCAGATGCGTGACCTTGACGAGTGAGCCGTCGGCGCGGCGGTCGATGAGGGCGATGCGATGCGGCTCGCTTGCGGCCCAGCGGTCGGAGACGGCGGCGGCGATGTTGAAGCGTTCAGGGATGTTCCAGGAAAAGTTCGCCCTCAGGGTTGCGTAGTCGCCCGCCTCGTCCAGCACGATCATGCCCCCGCAAAGTCCAAATTCCGCCTACATCCGCCGTCAAACGACGCGGCCGATCCTAGCCGTGGCTGGCCGCCGCGGCAATCGCAAGGCGGAGCCGGGCAAAATGCTTTTAGGCTTTCCTTAGCACGTATGTGACATGATGATGACGTGCGCCCGAATGTGGTGCGCACGCGTAAACAGGTGAGTTCAAGTCATGAGCGATCAACGCTCCAGTACCCTAGCGCAAGACAACGTCAAGAACAGCGAGCGCCTGAGCCCCGAGGTCAAAGAGTTCATGCACATGCTGCAGGCGATCGAAGCGCATCCAGGCGGTTACACCAAGCCGGACGGCGAGCAGCGCTGAGGCCTATGCCAGCCTGAAGCCGGTCTTGCAGGCGCGTTTCGCTTTCAGCTAGCATCCGGGCCCTGGCATTGGGGCGAGGGCCCACGTATGCAGCGACAGATCATCCCGGCGCGCGGCCATTGGAGCGGTGTCATCGCTCAAGGCGGGCTTCTCAGGATCATCGATCTGGAAGGCCGCCAGGCGGTCGATTTCCTGTGTTACAATGCCCACGACCCGGCCGAGCGCTATCATGCGCCCAACACCATCAAGAAGGCTGGGAGCATAGAGCTCACCGCTGGCCATGTGCTCTATTCCGACCGGGCGCGGCCGCTCTTTACCATCATGGAGGACACTTTCGGCGGTCACGACACTATCGGCGGGTGCTGCTCGCTGGCCTCCAACAAGATGCTCTATGGCATCGCCAATCCCGGCTGCCGGGAGAATTTCCTGGCCGAACTTGAGCCGCGCGGGCTGGGCTGGAAGGACATCGTGCCCAACGTCAACTGGTTCATGAAGGTGCCGGTGGCAACCGGCGGTGCGGCGGCGATCGCCACCGGCGCCTCCGGGCCGGGCAATCAGGTGCTTCTCAGGGCGGAAATGGAGGTGCTTGCCGTCATCTCCAACTGCCCGCAGGTGCTCAACCCGTGCAACGACTTCAATCCCACGCCAATCGCCATCGAGATCGCTTCGCACCAAGACGATTGACTCCGGAATGGTCTCGGCTAGGCTCTCTTCCAAGAATGATGCGGCGTCAGTGGAGTGGAGAAGTCTCATGCGTAGCGTGTGGCGAGCAGTGTTGTGCGCCGGCATCATCGCCGGCTGGTCGGCGAGCGCCATGGCGGCCGAAGGCGTCAGGGTGTGGGTGCCGAGCCCGGTGAAGGAAAAGCCTCAAAAGGCGCGCGCGGCCAAAACCAAGGTGAAGGTGGTCACCGTGGTGGTGTTCGAAGGCAGGCGTCGCTACAGCGGGCGCGACTGGGTGCTGGATGGATCGCCCAGCGGCCGCACCATGGTCTATTCGGGACCGCTTTATCCCTTCTGAGCCCTCCAGGGGGCGGTGTGACCTGACGGCGCGCGCGGTGGCCGGGCGAGGCCATTGCGCCCGTCTCCCTACGTCTGTATAAGCCCGGCGGGCGGGCCGGCTTAAGTTCACCCCTGGAGGATGGCCGGGCCGCTTCTCATATCTGTCAGATCAAGGAGTTGACCATGGCCAAAACCATCCAGTTGGCGGTCAAGGCGCGCGATCGGGCCGGCAAGGGGGCCGCCCGGGCCGAGCGTCGCCAGAACCGCGTTCCCGGCGTCATCTACGGCGACAAGAAGACGCCGCAGCTCATTTCCGCCGACTACAAGAGCCTGTGGACGCATGTGCAGACCGGGCGCTTCCTGTCCACCCTCGTCGACCTCGATGTCGACGGCACCAAGGTGCGCACCATTCCGCGCGATATCCAGTTCGATCCGGTGCGCGACACGCTGGTGCATGTGGATTTCCTGCGCCTGGGCAAGGGCCAGCGCATCGCGGTGGAGGTGCCGGTTCACTTCCTCAATCACGATCAGGCGCCCGGCATCAAGCGCGGCGGCGCCCTCAACGTCGTGCGCCACGAGGTGGAGCTTTTTTGCCCGGCCGAGTCCATTCCCGATCAGATCGAAATCGACCTCACCGGCTTCAATATCGGCGATTCCATCCACATCAGCTACGTCAAGCTGCCTGAAGGGGTGACGCCGACCATCTCCGATCGCGACTTCACCATCGCCACCATCGCCGGCGCCGGACCGGAGATCGAGGAAGGCGAGGAGGAAGAAGCGCCCGAGACCGCGCTCATCGGCGAGAAAGAAGAAGCAGAAGGCGAGGGCGAGGAGGACTGATCGTCCCCCGGCCCGTCAGGCCCCATTCGGTGAGGACGGCCCATGCTGCTTTTCGTCGGTCTCGGCAATCCGGGGCCGAAATACCAACGCAACCGGCACAATATCGGCTTCCTGGCGGTGGACGAGATCGTCCGCCGCCACGGCTTTTCGCCCTGGCGCAAGAAGTTCAAGGGCGAATTGTGCGACGGGCTGATCGAGGGCGAGCGGGTGCTGGCGCTCAAGCCGCAGACCTATATGAACGAGTCGGGTCGCGCGGTGGGCGAGGCGGTGCGCTTCTACTCGTTCCTGCCCGATGAGGTGGTGGTGTTCCACGACGAACTCGACCTGCCGGCCGGCAAGCTCAGGGTGAAGTTGGGGGGCGGTGCGGCCGGCCATAACGGACTGCGCTCGATCGCCCACCATATCGGGCCCGAATTCCACCGGGTGCGTCTAGGCATCGGCCATCCTGGCGACAAGGAGCGGGTGACGGGCCATGTCCTGGGCGACTTCGCCAAGGCCGACCGGGCCTGGCTCGATCCGTTCCTTGAAACCATCGCTGATGAGGCCGGGCTGCTGGCGCGCCGCCGCTTCGATGCCTTCCAGAACAAGGTGCATCTGAGCCTCAATCCCGAAGCGGCGAAACAAGAAAAGGGCAAATCCTGATGGGATTCAGATGCGGCATCGTGGGGCTGCCCAATGTGGGAAAGTCGACGCTGTTCAACGCCCTCACCCAGACGGCGGCGGCGCAGGCGGCCAATTACCCCTTCTGCACCATCGAGCCCAATGTCGGCGACGTGGCGGTGCCTGACGAACGGCTGGACAAGCTCGCCGCCATCGCCAAAAGCGCCCAGATCATCCCCACCCGCCTCACCTTCGTCGATATCGCCGGGTTGGTGCGCGGGGCCTCGAAGGGCGAAGGGCTCGGCAACCAGTTCCTCGCCAATATCCGCGAGGTAGACGCCATCGCCCATGTGGTGAGGTGCTTCGAGGATTCAGACGTCACCCATGTGGAAGGCTCGATCGATCCCGTCGCCGACATCGAGACCATCGAGACCGAACTGATGCTGGCCGATCTGGACAGCCTGGAGCGGCGCCACGAGCAGATGGAGAAGCGCGGCAAGGGCGGCGACAAGGAAGCAAAAGCGCTCGCCGACCTCATGGGTCGGGCGCTTGCCTTGCTGCGCGGAGGAAAGCCCGCCCGCCTCACCGAGCGCTCGCTGGAGGAGGAAAGAACCTTTCGTGGGCTGGGTCTCCTCACCTCAAAACCGGTGCTTTATGTGTGCAATGTGGACGAGGCCTCGGCTGGAGACGGCAATGGCTTTTCGGCCCGGGTATTCGAGCGGGCAGCCGAAGAGGGCGAGCGTGCCGTCGTCGTCTCGGCCAAGATCGAAAGCGAGATCGCAGTGCTGCCGGCGGACGAACAGAAGGAGTATCTGGAGGCCATCGGCCTCGATGAACCGGGGCTCAACCGGGTGATCCGCGAAGGCTACCGGCTGCTCGATCTCATCACCTTCTTTACCGTCGGTCCCAAGGAGACGCGCGCCTGGACGGTGACGCGCGGCACCAGGGCGCCGCAGGCGGCGGGGGTCATCCACACCGACTTCGAAAAGGGCTTTATTCGCGCCGAGACCATCGCCCATGGCGATTACGTCGCGCTCAACGGCGAGGCCGGCGCGCGCGAGGCCGGGCGAATGCGGCTGGAAGGCAAGGACTATGTGGTGGCGGACGGCGATGTCATGCATTTTCGCTTCGCCAATTGAGGACGCGGCATGAGCGATCTTCTGCATTACGAGGATTACGCGCTGGGCCAGACGGGCGAGCACGGCGAGTATGAGGTGACTGCGGACGAGATTAAAGACTTTGCCCGCCGCTGGGATCCGCAGCCCTTCCATATCGATGAGGAAGCCGGGCGCCAGAGTCTGATGGGCGCGCTTTGCGCCTCGGGCTGGCATGTGTGCGCCATGATGAACCGGCTGATGGTCGATGGATATGTCAATCATTCGGCCTCGATGGGCTCGTTTGGCCTGAGCGACGTGCGCTGGCTTAAGCCGGTGTTTCCCGGCGACCGCTTGAGCTTGCGCTGGACGGTCACCGACCGGCGCATCTCGTCGAGGCGCCCGGAGATGGGCATCCTCACCATGCATTTCGAGCTGCTCGATCAAGAGCGCGAGGTGAAGCTCTCCGGCGACGGCGTCAATCTCTTTCGCGTGAGGGGGGCGAAATGAAGGGCCGCTGGTTCGACGAGATCGTGGCCGGTGAGACACTGGAGCTGGGCAGCTTTGGCTTCAGCGCCGAGGACATCATCGCCTTTGCCCGGCAATACGACCCGCAATCCTTTCATCTCGATGGGGAGGCGGGGCGCAACAGCCATTTTGGCGGTTTGTGCGCTTCCGGCTGGCACACGCTCGCCGGCTTCATGAAGTGCTTTGCCGCAACCGATCAGGCCGGGCGCGCCGAGCTGGCCGCCCAGGGCAAAGCGCTCCCGCCCGTCGGGCCGTCGCCGGGTTTCGAGGACCTCAAGTGGATGCGGCCGGTCTATGTGGACGACAGCATTTCCTATCGCTCGACGGTGACGTCGAAGCGCGAGCTTGCTTCGCGGCCGGGCTGGGGCCTGGTCTTCTATCACAACGAGGGCATCAACCAGAAGGGTGAGCCGGTCATCAGCTTCACCGGCAAGCTCCTGGTGGCAAGGAGGACGGCATGAGCGAGAAGAAAATCGCCCTGGTTACGGGGGCGGGATCGGGCATCGGGCGGGCGGCATCGACGGCGCTAGCCGCTGCCGGCTTCGATGTTGTGCTGACCGGGCGGCGCGTCGAAGCGCTGGAGGAAACGAAAGCCCTGTGCCAGGGGCGGGGCCATGTGATGGCGGCCGATGTCACCGAACCCGGAGCTGTTTCGGCCCTGTTCGCGGCAATCGAAAAGCAGTTCGGTCGTCTCGACGTGGTGTTCAACAACGCCGGAGCGGGCTCCAAGGCCACCAATTTCGGTGATCTCGATTTCGCCACCTGGCGGCGCGTCGTCGGCGTCAATCTCGACGGTGCCTTCCTCATTGCGCAATCAGCCTTCGCGCTGATGAAGCGGCAGGACCCGCAAGGCGGGCGCATCATCAACAACGGCTCGATCTCGGCCTATGTGCCGCGCCCCGGCTCGGCGCCCTATACCGCGTCCAAGCACGCCATCACCGGGCTTACCCGCTCCATCGCGCTTGACGGGCGCGCCTTCAACATCGCCTGCGGCCAGCTCGACATCGGCAATGCCGCAACGCCGATGACGGCGCGCATGAAAGACGGCGTGCCGCAGGCTGACGGCTCGATGAAGTCCCGAACCCACCATGGACGTCACCCATGTGGGCGAGGCGGTGGCAAACATGGCGAACCTGCCACTTTCGACCAACATCCAGTTCATGACCATCATGGCGACGACCATGCCCTATATAGGGCGCGGGTGAAACGCGGCCCTCATCGCCTGTTGATGCAGGTCAAGGAGCGTTGAGCCTGTTCTTGCGATCCTTCGTGCTGCAAGCACGATGGAGGAAGCACATGTGGACGCGAACCGCTAAGCGCTCGACCGCCATGGCGGGGGGCGCCATGCTCATGGCGAGCTTTGCATTACCGGCGGCTGGGCAGGGCAAGTCGGATTTCGATGCGGCCGCCCTTTTCAGATCGAGTTGCGCGCCTTGCCATGGCCTGCAGGGCAATGGTGATGGGCCGGTGGCGGCGGCGCTCACCGTCAGGATCAAGCCGCTCAGCACCCTTGCCGCACGCCATGGTGGCGTCTTTCCCTTCGGCTATGTCTACGGCGTCATCGACGGGCGCCAGGAGGTCAAGGCGCACGGGCCGCGCGTGATGCCGGTTTGGGGCAATTATTTCGGCCGCGGACAGGCGAGCGAAACCGCAACAGAAGGCGCCGTCGAGCAAAAGATCGACGCGTTGGTGGACTACATCTACCACCTGCAACCGAAGTGAGACGCCCGCTTAGGCCTGCTTGCCGTAGGACCTGAACTTTTCCATGACCCGGTCCATCTCCTCGTCATCGAGGATCTGCGGCGGGCCGAGGGTGAGGACGTCGATATACTGGCGCGCCAGCGTCTCCACCTCGGCGGCGAGCTCCAGGGCTTTGGGAAGGCTCGACGACCAGGCGATCTGGCCGTGATTGGCGAGCAGGCAGGCGCGATGGCCGTCGAGCGCCTTGACGGCCGAGGCGGCCAGCTCGTCGGTGCCGAAGGTGGCATAGTCGGCGAGCGGGATCTTCTTTCCACCGGCGACGGCGACCATGTAGTGGAAGGCGGGGATGTCCTTGCGTGCGCAGGCAAGTGCCGTCGCGGCCATGGAATGGCAGTGGACGATGGCCTGGGCGGCGGGGAAGGCCTTGTAGATGGCAAGGTGAAAGGGGGCCTCGGAGGAGGGTTTCAGCTGGCCGGGCCGGACGCTGGCGTCCATCTCCACCCGTACGACCTCGCGCGCCCCGATCTTGTCGTAGGGCACGCCTGAAGGCGTCACCAGCATGGCGTCCTTGCAGCGGGCCGAGACATTGCCGGAGCGCTGCGGTGACAGGCCCTTTTGCGACATGGCAAGCGCGGTGGCCGCCACCTCCTTGCGCAAGCCGTGTTCAGCCTCCTTGCTCATCGCCATGCTCCGGATAAAGCGACAGGAGGCCCTTGCTGCTCGCCGTGCACACGCCGCGCTCGGTGATGAGGCCGGTGACGAGGCGGGCCGGGGTCACGTCGAAGGCGGGGTTGGCGGCGGGCGAACGGGGGGCGGAGATTTCCACCTCCACGATCTCGCCATCGGCGGCAAGGCCCTTTATGTGCGTCAGCTCGCGGGCCGAACGCTCCTCGATGGGGATTTCGGCAAGCCCGTCGCTCACGTTCCAGTCGATGGTGGAATGGGGCAACGCCACATAAAAGGGCACGTCATTGTCTTTCGCCGCCAGCGCTTTCAAGTAGGTGCCAATCTTGTTGGCGACATCGCCGGACGACGTGGTGCGGTCGGTGCCGACGATCACCATGTCAACTTTGCCATGCTGCATCAGGTGGCCGCCGGCATTGTCGGCGACGATGGTGTGCGGCACGCCGTGGCTTCCCAGCTCCCAGGCGGTGAGCGCCGCACCCTGGTTGCGCGGGCGCGTCTCGTCGGCCCACACATGCAGGGCCAAGCCCTTGTCGTGGGCCATGTAGATGGGCGCAAGCGCGGTGCCCCAGTCGACGGTGGCGAGCCAGCCGGCATTACAATGGGTGAGGATGTTCACCGTCTCGCCCGGTTTCTTCGCGGCGGCCGCCTCGATGAGGGCGAGACCGTTTTTGCCGATGGCGCGGTTGGTGGCTACATCGGCATCGCAGATCTCAGCCGCGCGTGCCCAGGCGGCTGCGAAACGCTCGCCGTGCGGGCGGTTGCGGACGGCGGCCGACATCTCGTCGAGCGCCCACAGGAGGTTGATGGCGGTGGGCCGGGTGCGGCCAAGGCGGGAAATGGCTGCCTCCAGCGCGGCATCGGAAGTGTCGTCGCGCAGCGCCAGGCAGACGCCGTAGGCGGCGGTGGCGCCGATCAGCGGTGCGCCGCGCACCTGCATCGTCTCGATGGCGCGGGCGGCTTCTTCCAGGCTTTGCAGACGGACGACGACGAAGCGATGAGGAAGCCCGGTCTGATCGATGATCGACACCGAGCGGCCCTCTTGGCCTGGCCAAATGGAGCGGTAATGGATACCGTCGACCTTCATGCCCGACGGCTTAGCACGGAAGATGGAGGCGGTCACCTCAGATGAGGAGATCGCCCGCCGCGTGCAGGGCCGCCAAGTCGACGCCAGTGACGCCGTCCAGCACCACCACGTCGTGGAAGGTCTGGTCGTCGGCGAACAGCACCGAGATGACGGTGTTGCCGTCCACCACGTCCGCATGCACCAGGTCGGCGATCTGCTGGCCGGGCGCGAGATCGTTGAGAGGGGAGAAATTCAAGGTATCTCCCGCGGTGAAATCGCTGATGTGGTCGAGGAAGGCATCAATGGTATGGTCACCTTTACCGTTGTTACCTTTGCCGTCATCACCGATCACGTCCTTGGCCCACCAGCGGAAGATGTCGTTGCCGTCGCCGCCGGTTAGGAGATCATTGCCCTTGCCGCCGCGGAGAACGTCATTGCCGCCGCCACCGTCGAGAGTGTTGTCGCGCAGGTCGCCAGTAATGCTGTCAGCCTGCGAGGTGCCTATCACCATCTCGATGCCCCAGGCCTTGCTGTCCATCAGCGGATTGTCGATGCTGTGGGCGTGCAAGTCGACGCTGACGCCGTCACTGACACCGGAGAAGTCCAGGGTGTCGAAACCGGAGCCGCCGACATAGACGTCGCTGCCGGAACTCGGCGATCAGCAGGTCGTTGCCGCTGCCGCCGTGTATCTTGTCGTTGCCGATCCCGCCCAAAAGGGTGTCGTCGCCTGAGCCGCCGACCACCAGGTCGTTGCCGTCGCCGCCGTCGACGCGGTCGTTACCGGAGCAACCCCACACGGAGTCATTGCCGGCATCGCCGGAAACAGTGTCGTTGCCGGAATTTCCCCAGAGCGTGTCAGTACCATCGCCGCCGAAGAGATGATCGTCGCCCTTGCCGCCGGAAGCCCAGTCACTGCCGCCATCGCCATACAGCACGTCATTGCCTTCGCCTCCCCACAGCAAGTCATTGCCTGCATCGCCATGCAGCAAATCGTTTCCGCCATTGCCGTTCAGCGAGTCGTTGCCGTTGCCGCCGTTGATCTGGTCGGAGTCCTTGTGGCTGTAGACGGTGTCGTTGCCGTCGCCAGCATTGATGACGTCGGAAAGGTTGGATCCGATCAACACGTCGGCAGCGGAGGTGCCGTTGAATACCGTCATGAATTTTTTCTCTCTCTCCCGTAGAAACGGGCGGATTGACCGCCCGTCTTTTCATCACTGTAGAGATGAGGTTTTAGGATTGGGTGGAGAGGTTCGCTAAAAGGCGAAACATCTCACCAGGAAATGCCGTGGTAGGTGGAATCGTCCGGTACGTCAGCGAACAGACGAACGAGATCGATCACGTGCACACCTTCAGGGCGGCGGCGCACAACCTCGCGATAATCATCGCGCGCATGGCTGACCACCAGCACATCGACGTTTGCGATCACATCCTCGATGCACCGGCGCAGGATCGAGGGCAGCTCGTCCATCAGCGGCGCGAGATGCGGGCGGGCGTGGCGCATGTAATCGAAATGCGAGCGGGTGGATAAATCCAGTTTCAGATTGGGGTCGAAGGCGCAAAAGTCCCAACCTTGCGCGTGCAGCGCCGCCATCAGCTCCAGCGCCGGGCTCTCACGCAGATCGTCAGTGTCGCACTTGAAGGCCACGCCGAGAAAGCCGATGCGCTTGGACGGGAAGCGGTTGATGAGCTTCAGCCCCTCCTCGATCTGCTGGCGGTTGGACTCCATCAGGCTGTCGAAGAGCGGGGTGCGGATCTGGTAGAGGCGGGCGAGATGCTCGACCGCGCGCACCTCCTTGGGCAGGCACGAGCCGCCGAAGGCAAAGCCGGGCTTGAGGTAATAGGGCGACAGGTTGAGTTTGTCGTCCTCGACGAAGATGCCCATCACCTCGTGGCTGTCGACCTCGACCACCTTGCACAGGCGGCCGACCTCGTTGGCGAAGGTCACCTTGGCGGCGTGCCACACATTGTCGATGTATTTCACCATCTCGGCGCCGGTGATGGAGCACATGAGGATCTTGTCGTCGACCAACCGGTAGATGCCGGCAAGCAGGCGCGCGGCGCGCTCGTCGGATGCGCCGATCACCGTCTTGGGCGGCGAATAGAAGTCGGCGACCGCGACGCCCTCGCGCAGGAATTCCGGATTGAAGCAGACGCCGAAGCCGACATCGAGCTTTTTGCCGCTTGCCTCCTCGATCTCGGGCACCACCACGCTCATGGTGGTGCCGGGCGGCACCGAGCAGCGCATGACGACGAGGTGCCAGGCGTCCTTGTCCTTGATGGCGCGGCCGATGGCCTGGGTGGCAGCGCGCACATAGCTCATGTCGCAGCCGCCATCGGCGGCGGTTGGCGTGCCCACCGACAGGAACGTGATGTCGGTCGTAGCAACCGCTGCCTCGACATCGGTGGTGGCAGAGATGCGGCCGCCCGCCACGCCGTCGCGCAACAAGGTCTCAAGGCCCTCCTCGACGATGGGCGATGTGCCCTCTGCGATGGCCTCGACCTTTTCCGGCACCACGTCGGCACCGACCATGCGGAAGCCGAGATTGGCGAAGCAGGCCACCGAAACGGCACCCACATAACCCAGCCCGACAACGCTGATCGACGGACGCGCCTCGGCGACGCGCAATTCCACACGCTTGCCGCTGCTTGCGTCCGGCGTCGCCGCGGCGAGCGCGGCGGTCCTGTTTGACATTGTTTTTTCTCCCCGTAAGCACATCAATGACCAATTGTGAACATGCCATGGAAGAGTTAAGAAAAATCCTTATAAAACATATATTTGGCGTAAAATGATGTGCCGTTCCGATACTTGCTGGAAAGCACTTCGCAAGCATAGGCCGACGGATAAAGGTGTCCTCAGGCCCCGTGGCTGAGGAAGTAGAAGAGGCGCACGCCCGGCATCTCCACCAAGCCGCTTGCCAGCATGACTATGAGGAACAGGGTAGCGACGCCGAGCGCCGTCTGGTAGCCGGCGAAATATTCGCGCGCCATGGTGGGGAGTCGGTCGCCGGATACCGCCGACTTCTGGTCGCCGCGGTTAAACCAGCGCTGCTTCGACAGGCGGAAGATGGAATAGACCTTCACCGCGGCGTTGATGAGCTGGTTCACATACATCACCCAGGGAAAGTGCATGTCGATGCGGCGCGCGTAGGTGAACAGAACCAGCGACAGAAGAAGCCGCGACAGGGCGATGAACAGCACGTACTGGATGAGATAGTTGACCGAATAGAGAATGGCCGTGGCCACGGCGACGGCCGGGTTGATGAGCATGGTCCACATGGCGATGCGCTGGTCGACGAAGCACCACCAGATGAAGAACGGTACCCGGCGCGGGCCCAGCGCGATGACGCGCGCGCCGTTCCTCAGCATGTTGCCGGACCAGCGGCGGTAGTTCTGCACCATGCGGTTGACGCCGTTGCCGCTTACCACTTCGATGGTGTAGCCGAGCGCATCGGGCACATAGAGGAGGCGGGCGCCGTGCTTGAGCATGTAATAAAGCGTCGACTTGTCGTCGCCCGACAGGAAGCGGAAGCCGCCCCACAGCCAGTGGTTCAGGTAATCAGCTTCGAGCAGGCGGATGAACTCCAGCGACTTGACGTGGCGCACGCGGAACACCGACATGCGGCCTGTCAGGGTGAGCACGCGGCCCGACAGCGAATGCGACTGCATGGCCATGCGCCGCTGGGCAAATCGCATGGACAGCATCGACTGCATCCACTTGGGGCCGTTGCAGATCACATCCTCATCGGTGGTGACGGCCTCGAGGTCGGGATAGAGCTTGAACAAGGGCAGGCAGCGCGTGACCGCGCTCTTGGTCATGATGAAGTCGCCGTCGAGGAACACCACGATGTCGTCGTCGGGCACCATGGCGCGGCACATGGCGCGCAGCACCAGGCCGATGGCCATGCGCTTGCCCGACACGTTCTGGCGAATGATGCGGAAGGTGAAGTCGAGATCGCTCGCCACCAGGCGCAACTGGTTCTCGATGATGTCCTCGTCGTAGCGGTCGCCGGAGCCCAGCCACAAGGTGGCGGGACAACCCACCTCGCGCACCTGGTTGACGATGCCGCGGATCACCGCCTCGGTGATTTCCTTGTGCTCCTTGAAGGTGGTCATCATGAAATGCAGATGGCGCGGGCGCCAGCCGGAGGCCATGACGCGGGCACCCTCGGCGCGCATGCGCGGATAGACCAGGCGCCTATAGATGACGGCGCGCACGGCATGGGTGAACCACCAAGAATAGCGCCACACGCCGATGATGCCAATGGTGTAGGTCACCTGGCGCACCGATGGGTCGAACAGCTTGTTGGGCACCAGCGAGATGAGGATGAAGCACACCGACAAATAAAGCGCGATCTGCAACAGGACGGTGACATTCCACTTCTCGGCGGTGGTCGGCCAGTAAGTGGGGTCGTCCAGCTTGGATGAGGAGTCCTTCAGGAACATCGCCGTCTGCTCACAGCAGCAACGCGGCCACCTTGCGCCACATGGCGGCAAGGATGGGGTTGGTGGAATGCGATTCGAACAGCACCACCGCCGGCAAGCCGGGCCTGGCCTGCTGGCGCACGGCCGGATTGTCGGCTTCCTCGAAGGCCAACGTCACCTCGGCTGAGCGATCGTCGGCACCGCGCCAGGAGAAGCGACGTGAAATCTCGGTGCGGAAGCCGGCGGTGCGGTCGATATTGATCACCCGCGCCTTGAGCGAGGAATTGAGGGCGGGGAAATAGATCGAGGCCTGGTCGCCGAGGCCGATCTTCATCACCTCGTCCTGCGTCAGATAGGCAAGGACGCGCCGGTCCTTGTCCTTTTCGAAGACGGCGATGACGTCGCCCTTCTTGATGGCCGCGTGCTCAGGCAGGGGCACTTCGGCGAGGCGTCCGTTGAAGGGAGCGTGCACCGCCAGGCGCTCGCGGTGCTTCAAGAGCGCCTCGTGGTTCTCGTTGGCGAGCGCCACCAGATAGCGCGCCAGCTTGATGGCGGCATCGGCCGCGCCCATGTTTCCGAGTAGTTCGCGGCCGTTATAGAAGGTGCGCCCGAGGCCGGTCTCGGCGAGGCGCTTCTGCTCCTCGAGTTCGATCTTCTTCGACTTCAGCTTGGCGCGGGCCTCGGCCAGCCAGTTGCCGGCGTCTTCAAGCTGCGCCTTGGTGGCAAAACCTTCCTGCTTGAGCTTCCTGGTGCGGTTGTAGCGGGAAAGTGCGCTCTTGTGTTGGAACTCGAGCGCGGCCATGTCGACCTGAAGCTGTTCGATGTTCTTCAGTCCCACCGATGCGTATTCGGTCATGCGCTGCATTTCGTTGGTGCGCAATTGCATGGCGTTGACGAGTTCGGCCTCGCGGCGCTGGATCTCGACCTTGGCCTGGTCGATCTGCTGCTCGAGACTGTAATCGGCAACATAGATCACGGTTTCGCCCGCTTTCACATGCTCGCCCGGGGCGGCGCGCACGAAGGACAATTCGCCGTCCGACTGGGCGCGCACGTCGACCAGCGGCGCGGTGACCACGGCAGTCTGCACTTCCATGCGGAAGAGGTTGGAATAGAGCACCAGTGCCATGTAACCGAAGACCAGGAAGCCGATGGTGGCATAGATGCTCACCCAGGCTATCTGCTTGACCGGCAGGCGGCGCTTCTTGGGAACCTCCTTGTCGCCGGGCTTGGGGCTCGGATCGGTCGAGACCGGGGTGATCGGCACGTCGATGCGCTGGATCTGGTCGGCCACCTCGGTCATGGCTCCGCGCACCAGATCCTCGATGAAATGCGACATCAAGGCGCGCTCGCGCTCGCCGATCTCGGTGAACTGGACCGCGAAGGAGGCGATCTCGCCGACGTTGCGGACGACCTCGGCCTTGACCCGGAAGGAGATGTCGAAGCCCTGGAAGGGCAGCGCGACGGCGATCTCGACGTCGCTGCCGACGGGAGGCAAGGCCTCGGGGTAGCCGTCGACGCGCAGGCCGCCAAGGCTCCAGTCGCGGGCCCGCACCACCGGACCCTCGCCCAGGCGCAAATAGAGCGGCGCGGTAACTCTATGATACCGCCGCTGGTCCGGACGTTCCCGTCGTACCTTGACCGTCATCTGCCTCTTCAGCCCGCCTGCTTGTTTTATTGGCGGACCTCCCCAGGCAGGCGTCTGGCAAGTGCCATGCCAGTCGGGCCCGCATTGAAATTCCACGCTTTTCTTTGACTCCGCGTCAGGCGGATTCGCAAAACGCCAAAAAGTTGCGGCGCGGATTCGCGATTGGGCTTTTCAAATTGCAAAACCGCCATGACGCGAGGCTGACGGCGAACTCCGCAAGTGCGGGCTAATATATTGAATCAAAACTATTTTCAGAACTTCAGCAGAGAGGTCAGAGGGCTGGCACGGGGATTGCTGCCGGGCAAAGCGGCATCCCTTTCGCGGCTGCGCGAGCGCCGATTTTGGCAATGCGGGAGTGCCGGCAAAAAAGACAAACCGGGAGACGAGGACATGACCAGCGCCGTACCGACGATTTCGCCATCGGCCCGCATCGGCCGCATCGATGCCCTGGTGCCGGACCACCGCGAGAGGTTTTCGAGCAACGTGGTGCATCGCCCCTGGGGCAGCTACGAATCGATCATGTGCGGCGAAGGCTACCAGGTCAAACGCATCGTGGTGGCGCCCGGCAAAAAACTGTCGCTGCAGTATCACCAGCATCGCTCGGAGCACTGGACGGTGGTGGAAGGCGAGGCCTATGCCACCATCGGCGACGATGTCATGGTGCTGCAGAGCGATGAGAGCATCTATGTACCGCTGGGCAGCGTGCACCGGCTCGACAACCGCGGTGAAACCGACGTCGTGCTGATCGAGGTGCAGTGCGGCGACTATCTCGGCGAAGACGATATCGTGCGCATCGAGGACGACTTCGGCCGCGCCTGAGACGCTACCAGCTCTCGCGCTTGCGATAGATGGTCGAGGGGCTGACGCCCAGGAGCTTGGCGGCGCGCGGAATGGAGCCGCCGCAGGCGGCAATGGTGCCCTCGATGGCCTGGCGTTCGATGTCGCGCAGCTCGCGCCCCACCATCGCTGCTTCGCCGCGTGCCGCCTGGGTGCGCAGATGCGCCACATCCAGCATCGGCTCTTGCGCTTTGCCGTTCATGTGGATGAATTGAGCGATGCCGGCGACGCGCAGCATCGAGGCCTCGATCACTTCGCCGTCATTGAGCACCACCGCCTCGCGCAAGGTGTTCTGCAGCTCGCGCACATTGCCGGGCCAGTCATGGGCCACGAGAGCATGCTCGGCCTGGGGCGAAAAGCGGCGGAAGGATTTCACCTCCTCGCGCGAGAACTGGGTGAGGAAGTGGCGGGCAAGGCGCAGGATGTCGTCGCCGCGTTCCTTCAGGGCCGGCAGGTGGATCGGTACTACATGCAAACGATAGAACAGGTCTTCGCGAAAGCGGCCCTGGCGCACCTCCTCGACGGGTGAGCGGTTGGTGGCGCACAGGACGCGGATGTCGACCTTCTCGGTGGCGGTCGAGCCGACACGCTGGATGAGGCCGCTCTGCAGAAAGCGCAACAGCTTGGTCTGCAAGCCAAAGTCGAGCTCGCAGATCTCGTCGAGAAACAGACTGCCGCCATGGGCGAGGCGCGCCGCGCCCTCACGGTCGGAGATGGCGCCAGTGAAGGAGCCCTTGAGATGGCCGAAAATTTCCGATTCCATCAGGTCCTTCGGGATGGCACCGCAATTGATGGCAACGAACGGGCCGGCAGCGCGCGGGCTGGAGCGGTGGATGGCCTCGGCGCACAGCTCCTTGCCGGTTCCGCTCTCGCCGGTGATGAAGACCGAGGCACGCGACTGCGCCACCGAGCGGATCTTGCGGTAGGCCTCCTGCATCGCCTCGCTGTCGCCGATGAAACCGCAGAACGAGCCCGCCTGCGGGCGCTCCTTGGAGGTGGCGACGCTGCGGCGCAAGCGGTTGCGGTCGAGGGCGTTGTCGATGGTTGTGAAGAGCCGGTCGCGGGTAATGGGCTTGACCAGATAGTCGTAAGCGCCCTCACGCACCGACTGCACCGCCTTGGCGATGGAGGCATTGGCGGTGATGACGATGATTGCCGACGGCTTGGCGTCGACGTTCCAGGCGCGCAACAGCTCCTGCCCGTCGATGTCGGGCAGGCCGAGATCGAGCAGGATGAGACTGTAGTCGGTGCGATCAGCCATGGCGCGCGCGGCGCGGCCTGTCTCGGCATGGTCGACCGAAAAGCCACGGGTCTCGAGCTGGGCGCGGTAGATGGCGGCCAGCGACGGGCTGTCCTCGACGAGCAATACGCGCATGCTCAGGCATTCTCACACTCCCCGCGCCCTGCGTCGCCTTGCGGCGACCCCGGGCCGGTTGAAAATGGCGCAGGGCACTAGAATGGCTAGGCACGTCTGCGGCGCTCTCGAAGCGCGTGCCTTGACGCGGCAACGGCAAGTGACGGCATTGCCCAAGGCGGCGCAGCGGTTGCTGATGTCTGCGGGCAGGCCGACGCGGCAATCCTTCTCAAGCGCTGCAGCAATGGCGGCGAGCGGTACGGCGGCGAAGTTGGCGGCCGTGCCGCGGATCCGGTGAACGATGTGGAGAACCTGGTCGCACGAGCGCGTAGCGACGGCGCCGTTCAACTGGCAGCCAAGGTCTTCAAGCTCTCTGATCGCCAGCCTGATCAGCGCCCGCTGTTCGGATTGGGGAAGATTGCCGAAGATGAACGCCTGTTCGGCGTGATCGATAGGCTGCGGCGCAGCGTTGCCGCTTTGGGCCGCGTCCCTGGCGTAGTGAACGGGGCCATGGAAGCGGGCCAGGATGTGATGCAGCACGCGGTAAAGGTCCCTGCGTCGGGCCGGCTTGGCGATGGCGGCGTCGAAGGCGGCCGCGAGCACGGGCCGGCCGGAGATGTCGGTGATGAGCGCCGAAAGTGCGATGATGGGCGTGCGGGCCGCTTGGCTGTGGAGCTTGCGGATTTCCAGGGCGGCATTGAGTCCGTCGAGAACCGGCATCTCGATGTCCATGAAGATAGCGTCGTAGAAGTCACAGCAAACCTGCACGATCGCTTCCTGGCCGTCGCTCACCGTATCCACACGACATCCCATGCGCTCCAGAAGCGCTTTCAGGAGTTCGCGTGCGGTATCGGAATCCCAGCCAGCAATATGCGCGGGGCCCCGCCGTCGGCGCCGACAAGCCTTTCGCCGGTCTTGCCCGGGTGAGTGTCGCCGTGACGGCTGGATTCGACAGAACACATGATACTCAACCACCCACGTGCCGCAGCAGGGCGCAGCACCGCATTTTCCTGCGTGC
Organism: uncultured Alphaproteobacteria bacterium; assembly: GCA_963770075.1. GTDB lineage: Bacteria > Pseudomonadota > Alphaproteobacteria > Rhizobiales > Aestuariivirgaceae > CAVVDT01. The sequence continues at coordinate 22,877 of CAVYOQ010000054.1, forward strand.
CAGAAGTCTAGTCCCGATGCGTAAATAGGCCGTTTATGACATGGCCAGCCCGATACGGGCGCAGAGCCGGACCGGTCGCAAGACGCAGGGCGTGTGAGAAATGCGGGCTAGGCCGTCCGCCGGGGCATGGCGATGATGTCGGCGATGCTTTCTTCCACCGCCGGTTCGAGGTTCGCCTTGCCGCCGGCGGGCTCGCTGGTGCCGGCCTCGCTGTGCCGGCGCCTGGCGGCCTCGGCGATGCGGCGGATGTCCTGGGCATGGCTCTTGGCGGCAACGATAACGGCATCACCGGTGTTGACCACGATGACGTCGCTGAGGCCTACCACGGCCGTCAGCGGTCCTTCGGAGCGCACGTAGGCACCGGTCACGTCGTGCAGCACCACATCGCCTATGGTGACGTTCTGCGACTGATCGCGATCCGACAGCTGCCACACCGAAGTCCACGAGCCAACGTCGTTCCACAAGGGATCGGTCGGCACGACGGCAGCCCGATCGGTCTTTTCCATCAACGCGTAGTCGATGCTGATCGATTCAGCCTCGGCGAAGGCGTTGGCGTCGGGATGCACGGCCCGGTTCTCGATGCGCGCTGCCGACAACGCCCGCTGGCAGGCCTTCAGCGTGGTGGGCTGCAGGCGGCTCAGCTCCTCCAGCAGCACCTTGACGGGAAACAGGAACATGCCTGAGTTCCACAGGTATCCGCCCTCGGCAAGCATCGCCTCGGCCTTGTCGCGAACTGGCTTTTCGACGAAGCGATCGACGCGAAAGATGTCTGCGATATGGTCTGCCGCTCCGGCGTCCTCGCCCAGCGGCTTGCCCTGGCGGATGTAGCCGTAGCTGGTCTCGGGTCCGTCGGGGGTGATGCCGAAGGTGACAAAATAGCCGTGGTGCACGGCGGCGCGGGCCTTGTCGATGGCGCTGATCAGCTTGCCCGGATTGCCGATGGCATGGTCGGACGGCATCACCAGGATGTTGTCGCTCAAGCGCAAGGCCAGGGCCACCATGGCGGCCAGCGTGATGGCCGGCGCGGTGTTGCGCCCTTCGGGCTCATAGACGATGGCAGCGGGCGTGATGCCGCTGGCGGCGATTTCCTCCGCCAGCAACCCGGCGTGTTGGGCATTGCCGATGATGAGGGGCGCGGTGAAGCGACCGGGATCTCCAACCCGCTGCAGGGTCTGCTGGAACATGGAGCGGCGGCCCGACAGGGTCTGGAACTGCTTGGGCCTGGCCTCGCTCGAGAGCGGCCACAACCGCGTTCCCGAGCCTCCGGCCAGAATAACAGGAGTGATCAGTCCGCCAGCCGCGTTCACCATGCCTAACTCCCCCGGTCAAATCCTGCCGGCATGATTGGCATGCCTATCCATGCCAAGCCCAACGAGCGAATGTCGCACAATCAGGTTTAGCGTTGGTAACCGTGCCAGAACTGGCGGCAAAAGAAAATGCGCGAGGTGGTATGCGGGCGTTGTGATCAGGCGGTGAGCTTGGAAGCGAGCGTCAGGAAGCGCTCGAGGAACGCGGCAAGAAAGCCGCGCACGCTCTCATCGCCGATGTCGCCGTTGTCGTCGATGAGGCCAGGCTTGAAGTTGATGTAGGTCTCGCCGCCCGTAACGATGCATCCCAGACCGCTCATGATCTGGCGCAGCTGCACCTGGGCGATGGCGGTGCTGATGGCGCCTAGCGATGTGCCGGTGATCGCCGCCGGCTTGCCCGTCCAGTTGTTCTGGCCGCGCGGACGCGTGCCCCAGTCGATGGCGTTCTTGAGCAAGGCGGGAATGGATCGGTTGTGCTCAGGAGTGACGAAGAGCACGGCGTCGGCGGCGGAAACCTCCGCCTTGAAGCGGGCGACACTGACCGGCAGATTGGCCTCCAGGTCCTGGTTGAACATCGGCAGATCATCGATCTTGACGAAGCTGAAACGGGCGCTGTCGCGGCCCAGCCTGGCAAGCGCTTCGGCCAGCTTGCGGTTAATGGATTCGCGCCGGGCACTGCCGACGATGACGGCGATGGAAAGGGTTGCCATGGGTCACCTACCTTGGTTACGTTATGTTACCAAGGCTATATAAATGACTTCGAATCGATCACAAGAAGGCACACCCGTTATACCCGGTACCCTCGAGTTGCCCGGGGAGTGCCGGGCGGTCAGCGAGTTGTTGTCGCGGGTGGGCGACAAGTGGACCGTGCTGGTGGTCTCGGTGCTGGCAGACGGGTCGATGCGCTTCAGCGAGATCAGGCGGGCGCTCGGCTCCATCTCGCAGCGCATGCTGACGCTCACCTTGCGCGGGCTGGAGCGCGACGGGCTGGTGACGCGCATGGTGACGCCGAGCATTCCGCCGCGGGTGGACTACGAACTGACCGCGCTCGGGCGCTCGCTCATCGAGCCGGTAAACGGCCTGGTGCACTGGGCGCGCCGCAACCGCGACGAGATCGACCACGCCCGCCAGCGCTTCGACGACGAGCGCGCTGCTCCGCCGTCCTGAAATCTATTTGGTTCCGTACATGCGGTCGCCGGCATCGCCGAGGCCGGGCATGATATAGCCGTGGTCGTTGAGGTGGCTGTCGATGGCGGCGGTGAAGACGCGCACGTCGGGATGCGCGGCATTGAGGGCGGCGATGCCTTCGGGCGCTGAAAGCAGGCAGACAAAGCGGATGTCGCGGCAGCCATGCTGCTTGAGTCGGGCAACGGCGGCGGAGACCGAATTGCCGGTCGCCAGCATGGGATCGACCAGGATCACCGGCCGCTCGGCCACATCCTCGGGCAGCTTCAGGTAGTATTCGACCGCCTGCAGGGTATCGGGATCGCGATAGAGCCCGATATGGCCGACGCGGGCGGCGGGGACGAGGTCGAGCATGCCGTCGAGCAGGCCGTTGCCGGCGCGCAGGATGGAGACCAGAACCAGCTTCTTGCCGGCAAGGACGGGGGCATCCATGGCTTCCAGCGGCGTTTCGATGCGGCGCGTCACCAGCGGCAGGTCGCGCAGCACCTCATAGGCCATCAACAGGCTGATCTCGCGCAGCAACTGGCGGAACAGGGCGGGCTGCGTGGCGCGGTCGCGCAGGAATGACAGCTTGTGGACGACAAGCGGATGGTCGATGAGCGTGACGTCGCCTGACATGGGCGTTCCCCCTTTGCTCGACGCTGCGGCTTTGCAAAAGCCGCGCGTGCCGTTATGCGAGGTCCGCCAGCACGTGCGGCAAGGCCTCACTCAAGATGGCCAGATCGTCCGCTGCTCCCGCGGAGACACGGATGCAGCGGCTCTGGGGCGCAACGAAGGGCATGCGCACGAAGATGCCGCGGGCGATGAGGCCGTCCACCACCGCCTTGGCATAGGCCTGGTCGCGCCCGCAATCGATGGTGACGAAGTTGGTGGCGGTGGAGAGAGGCGCAAGGCCGTTGTCGCGGGCAATGGCGGCAATGCCCTCGCAGGCCTCAATCACCGAGCGGCGCACATGGGCCAGCCAGTCCGTGTCGGCCAGCGCCGCCAGGGCACCGGCCTGGGCGATGCGGCTGACGCCGAAATGGTTGCGAACCTTGTTGAAGGCCAGTGCGAGGCTCTTTTCTGCGATGCCATAGCCTACGCGGGCGCCGGCCATGCCGTGAGCCTTGGAGAAGGTGCGCAAGCGGATGACACGGGGGTCGTCGGCATCGATCGGCGGCGCGGTGCCCTCGGGAGCGAACTCGACATAGGCCTCATCGAGGACGAGGAGGCCCCCCTCGGGGACGGCCGCGATCATCGCCTGGACGGCGGCCGCGTCGTGCCAGGTGCCCATGGGATTGTCGGGATTGGCGAAATAGATAAGCGGCGCCTTCTCGCTGGCGGCCAGCGCCAGCAGGCTTTCCGGGTCTTCACGGTCGTCGACATAGGGCACGGTGAGGAGGCGGCCGCCGAAGCCTGCCACGTGGAAGTTGAAGGTGGGATAGGCCCCGAGCGAGGTGACGACTGGGGTCTCCTTGTCCACCAGCATGCGCGCCAGATAGCCGAGCAGCCCGTCTATGCCCTCGCCCACCACGATATTGTCGGGGGAAACGCCATGATGGGCTGCAAGGGCTGCCTTGAGGTCGTGGTTTTCGGGATCGCCGTATTTCCATACCTCGGCCGCGGCCGCCGCCATCGCCTCGATGGCGCGCGGGGAGGGGCCGAAGACGCTCTCGTTGGCGCCGATGCGGGCGCGGAACGGACGGCCGCGGGCGCGCTCTTGCGTCTCGGGGCCGACGAAGGGGACGGTGGAGGGCAGGCTTTCCACCAGTGGGGTATAGCGCGGCCCGGTCATGCGATCACTCATCGGCGATGTCCTCGGCCCACAATTCAGGCTTTTCGGCGATGAAGCGCCGCATCAAGGCGATGCAGTCGGCATCGTCGGCGACGATCACCTCGACGCCGCGCTGGCGCAGGAATTCCTCGTTGCCGCCGAAATTGACGTTCTCGCCGATGACGACGCGCGGAATGCCGAACTGGATGATGGTGCCCGAGCACATCATGCACGGGCTCAAGGAGGTGTAGATGGTCGTGGCGCGGTAGGACTTCTGCCGTCCTGCATTCCTCAGGGCGTCCATCTCGCCATGGGCGATGGGATCGCCCTTCTGGACCCGCTGGTTGCGGCCGCGTGCGATCAGCTGCTCGCCCTCGGCCAGCACCGACCCAATGGGACAGCCGCCCTCTTCATGGCCGGCAAGCGCCTCCTGGTAGGCAAGGCGCAGGAAACGTCGGTCGGTGTCGCTCAATCGTGCGGTCATGGAAGCGCCCTCGCTCATTCATCGTCTTCACTACACCATTGCGCCGCCTGCAAAACAGGGGCCTGGCCATCAGGCCAGCAGCAAGCCATGCGCACGCTGCAGGGCTTGGCTTCTGCTGCGGGCGTTCCCAAAGCCGGATGCAGCGTCTAAGAAATATGTTTTGCCCCGTCAGGACGGATCTCCCTCATGAGCGACAGCCTTGCCGCAGAGGCCATGCTGGCCGCCGATCAGGAGCGGCGCGCGAAGGCAGCCGGCATCGCCTGGATGATCGTGGCGGGTGTGCTGTTCGTGTTCGTCACCGCCATTGTGCGTTATATCGGCACCAACCTGCCGGCGCCGGTCGCTGCCTTCATGCGTTACTTCATGGGACTGGTCTTGCTGTCCCCGCTGCTTGTGCGGCTCGTTGGCTACCGCCCGGGTCCTCGCGCGCTCATGCTCTATGGCATTCGCGGAGTTGTGCACGGCCTCGGTGTCATCCTGTGGTTCTTCGCCATGGCGCGTATCCCGATCGCGGAGGTCACCGCCATCGGCTATCTCGCTCCCATCTTCATCACCGTCGGGGCGGCGCTGTTCCTGGGCGAGAAAATGCATGTACGGCGCATCATGGCGGTGCTGGCGGGGTTCGCCGGCGCCATGCTAGTGATCCGGCCGGGGTTTGCCGAGGTGTCGGTCGGCCAGTTGGGACAGCTTGCAGCGGCTCCGCTGTTCGCCACCTCCTACCTCATCGCCAAGGTGCTCACCCAAAGCGAGAAGCCGACGGTGATCGTGGGCGTTCTCACCATAACCTCGACACTGGCGCTGTTGCCGTTCGCCATTGCCAACTGGCAGACGCCGTCACTGCATGAGACGCTGTTTCTGTCACTCACCGCGTTCTTTGCCACCAGCGGCCACTACGCGCTGACACGGGCCTTCAAGGCGGCGCCGCTCACCGTCACGCAGCCGTTCACGTTCCTGCAACTGGTGTGGGCATCGCTGGTCGGTATGGCGATGTTCGGCGAGCCCTTCGACCCGTGGGTGATCGCCGGCGGCGGCGTAATTATCGCCGCAGTCACCTATATCGCCCACCGCGAAGCCGCGGCAAACCGCCGGCAGCGGGCGAAGTGAAGCAAAGGCGCGTGATGGACAAGGTCTTGCGCCGCGACGCCGACCGTTTCAGGATCGTGACGGCGGCACCACGCCGCCTTCGATAATGGTCAGCCCATGCCGCGCAGCATCTTCCTTTTCGTACTGAGCTTTTTCGTGTTGGCAGGCCTTGGTGGCCGGCCTGCCGACAGCGCCCGCGCCGGCGAGCGCTCATGGCCAGGCATTTATGCCATGCGGGTGGGCGACCACCCAATCACGGTCGAGATCGCCGGCACCACAGCGGAGCGGGTGCGCGGACTGTCCGGGCGGCGCGACCTGGCGCCGGGCAGGGGGCTGCTCTTCATTTTTCCGGCAAGCGCCACCTACGGCTTCTGGATGAAGGAGATGAACTTTCCCATCGACATCGTATGGATCAGCGAGGATTTGCGTATCGTCCATATCGCTGCCGATGTCAGCCCCGACACCTATCCCAAGGTGTTCAGGCCCGCTTCACCGGCCCGCTACGTGCTGGAGATGCCGGCGATGAGCATGCGCGAGATGGACTTGCAACCGGGCACGACGGTGACGCTGCCGGAGGTCTTGCGCCAGTGATGGTCGATGCGGCTCAGCTTGTCGCGGTCGGTGGCATCGGCGCCGGACCGCTGCGCCGCCAAGTGTAGACCTCCACTCCGTCGACCACCTTGTTGCTGGGCGAAAAGCCGCCTGACTCGGCCAGCGGCTTGATGGCGGCCTTGGGTATAGCGACGGTATCGGGCTCGGCATATTTCTGCATGTGCCCGGCAATGTCGATCACCCGGTCGGAGACCTGCTCCAGGGGCGTTGAGTCGTCCATGTAGAGGAAGCCGGAATTCACCCCGCAGCGCACCGCGAAGTCGGCCTTCATGAGCTTTACTTCGCGGTTGAAGTGATCGAGCGCATTGATCACGCCCTGGCCGGCCCGCACTGCGGTGTCGATGTTGGAAAAGCAGGCCATCACACCATCCGGCGTCCAGGCAGCCTTGATGACGCCATTGGCCCTGAAGACGCTCTCGACCAACTTGCGGTATTCGGCGAAATCGATCTGGGCGGCAGCCGGGTCCTCTAGCTCCTTCATCGCAGTGGAGTCCACCACGTCGATGGCGAGGAATGCCAGCTCGCGGCCCATGCCATCCAGCTTGCGCTTGGTCTCGGCGAAGATCTTGAGCAGCTCCTCCCGGTCGGTCTTGCCGCCGGACTTCATCGCCCGCACCTTCTCCTCGAGGTCCTTGGTGAGGCTCGAGCCTTCATTGAGCCCCATGTCGGCGCGCAAGGCCGCGACCTTGGTGTCCATCTGGCGCTGGAATATCTTGCGCTTGGCGCCGTCACTCATGCGTCTGGCGAAAATGCCGAGCGCGAGCGCCAGGACGATCAATATCCAGTCGGTGCGGTCGCGCCCGCCAAAAATATGGGGAATGGAGCTTCTCACCGCATCTCCAAGCGTCGTTTCGATGATATGGCGGCCATAGAAAATCCACTTCGCCAGAGGATACCTCAAGGCACCCTCAAGCTGGCCGAGGAGCTGGGCCAGAAGCAGGATGGCGACGATCACCAGCATGATCCAGCGTACGATGCGCATGCCGGCGACGACGGCCATCAACGATGAGCCGCCCGACTTTTCGCTCTCTTGTGCCTTCACTGACATCTAGAAACCTGCCCCCGCTGAGCCCTTCCGGACTATCGAGCGGCAGTCTAGCGCAACCGGTCGCGGGATTGAACCGCGATCTGGGCGCTGCTGGCCCGCATTTCTCAATCTGCCGGCGCGGGACGCAGGCAGTGTGAGAAATGCGGGCTAGGGCGGAGCCGTTGGGGGCGTTCGTGGCCGGCTATCGCAGGCACTGAGGGGTGCGGCACAACCGTCTGATTTGATTCGGTTTTATCTACAATTGTCGCGAAGTTCCTAACGGGATCTTGGACTTCGATCACTATGGTGGCGCTCCAGTTGAGAACACATCAACCGGGAGGGCGCGTCCATGCAAACGATCGATCTGGTCTCTGCCATCATATCGGTTGCTGTCGTCGGTACCCTCGCACTGCGCTTCGGCCTCATGGCCAACACCATGCTGATCGCCGAAGTGCTGTGGGACCGCCGTATCGCGGCTGACCAGGGAGCCCCTTCCGCCCCGGCGCGGCCCCTCAGCGCTCCCCCCGCTCGCTGATCGTTGCAGCGGCCCGTCAGTGGCCGCAACTCACTCCAGGAATTCGTGCTCGGTCTTGTCCCACGGAATGCGGGCACGATCCTGTCTTGAGTGGGTGAGATAGATCCAGATGGCGCGCACGGTGGCGCAGAAATTAATCAGGTTGCCCCACACCGCCCGCGGCGCCGACAGGAAGGCGTGCACCAGCCCGTAGATCTTGTAGGTGCAGATCGCGCGCACGATCAGGCGATAGATCACCACATAGAAGTTGGCGATCAGCACGAACCACACCCAGCTTCCCTCGTTCACCAGCTGGGGGAACTCCTGATCACCGGTCAGCAGTCTCTGGCTGTACCACACCAGCAGGGTCATCACGACGAGGATGTAGCCCAGAAAGGTGACGATGTTGCCGATGAGTGCCTTGCGGTCGCGGGCGAGCATATAGCGCTGATAGGGACTTCCCTCCCAGCCCAGGTGGTCCCAGCCTTGCAGGGTGATGCCGATAACCCAGCGTGTCTTCTGCCGCACCGCGGTCCAGAAGTGTCGCGGGAAGAAGCTGCGCACCGCCACGCGCGATCCCGACCAGGCACCGCTGGAGAACAACGAGCCATCGTCTTCCGGCTCGATCGACAGGCCGGCGAACACGCTGCGTTCGACGCTGCTCGCCAGCAGCATCGGCAGTTCATAATCCTCGGTCAGCGTTTCCTCGCTGAACACCCTGCCGTTGTTCAGCCGCATGGCGGTGAACATGGCGCGACGGCTGAAGCCGGTGCCGACGCCGGCACTGGGGATGATGCCGGTCAGCCATTCCCTCACCGGCATGTCCTTGAGGTGCATCTGGGAGAATTCGTCCATGTAATGGCCGGAAGTGAACTCGCCCCAGCCGGCATCCATCGGAAATACCGGCAACTGCACGATATCGCGGAACGGAATGAAATAGTTGAAGACGTTCAGTTCGTGCGGCGGCAGATAATCTTCGGCATCGTCGATGACGAAGATCTCGTAAGGCTGGCCGAGCCGTTGCTCGTCGGCGAAGATATAGGTGATGATGCTGTTGACATTGTCGGATTTGGTGGTCGGTCCGGTATGGTCAAGGACGACCATGGTAACCCTGTCGGAGTACACGTCCGCAACCGACTTGACGACAGCCATGGTCTCCAGGTCGTTGGGGTAGACGCCGACATATATGCGGTAGTTGTTGTATTGCAGCACCTCGATGGCGCGCAGCAGCATCTTGTCGATCACCGGCGCTTCCTGCCAGGTAGGGACCATCAAGGCGACGGGTTTTTCCGGCATTTCCAGCAAGGTCTTCAGGGTGAAGGGTGGCAAGTCGCTGTGGCGTTTGGAGCGACGCGAGTTCCAATAGATCAGCGAAACGATATCGAGGACGATGTCGTCAATGCCGATGACCAGAAAGATCGAGGCGATCACCGCGATCAATATCGAGAGAAGGGGGATAGCGAGGCCGAGGAGGTCGAGCATGATCAGGCCTTGCTTTGGCTCAGGGCATCGGAGGGACGCTTAGCCGCAACCTCGGGGGATGTCGGGCGGCAGCGCTCGAACCAGCGTTCGATATGATCGGTTATGCGGGCGGCGGCGCGCCCATCGCCGAAGGGATTGGGTGCCGAGCTCATGCGTCGATAAAGCTCCTCATCGTCGAGCAGCCGGCCGACCTCGGCAACGATATCGGCGGTGTCGGTTCCGACCAGCCGGGCGGTTCCGGCGTCTATGGCCTCGCGGCGCTCGGTCTTCTCACGCAGGATCAGGACCGGCTTGTGAAGGGCGGCACCTTCTTCCTGCAAGCCGCCGGAATCGCTCAAGAAGAGGCAGGCCTCGGTGGCGATGGCGAGAAAGCTGCGATAATCGAGCGGCGGCAGCAGGAAAACCCCCGCCTGGTTCGCCAGTTCGCTCATGACATGCTGGCGCACGGTCGCGCCGGGATGGACCGGCAGGACGATGCGCAGGTCCGGCCGCTCGTTGCTCAACTGTTTCAGCGCGCGGCAGGCCGAGGCGATGCCGCGGTCCCAGGATTCGCGCCGGTGCATGGTGACCAGAATGAGCGGGCCCCCCGACGACGGTACGCCATGGCGAGCCAAGACGCCCGGCGGGGGTAGCTTGCGGGCGATGTCCATGACGGCATCGATGACGGTGTTACCGGTAACCGCAATGGCTTCCTCGGCGATACCCTCCGCCAGAAGCGCCTGGCGCGCCCGCTCGGTGGGGGCGAAGTTGAGGCTGGCTAGCCGCGCTACCAGACTGCGGTTGGCTTCCTCGGGGAAGGGCTGGGCAAGATCGTGCGTGCGCAAGCCCGCTTCCACATGGGCGATGGCGACACGGCGATAGAAGGCGGCAAGCGCGGTGCACAGGACGGTGGTGGTATCGCCCTGGACGACCACCAGATCGGGCTCTTCTTGCTTCATCAGGCTATCCACGGCGACGAGCAGGCGGGCCGTCAGGGTTGCCAGGCTGTCGTCATGGCGCGCGATGCAAAGCTGGCGGTCGGGTACAATGCCGAACACGTCGGCTGCCTGGGCGACCAGTTCCTCGTGCTGGCCGGTGAACACCGTCGACAGTCGCCAGGGCGCAGCAGGCAATGTCTTAAGCGCCCGAACCACCGGAGCGAGCTTGATCAACTCGGGCCGGGTGCCGATGAAGACGCAAATCTTTCCCGGTCGCACCGTCATTGAATGGCGATTATCCACTGCAATCGGTTGCAGCCTCTGTTGCGCCCGGCAATCTGCATTTCCCTGCCCCGATCGATACGCACTCACCTGCCCAGCCGGCGACGCTCGAGCCGCAATGTTTGGGTCGATTATACGCGATCCGAGCTCCCTATCCGGTTAACGACCAATAGGCGCGGACCACATGGCTCTGCAGAACCCGGTAAGGCACTGCTGCGAGCGTGCCTGCGATGGCGGAATTGGCACCCAGCGACGCCTGCCGCAGGCTGCTGTGTGCGCATTGCGCCATCCCACTGTCACTTCGCCCAACCTGTTGCCGCGCATCAAATCACAAGACCGCTTTTGTCGAAAGACGCTTTGCGAACGGGCGCTCCAAGCGTTGCCCTCGTCGTGGTCGCGTCCGCGGGCCGGCTCTGTCAAGGGATAGAGGTCGCTTGGCTGACCTTGGATCAAGTTTTCTATCAAGCCGGCAGGAACAGGTTCATCTGTCGAGTGTGACGACCGGTCTTCGGTGTGTATTGGTTGCGGTTAAGTGCGCGACATACCATGGTTGAGCGGTCATTATCCTTGAGGGATCGCTTTCTTCGCCGCACGGTTGCTTTGCGCAACGTCAATTTCTGCACGTGCAGGGCGACTGGTGCCGGCTTCCAGGTGCTAGGAGGACCACGTAATGGCGACCATCAACCTGACCCCTGGCGACGACAATTACACGGCCGGTACGGCCGGTGACGTGATCTATGGGCTAGCCGGCAACGATACGCTGCAAGCAAGCTCTGGCGGCAACGTACTCCGTGGCGGCGACGGCAACGACGTGGTTTACGGAGGCCACGGCGACGATACGCTCTACGGTGACGACAGCACCAACTTTACCTATCACAACACGCTCCAGGGCGGCGGCGGCAATGACGCTATCATCTCCTATAGCTGGTACGATCAGGTTCTGGGCGGTGCAGGCGATGACGCCGTCATCAGCACCGCGATGACCACGGGGCAAGGGCTCGACGGCGGCAACGGCTACGATCTGATCCACATTCAATCGCTGACGGGCTCGACCCACTCGGTCTACCTCAACTTCGGCTCCGTCTTCACGCCTATAATCGACGGTATCAATGGCGCCAGCTACTCCAATTTCGAAGTGCTCAAAATCACCGGTGGGACAGGCGCGCAAACCATATTCGGCGGTGCCGGCGACGACACGATCTACAACAGCCCATCGAATGTCTCCGCCTTGGATGCAGGAACGCTGAACGGACGGGGCGGCAACGACCTGATCGCAATCTACGGCATAGTCAACCCGGGCACCGGCACAGAAATGCTCTCGGGCGGCGCCGGCGCCGACATGCTCGAGGGCGACAACTACGGTGCCGGCTTCGACTTCGCGAGTTATGCCAACGCGGCAAAGGGCGTGCGCGCCGACCTCGGCAATGCGGCTACCAATACTGGCGATGCGGCGGGCGACAGCTACAACTCGATCGAAGGGCTGATCGGCTCGCATCATGCAGACATGCTGTTTGGCGACAGTGGCGACAATCAACTCATTGGCGCACTCGGCAAGGACCTCTTGTCGGGCGGCGACGGCAACGACACGCTCATGGGCGGTGGACGCAGCGACCACCTCAACGGCGGCGCGGGCAACGACGAGTTGAACGGCGGTGCCGGAAACGACCTGCTTTCCGGCAACAAAGGGCACGACACCTTCGTCTTCGTCGACGGCTTCGGGCATGACACCATCAGTCACTTCTCCGCTTCCAACCTGGAGAAGATCGATCTGTCCGCGCTCACCACCATCACCGGCTTCAACAATCTGGTCAACCACCACCTGTTCGACGACCCCGGCGGCAACGGCTTCGCGTTGATCGACGACGGTGCCGGCAACACCATCCTGCTGGATCATGTGGCGAAGAGCGATATCGGCGCGGGTGATGTCTATTCGGCGGCCGATTTCATCATTTGAGGCCAGCTCCACGCACTGACGACTGACCACCCCCGTTGGGTCGAACCTGTCGGGTGTGAGTTTCACTTGCCCGGATTCCCACTCGCGCTATCTTCGATGTGCGATCTTCCGGGACGCTCGCCGTTGCGGCATATTGCGTATCCGTCGCAAGACGCCGTGCTGCAAGGGCATCACAAGCACAAGCCATGAAGATCGCCGCTTCCTCCTCCTCGTCGGTGCGCGATGGTGAAGGCACTGGTGCGACCGCGCCGTCCCCGGCCGACGACACGCTCCTGCGTCAGTCAATGGCCCTCATGGGTGTCTTCTGGTCCGGCCCCAAGCGCGGGCAGTTGGCGCTCCTAGTCGTCTCGATCGTCGCGGTGATCGGCATCACGGTGGTGGGCCAGCTTCGTCTCAATACCTGGTACAAGGACTTCTACGACGCGATCGAGGCCCGCAGTGTGTCGGCATTCTCTATGCAGCTCCTCGTGTTCGGGATCATCGTTGCCGCGCTTCTGGTGCTGAACGTGGCGCAGACCTGGCTCAATCAGATGATCAAGCTGCGCACGCGCGAGCGCCTCACGCGCGATCTCGTCGGCCAGTGGCTGACGCCCAAGCGCGATTTTCTGCTCGCTGGCGCGGGGCCGATCAGCCGCAATCCCGACCAGCGCATCCACGAAGACGCCCGTCACCTGAGCGAGCTGACGGCCGATCTGTCCATCGGCTTCACCCAGGCGTTCTTGCTGCTCGCCAGCTTCATTGGCGTGTTGTGGGTCGTTTCCAGCGGCGTGCTGTTCACGATTCAAGGGCACAGCTTCGCCATCCCCGGCTACATGGTCTGGTGCGCGCTCGCCTATGCGGCCATCGGCTCGATGTTGAGCTGGTGGGTCGGGCGGCCGCTGGTTGCCCTCAATGCGGAGCGCTATCAGCGCGAGTCGAACCTGCGCTTCGAACTGGTGAGGGCGAATGAGAGTATCGACGGCATCTCGCTCTATCGCGGCGAAGCCGAGGAGGGCCGGCGGCTCAACGGCGATATCGACCATCTGCTTGCCATCGTTCGCCGCATCGTCGGGGCGGTCACGCGCCTGACCTGGGTAACGGCGGGCTATGGCTGGATTGCCATCGTCATTCCCATCCTGGCAGCCGCGCCCGGCTATTTCGAAGGACGCCTGTCGTTCGGCGATCTCATGATGGTGGCCGGGGCCTTCAACCAGGTGCAGGGCTCGCTGCGCTGGTTCGTCGACAATTTCGGCAATCTTGCCGACTGGCGCGCCACTCTCAGGCGTGTCATGGGCTTTCGCCAGGTGCTTCTGAAGCTGGGCCTGCCCGGTGACGGCCGGACCCATATTGCCGTTGAGGAAGACGAGGGGGCCAATCTCATCCTCGACAAACTGGCGGTGATCACCCCTGACGGCAGTTGCCGGCTCGATCCCGACAGGGTGGAGATCGCGCCGGGCGAGCATGTGCAGATCCTCGGGCGCGCCGGGGTCGGTAAATCGTGCCTGTTTCGCGCCATCGCCGGGCTTTGGCCATGGGGCGAAGGCAGCGTTCACATACCGCGCGGTGCGCGTCTGGCGTTTCTGCCGCAACGCCCCTACGTGCCTCCCGGCACATTGCGCGCCAGCCTGGTCTATCCATTGAAGGAGGCGCCGGGCGTCGACGCCGCGCTTGTCGCCGCCCTGAAGCGGGTGGGGCTTGAGCATCTCGTCTCTTCACTCGACAAAGATGCGCGCTGGGACAAGGATATGGCACCCGAAGCGCAGCAGCGCCTTTCGTTTGCGCGTCTCTTGTTGTCGAAGCCCGATTTCATTTTTCTGGATGAGGCCTTCGACGTCTTGGAGGAAGAACATCGCGTGACCATTGCCTCGATTTTCGATCACGAGCTTGCCAATGCCGCGATTGTCAATCTTGCCCGCCACAAGTCCCCGAACGGCACCTTCCGTCGCACCGCGCGTCTGGTGACTTGCGCAACCGCTGGCGAGCCGAAGCGATCCGCGCTCTCGACCGGTCCCCAGACGCCGGCGCAACAGGATGGCACCCAAGGTTCCGCTCATGCCGGCTAGCCGATGAACAGCAAGACCGGCAAGGCTGCGTCTGATCTCACGGACAACCAACTGCTCGAATTGGTGCAGAGGCGGACCTTTCGCTTTTTCTGGGAGCTCGGCCATCCAAAGAGCGGCCTCGCCAGGGACCGGGTCAGCGGCCCACCCGACCTCGTCACCATCGGCGGATCGGGGTTTGCCGTCATGGCCATCATCGTGGCCACGGAGCGTGGCTGGATCAGGCGCAATGAAGCCATCACCCGCTTGGGGAGGATGACGGCGCACCTAGAGCGGGCAGCCTCCTACCACGGCGTTTTCCCCCACTTCATGAATGGCGAAACGGGCGCGACCATCCCGTTCTCCCCGCGCGACGACGGCTCCGATCTGGTCGAGACCGCGTTTCTTATCGAGGGATTCCTGTGCGCCCGGCAATATTTCAGCGCGTCGACGCCGGCCGAGACGACGCTGCGCCAGGCCATCGAGCGGCTATGGCATGCGGTCGAATGGGACTGGCACACGCGCGGCGAAAACTGCCTGACCTGGCACTGGAGCCCCAATGGCGGCTGGAGAATCGATCATCGCATTCGCGGCTGGGACGAGTGCCTGATCGCCTACGTCCTCGCGGCCTCCTCGCCGAGCCATCCCGTTGACCCTGCGGTCTATCACCAAGGCTGGGCCGGTGGGCGGACCTTCCTCAACGGTGAAAGCTACTACGGCATCGAGCTGCCGCTCGGGCCGCCTTTCGGGGGGCCGCTGTTTTTTGCCCATTATTCCTTCCTCGGCCTCGATCCGCGCCACATGAAAGACCGGTACGCCGACTACTGGCGGCAGAACGTCCACCACGTGCGCATCAACCACGCGTACTGCCTCGACAATCCTCGCGACTGCCGCGGCTATGCGGCCGACTGCTGGGGTCTGACGGCGAGCGATACGCCGGGCGGCTATTCCGCTCATTCCCCCAACAACGACCGCTGCGTCATCGCGCCGACTGCGGCTCTTGCCAGCATGCCCTATTGCCCGGAGCTTTCGATGCCGGCCCTGCGCCATTTCCTCACCCGGCTGGGCGATCGCATCTGGCGCGATTGCGGCTTCACCGATGCCTTCAGCGAAGAGGCGGGCTGGTATTCCACCGATCACCTCGCCATCGACCAGGGGCCGATCATCGTGATGATCGAGAACTACCGCAGCGGCCTCATGTGGCGCCTGTTCATGAGCTGCCCCGAGGTGCAGGCGGGGCTGAGGGTGCTGGGCTTCGAAAGCCCGCACCTGGCCTGAGGCGGGGGCGCACCTTCATGGCGCATGATCGGCATCGGCAAGACGGATCCGGGCTCGAAGCCTGGCTCGACGAAGAACTGCGTCTTGCGGCGCGCGCCATGCTGGGCAGTATTTCGGCTACCGGTCTCACCCGCCGGCGCGCCGCTTTCGGTCAGGAGATCACGCCGAAGCTGGGCTCTGTCGTCGCCTCGCCCGATTTCGGCGACTACGATCCCGAGCCCGACTACTTCTTCCATTGGCTGCGCGATTCCGCCCTCGTCATGGATGCCTTGCGAGAATTGATGCTGGCCGGGATCTTCGGCGAGGAAGGCCATGCCCATTTCGCCGATTTCGTCCGCTTTAGCCTGTCTCTCAGCGATATCGATGCGCTGAAGGCGCGACCGGACGCCGAGTCCATCAGTCCCTCTCACCGGCAGTTCCTGCGGCCGGAAGCGGACTTTCGCCAGACGACAGGCGAGCGCCTGCTTGGCCGAGGCGCGCTATAATCCCGACGGCAACCTCGACATCATCAAGTGGGCGCGCCCGCAGCTCGACGGCCCGGCGCTGCGCGCCCTTGCCGCGATGCGCTACTGGCCGCTTTGCCCGCGCCATGACGCAGCGACGATGCAGCTTCTCCGGCGGCTCATCCGCCAGGACCTCAGGCTTCGTCGCGCGTCATTGGCGCGAGCCCTCCTATGACCTGTGGGAGGAGGAGCGGGCGGGCACTACTACACCCGGCTCGTCCATCTGGGCGCCCTGGTGCATGGCAAGGCTTGGCTGCGGTCCACCGGTGCCACCGCCGAGGCGACGCAGGCCGAGGAGGCCATGGCCGCGCTCACCGCCTTGCTCGATGCGCATTGGTCCGATCAGATCGGCGCCTACAGGGCCCGCTCGAACAGCGCCGACGGCGCTCCTGGCAAGGACCCCGACATCGCGATCGTCCTCGGCGTCCTGCATGCCGGCCTGCCGCAGGGTGCTCACTCCGTCTCGGACCCGAAAGTTCTCGCAACGCTGCGCCTGATCGAAATGACTTTTGCCGCGAGCCTTGCCATCAACCGCGAGAGGGGGACGGGCGATGCTCCGGCGCTGGGTCGCTTTCCCGGCGACGTCTATTACGGGGGCGGCGCATGGTATGTGGCCACTTTGGCGGCGGCGGAATTTTGCTTCCGCCTTGGGGGTGATGACAAGAAATCGGCGGCGGCGCTTCTTACCCGCGGCGATGGCTTTCTCGCCACGGTCAGGCGGTTTACCCCGTCATCGGGCGCGCTTTCCGAGCAGTTCGACCGGGAAACGGGCAAGCAGACCTCGGCCAAGAATCTCGCCTGGAGCTATGCTGCCTTCATCACCGCCTGCCGGGCCCGCGCCTGCGCGGTCGAGCGGCTCGGCGTCTGAAGGCGACACTCAATCGTCTGCATGCCACTCGATGCAGGCCGCAGAATGGACATCCGAGCTCGGCCCGATCTCAATGACGAACGTGCCGGGCTCCCAGATACGCTGCGGAGCAGCGAGGTGTTCGGCGCGCAAGAAGGAGAGT
Source organism: uncultured Alphaproteobacteria bacterium (assembly GCA_963770075.1). Taxonomy (GTDB): domain Bacteria; phylum Pseudomonadota; class Alphaproteobacteria; order Rhizobiales; family Aestuariivirgaceae; genus CAVVDT01. Next base: position 40,286 of record CAVYOQ010000054.1, read on the forward strand.
TCGGCGATGTTTATGCGGAAGTTCACCCGCTGTTCTTCGCCGGGTTCAAGCGTGATCTTGCGGAAGCCTTTGAGTTCGTGCACCGGACGTGAGCGGCTGGCCACAGGATCGCCGATATAGAGTTGGACGATTTCCTCTCCGGCCATCTCGCCGGTGTTGCGCACCGTTACGGACGCCGTCAGCACATCGTCCGTTCCACGCAGCTTTGTGCGGTCGAGCACCACTTCACCATAGTCGAATGCCGCGTAGCCGAGACCATGACCGAACGGATAAAGCGGCGTATGGGCGCCTTCGAGCCGGCAGGCGGTGGTGAACTTGCGGAAGACATGGCGGCCGTGCGCGTCGATCTCCTCATCGCCGGCCACATCGAGGCCGATGCCGTCAATGGGCCGGCCGGTCGGGGCTTCGGCATAGTGGATCGGGCATTGCCCGCTGCTGCGCGGAAAGCTCATGGCGAGCTTGCCCGACGGGTTGACGTCGCCGAACAGCAGGTCGGCAATGGCATTGCCCGCCTCGCTGCCGGCGAACCACGCGTGCAATATGGCGTCGGCGGTCCGGTTTTCCCATTCGAGCGCCAGAGGGCGGCCGCTCATGGTCACTACAACGAGCGGCTTGCCCGTCTGCTTGAGGGCCTGAAGCAGTTTCTTCTGGCTGCCGGGCAGGTCGAGCGCGGTGCGTGTCGAGGACTCGCCCGAATGCTCCTTGGCCTCGCCGAGGCAGGCGATCACAACGTCGGCCTCAAGTGCCACCCGCATTGCCTCCGCCGCCATCTCCTCGGGCTCGCGCGCATCGAGCGTGAAGGTAGGCCCAAACACGTTGAGCCGGGCGGCGATATCGGGGTCGTCGACGATGTTCGCGCCCCTGGCGTGGAGGATACGGCACGTGTCACCGGCGGCACGCCGCATGCCCTCCAGCACCGTGACGCTGTCGGCCGGCCGGGCGGCGACCGCCCATGTGCCCTGCATGTTGGCGCGGTTGTCGGCGAGCGGCCCGATGAGGGCGAAAGTATGGCCGTTGCGCTTGAGCGGCAAAACACCGTTGTTCTTCAACAGCACGCAGGATTTCGCCGCTGCCTCGCGCGCCAGTTCGCGGTTGGCCGGTGTCAGCGTGACGCTTTGCCGGCGCTCTTCATCGAGGCCGCGATAGGGATCGTCGAACAGGCCGAGCCGCGCCTTGGCCCGGAGCACCCGGCGGCAGGCGGCGTCGATCATTTGCGCGGATACCCGGCCTTCGGTTACCAGCGCCGGCAGGTGGTGGAAATAGCACTCGCTGATGAGATCGATATCAACACCGGCGCTGAAGGCAAGCAGCGCTGCCTCCTTGTCATCGGCCGCCACGCCGTGGTGTTTCAGTTCCATGATGGCGGTGTAGTCGGAGACGATGAGACCGTCGAAGCCCCACAGGCCGCGCAAGAGATCGACCAGAAGCTCGCGATGGGCGGTCGCCGGGATGCCTGAGAGGTCGTGGAAGCCGACCATGATTGCGCCCGCCCCTGCATCGATGGCTGCTTTGAACGGCGGCAGCACGACGTTGTGCATGCGGTAGGGGCTGATATCGGCGCCATTGTAGTCGCGCCCGCCTTCGCCAAAGCCGTAGCCGGCGAAATGCTTCGGTGTCGCCATCATGGTGTCCGGCTGGGTGAGATCGGCTTGCTGAAAACCCTCGACCATGGCCTCGGCATAGCGCGAAGCGAGGACCGGGTCCTCGCCGGGGCTTTCGGCCGAGCGGCCCCAGCGGGCATCGCGGGCGATATCGAGCATCGGCGCCCAGGCGAGCGCCACGCCGCTTGATGCGGCTTCCATCGCCGCGACGCGCGCGGTGCGGCGCACAAGGTCCATGTCCCAGGCGCAGACAAGGCCCAGCGGCAGGGGAAAGACGGTGCGGTGGCCGTGGATGACATCGAGGGTGAAGAGCAAGTGGGATGCCGTGCGGCGATTGCTCGACGGCGATCGTTTGCAGCGCCCTCAGCCGTGCGATGTCGGAACCGGCGGCAAGGCTCCCGACCTCGCCGCGGCGAATCCGCGCCTCGATGTCAGCGATTGCACCGCCGGCGCCGGTGACGGCTTCGGCCGTTGCCTTGGGATGGTTGAGCTGGCCGACTTTCTCGGCGAGACTCATCGCTTGCAGCAGGTGCTCGACGCTATCCGGCATTGCGCATCCTCAAGGCCCCTGACGGCGGAACATACACCAGCTCCGTCCTTGCCGACACGGGGGGCCGACCTGCATTGATATTGGTGCAGGTTTGCAAATGTGCCGGCACGCCGCCACGAAGCCGCCGCAATGGCAGGACACGAGCGTTGCCCGCGTGGCCGTAGAGCCATAGCGTATCCATGCCTTCTTCAACGATCGGACCGGACATGCCCGATACCAGCCGCCGACAGTTTCTTCTCGCCTGCACCCCCTTTGCGCTGGCCCTTGCCGGGATCGGCCCGTCAACCGCCCTTGCGGCGGTGGGCGGTGCGCGCTTCGGCCCAGCCTATCCGTTCGATTTCGAGCGGCTGAGGGCAATGGCCGAGGCGCTCGCGTCAAAGCCCTATGTGGCGCCAGTGCCGCCGGTGCCGGACGAGATTGCGCGCATCGACTTCGATATGGTGCAGAAGATCAATTTTCGCGCCGACAGGTCGCTGATGGCGGGCGGGGCCTCGCCCTTCGCGGTGCGGCTCTTCCATCTCAACAAGTTCAATACCCTGCCGGTGCACCTCAACCTCGTCGAGGACGGGAATGCGCGCGCGGGTCATCTATTCGCCCGGGGATTTCGACTACGGCAAGACGGGGCTCGAGCAAACGCTGCCGGCCGATCTCGGCTTTTCGGGGTTCCGGGTGATGAACGGCGAGGGCTCGGAGACCGACTGGCTCGCCTTCCAGGGCGCCAGCTATTTCCGCAGTTGCGGCGAGGAAGGCCAGTACGGGGCCTCGGCGCGCGGCATCGCCGTCGACACCGGCCTGGCGGTTCCCGAGGAGTTTCCCCGCTTCACCGAGTTCTGGCTGGCCGAACCCGCCCCGCAGCGCCCGACGATCGTCATCTATGCCCTTCTCGACGGCCCAAGCCTTGCCGGTGCCTATCGCTTCGAGGCGACGCGGACAACGGGCGCGGTGATGGATGTCAGGGCGGACCTCTTCATTCGCGAGGACATCGAGCGGCTGGGGATCGCGCCGCTCACCAGCATGTACTGGTACGGCGAGAACGAGCGGCGGCGGGCGACCGACTGGCGCCCGGAGATCCATGACAGTGACGGTCTGGCCCTGTGGACCGGGACGGGTGAGCGCATCTGGCGGCCGCTAATCGATCCGCCCTCGGTGCTCACCAACTCGTTCTTCGACGACAACCCCAAGGGGTTTGGCCTCATGCAGCGCGATCATACCTTCGCCAACTATCAGGACGACGGGGCCTTCTACAATCGCAGGCCGAGCATCTGGGTGGAGCCGATGGGATCCTGGGGTAAGGGCGGGGTGCAGCTTGTCGAGATTCCCACCGATGACGAGATTCACGACAATATCGTTGCCTACTGGGTGCCGGAAAAGCCGGTGAACGCGGGCGATCGGCTGTCCTACAGCTACCGCCTTTACTGGCAGGACGACGAGCCTGATCCGCCTGTTGCCATTGCCCGCGCGGTCGCTACGCGCATCGGCCAGGGCGGGGTGCCGGGCCAGCCCATGCCGGGCGACCGCAACAAGCGCAAGTTCGTCATCGACTTCGCCGGCGGGACGCTGGCGCAGATGGCGCCGCGCTATGACATCAAGCCGGTCGTCAGCACATCGCGCGGCACGGTGGACAACCCCTATGTCATCAAGATCGTCGGTACCGATCGCTGGCGCGCGCTATTCGACGTGGACGCCGACGGCAGCGGCCAGATCGACCTGCGCTGCTATCTGCGCCTCAACGGCAAGGCGCTCACCGAGACCTGGCTCTACCAGTATTTCCCTGATGGGTGAGGCAGTGGCGGGCCAAGTGCTCGCGGGCGCATCAGCCTGAGAGCGCTGCCTTGACCGGCATTGCGGGAAGGCTTTCGCCGAGTTCCGCATCCATCGCGGGTGCGGTTTGGGGGGCGTGGTGCAGCATGGCCCCGTCCGGCGTGCGCACCAGGTGCAGGGTGCGGGTGTGGAAGGCCTCGAGGCCTGGCCGATGGCCGATGCTGAGGACCGCGGCTCCCGAAAGCTCGTCATCGAAGATCGACATCACCCGGTGCTGGTTCACCTCGTCCAGTGCAGAGGTCGCTTCATCGAGGAAGATCCACGCCGGGCGGTGCAGCAACAGGCGGGCAAAGCCGACGAGCTGCTGCTCGCCGAGCGAGAGTTGCTTGTCCAGGCGCCCCTCGACATCGAGCATGGGCAGGAAGTCGTCGAGGCCCACCCTCCGCACCACCGCCTTGATGTCGGCGTCGCCGAAGGCATCGGGCGGGTCGGGGTAGGCAATGGCGCCGCGCAATGTCCCGAGCGGCATGTATGGCCTTTGCGGCATGAACATCATGGCATGCAGGTCGGGAAGCCAGATGGTGCCGCTGCCCCACTTCCACAAGCCGGCAAGCGCGCGGAACAGCGTGCTCTTGCCGGCACCTGAATTCGCCGACCATGAGGACGCGCTCGCCGGGACCGATCTCCACCGTCGCCTCGGCGACCACGACACGGCCGTCGGCAAAGACCACGCTGACATTGTCGAAGGCGAGCTTGCCCTCGGGGTGCGGTTCCAGCCTGATGTGCTCGGTTTGATCGTCCACCTCGTCCACCGTGTCGACTGCCGTCTTGAAGGCGCTGACGCGGTGCAGGGTGGCGCGCCAGTCGGCTATGGCCGGGAACTGGTCGACGAACCAGCGCAGCGAGCCCTGCACATGATTGAAGGCCCCGACCACCATCATCAGCCCGCCAATGGTGAGGCCGCCGTTGAAGTAGCCGGGCGAGGCCACCACGACCGGCACCACGATGGCGATCCAGCCATAGCCCGAGGTAATCCAGGTGAGGCGCGAACGCGAGCCTGAAAGCCTGCGCATGGTGAAGATGACGCGGTCGAGAATGCCGGTGAGCTGGCGCCGTTCATCCTGCTCGCCGCCGAACAGGGCAATGCTTTCGGCGCTTTCGCTGACCCTCACCAGCGCGAAGCGCAACTCGGCCTCGCGGGCATAGAGCTCGGCGTTGAGGCCGATCAGCGGGTGGCCCGCCCGCCATGTAAGCAGCGAGCCGACGAGCGCATAGGCGATGGCGCACCACACCATGTAGCCGGGGATGGTGAAATGATGGCCGTCCAGCACGAAGACGAGCTTTTTGGACAGCACCCACAAAATGCCGATGAAGCTGATCAGAAGTAGGCTCGCCTGCAGCAGGCCGACGGCGAGGCTTGCCGAAAGTTCAGTGAGCTTGCGCGTGTCCTCCTCGATGCGCTGATCGGGGTTGACGCCGATCTGGCCGGCCAGGCCCAGGCGGTAGGCGCGCCCGGCGACCAGCCATTCGTCCAGCAAGTGATGCGTCAGCCACTCCCTGAGACGGACCTTCAGCATCTCCTGCAGCCATGTCTGCGCCACCACGAGGGCCAGCAGCACCGCGATGATGGCGAAGAAAATCAGGAGCTGGTGGCCGAGGCCGAACAGATTGCGCTGGGCAAGCGCGTCGAAGAAGGAACCGTGCCATTGGTTGAGCCTGACCTGCCCGATCATGTTGCCAATGAGGATGGCGACGATGCCGCCGGCAAGCAGAGCGATCTTCAGGCGATAGAAAGATCGCCACAGGCAGCGCAGCAACTCGAGGCTCTGGGACCTGGCGCTTCGGCCATGCCAGGCGGTGGACTCGCTGTGCGGTCCGCCATCGGCCGTTTCCATCGTTGAATGGCTGGACCCGCCCGCGCCGGGCGGGCCATGCGGGTGCGGACCTGTTTCAGCGACCGTTCCGGGTCGCATCTCGGCCGATTCGATCTCGCAAAGTGTCAACCCCCACGCCGCTCTCCGGGCCAAGCTGGAAGGGCTCTGACCTGATCCCCCCCTTCTTCCTAGCACCAATTGGCAAGAGATTGATTAACGAAGTGTTCGCTTAAGAGGCACCCCGAAGCACGCGTCGCCGCGCCATGACAAGGGCGAAACCGGCTGTTTGGGAGGGGCACCGGCGCAAACCGACGGTTTTCGCTCCCAAGATGCTCATTATCCGAAAGCCGAATTGAGATGATCACCGCTGGCGCGCTACCGTAGGAGTTGCGGCCGGCAAATAAGGAACTGGCGGGTCGACGAGATCTCAAGGAGGAAGCGCAATGTCTAAATTGATTCTGTCGCGTCGTGGTCT
>CAVYOQ010000055.1:0-77644 GCA_963770075.1 uncultured Alphaproteobacteria bacterium
GAAGCTCACATCAAGGCTCCGGTCTCCATCGCCGAGATGATGGCGGCCGGCCTCATCGACAAGCCGCGCGACGGCGTACGCCTGCTAGGCAAGGGCGAGCTCAAGGCCAAGGTGGACTTCGTCGTCAACCACGCCACCAAGTCCGCTGCCGCGGCGGTGGAAAAGGCCGGCGGCTCGCTTAGCCTTGTAACCGGCAAACCGGCCCCGGCCGAGGCCAAGGAAGGCGAGACCGCGGCGAAGCCCAAGGCCAGGGCGGCCAAGGAAAAGCCGGCCGCTGCCAAAAAGGCGCCGGCCAAGAAGGCGGCCACGGACACGGGCGCAAAAGAATAGACTTGCGCCGGCGATGCGTGAGGCCGATATACCCCTCAAAAGGGGTGGCCGGCCCGCACCAGATCAGCCTGCAATCGGGTGGAATTGCCCGACTGCGGAAAAGCTGATCGGCTCTAGGAGGTTGGGCATGATGTCATCCGAACAGTGGCATCCACTTTTCGGCATCATGCACTAGGACGAGAAAATGGCATCTGCGGCAGAACAACTAGCAGCCAACCTGAATTTCGGCGCGCTCGCCAAAGCCGAAGATCTCAAGAAGCGCATCTGGTTCACGCTGGGCGCGCTGATCGTCTACCGTCTTGGCACCTATATTCCCATACCGGGAATTGACGCAGTCGAACTCGCCCGCCTGGTGCAGCAGAATTCTTCCGGCATCCTCGGCTGGATCAACGGGCTTGCCGGCGGCGCGCTCGGCCGCATGGCGATCTTTGCCCTCACCATCATGCCCTACATCTCGGCCTCGATCATCATCCAGCTGATGACCACGGTCTCGCCCCATCTCGAGCAGCTCAAAAAGGAAGGCGAGCAGGGCCGCAAGAAGATGAACCAGTACACCCGCTACGGCACGGTGTTGCTGGCCGCCTTGCAGGCCTATGGTATTGCCGTCGGTCTCGAAGGCCGTGGCGGTGTGGTGCCCGATCCGGGATTGTTCTTCCGCGCCTCGACCGTCATCACGCTCACCGGCGGCACGGTGTTTCTCATGTGGCTGGGTGAGCAGATCACCTCGCGCGGCATCGGCAACGGCATCTCGCTCATCATCTTTTCCGGCATCGTCGCCAACATCCCGCGCGCCATCGTGGGCACGCTGGAGCTCGGCCGCACCGGTCAGCTCTCCACCTTCCTTATTCTCGGGGTCATCGCCATGGTGCTGGTGGTGGTGGCGTTCATCGTGTTCATGGAGCGCGCCCAGCGCCGCATCCTGATCCAGTATCCAAAGCGACAGGTGGGCAACAAGATCTTTCAGGGCGACAAGTCGCATCTGCCCCTGAAGCTCAACACCGCCGGCGTCATTCCGCCGATTTTTGCCTCTTCGCTGCTCTTGCTGCCCATCACGGTGGCCAACTTCAGCCAGGGGCAGGGGCCTGACTGGCTCACCTACGTCACCGCGCTGCTGGGGCGCGGGCAGCCGCTGTTTCTCGCCTTCTACGTGGGGCTGATCATCTTCTTTGCCTTCTTCTACACCGCCATCATGCTCAATCCGGCGGAGACCGCTGACAACCTGAAGAAGCACGGCGGCTTCATCCCCGGCATCCGGCCGGGCGATCGCACGGCGGAATACATCGACTACGTGCTCACGCGCATCACCTTGGTGGGCGCGCTCTATCTGGCCGCGGTCTGCGTGCTGCCGGAGATTCTGACCGCCTATGCCGGCATCCCGTTCTATTTCGGCGGCACCTCGCTTCTGATCGTGGTGTCGGTGACCATGGACACCGTGGCCCAGGTCCAGGGCCATCTCATTGCCCAGCAATATGAGGGGCTGGTCAAGAAAGCGAAACTGCGCGGGGCAAGGCGGTGAATATCATTCTTCTGGGACCTCCAGGCGCCGGCAAGGGTACGCAGGCCAAGCGCCTTGAGGAGAGTCGCGGGCTGATGCAGCTGTCGACCGGCGACATGCTGCGCGCCGCAGTCAAGGCGGGCACCCCTTACGGTCTCAAGGCCAAGGCGGTAATGGAGCGCGGCGATCTCGTTTCCGACGACATCGTGGTGGCCATCATCTCAGAGCGGCTCGATGAGCCGGATGTGAAAGGTGGCTTCATCCTCGACGGTTTCCCCCGCAATACCACCCAGGCCGAGGTGCTCGATGAGATGCTTGCCGGCAAGAACCTGATTCTCGATGCCGTGATCGAGCTGGAGGTCGACGACGAGGCGCTGGTTGAGCGCATCACCGGCCGTTACACCTGCGCCAAATGCGGCAAGGGCTATCATGACCGGTTCGAGAAGCCCAGGGTGGAGGGCGTTTGCGATGTCTGCGGCAGCACCGAATTTGTCCGCCGCGCCGATGACAATGCCGAGACGGTGCGCAGCCGCCTCGGCGTCTACCACCAACAGACGGCGCCGCTCACTGCCTATTACGGCGCCAAGGGCAAGCTCAAGCGCATCGACGGCATGGCCGATATGGACCATGTCACGCATGAACTGGAGGAGATACTGGATCGAGGCTGACGAATGGCAGCACCTAAGGGCTCGCAGCCGGTTGACGGCGACGGGAATCCGCCCTACATAGCTGCCAATCTTGTCGTTTGTTGGCTGCCTCAAGAGGAGCGGCGCGCTCTGTCTTGGTTGCGGCCGTTTATCATTCCGGCATCACCTCTGCCGAACTAACCTCTGTCCGTGGGGTTCGCCCCGGACGCACCTTGGGAGACTGTGGCGTGGCTCGTATCGCAGGCGTCAATATACCGACCAACAAGCGCGTCGTGATCGCGCTGCAATATATTCATGGCATCGGGCAACGGAAGGCACAGGAGATCTGCGACAAGGTCCAGATCGATGCCCCGCGCCGGGTCAACCAATTGACCGACGCCGAGGTCATCCAGATCCGTGAGGTGATCGACCGTGATTACATGGTCGAGGGCGATCTTCGGCGCGAGGTGGCGATGAACATCAAGCGGCTTATGGATCTCGGGACCTACCGGGGCCTGAGGCATCGCCGCGGCCTGCCGGTGCGCGGCCAGCGCACCCACACCAATGCCCGCACCCGCAAGGGGCCGGCCAAGGCCATCGCCGGCAGGAAAAAATAGGCTTCAACGAGGCAAGGTAAGCAACAAATGGCCAAGGACACTTCGCGCGTCCGCCGCAAGGAGCGCAAGAACATTACTTCGGGCGTGGCTCACGTGAGCTCGTCCTTCAACAACACCATGATCACCATCACCGATGTGCAGGGCAATGCCATCTCGTGGGCTTCGGCCGGCAAGATGGGCTTCAAGGGCTCGCGCAAGTCGACGCCCTATGCCGCACAGGTGGCGGCCGAGCAGGCCGGCAAGGCGGCCATGGAGCATGGTATGAAGACGGTGGAGATCGAGGTGAGCGGTCCCGGATCGGGCCGCGAATTGGCGCTGCGCGCGCTTCAGGCCTGCGGTCTGCAGGTGACGTCGATCCGCGACGTGACGCCGATCCCGCACAATGGCGTGCGTCCACCCAAGCGACGCCGGGTGTAAGGCGCGCGCCCGCGAGTTCGCCGTGCGTCCCCGGTGCCGCGAGGCGCTACCGGCGCCGGATAGCAAGAACGGAAAAAAGACGGGCAGGGCCATGCGTTACCGGCCATGAAACGCCCCTCTGACGAGGTAAAGACCGCAATGGATGTGAATCACAGAAACTGGCAGGAACTCATTAAGCCGGGCAAGCTGGAAGTGATGGCGAGCCGCGACCGCCGGCGCCAGGCGACCATGGTGGCCGAACCGCTGGAGCGCGGCTTCGGCATGACGCTCGGCAACGCGCTGAGGCGCGTGCTCTTGTCCTCGCTGCAGGGCGCGGCCGTCACCTCGGTCCATATCGACGGCGTGCTGCACGAGTTCTCGTCCATTGCCGGTGTGCGCGAGGACGTGACCGACATCGTTCTCAACATCAAGGAGATCGCCCTTGCCATGCATGTGGAGGGTCCCAAGCGGCTCACCTTGCGCAAGGAAGGCCCTGGCGTCGTCACTGCCGGCGACATCCAGGAAACCGCCGACATCTCCATCCTCAATCCCAGCCATGTGATCTGCACCCTCGATGAGGGCGCCGAGATCCGCATGGAGTTCACCGTCACCGTCGGCAAGAGCTATACCGCGGCCGAGCGCAACCGCCCCGAGGATGCGCCCATCGGCCTCATCCCGGTCGACAGCCTGTTCTCGCCGGTCAAACGCGTCTCCTACAAGGTCGAGAACACCCGCGAGGGCCAGATCCTCGATTACGACAAGCTCACCCTGTCGGTGGAGACCGACGGCTCGATCAAGCCCGAGGACGCGGTGGCCTATGCGGCGCGCATCCTGCAGGACCAGTTGCAGGTGTTCATCAACTTCGAGGAGCCCTCCAAGGCGACCCACGAGGAGGAGCGTCCCGAGCTCGAGTTCAACGCCGCCCTGCTCAAGAAAGTGGACGAGCTGGAACTGTCGGTGCGCTCGGCCAACTGCCTCAAGAACGACAACATCGTCTATATCGGCGATCTCATCCAGAAGACCGAGGCGGAGATGCTTCGCACCCCCAATTTCGGTCGCAAGTCGCTCAACGAGATCAAGGAAGTTCTGGCGCAGATGGGCCTCCATCTCGGCATGGAAGTGCCGAACTGGCCGCCGGAGAACATCGACGAGCTCGCCAAGCGCTTCGAGACCCATTACTGAGTTTGTTTGAGGGAAAAAGGTCATGCGCCACGGATTTTCCGGCCGCCGCTTCAACCGTTCGGCCTCGCACAGGAAGGCGATGTTCGCCAATATGGCGGCTTCGCTGATCAAGCATGAGCAGATCGTAACGACTCTGCCCAAGGCCAAGGACTTGCGCCCCGTGGTGGAACGGCTGGTGACGCTGGCCAAGCGCGGCGACCTGCACGCCCGGCGCCAGGCCATTTCGCGCATCAGCGATGAGGATCAGGTCAAGAAGCTCTTCAGCGTCCTCGCTGAGCGCTACAAGGAGCGCAATGGCGGCTACATCCGCGTGCTCAAGGCCGGATTCCGCTACGGCGACTCGGCCCCCATGGCCGTGATCGAGTTCGTCGATCGCGACACGGCCGAAAAGGGCAAGGACTCAGGCCCCACCCAGGAAGCCGCCGCCGAGACCGAGGAAACCGAGGCCGCGTAAGCCGGCATCCTTCAACGCGAATGACTTTCCGAAGGCGGTCCTCAGTGGCCGCCCTCGCTGCCTTCAAGCGAGTAGCCCGGTTGAAGCGAAGCGCAATCCGGGTCTTCGTCTGCGTTGCGGGTGAATCCCGGACTACGCTCTGCTCCATCCGGGCTACGCTTGCTCCCTCACCCGATCCCCATCGCCCGCTTCAGGAGCTTTTCGGCCCGCTTGAGATGGGGGATGTCGAACATCTTGCCCTCAATGGCGACCACGCCGGCATCGCCGGCTTGCACAAAGGCATCGACCACCGCGCGTGCTTCCGCCACCGCCTCGGATGAGGGCGTGAACACCCGGTTGATGATCTCCACCTGTGCTGGATGAATGGCCATCTTGGCGGAAAAGCCGTCGCGCACCGCTGCTTCGCATTCGGCCTCGAGGTCGGCAAGATCGCGGAAATTCACATGCACCGTATCGACCGGCTCCACTCCTGCCGCCCGCGCCCCTGCAAGGCACAGGGTGCGCGCCAGACGGTAGGGCTCGGTGAGGGCGCCGGCCGCATCGCGGTTCGAGCGCGCGCCCAGGTCGTTGGAGAGGTCCTCCGCCCCCCAGGCCATGCCCTGAAGCGCCGGGCCGGCCTCGTCATAGCTGCCGCAGTGAAACAGCGCCCGCGCCGTCTCCGTCACGATGGCGACGATGGGGATATCGCCGCCGGCAAGCCGCGACAGCGCCGCAACGTCCTTGCCGCCTTGCGTCTTGGGCTGCATCAGCCCGTCCGGCCGCACCGCCATCACCGCATCGAGGTCGGCGCCGGTGAGGCCGCTATCGAGCGCATTGACGCGCACATAAAGGAGGGGGCCTGCCGCCAGTCGCGGGGCCGACAGCACTTCTGTGGCAAGCTTTCGTGCCTCCGGCTTGGCCGCGGGCGCAACCGAATCCTCCAGGTCGAGGATCACCACGTCGGCGCCTGAGCCAAGCGCTTTTTCGATCTTGCGCTCCGAATCGGCGGGAACGAACAGCAGCGATCTCATGCCGCCGGCCGCTTGCGCATGAACGCTTGCCGCAGGCACTGGGCGACCAGCGTTCCGTCCTGCTTGAAGGCGCGATGATCGAGATCGACGATCCCCGCATCCGGCCGTGAACGGCTTTCGCGCTTGGAGACCACCGTCGTCTCCACCCTCACCGTGTCGCCCTGGAACAACGGCGCGGGGAACTTCACGTCCGTCATGCCGAGATTGGCGATGGTGGTGCCCAGCGTGAGATCATTCACGGATATGCCGATCATCAGCCCGAGGGTGAACAGCGAGTTCATCAACGGCTCGCCCCATTCGGTGCTGGCCGAGAAGTGCCGGTCGATATGCAGCGGCTGCGGGTTCATTGTCAGGCATGAGAACATCATGTTGTCCATCTCCGTCACCGTGCGGGTGATGGGATGCTGATAGGTCTTTCCTACTGTAAGGTCCTCGAACCAAAGCCCGGGCATGGCGTCATCGTCTCCTTCTTGCCGATGGCTGTTGCTGCGGCTCAGGTTAGCAGCCCGCTTGCAGCCGGTCAGCGCTTTTCATCGCGTGGCGGTTCACATCGAGCCGGCTGCCGCGCCATCGGTGCCTGCAAGCTCCGATCAAAACAGGAACATGAATGCAGCCAGTGGTTGCATGACGACTTCGCGGGACTCGCCATGCGAGTCATGCGTGCAGCTCGACAGCACTTTCGATCGCCTTGTGGATAAATCACGGGTAGATGAATCAAGTTATTGAAAAAAACTCATTAAAGGCTCCCACCGGGGGCTGTGGAAAAGCTGTTAACTAGTCGTTAACCATGTGGGCGCACGAGTTCATCACGAGCAACATTTTGGGCTGCAGGGGCAACGACGGAGTGGGTCGAGGTATGTTTGATATGACACAGTGCCTGATCGTCGAGTTGAGTCCCCATGAGCGGCAGCACCTGGAGCATTTGCTCAGTCCCTACGGCTTCGACCTCGCCTCAACCAACGACATGAACGATGCGCTGGACTACTGCCGGCGCGAAACGCCGGACGTGGTTCTGCTCGCCGACCGGCCTGGCGGTCCTGACGCGCTGGGCTTCATCCGCCGCCTGGCCCGGCTGAGCGGCAATCGCCGACCGGTGGTGCTGGTATGTGCCGATGCGGCGAATGCCGAAAATGTCAGCCGCGCCATCTGGGCGGGAGCATCGGACTGCCTGGTGCGACCCTTCGATGCCGATGTGCTCGATACCAAGCTGCGCATGAGCGGCCTCGTCTGAACTTGGTTCGCGCCGTCTGGTCGGGCTGCAAGGCCCGGCTGCTTTATCGCCTGCCGCCGGCCCTGCGTTTCTCGGGCAACATGGCTATTCCTTCAACCTCGGCATAACCGCATGTGGGGAGCCAGCGATTCATCGTACGCGTCAAGCTGGCGTCACCACTGACAAACAGCGATCCCAGCTCGATTTCGCGCGCTAGGCTGGTGCGCCCGATGAGTATCCCTGCGAGCGAGGTGACGGTGGTTTCGATAAACAGATCGACGTCGAGACCCGGAACCGATGTGCACAGTTCAGGCGGTGCGCCCGGGTCGACCACGAGCCAGTAAGTGTCATAGGCAAGGTCGCTGTCGTCGAAGTGAAAGCGGACAACGACGCGCCGCCGGGGCAATTCATTGACATCGATCCATTGGCGCATCTTCCACATCAAATTGGACAGGTTGGTGCCGCACAGAGCAATTTCCGCATCGATATTGCGCTGCGCCCAGGCCGCGAGGGCATCGAGCGCAGGTTCCAGTTCGATTGCTTTTCTGGTGCGAATGTAGTCCACTGTGCCGGTCGCCCTGTCTTCGATGCGCTCGACCAGGCCCACGGTCTCCAGCTCTTTCAGCCGTTTGGACAAGAGGCCGGGTGAAATAGTTCCAACGCCCCGGCGTATATCGTTGAAACGCGTCGATCCCGCCCAAAGTTCGCACAACACCAGGATTGTCCACCGCGGCCCCAGTATCTCGCAGGCATGCGTGATGGGGCAAAGGCGTCCGTACAGCTTCTGTGGCATCGATCAAGTCTCCTGCAATCAGGATAAACCCTTGCGCACCACCTGATCCAGTTCACAAACAGTATCGGCTTCAGTTCACCTCCTGCACTATCTGCGAGCCTCCGCGCTGTTCCAACCTGCATTGAGCGCCCGCGCTGGCAGGACGGGCCTGAATTGGAGGTTGCGAAATGACATTGACCCTGATCGATCGAGTCCGCCATGTTCAACGAGGCGGCATTCTTGTTCTGCTCGGCACCAAAGGCCTTGCGTTGGCAACAGAACTTCGCCGGCGCTGGAACAAAAAGACAGAGCTTGCCCGGCTTTCGCCCCGGGACTTGCAGGATATCGTTCTCACAGCGGGCGATGTGCAGTCTGGTCGCGCGAGATTGCATGCGCAGGATGCTGCAACCAAGCTCCACTATATCGCGCATCTCAGGTGTGGAGACTGGTAGGCGGCCGCTTGTTGGCGCCACGGCAATTTTGATCAGTTTGAGCAGCAGGAACTTGCATGCTAGGCTGCAATGATCGCAGCCGGCCAATTCGAGGGGGCCCTGAGCCATGAACGCGCCGCAACCGGCCCAGAACGACTTTGTGGACTTCTGGAACACGATCCTGGTTCCCAAGTTCATCAAGTACAAGCACGTCCTCGTCGATGGTCTCACCCACCATTCCGAGGCGATCTTTCCCTCACTGCCGGTGAAGGCGGGCGACAGGGTGCTCGATGTTGGTTGCGGTTTCGGCGATACCGCCATCAAGCTTGCCCGTCTCGTCGGCCCCGGCGGTCACGTCACCGGCGTCGACTGCTGCGAGGCGTTCATGGCCTACGGACGCCGCGAAGTCGCCGCGGAAGGTATCGACAATATAGACTTCATCGAGGCTGATGCATTGACGGCGCCATTCGAGCCCGAGCACGATTTCGTGTTCTCGCGCTTTGGCACGATGTTCTTCGCCAGCCCGGTGGCGGGCCTCAGGAACATGCGTCGGGCACTGAAGCCTGGTGGCATCATGACCCACATCGTGTGGCGCGCGCGCGCGGATAACCCGTGGCTGTCCATGGCCAAGGACGTGGTGCTGAAGTTCCTGCCACCGCCCGGCGAGGATGCGCTCACCTGCGGCCCGGGCCCGTTCTCCATGGCGGATCAAGAGATGGTGACAGGGATGATGAAGGCGGCCGGCTATGCCGACATTAGCTTCCGCCGGGTGGATGCACCGGTGCTGATCGGCCGCAACATCGACGATGCCATCGATTTCCAGCTTGCGCTTGGCCCGGCTGGCGAGGTCTACCGCGAGGCGGGCGCCGTGGCGGAAGAGCGCCGCGACGAGATCCGCGCTGCCCTTGCCGAAGCCATCGCCGCCCAGACGACAAGCGATGAGGGCATCATCATGCCGTCTTCGTCGTGGGTGATAAGCGGCGTCAATCCGGCCGGATGAGGAAACCGTCCCACGCATGGCCGTGCGGAGCATGATGGCGAAAACCCGCAATCGCTTTTCGGACAGCTTCGTGCTCACTCTCTTGGAATAGGTCAGCTTTTCTGCAATTGGGTTGTTACAACCAACTGCAGTCTGATCCGGAGAGAGTCATGTTCAAGGGGCTGCGCGGTATCTGGCCGCTGCTTTTAGGCATATTGCTCCTGGCGCTGGGCAACGGGCTGCAGGGCTCGCTCATCGGCATTCGCGCCGCATCGGCCGATTTTTCCACCACCACCACCGGCTTGATCATGTCGGGCTATTTCCTCGGCGTGCTGGTGAGCGCCTTCCTCACCCCGAGGATCGTGCCGCAGGTGGGTCATATTCGGGTCTTCGCGGCCTATGCCTCGGTGGTCTCGACGGCGGTGCTGCTCATCCCCATCTGGGTCGATCCGTTCTGGTGGTTCGCCATGCGGGTGCTGGCGGGCTTCTGCACGGCGGGCCTGTCGATCGTCGCCGAGAGCTGGCTCAACGCCTATTCCACCAATCAGAACCGCGGCCAACTCCTGTCGGTCTACATGATCATCTACTACGGCGCCATCGGCGGTTCGCAGTTCCTGCTCAACATCACCGATACCAGCGGTTATGTACGCTTCATCGTGGTCTCGGCCATCCTGTCGCTGTCGCTGGTGCCCACCTCGCTGGTGCGTTCAGAGGCACCCGCCATCGAGCGGCCGCGCGGGGTGGCCCTGAGCGAGCTCTATCGCGCCTCGCCGCTTGCCGTCATCGCCACCTTCGCTAACGGGCTCGGGCAGAGTGCCTTCTTCTCCATGGGCGCCGTCTATGCCGTCATGCAGGGCCTGTCGCTACCGCTGGTGTCGCTCATGCTGGCGCTGCCGCCCTTGGGGGTGATCGTATCGCAGTTGCCGGTGGGGTATCTCTCTGACCGCTATGACCGCCGCACGGTGCTGACCGTCTCGACGTTCCTCACCGCCGCTGTCGCCGTCATCTGCATCCCGGCTGCCGGCTATTCGCCCACTTCGCTCATCACGCTGTTCACCGTGTTCGGCGCCGTCTCCATCCCCATCTATTCGCTGGCGTTGGCGCATGCCAACGACCATCTCGACCGCGACCAGATGCTTGGCGCCTCGGGCAAGCTGGTGTTGATCTACGGCGCCGGCGCCATCGCCGGCCCGTCTATCATCGGCGAGGTGATGACCCGGCTCGGACCTGCCGGCTTCATGACCTACATGATCGCTGTCTACGGCTTGCTTGGCCTGTTTGCCGTTTATCGCATGGTGCGTCGCGCCCCGCCGGCCCAGCAGGCAGAAGGCGCCACCCTGCCGCAAGTGGTCCCCACCACTACGCCGGTGGCGGCCGCCGCCATCGCCGGGGAAATGGGCGAAACTCCGCCCGCGTGAGGCAATCTTCAGCCCACGGACATCAACGCTTGCGGTGAGCGGCCTATGGTGAACCAAATGTTAACGCTTGGTCGCCAGATTTGACTCAACCCTAAGGCGCGATTCATCGCCACTATTCTGGTCGCGGCCGATGAACGCGCAGTGCAGTCTTGCGAGGTGAGCCAAGTGAATCGGAAGACGAACGCCAGTCTCGACACGACAATCTTCGATACGGTCATCGACAGCGGCGATGCCGCGATGCGCGCCGAGCTGGCCGATCAGCTCGCAAGGCTGACGCTCGATCCCGCCGCGCCTGCGGCGGAAAGGCAATTGATCGTCCCGGCGCTGCTCAAGCTCGCCGTCGACCCGGTCGCCGACATCCGCCGCCACTTGGCCGAGCGGCTGGTCAAGGTGGACGACCTGCACGCCGACCTCGTCTTCGCCATCATCGCCGACAGCGACGATATCGCCCTGCCGTTCCTGGCCGAGACCAGGGCGCTCGGCCACTGGCGCATGCTGGCCGTCATTCAGGTCGGCGATGCCGCCCGCCAGATGGTGATCGCCCAGCGCGACGATCTTTCGGCCGAAGTCGTCAGCCACATCGCCGGCCACGGCAACGAGACGGTCTGCGCCCTCCTGCTCGACAATGCCGCCGCCAGGCTCAAGGCCGACGACTGCCGCCGCCTCTATGTGCGTTTCCGCGACTGTGCCGAGATCGTCGAACGCCTGCTCGATCGCCCCGATCTGCCTCTGGAGGTGCGCATACTGCAGGCCAAGCGGGCCGCCAACCGCATCCACACCTTGATGGCCGAGCGCGGCTGGATTCCTGCCAACGATGCCGAGGCCATCGTGGTCGACGCCGAGGAGACGACGCTGCTGAAGATCCTCGAGTCGGCGCACCTGTCCGAACTCGACCGCCTGATCCCTTTCCTGTGCGCCAAGCAGATGCTCACCACCTCGATCATTCTGCGAGCGGCCATGCGCGGCCGCATGGCGATCGTCGAGCGGGCGCTGGCCTATCTCACCTCGAGCCCGCTGCCGAAGGTGCGCCAGAAGATCGCCAGCCATGGCATCATGGGCCTGAAGTCGGTGATCTCTTCGAGCGGCCTGCCAGCTTCCTCCTTCTGGCTGATGCGGGCCGCCGCCGATCTCCACGCCGACCTTGCCGGCCAGAACAGGTCGCTCACGCCGGAGGTGTTCGCCCGCGGCGTGGTCGAGGCCTTGATGACGCGCTACGACGTCATCGACGGCGCCCATAAGATGCGCCTGCTCGACATGGTGGCGCGCCTCAGCGACGAGCACACGCGGGCACTGGCGAAGAAGCTCAAGTCCTCACTCGCACGGGCGGCTTAACCCGGTCATCGACCACAAACCCTGCGTCTTTGGAATTCATTTCCTGAACGGATAAATCGTAATAATGCCGCGCGCCATTTGGCTGCGGTTGTGAAAGGTCAATCGACATGCTCAGGGCTGTTTCGGGCCTGTTTTCTTCGTTTCTGGCGTTGACTGCCGTCGTGGCGGTCGCTCATGCCGAAACCCCGTTGGAGCGGGGGACATATCTCATGCATTCCATGGTCGCCTGCGGAAATTGCCACACCCCGCGCGGGCCCAACGGCGCCACCCTGTGGGACAAGGAGCTGTCCGGCCAGAAGGTGGTCGAGGACGAGACGATGATCGCCTACGCCCCCAACATCACGCAGGATAGCAACACCGGCATCGCAAGCTGGACGGATGCGCAGATCGTCAACGCGATCCGCAACGGTTTCCGGCCCGACGGCAAACTCATCGGCCCGCCCATGCCGGTCGACCTCTACCGCAACATGTCCGACAGCGATGTGACCGCCATCGTCGTCTATCTGCGCACCGTCAAGCCGGTCACCAACACCGAGCCCAAATCCGCCTACAAGTTCCCCCTGCCGCCCGCCTATGGCCCCGAGGTCACGCGCGTGCCCGACGTGGCGCGCGGCGACAAGGTGGAATACGGCAAATACCTGGTGACAATCTCGCATTGCATGGCCTGCCATTCCCCGCTCGGCCCGAAGGGGCCGGACATCGAGCACCGGATGGGCGCCGGCGGCCAGAAGATCCCGGGGCCGTGGGGGATCGCGGTCAGCACCAACATTACCCCCAGCGAGGACGGCATAAAGGGCTGGAGCGATCAGGACATCAAGAACGCCATTACCAAGGGGGTACGGCCGGACGGCTCGCACCTGACACCGCCGATGGCGTTCGACTATTACGCCAACATCAAGCCTGAAGACCTCGACGCCATAGTCGCCTATCTGCGCACCGTCCCGCCCCAGCCGTCAGCCAAGCAATAGCGAATAGCCCGGATGGAGCGAACCTGCGCGCCGCCGGTACAAGGCAGGGGGCCGCTCAGAACTCGATCCCCGCCTGCGCCTTCACCCCTGAGCGGAACGGGTGCTTGACCTGCTCCATCTCGGTGACGAGGTCGGCGATCTCTATCAGCTCCTCGCGCGCATTGCGCCCGGTGACGATGACATGTTTGTCCGCCGGCTTGTTGCGCAAGACGTCGAGCACCTCATCCAGCGGCAGATAATCGTAGCGCAACACGATGTTGAGCTCGTCCAGCAGCACCATGGAATAGGCCGGATCGGCGATATAGCGCCTGGCTTCCTCCCAGGCGAGCCGCGCCATCTCGATGTCGCGGGCGCGGTCCTGCGTCTCCCAGGTGAACCCTTCACCCAGCGCCTTGATGGTGACGAGGTCGGGATAGTTTTCCAGGATGGTGCGCTCGCCGGTGCCCCATGCGCCTTTGACGAACTGGATGACGGCGACCTTCATGCCGTGCCCGATGGCGCGAAAGACCATGCCGAAGGCGGCGGTCGACTTGCCCTTGCCCTTGCCGGTATGGACGATGAGGAGGCCTTTTTCGATGGTCTTGCTGGCGAGGATCTTGTCGCGCGCCGCCTTCTTCTTGGCCATCTTCTCGGCGTGGCGGGCATTGATCTGGTCTTCGTTCATGTCGGCCTTGGCGATCATTGGGTGTCTCCTGAAAGGCGTTGCAGCTCAGTGTAGGCGGAATTGGACTTCGGTGTCCAAAGCCCACGCGCCAGCGCCTCATCGAAGCGCTGGGCGATCTCGGCAAGGGCGGAAGGATTGTTGGTCGAGATGAAGTCGCGCACCTCGCCATTGGCGATGAAGGCCTCGTAGGCCAGGTCGAAGTGCTGCGACTTGACCGCCCCCGTGGTGGCGGCAAAGGCGAACATGTAGTCGACAGTGGCGGCGATCTCGAAGGCGCCCTTGTAGCCGTGGCGCATGACGCCTGCGATCCATTTCGGGTTCACCACCCGCGAGCGCATGACGCGGCTGATCTCTTCTTCCAGCGTGCGCGTGACCGGCCGTTCGGGCAAGGAATGATCGTTGTGATAGACGATGGGGCGGGAACCCGAAGCCTGTTCGACCGCCGCCGTCATGCCGCCTTCGAACTGGTAATAATCGTCGGAATCGAGCAGGTCGTGCTCGCGGTTGTCCTGGTTGTGGACCACCGCCTCCATGCGGGCGAGCCGCCGGGAAAACGTGTCCGGCACGCTTTCGCCCGCCGCCGCCACGCCATAGGCATGCGCGCCCCAGGCGATATAGGCATGCGCCAGGTCGCCGCGCTCGGCCCACAGCTTTTCATCGATCAGCGCCTGAAGCCCCGCCCCATAGGCGCCGGGCTTCGAGCCGAAGACGCGAAAACCGGCAAGCCGCACCGCCTCGTCCTCCGGCACCCCCGCTGCTGCCAGCTCCTGGCGTTCTGCCCGCATCCGCGCCGCGACGGGGTTGTCCGCGTCCGCCTCGTCGAGCCCACCCACATGGCGCACAACGCGATCGAAAAGCTCGATCTGGGCCGGAAACGCATCACGGAAGAAGCCGGAGATGCGCAAGGTGACATCGACGCGCGGCCGCCCGAGCTTGGCGAGTGGGATCACCTCGAACCCGGTGACGCGCCAGCTCTGCGGCTCCCACACCGGCTTTGCGCCGATGAAGGCAAGCGCCTGGGCAATGTCGTCGCCGCCGGTGCGCATGTTGGAGGTGCCCCACACCGAAAGCCCCAGCGCGGCGGGGTAGGTGCCATTGTCCTGGAAATGCCGTTCCAAGAGGTTCTGCGCCGAACGCTCGCCGATGGCCCAGGCAGTGGGCGTGGGCACGGCGCGATTGTCGAGGGAATAGAAATTGCGCCCCGTCGGCAAAACGTCGAGCCGCCCGCGCGTCGGCGCTCCCGAAGGCCCCGGTTCGACGAACCGCCCGGCAAGCCCCTTGAGCAGCGAGGCGATCTCGTTCGCCCCGCAGGCCCTGACCGCCGGCCGGATACGTTTGTCGATCTCGCCAAGGACCGCGTTGGTCGCCGTCCAATCCGGATCGGCCGCCTGATCGCCCGCGACCAGTTCCTGCGCCAGCATTTCCAGCCGCTCGCGCGCATCGCCGTTCGAGCGCCAGGCTTGCGGCGATATCTTGTCCAGGATGGCGGGGCGAGGGCCGTCATAGGGCGCGCCGGGCTCGGCCAGCAAGGGATCGTAGCCGCAAAGCCCCAGATCATCCGCCAGCGCGCGGATGACCGATTGGTCGCCACCTTCGCCGCTACCGCGCTCGATGCGGGCAAGCGCCACCAGCAAATCGGTTTCCAGCCGCCCTTGCGGGCTTTGCCCCAGCACATGCAACCCGTCGCGGATCTGCGCCTCTTTTACCTCGCACAGCCATGTATCGAGCTTTTGCAGCGCGGCCGTCTCGTCGGCTTCGGCTGCAATGCCCGCATCGGCATCGAGACCGGAAGAGCGGGTGAGGTCGAAAATGCGTGCCCGGAGCGCCTGAAGCCGCCGCCGGTCGAGGCCGGAAGCGAGGTAATATTCATCGATCAACCCTTCCAGCTCCGCCAGTTGCCCATAGCTCTCGGCGCGGGTGAGGGGCGGGGTCAGGTGATCGATGATGACCGCGCCGGTGCGCCGCTTGCCCTGAGTGCCCTCGCCGGGGTCGTTGACGATGAAGGGATAAAGCTGGGGCAGGGGCCCGAGTGCCGCCTCGGGGAAGCAGGCGGCCGTTAGCCCCGTCGCCTTGCCCGGCAGCCATTCGAGATTGCCGTGCTTGCCGTTGTGAATGACCGCATGGGCGCCGAAAACCTCGCGCAGCCAGAAATAGAAGGCAAGATAGCCATGCGGCGGCGGCAATGCCGGGTCGTGATAGGTCTCCTTGGGGTCGATATTGTAGCCGCGTGCCGGCTGGATGGCGACGGCGACATGGCCGAAAAGCCTCACCGGAAGGCGAAAGGCGCCGTCGGCGACGAAGGGATCGCGCTCCGCTTCGTTCCAACGTTCGGTTATTTTTTTCCGCGTTTCATCAGGTAGTTGCGCGAATAATTTAAGATAATGACTTAGAGTCAAATTAGCCTCGCCGGCCACCCCCTTGGCGCCACTGCGATTGGTCGGCCCCGCTTGAAGCAGGCGGATGAGCGTGTTGCCGTCCTCGGGGAAATCGCCCGTCTCAAAACCCTGAGCCGCCAGCGCCTCGAGAATGGTAATGGTGCTGGCCGGCGTGTCGTAGCCGACGCCATTGCCGATGCGCCCGTCGCGGTTGGGGTAGTTGGCGAGGATGACGGCGATGCGCCGCTTTTCCGGGGCCGTTTCGCCAAGCCTCACCCAGTTGGCGGCGAGATCGGCGACAAAATCCACCCGGTCCGCCACCGACCGGTAGGTGATGATGGGGCACTGCGTCGCCTCGTGCCGCAGCCGGTCGGCCTTGAACGACACCGCGCGCGAAAGAATGCGCCCGTCCAGTTCCGGCAGCACCACGTTCATGGCGAGATCGCGCGCATTCAACCCTTGCGCACTCGCCCGCCACTGCTCCTCGGACGAGCCGGAAAACACCACCTGCAGGACCGGCGCAGCGAGACCTGCGAACGGATTGGCACCATTGCCTGCCGCTACGGCAAAGCCGGTGGCGTTGAGGACGATCGCCGGCGTCACCTCGCAAAGGAGGTCGCCCAGCAGCCGCGCCGAAGCCTCGTCCTTGAGGCTGGAAACCCAGACGGGCAGGGCATTGAGCCCGCGTTCCCCCAGCGCGGCGACAAGCGCATCCACAGGCGCGGTGAAACCGCCCTCGATGAGGGAGCGGTAAAAGGTGATGAGCGCCACCGGCCGTCCCGGCTGCCAGCGGGCACGAATGGTGCAAAGGTTCATCGCTTCGGCGCCCGGCCAGTAGAGCCCGGCGGGCGGCAAGGGGGTTGGGGGAGGGGGCTCGTCGCCCTCGCCCAGCAGATGGGCGCTGAGGCGCAGGAAATTGGCGGCATTCACGCCCCCGCCCGCCGCCAGATACTGGCGCAGGCGTTCGGCGCTGGTGGCTGAAAGGCTTGATAGCCGGGTCAGTTCGGGATCGGGGTCGCTGCCGCCCGGCAGGAACACCACCTTTGGTCCGCCGCTTGCCGCCAGCGCCAGCAATTCGTCGACCCCGTAGGCCCAGTAGCCGCGCCCGCCGATAAGCCGCACCACGATCAGCCGTGCATGCCGCGCCGTCTTGCCGATCCAGGTGTCGACGGAGAGGTTGTGCCCGAGCGCCATGAGGTTGGCGAGGCGCAGCGAGGGCTTCGGCTCGGCCAGCCCGTCATGGGCGTGGGCGAGCGCCGCCAGCTCCGAATCGGCCGCCGAGACCACGATGACATCACCGGGTCCCTGGCCCAGGTCGACCGCCTCGGCCCCGCCGTCGATCACGCCCGAAGTTGTGGCGAGTAGGTGCATCTAGCCCTTGAGCGCCGCCTCGATGGCGAGCTTGTCGAGGCCCTTCATGCCGATCACCACGAGGCCGGTGCGGCGCGCTTCGTCCGCCCGCCACGGCCGGTCGAACCAGGCATTGAGGCGCGGGCCCACCGCCTGCACCAGCAGCCGCGCCGGCTGGCCGGCAAGGGCGGCAAAGCCTTTTAGCCGCAACACGTCATGCTCGCGGATCACCCGCTCGATTCGTGACATGAGCGCCTCGCGCGAGGCCTCCTCGCCCAGGTGCACGGCAAAGGTCTCGAAATCGTCGTGGTCGTGCTCCTCTGCGCCTTCCATCTCGTGATGCGACTTGCGCGTCTCGGTGTCGTCCTCGGCCGCGGCGCCCAGCCCCAAGAGCACCGCCGGATCGATGATGCCGTTGCGCGTCCTCACCACATGGGTGCCCGGGCGGATGTCGCCATTGAGCCCTTCAATCAGCCGCTCCACCGCCTCGGCGCCGACCAGATCGGTCTTGTTGAGCAGTATGAGGTCGGCACAATGGAGTTGGTCCTCGAAAAGCTCCTCCAGCGGGCTGTCGTGGTCGATACCGGGATCGGCGGCGCGCTGGGCAGCGACGGCGGCTTCGTCATGGGCAAAGCGGCCCTCGGCCAGGGCGGGGGTGTCGATCACCGTCACCACCCCGTCGACGGTCACTCGATTGCGAATGTCGGGCCAGCCGAAGGCCTTGACCAGCGGCTGCGGCAGCGCCAGCCCGGACGTTTCGATGACGATATGGTCGGGCGCCTCATCGCGCTCGATCAGCTTGGTCATGGTGGGGATGAAATCATCGGCCACGGTGCAACAGATGCAGCCGTTGGAGAGCTCCACGATGTCGTCGGCGTGGCAGGCCTCGTCGCCGCAGCCTTTCAGGATCTCGCCGTCGACGCCGACATCGCCGAACTCGTTGATGATGAGGGCGATGCGGCGGCCGTTGGCATGTTGCAGCAAATGGCGGATGAGGGTGGTCTTGCCGGCCCCGAGGAAGCCGGTGACGATGGTGGCGGGAATCTTCTGCATAGGGGATCAGGCCTCCTTCGGCGCGTGGTCGAGTCGCGCCATGAGGTAGCCCAGCGCCACCCCCAGCACCACCCAGAACACCGCCTGCGCGGCGATGGCGTTGGCGGCAAAGCTGTTGGCAAGCGTGGCGGGAACGGCGGTCTCGTGGCTCACCGGCTGCGGCGCCCCGATGATGTGCGGCAGGGCGATGAGCACCAGCCCGGTGGCCCAGGCCCACGGCCGCCCCACGCGCACCGCCGTCAGGATGCCGAGGCCGGTGGCGGCAACCGTCAGCCACCACCACATCTGCCGCGCCGCCAGATCGGCGACCGGCATGCCGGGAAGCTCAGGCGGCAGTCCGGCCGAAGGCGCCAGCGTGAAGACGGCAAAGCCGGCAAGGCCCCAGATCGCCCCGTTGGCGGGCGTCAGCGGCAGCCCGGACAGCAGCGATAGGGCGGCCAGCAACAAGGCAAAGCCCACGCCCGCGACCACGTCGGCGGCAAGCGTATAGAGGCTGCGCTCCAGCCCATTGGCCGGCGCCCAGGCAGTGGCGTCATGCTGATGGTTGGTGCCGGCAGCCTCGGCAGGTTCCTGGGTTCCCGCCTGCTCGTACTTTTCAGCCGCGTGGATGAGCGGTGTCACCCGGAACTGTTGAATGGTCGTCACCGCCAGCCCGGCAACGAGCCCGGCCAATGCGGCGGCAATGATGATCCTGGCGATCATCGCCTCGTGTCTCCTTCAGATGCGCGCCATTGGTCCCGGCCCGCAAGAGCCGGGATGCCCAGCGCCGCCGGTGCGGGCAGCTCAGTGGCAGGGAAAGCCGATGGCGTGGCGCGTGTCGTGGGCGGCGTTGTGGACGACGCTCGCTCCTGCGAAGCCGACACCGACGATCAGCCCGATGCCGAGCATCAAGGCGATGAGACCGGCGGTGAAGCGTTCCGACGAGGAAACAGTGGCGATAGCCAGACGTGCGGTTGACATGAGCGGAAAACACCCTCCGTGCGAGCTCAATGGACCCATGGAACCGCCATGGGCGGCTCCCTACAAGCGGCAGGTCTCCTGACTTGCGGGTCATTGCTGCCGGCGCTGTCTTCCCGGTTGCCCAGTGACGTTGATGCGCCTTCGGCTCGCCGCTCACAGTTGCGGGGGCAGTCACGGTTTTGGCCCCGATTGGGTCGTCCGCACCGTGTTCCCTTGCTAAGCCCCTGACCGTCCGGCTTCGGGGCACCGCTTGATGCCAAGTTGGCACGGCGGCCGGCCTTGCGTCAACTGCCGCTTGCGGCGTCGCAAGGCGGGAATGCGTCAGGATCGCGGCATCCAGCAAGGCGCAGCGCTGCCGGCAACCGGCGGCGGGTTATCCCATCGCGGCGACGCCGTGGAGAACTGGGCGGCATGGCGAACGAAGCTCAGCTCGCCGAAGGCGCTGTCGGCGCTGGTCAGTTGCCGCTGGACCTCCTCAGCCGTGGGAGCAACAGCGCTGAAACCCTCTGCACATCGCCCAAGCTGTCGTAGCCACAGCCCTGTCCTCGACAGAGACAGACGGACGTTCCAGGTACCGCCTTGCGTAGCCCGTCGGCGAAGGGCGGTCATGGCGGCCGCGGCGATGAAATGGCCACTGGCATGGTCGATGGCCTGGCAGGGAAACGGCCGGGGGCCTGTTTCACCCGCTGCTTCGGCCTCGGCATGGTTGAAGCCGGTAGCCGTCTGCACGATGGAATCGAAGCCGCGCCTGCCGGCCCACGGTCCCCCTTCACCGTAGGCCGACAGCCACACCATGACGAGACCGGGGCGCAACCGTGCCAGCCGCTCCGCTGCCAGGCCCTTGGCCTCGAGGCTGCCCGGCCGGTAGGCGGCAACGAGGATATCGCCGCCGCGCACGAGATCATCCATCGCGGCGCGGTCCCCGCTGCGGTCGAGATCGAGAAAGGCCGAGCGCTTTCCGCGGCCGGTCTCGATGAGGAGCGCGGGGATTTCGGGCAAGTTAGGTGATGAAACGCGCAACACATCCGCTCCATGAGCGGCCAGCAGGCGCGTGCCTACCGGGCCGGCGATGATGCGGGTCATGTCGATGACGCGCACCCCCGACAGCGCCAGGGGGCCCGTACCAAGTGGTTCCGGCGGTGCATCGCAGACGTTCTCGAACCCGATGAGCGGGAGGGTGCGTTCGGCCTTTGCTTGCGGGTGGTGGTCCCACTCATCGAAGCTGCGCATGCGGGTGGCCACGAGGCCGCGATCGGCTGCTGCCTGTTCGAAGGTCGCCGCCGACCAGCCCGACAGGGCGGCCTCCACGTCAGCGCGGCTGTCGGCCCCGTTCAGCATGCCGGAGATGCCGGCGCGGTGGTGGGCAAAGTTGGTGTGGATACGCACGTAGCCGCCGTCGCCGCAACGGTAGGTGCCGGAGAGCGCGTCCCACAGCTCGGGCGGCGCGGACCCGTCGAGGCGGGTAAAATGCTCGCTGCGGAATTCCAGTGCCGCGTCGGCCATGGCAACGCTGATTTCGGACCGCACGCCATTACGCAAATGGTAGAGCTCGCCGGCCGAAAGTGCTGCTGTGGCTACGGAAACCTGCGCCGTCGCGCCCAGCGCAAAGGAGGAGGGAAGGGCGGGCTCCGCGCCTGTCAGGCGAACGTTCGACAAGGCCGTCTCGTCGCCACCCAGTTCGCTCCAGACATGCGCCAAGGCCTTGGTGGCCTGGACCGGCTCCCGCAGCGTCATCGCGTCAGCCGAGCTTCATGGCATCCATCACCAGCGTGTGGAAATGGTGCACGGCGTGCTCGTTGGTGTGATCGCGGTGCGAATCGATGATGAAGCGGCCCTGATGATAGCCGAGCGAGTGCAGCCCTTTTTGCACATTCTCCACCAGCGCCACGTCTTCCGGTCCCAGCACCTGGCGGAAATATTGAAGGACGGCCTCTTCGGTGTCGCTCAAGGGCAGCGCCGGGGCATAGTAGTTGAGCACCTGATGCGTCATCTCGGGCGCCGTCGGCAGGAAGGTGAAGGTGAAGAGGCCGGGGGCGCCGGGAAAGACCAGGATCGCCGTTGTCGGCCAGATGAAGATGGCCGAGAACGGCCGCTCGCCGCTTTCGGGGAAATTGTAGGCGGTATTGCAGGCGCGGCAGTCGCCATATTGCACCGACCAGTTCTCGTGCAGGTCGACGGTGTAGGTGCCCATCTCCACCAGGTCGACGAAGGCCTTGTGGGCTGGCGCGCAGTGATAGCATTCGAGCAAATTGTCGCCGACATTCTTCCAGTTGCCAGCGATGTCGAACACGATCTCGCAAGCCGGGTTGAGCGACTGCGTGCTGGGATGGAAGTGGCGCACCGTCTCCTCCAGGCCCGGATAGACCTCGGCCATGGGCCGCGCTTGCGGATCGAGATTGACGAAGACCAAGCCGCAGAACTCTTCCACCCGTATGGCGGGAATGGTGAAGTCGGCCTTGTCGAACCCCTTCACCCCTTCGCAATGGGGCGCTGCCCGCAAGGCGCCGGTGCGGTCGTAGGCCCAGGCGTGATAGGGGCAGGTGAGGAGCTTGCCCGCCCGGCCCTTGCCCTGAAGCAGGATATGGCCGCGGTGCTGGCAGACATTGAAGAAGGCGCGCAAATGCCCGTCCTCGCCGCGCATGGCACAGACATGTTGCCCGGCGAGCTCGGCCGTCACATAGGCGCCGGGTTCGCCCACCTCGCTCGATGCGCACAGATAGAGCCATGAGCGATGGAAGATCGCGCCGCGCTCGTCCTCCAGCACCGACGGATCGTGATAGAGCCGCGCCGGCATGGTCCACGAGATCGATGCGTCCTTGTCGAAGCGGTCGCTGGCAGTATCGGGGCGGCGATAGGTCTGGTCCATAGTCCTGGCTCTTTGAGGAGGTGGGAGCGAAGGCAACTATGCCACGGCCGCCGCGTGGAAGGAAAGGCGCAGCGCTTCACCATCCCTCAAGACATCGGGTTGTAGGATCGCATCGCCATGTGAGGCCGGCAACCGCAACGGATCCGATAGCCGATGAGCGAACGCAATCTCCAGCCCACCGCCAATCTCCTCCTGCTCACAGGCATTTTGGCGGCGATCCTGCTCTATGAGTTCATCTTCATGCCCGGCACCGGGTATGACCACAATTTCGGCTATCTCTACGGCCGTGACTTTGCCAATTTCTGGGCCGGCGGTGTGGCGGCGGTCGAGGGCAAGGTGGCCGTCCTCACCGATGTCGATGCCTACAATGCGTGGCTGCACGAGATGTTCGGCGGCCGTGTCGGGGTCAATTCGCACTATATCTTCTCGTATCCGCCCAATGTTCTGCCGTTGCTCATGCCGTTCGGGCTCTTGCCCTATGCGGCGGCGCTCTACCTCTATACCGCCGTCAGCCTGGCGCTGGCCGCCGTCCTGGGCTGGTGGCTGGCGGGCAGGGAGCGCTTTGCCGGCGTGCTCATGGCGCTCTCGCCGGGCGTGCTGGCGACCATCTTCAACGGCCATCCGGGCGTGTTTCTGGCGGGGCTGCTGGTGCCCGGAATGCTCCTGCTCGACCGGCGCCCGGTGGTGGCGGGGGTGCTCCTGGGGCTTGCCACCATCAAGCCGCAGCTTGGCCTCCTGATCGCGCTCATCCTCTTCATCCGTCTCGATTGGCGGGCGATCCTGGCTGCGCTCGCCTCCGCTGCGGCCCTCATTCTGGTCTCGATCGCGCTTTTCGGCCTTACCCCCTGGACGGCCTATTTCGCCAGGATCGCTCCCGCCCAGGTGGAGGTGCTGCGCCAGATCTACGATGCGGGCTTTCTCTATTTCATCCCCACGCCGTTTGCGCTGTTCACCTGGATGGGCCTGTCCTTTGCCTGGGCACAGGCGCTGCAAGCGGTGTGCAGCCTCCTCGCGGTTGCCGCGACGGTCTATGTCTGGCTGGGTTGTCGCGACCTTGAAGCTCGCGTCTTCACGGTTTTCATCGGCACTTCGCTCATCCTGCCCTATTTCAACAATTACGACTTCGCCATGCTGGCGCTGGCGCAGGTCGCGTTCCTCTATCGCTCCGACGCCTCCTTGCGCCTTGCGCGACCTTTGCATGTGGGCTTGTGGACGGTGGCGGCACTGTCTCCCGCCATCGCGATCCTTGGGCCGCAGATCGGCGCCTTGCCGTTGGCCGCCGGCCTCGCCGCCATGGCGATGCTTGCCCGGCAGGGAGTCTTTGGTGTCGGGGAACGGAGCGTCCATCGCTATGGCGACATCTGATCCAGCTGCGCTGCCGGACCGCGACGTCCGAAAAAGGGAACATGGCGCAGGGGCCGCCGCACGCGACGAGAGGCTCAACGCAACGGCTCTGTTGCTTCTCGCCAGCGGGTTCGTCGCCACCGTCCTTGTCTACAAGATGATCTTCATGCCCGCCGCGGGCTACGACTTCAATTTCGGCTATCTCTGGGGGCGCGACTTTCCCAACTTCTGGATGGGCGGCAAGGCGGCGCTGACGGGCAATGTCGCCATCCTCACCAACGTCGATGCCTATAATGTCTGGCTGCACCAGTTGTTCGGCGGCGATGCGGGGCTCAGAGACCGCTATGTCTTTTCCTATCCGCCCAGCGTACTGCCGCTGCTGGCACCGCTCGGGGCACTGGGCTACGGCACGGCGCTATACCTCTATTCGGCAGTGAGCCTCGGCCTGGCGGCTGTCCTGGGCTGGTGGCTGTCGGGCAGGCAGCGTATGGGCGCGCTGCTGATGGCCGCATCGCCAGGCCTCCTTGTCACCGTGTTCTTCGGCCACCCGGACATGATCCTCGCTGCCTTGCTGGTGCCGGGCCTGCTTCTCATGCAACGCCGGCCGGTGATTGCCGGGTTTCTTTTCGGGCTGGCGACGGTCAAGCCGCAACTCGGTGTCGTCATCGCTCTCGTCCTCGTCGCTCGCCTTAACTGGCGTGCGATTACGGCGGCACTGGTCTCGGTCGGAGTGCTGGTGGGCCTGTCAGTGGTGCTCTACGGGACCGAACCCTGGTTGGCCTATTTCCACGCCATCGCCCCGTTCGAGGATGGCGTGCCAAGGCTCATCTACGACAGGCACCTTTTCTATTTCACCCCCACCGCCTTTGCCGTGTTTGCCTGGCTGCGACTGTCCTTCGCGTCGGCCTTGGATCTTCAACTGGCATGTGGCGCCGCGGCCGCTGCCACCGCCCTCTATATCTGGATGAAGACCAGGGACGAGGCCTTGCGAACCCTCGCCGTCCTCCTCGCGACGGCGCTGCTCCTGCCTTATGTCAACGTCTACGACCTCACTGTCGTAACCCTGGCGCAGGTGGTGTTTCTCTTCCGCTCGCCGTCGGCGTTGCAGATGGCCCGGCCGCTGCACGCGGTGCTGTGGTGCGTGCCGGCCTTGTCGCCAATCCTGGCGATTGCCGGCGCGCCGCTGGGCGCTTTCGGCCTGGCAGGGGGGCTGTTCAGCCTGGCGGCGCTTGCGCGCAAGCCCGAGTCGGGGTATGTTGAATGAACGTTCATTCAATATAGGCGATGCCTTGGCGGGCGCCGCTCCAGCCGGCTTACCCAGCCAAGGAGACCCCAATGAAGACCGTCAGCCAACGCGACATCGCCGATTCGGTCCAAGTTCCAGGCAATGACGGACTGGGCGATCACGAGCGCGCGGGCTTGCCTTGGTGGACCTATTTCAACGACGAACTGCTGGAGGTGGAAAAGGCCGAGCTGTTCCGCAAGTGCTGGCAGCTTGCCTGCCACGTGAGCGACATCCCCGAAGCCGGCGACTACATGTGCTTCGACATCGTCGGCGAGCGCGCCCTCATCGTGCGCGGCAAGGACGGTGTGGTGCGCGCCTTCCACAATGTCTGCCGCCATCGCGGCTCGCGCGTGGTGGCCGACGAACAGGGCCAGTGCGGCAGCGCGCTGGTGTGCCCGTTCCACGGCTGGTCCTACAATCTCGACGGGACGCTGAGGGCGGTGCCGCAGAAGCGCACGCTGCCCGACCTCGATCCGGTAGAGCACGGCCTCATCCCGCTCGAGCACGAGATCTGGAACGGCTTCGTCTTCGTGCGCTTCGTTGCGAGCGAGCAGCCCTCGGTCGCGAGCCTCATGAGCAACTACGACGCCGAGATCGCCCCCTACCGGATGGCCGAGGCACGCCCCCTGACCGGCATCGGATATGACGAATTGCCGGTCAACTGGAAGGCGGTGCGCGACGTCGACAACGAGGGCTACCATGTCCCCATGGCCCATCCCTCGCTGCAGGACCTCTATGGCCGCCACTACGAGGACCAGCGCCACCCCTCCGGCATGGCGCGCGCCTTCGCCGAGTTCAACGCCGGCCCAGGCAAGCTGTGGAGCGTTCGCCACTACAAAAAGCTCCTGCCCGAGGCCGGGCACCTCCCTGAAACGCATCGCCGCGCCTGGTTCTATGCCGGCCTTTTCCCCAACGCCGTCTTGATGCTCTATCCCGACTGCATCGGCTTCTATCAGGAATATCCGCTGGCCGTGGACCGCACGGTGCAGCGCAGCGCCTATTACGGCCTTGCCGATGACCGCCGCGAGATGAAGCTCGCCCGCTATCTCAGCTACCGCATCGACCGCTCGACCGGCGAGGAGGACAAGCAGCTCATCCAATGGTCGTGGGAGGCCATGCAGTCCTCGGCCTTTCCCGGCTACATCCTCTCCGATCTCGAAGTGGGCGTGCGCGATTATCACGACCGCCTGCGCCAGGTGATTCCGGCCTTCACCCTGGAAGAAGAACCCTCCACCGGCTCCGTCGCGGAAATGAACGCCGCCCTGCGCGCCAGCCGCAACGCCCCCGTCTGGTAAGCCGGATCGGGGCGGGCAGGGCGCGCGAAAGGGGGTAATGCGTCGGGCGACGCGTTCATCATCCGAATCCCTCTGGACGAAACGCCCCGAACCCTGCCACAATGCCCCCGAGCGGGTGCGGGAGGGCTTAGTCAGGAGTTCGTCCATGCCGTTCGGCGTCGTTGCCCGCCTTGTCCTCGTTCTCAGCCTTGCCTTCGTTTCCTTTGCTGCCGGCCCCGGCGCCGGGGCGGACGAGCGGCGCATCATCCAGTCGCCCGACGCCGACTATTTCGGCTTCGACTACAAGACCGTCCAGAACGTAAGCCTGGACGAGTGCTCGGCCGTCTGTCTCAAGGATTCAGGCTGCCGCGCCTTCACCTACAACGTGAAGGCGAAATACTGCTTCCTCAAGTCCGGCCATGGCGAGCTCAATTCCTTCCCCGGCGCCATTGCCGGCCGCGTGGTCGAGGCCACGCCGAAGGAAAAGGAGGCCGGCCCACCGCCTGTGCTCAGCTTCTTGCCACAGGGCGCCGCCGATGAAGCCGTGCGCTACCGCGGCCGCATCGTGGCGCTGTCGAGCCTGCAGACCATGGGCGAGAGCGAGTTGCGCCAACGCGCCGATGCTGCCTTCAAGGTCAACGACCCGCGCACCGCTTCCGAGGCGCTGAAAGCCGCCATCAGCCTGTCCCCCGACGATCCGGCCTTATGGGTGCAATTGACCTCGGCGCTCATGGCCGTCCAGCCCAAGGACGGCACGGAACGCTACCGGCTGCCGCCCGAGATCACTTCGGCGGCGCTCAATGCCTACCGCCTGTCGCGCACGGTGGAAAGCCGCGCCGCCATCCTCGCCGAGCTTGCCAGGGTACTGGAGGCACGCGCCTATTTTCGCCCGGCGATTGAAGCCTACAAGGCCTCGCTCGAGCTCAATAACGTCGCCGCCGTCGCCGCTGCCTATGTTGACCTCAAGGCGCGGAAAGGCTTTCGCGTGCTGAACAACACTGTCGATTCCGACAGTGTCAACCCGCGCATCTGCGTGCAGTTTTCCGAGGATCTGGAAAAGGGCGAGGCAGCCTATCAGCCCTTCGTGCGCGTCAATGGCGACGCGCCGGCCGGGCTTAACCTCGAAGCCCGCCAGATCTGCGTCACCGGCGTCAAGCATGGCGAGCGCTATCGCGTGACCTTCAGGTCGGGCCTGCCCTCGACCGTGGGCGAGGTGCTGGAAGCGCCGGTCAACCTCGACATCTATGTGCGCGATCGCTCGCCGGCGGTGCGTTTCGGCGGCGACAACTACGTGCTGCCACGCGTCGGCTCGCGCGGTATCCCCGTCACCACCATCAACACCGATCAGGTGAAGCTTGAGCTCTACCGGGTGGGCGAGCGCGGCGTGGCGCAGCTTCTTGCCGACAGCGCGTTTCTGCGCCAGCTCGACGGCTACCAGCAGGAAAAGCTTAAAGCCGACCTGGGCGAAAAGCTGTGGCAGGGGACCCTTGACGTCCAGAACCAGCTCAACAAGGAGATGGTGACGGTCTTCCCGCTGAATGAGGCGCTGCCGTCGCGCAAGCCCGGCGTCTACGCGCTGGTGGCCGAGCCGGCGTCTGCCGGCAGTAATTACTGGGACAGCCGCGCCACCCAGTGGTTCGTCGTCTCCGACATCGGCCTGTCGACCTATATGGGCAGCGACGGCCTGACCGTAATGGCGCGCTCGCTGTCGGACGCCAAGGCGCTTTCCGGCGTCGACTTGAAGCTCATCGCCCGCAACAACGAGGTTCTGGGTACAGCCACCACCGATGCCAGAGGAACGGCCAGCTTCGCCGCCGGCCTGACGCGCGGGGCTGCCGCCATGGCGCCGGCCGTTCTGGTGGCGAGCCAGGCGGGTGCTGATTTCGTGCTGCTCGATCTGAAGCGCCCGGCCTTCGATCTCTCCGACCGTGGCGTCACCGGGCGCCCGGCGGCGGGCCCGCTCGACCTCTTCATGTACACCGAGCGCGGCATCTACCGCGCCGGCGAGACGGTGCATGTGGCCGGCCTCTTGCGCAACGAGGCGGCAAAGGCGACCAGCGGCGTGCCGCTCACCTTCGTGTTCCAGCGCCCCGACGGCGTCGAGTTTCGCCGCTTTGTGGCCCAGGACCAGGGCGCCGGCGGCTACACGGTGGATCTCGCGCTTAACAACAATGTCATGCACGGCACCTGGACGGTGAAGGCCTATGCCGACCCCAAGGGCGATGCGCTGGCCGAAAAGCGTTTTCTGGTCGAGGATTTCGTCCCCGACCGCATCGAGTTCGACCTCAAGCCGGCGAGCCAGGAGGTGCAGCGCGGCGAGCCCATGGTGCTCGATGTGGACGGGCGCTACCTGTTCGGGGCGCCGGCCTCCGACTTGGCGCTCGAAGGCGATGTGCGGGTGAAGCCGGCACGCTCGTTCGGTGCGTTCAAGGGCTATCAGTTCGGCCTCGCCGACCAGTTGGCCGAGCCCACCTACGAGGTGCTGCAGGAGCTGCCGTCGACCGATGAGAAGGGGGCAGCGCATCTGGAGGTCTCGCCCGAAACGCTCCCCGACTGGTCGGGGCCGCTTGAAGCCACCGTCAATGTGCGCATGCGCGAAGGCGGCGGCCGCCCGGTCGAGCGCACGCAGAAATTCACCATTGCCCCTGAAGGCGCCCAGATCGGCATCCATCCCTTGTTCGACGGCGGCGAGGTGGCCGATGGCACATCCGCCGGATTTGAGGTGATCGCCCTCGGTGCCGACGGAAAGCGCCGGGCGGCGAAGGAGCTCGCCTGGACCCTGGTCAGGATCGAGCGCGACTACCAGTGGTATCGCGGCGATTCGGGCTGGTCCTATGAGCCGGTCGACTATTCCACCCGTATCGCCGACGGCACCATCGACATCGCGGCGGATCAGCCGGCGAAGATCGAGGCGCCAGTCGGCTGGGGCCGCTACCGGCTGGAAGTGGCGGGCGAACAGGCGACGAGCCCGGCCTCATCGGTCGAGTTCGATGCCGGCTGGTACGTGGCAAAGACCTCGACCGAGACCCCCGACGGGCTGGAACTGGCGCTCGACAAGGCCCGGTACCTGCCCGGCGAGACGGCGCACCTGAAGATTTCCCCGCGCTATGCCGGCACCGCCATGGTGGCCATCGGCACCGACCGGGTGATCGATACCCTGAGCATCGATGTGCCCAAGGAGGGCATGACCGTCGATTTGCCGGTCACCGCGGCATGGGGCACCGGCGCCTATGTAATGGTGACCCTCATCCGTCCGGCGGGCGAGGGCGATGCCCGCCTGCCGCAGCGCGCCATCGGCGTTGCCTATGCCGGCATCGACCCGGCCTCGAAAAAGCTTAGCCTGTCCATCGGTGGAGATGATCTCGGCCGCCCCAACGGACCCGTCACCGTGCCGGTGAGCGTCTCCGGAATGCCCGCCGGCAGGACCGCCCGGGTGATGCTGGCGGCCGTCGATGTCGGCATCCTCAATCTCACCCGCTACGAGCCGCCGAAGCCGGAGGACTGGTTCTTCGGCCAGCAGCGCTTGGGGCTCGAACTGCGCGACCTCTACGGCCGCCTCATCGATGCCAGCAAGGGCATCAAGGGCAGCATCCGTTCAGGTGGCGACATGGGCGGCCTCGGCATCGAGGGCTCGCCCCCGACCCAGCCGCTGATGGCCTGGTTCTCCGGCATCGTTGAGACCGATACCTCGGGCAAGGCCGACATCACCTTCGATGTGCCCCAGTTCAACGGCACGGTCAGGCTGATGGCGGTGGCCTTCACCGACGATGGCGTCGGCTCGGCCAGCCGCGACATGATCGTGCGCGAGCCCATCGTCGTCATCGCCAGCCATCCCCAATTCATGGCGCCGGACGATGAATCGCGCCTATGGCTCGACATCACCGACACCGATGCACCCGAGGGCGAGTACAGTCTTGCCATTTCCGCCAGCCCCGAGCTCTCCGCCCCGATGACGCCGGGTTCGGAAACCTTCACCCTGAAGAAGGGCGTGCGCACCAGCCTCATCGTGCCGCTGATCGCCCGCCATGCCGGTGACGGCTCGCTTGCCTTGCGGCTTTACCGCGAGGGCGGCGTCAACATCGAGCAGGTGGTCTCCATCCCGGTGCGCTCGCCGCGCCAGCCGGTCAGCGAGCGCAAGGTCTTGAGCCTCAGGGCGAACGGCGGCAGCGTCACGCTCGACAAGGACCTGCTCGCCGGCTTCGAGACCGAAGGCACAAAACTCACCGCCGCGGTCACCCGCGCCGCAGGGCTCGACGTGGCCTCGCTCCTGGTGCAGCTCAACCGCTATCCATACGGCTGCGCCGAGCAGACCACCTCAAAGGCCTTCCCGCTGCTCTATCTCTCCGACGTTGCCACCTCCCTCGGCATTGCCGATGCCAAGGGCATCCACGAGCGGGTGCAGAAGGCGATCGACCGCGTCCTCTCGTTCCAGAGCTCGACCGGCTCCTTCGGCCTGTGGGGTCCGGGCTCGGGCGATCTGTGGCTCGATGCCTATGTCACCGACTTCCTCACCCGGGCGCGCGAGAAGGGCTATGAGGTGCCCGACCTCGCGTTCGGCCAGGCCATCGACAACCTGCACAATTCTCTCGGCTACGACATCGACCTGAAGACCGACAGCGCCAAGGTCGCCTATGCGCTCTATGTGCTGGCACGCAACAAGAGGGCCTCATTGGGCGATCTGCGCTATTACAGCGATGCCCAGTTGAGCGCCTTCACCTCGCCCATGTCCAAGGCCCTGCTGGCCGCTGGCCTCGGCCTCTACGGCGAGGCGAACCGCTCGCGCCAGGTGTTCAAGGCCGCCTACGACACTCTCGATGCGGCGAAAAGCAACAATTACGGCCGCTCCGATTACGGCTCCATCCTGCGTGACGGCGCCGCGACGCTGGCGCTGGCGGCCGAAACCCGTCCCGAGCCGATTGAGGTGCCCGATCTGGTGAAGGCGGTGGCGGCTGCGCATCAGGCACGCAGCTACACCTCCACCCAGGAGGAGGCCTGGATGCTGCTCGCCGCCCGCGCCCTCATCGACGGCGGCGCGCCCTTCAAGCTCGACGTCAACGGCACCATGGCGAGCGGGCCCTTCAACCGCGCCTATGACGCCAGCCTCTTGCAGGGCGGCCCGATTACCGTCACCAACAAGGGCGACAACAACGTGGACATGGTGGTCGCGGTCACCGGCGTGCCCGACAAGGCCCCGGTTGCCGGCGGCGACGGTTTTACCATCGAGCGTGACATTTATGGTCTCGACGGCGAGCGCCGCGACCTCAATACGGTAGGCCAGAACGAGCGCTTCGTCGTCGTGCTCAAGGTGACCGAGCAGAACGCCTGGCCCTCGCGCGTGCTGATCGCCGATCTGTTGCCGGCAGGTTTTGAGATCGACAATCCGCACATCGTCGGCAGTGCCGATCTGAAGGCGTTCGACTGGCTGCCGGAGCAGGTTCAGGCAGCCCACGCCGAGTTCCGCTCCGACCGCTTCGTTGCCGCATTCGATCGCAACGCCGGCGACGATCGCGGCTTCGTGCTGGCCTATGTCATGCGCGCCGTGACGCCAGGGCGCTATGTGTGGCCGGCCGCGCAGGTCGAGGACATGTACCGGCCGCATCTGTTTGCCCGCACCGCTGAAGGCCGCACCGAAGTGGTCGGCCCGCAGAAGTGACAGGCTTTTCCAAGGCTGGGGGCGCCGGGGCTCGGGGCTGGCCCCGGCGTTGGGTGGTCGCGCCGGGCATCGTCTTGTGGTGCCTGGTGTTTGTGCTCACCGGCCTCGACGCGCTCGACCGCGCCTATCCGCCGCCGCTCGACCGGGTGGGCCCGCGCTCGACCATGGTGGTTGACCGCAATGGCGAGCTGTTGCGCGCCTTTGCCACGCCCGCCGGCCGCTGGCGCCTGCCGGCCGATCTGGCACAGGTGGACGGCCAGTTCCAGCGCATGCTCATCGCTTACGAGGACAGCCGCTTCTACGAGCATCCAGGCGTCGATCCGCTGGCCGTTCTCAGGGCGGCGGGCCAGCTCCTGTGGAACCGCCATATCGTCTCCGGCGCCTCCACCCTCACCATGCAGCTCGCCCGGTTGCTGGAAGGCGGCGCCCAGGGCTCCTTCAGCGCCAAGCTGGTGCAGATGCTGAGGGCCCTGCAGATCGAGCGCCGCTTGTCGAAGCAGCAGATTCTTGCGGACTACCTCACCGTCGCGCCCTATGGCGGCAACCTCGAAGGGCTGACGGCCGCCTGCCAGGTCTGGTTCGGCAAGTCGCCGCGCAAGCTGACCCCGGCCGAATCGGCGCTGCTCATCGCCCTTCCACAACTGCCGGAAGGACGCCGCCCCGACCGCTTTCCTGAAAGAGCCACTGAGGCGCGCAACCGCGTGCTCGAGCGCATGGTGGCAGCCGGCGTTCTGGCGCGCGGCGATGCCGAGCGGGCCATGCACCAGCGCGTGCCGACGCTGCGCCGCGACATGCCGGCGCTCGCGGCCCACCTCGCCGAAGCGCTGAAGACCGCCAGCCCGCAGGCGAGCCTGTTGCGCACCAGCCTCGACGGCCACTTGCAGGCAACATTGGAAGCGCTGGTTGCCGACTACGTCAAACACCTGGGCGACAAGGTCTCCGCCGCCTTGATCGTCGCCGACCACGGGACCGGCGAGATCCTCGCCCGCATCGGCTCGCCCGATTTCTTCGATGCCCGCCGCCAGGGCGAGATCGACATGACGGTCGCCGCGCGCTCGCCCGGCTCGACCTTGAAGCCGTTCATCTATGGCCTCGCCTTCGAGCAGGGCCTTGCCCATCCCGAAACCCTGATCGACGACCGCCCGGAAGATTTTTCAGGCTACCGGCCGCGCAATTTCGATCTCTCCTACCAA
This sequence comes from uncultured Alphaproteobacteria bacterium, assembly GCA_963770075.1. Classification (GTDB taxonomy): domain Bacteria; phylum Pseudomonadota; class Alphaproteobacteria; order Rhizobiales; family Aestuariivirgaceae; genus CAVVDT01. The sequence continues at coordinate 33,238 of CAVYOQ010000055.1, forward strand.
GGCACGGTATCGGTGCGCCAGGCTTTGCAGCTTTCCCTCAACGTGCCGGCGGTGAAGCTCCTGGACGCCGTCGGCCCCGAGCGCCTGGTTGCCCGCCTCGATGCCGCCGGCGCCCATCTGCGCCTTCCGGGCAATGATCCCGTCGGCCTTGCCATTGGCCTCGGCGGCGTCGGCATCACGCTGGAGGAACTGGTCGGCGCCTATGCCGCGCTCGCGCGCGACGGCACCGCCATTGCCCTCAGCGACCGCCCGCTGCCGCCGCGGCGTGAGCCGCAAGCCGGCGCGCGAATTCTAAGCCCGGTAGCTGACTGGTATGTCACCGACATCCTCAAAGGCGCACCGGCACCGCGCGGGCAACGGCGCATCGGCATCGCCTTCAAGACCGGCACCTCCTACGGCCACCGCGACGTGTGGTCGGTGGGCTATGACGCGCGCCATGTGATCGGCGTGTGGATCGGCCGCGCCGACGGCACTCCGGTGCCGGAGATCGTCGGCATCGAGACCGCCGCCCCCTTGCTGTTTGATGCCTTCAACCGGGTGGGCGTTGCCGGCCGCCCCTTGCCCGATGCCCCGCCTGGCGCCCTGCGCGTTTCCCACGCCGATCTGCCGGTGGTGCTGAAGCATTTCGTGCCCGCGCGCCTCGATCTGGTGACGTCGAGGGACGCCACGCCACCGCCCATGATCGTCTATCCGCCCGAGGGCGCGCGCGTCGATCTGCAAGGAGGGGCAGGGGGCCTCAAGCCGCTGGTGCTCAAGCTGGAAGGCGGCAAGGCGCCTTTCCACTGGGTGGCCAACGGCCGCCTGCTCGCCGGCTTCGCCCGCCGCCGCCAAAGCGTATGGACCCCCGACAGCCCCGGCTTTTCCACCCTGACGGTCATAGACGCCCTCGGCCGCAGCGCCCGCGTCTCGGTGTTCGTGGAATAGTCAGAGCACCGGCACCCGCCACGCCTCCTGAAGGGGATACGCGGGCCAAGCCCGCGCATGACGGGGAAGGAGATGCAGGCGGCACCACCACGCCTCATCACCCCGTCATGGCCGGACGTGATCCGGCCATCCTTTTCCTCTCCTCGCCCCAACACCCGGCATGGCGGGGCTTGACCCTGCCATCCATCCCGCCCGCCTCTCGTCTTGCCGCACCGCCGGCCGAATGGCCCCCGGGATCAAGTCCCGGGGTAACGCAGGTGGAATAGAGGTGGATGCAACAGAAATATGATTATTTACTTACAAAGGTGAATTATTCCTCTATGGTCACTCCACCTGCCCCCTTATCGCGGAAGTGTGCACAAACCGTCGGTGCATGGGGGTAAAACGGTCCCCGAGCCAAGTACCAGTGCTGACGTGTCACTGCGAAAGGTCCGGGCGGCTGCGCGTCGACCCTGGGCGGGAAACCTCCAGCGCGCCATATCAGCAAGCCGGGCCGGCCCGAGGTGTCCTTCATCTTTCTATCTTGGGTGAAGGGCATTGCGTCTCCATAAGACCGGCCTTGGCGAGAGCGACGGCAGTAAGCGAAAAAAGACCGGGTGCGGAGCGCCTGCATGGTGTCCGTTGCTGCACTACAGCGTTGCACCATGCAGGCGCTCCGCTCTTCCCATCCACCTCCGCCACGGGAAAACCTCGCCGGAGATGAAGGCATTTGCAATGACCGCCCCCACGCCCCCCACCTGACCCGAAATCCCTCTGGCCTAGCCATGGTCCTCTAGCCTAGCATGGGCGCGAACGAACAAGGAGGCGAACCCCATGAGCATCACCGTCACCGTCATGTACCCCGACAAGCCGGATCGAAATTCGACATGGACTACTACATGCGTAGGCATGGCCCGCTCGTGCACAAGCTTTGGGGGCCGCACGGGCTCACCGGCGTGAAGGTGCTGAAGGGGCTGGCGACGCCCGATCCCTCGACCCCTCCGCCCTACCGCATCATGGCGCTTGTGGGGTTCGAGAGCCTTGAGCAATTCAAGGCCGCGGTGACTGCCCATGGTGCCGAGGTGATAGGCGACATCGCCAATTTCACCGACGCCCCGCCCGATATCCAGATCAATGACGATGTGGCGTGAGACTGCGCCATGAGCTTCGATTATGCCGGCCGTACCGTCTTCGTCTCCGGTGGCACCAGTGGCATCAACCTTGGGGTGGCGCTGGGCTTCGCGCGGGCAGGGGCTGCCGTCTTCGTTATCTCACGCAAGCCCGACAAGGTGGCCTCCGCTGTGGCCGAGTTGCAGGCAGCCGGTGCGCGGGCGGCCGGCGCCAGCGCTGATGTGCGTGACATCGAGGCGGTGAAGTCGGCGTTTGCCGCCTGCGCCGATGAGTTCGGCCCCATCGACGTACTGGTTTCGGGCGCGGCGGGCAATTTTCCCGCCCGCGCCCTCGATATCTCCTCCAACGGCTTTCGCGCCGTCTTGGAGATCGACGTGCTCGGCACCCATCATGTGATGACGGCCGCCTTTCCGCACCTGAGGAAGCCCGGCGCCAGCATCGTCAACATCTCGGCACCGCAAGCCCTCGTTGCCATGACGGGACAGGCGCATGTGTGCGCCGCCAAGGCTGGCGTCGACATGATCACCCGCACGCTGGCGCTGGAATGGGGCAAGGACGGTATTCGCGTCAATTCGGTCATTCCCGGCCCCATCGACGGCACCGAGGGCATGGCCCGCCTTGCTCCCAGCCCGCAAGCCAGGGCGCGCATCGAAAGGGCGGTGCCGCTGGGGCGCATGGGCACGCCCGGCGACATCGCCGATGTCTGCCTCTTCCTCGGCTCCGATATGGCGTCATATGTCTCGGGCGCCGTCATTCCGGTCGACGGGGCCTGGCACCTCAACATCGCCGGCACCAGGCTCGACCCGGTGCTCGATGCCGCGCGAGAAGCATAGAACTAGCCGGTGCCGGCCGGATGCTTGTGCCTGAAGGCGTTGAAGTCGCGCGCGGTTTCGCTCATCTCGGCGATCAGCCACTCGCGAAAGGCCCGGGCAGGGGCGCTTTCGCGCGTTCCCGCCGCCCGCACTAGGTAGTAGCCGCCGTGATCGGCAAGCTCGAAGGCAAACGGCTTGACCAGCCAGCCTTCGCCGAGGGCATCGATGGCCAGCACCTGGTCGGTGAGTGCAAAGCCCTGTCCGGCCTCGGCGGCTTCGAGCGCCAGATGGTTCTGGAACATCGGCCCGCGCCTGCCGGAGACCTTGCCGGCGCCGGCCGCATCGAGCCAGTCCTGCCACCATTGGCGCGAAGTCCTCGTGCAGCAACATCGCACCGTAGATGTCGGCAGGCGCGCTCACCGGATGGCGGGCGAGGCACTCGGGCGAGCAGACAGGGAAGAACACCAGGTCGGTGAGCCTGGTTGCCTCGATGTCGTCCCAGTTGCCGCTCCCGTAGCGGATGCCGATCTCGGCCTCGCTAGAGCGCAGGTCCGAAACCGCATTGTCGGGATCGATGGAGAGTTCGATATCGGGATAGAGCGCATTGAACCGCCCCAGCCGCGCCACCAGCCAGCGTGAGGCAATGGCCGGCTCCGCCGAGACGGCGAGCCGGCGCGTGCCGGCAGTGGCCAGCAAATCGCGTGTCGCGGCCTGCAGCCCGTCGAAGAGATGAGTGAGTTCGCCCGCGTACCGCGCCCCGGCTTCGCTCAGCACCACCCCTCGTCCGGTGCGATGGAAGAGTTTCACGCCCAGCCACTCTTCCAGCTCGCGGATGTGCCGGCTCACCGCGGCATGGGTGACGAAAAGCTCAACCGCTGCGCCGGTGAAACTCTCATGCCGGGCGGCGGCTTCGAAGGCGCGCAGAGCGTTGAGCGATGGCAGGCGGCGCGACATGCCGCCTCATACGTGTAACATTTTGTTACGTCAAGCGCTCAATAATGCCGTTTGCGCTGCACAATGGGAACACCCATATTGGCGATGACAACAACAAGGAAAAAAGCCATGAACTGGATTTTTGAAGCATATGCCGCCGTTTACCAGACCGCGACGGGTCTGGGCCGTTATCGTCGCGACGATATTGCACCTGCGAAGAAGCAATATGAGCGCGACGATGCGAACACACCGCGCGGCTGACCCCGACCGGCAAGGCCGGACTGGATACGATGACTGAATCGGGCCTCGATGGGCATTTTGCCCCGGGGCCCGGTTGCATTTCGATCAGTGCAGATAACCGCGTTTTCTCAGCCAGGTGACGACCTCGTCGGCCAACTCGTTGGCGCTCAGGACCGAGGTGTCGAGCACCATCTCGGCGATCTCCGGCTCCTCATAGGGGCTGTCGATGCCGGTGAAATGCTTGATCTCGCCGGCCCGCGCTTTCTTGTAGAGACCTTTGGGATCGCGCTCTTCGGCAAGCTTCAGGGGTGTCGAGACGTGGATCTCGACGAACTCGCCGTCGTCCACCAGTTCGCGTGCCATGCGCCGTTCTGCCCGGAAGGGCGAGATGAACGACACCAGCGTGATGAGGCCGGCATCGACCATCAGCCTGGAGACCTCGGCCACCCGGCGGATGTTCTCCACCCGGTCGGCGTCGGTGAAGCCGAGATCGCGGTTGAGGCCGTGGCGCACATTGTCGCCGTCGAGCACATAGGTGGGATGGCCCATGGCGTGCAGCTTCTTCTCCACCAGGTTGGCGATGGTGGACTTGCCGGCGCCGGATAGGCCGGTGAACCACAAAATCGCCGGCCTCTGGCGTAGCGCATGGCCGCGCGAGACCTTGTCCACATCGAGCGTCTGCATGTGGATGTTGGAGGCGCGCCTCAGCGCGAAGTCGACCATGCCGGCGCCCACCGTCTGATTGGTGAAACGGTCGACGAGGATGAAGGCCCCCATGTCGCGGATATCGGCATAGGCATCGAAGGCGATCGGGTGGGCCAGCGACAGGTTGGCGTAGCCCACCTCGTTGAGTTCCAGCGTCTTGGCAGCGATATGGTCGAAATTGTTGATATCGAGACGGTATTTGAGCTCGCTCACCGTGGTACTGACGGTCTGGCCGGCACATTTGAGCAGGTATGAGCGACCCGGCATCAGTTCGTCTTCGGTCATCCACAGAATATGCGCGGCGAACTGGTCGGCGACCGTCGGGCGATGATCGGCCGCGGCGATGCAGTCGCCGCGCGAGATATCAACCTCATCAGCGAGCGTCAGCGTCACCGCATCGCCCGCTACGGCCTCGTCGAGGTCGCCCGACATGGTGACGATGCGCTTGACCGTCGACGTGCGCCCCGAGCGCGCCACCACCACCCGGTCGCCCGGTTTGACCCGGCCCGACACAATGGTGCCGGAAAATCCGCGGAAATCCAGATGCGGGCGGTTCACCCACTGCACCGGCATGCGCAAGGGCCCGTGAATGCGCGCACTTTCGACCTCGATGGTGTCGAGGTAATCGATCAGCGAAGGGCCGTCATACCACGGCGTGCGCCCGGATTTCTCGGTAACGTTGTCGCCATGGCGGGCCGACAGCGGGATGGCGAGCAGGCTTTCGAACTGGAAGCGCTCGGCAAAGGGCTGATAGTCGGCCAGGATTTCGTCGAACCGCTCCTTGGAGAACTCGACCAAGTCCATCTTGTTGATGGCTAGCACGACGTGGCGGATGCCGAGCAGCGAGACGATGCAGGAATGGCGCAGCGTCTGGGTCAGCACGCCCTTCCTCGCGTCGATCAGGATGACGGCGAGATCGGCGGTGGAGGCGCCGGTTGCCATGTTGCGGGTGTACTGCTCGTGGCCTGGTGTGTCGGCGACGATGAACTTGCGCTTAGGCGTGGAGAAGAAGCGGTAAGCGACATCGATGGTGATGCCCTGCTGGCGCTCGGCCTCGAGACCGTCCACCAGGAGGGCGAAGTCGATGTCGTCGCCGGCGGTGCCGTGCTTTCGTGAATCGCTTTCCAGCGTGGCGAGTTGGTCCTCGAACAGGAGCTTGGTGTCGTAGAGCAGTCGGCCGATAAGGGTCGACTTGCCGTCGTCCACCGAGCCGCAGGTGAGGAAGCGCAGAAAGCCCTTGGTTTCCTGTTCGGCCAGGAATTCGGCCAGAACGTCGTGCGCTGGCGCTGCCTTTGCGGTCATGTCGTGCATCAGAAGTAGCCCTCGCGCTTCTTCTTCTCCATGGAGGCGGCCTCGTCGTGATCGATGAGACGACCCGAGCGTTCGGAGGTGCGCGCGATCAGCATCTCGCGCACGATGGCTTCAAGGCTGTCGGCGTCCAATTCGATCGCCGCGGTGAGCGGATAGCAACCCAGGGTGCGGAAGCGGATCATGCGCATCACCGGCTTTTCGCCATCTTCGAACGGCAGTCGGTCGTCGTCCACCATGATGATCTGGCCGTCGCGTATCACGGTCGGCCGCTCGGCAGCGAGATAGAGCGGCACGATAGGGATGTCCTCGAGCAGGATGTATTGCCAGATGTCGAGCTCGGTCCAGTTGGAGAGCGGGAACACGCGGATCGAATTCGCCTGTCTTCACCCGGGTATTGTAGAGCGACCACAATTCCGGGCGCTGGTTCTTGGGGTCCCAGGTGTGGCTGGCGGTGCGGAAAGAGAAGATGCGCTCCTTGGCGCGCGACTTCTCCTCGTCGCGGCGGGCACCGCCGAAGGCGGCATCGAACTTGTGGAGATCGAGCGCCTGCTTGAGCGCCTCGGTCTTCATTACCTGGGTATAGAGACTGGAGCCGTGGTCGAACGGGTTCATGCCGCGCGCCACACCGTCCTGGTTGGTGTAGGCGATGAGCTCCATGCCACTCTCGGCGGCCATGCGGTCGCGGAAGGCGATCATCTCGCGGAACTTCCAGGTGGTGTCCACGTGCAGGAGCGGGAAGGGCGGCGGGGCAGGGAAGAAGGCCTTGCGCGCCAGGTGCAGCATGACCGAGGAGTCCTTGCCGATGGAATATAGCATCACGGGCTTGCGGAACTCGGCCGCCACCTCGCGAATGATCTCGATGCTTTCGGCCTCAAGCCGCTGCAGATGCGTACGCCGCTCCGACACAGTTGTAACCGCTCCTTCAATGTTGGTGTGCGCCGGCGGCTAACGCCATGTCGCGACGGCGTGGCTTAACGGATGGCGGGTGGGTTTGTCCAGAGCGCTCAAGAGCGCTTTCGCCTCTCATTTGCTTTGCTTTCGCGTACAGGCGGTCGGCTCGCGTGGTTTTCATGCAACAGCGTCTCGCGAAAACCGCCGGCTGCCTGTCCGGCATCCCGGCAGGTCGGAATCCCGGCTTGTGGACGACAGGTCTTTGTGCGTAGCCTCATCTGTCTGGGGCGGCGACCCAAAGCCGTTGCGCCAAGTCCAAGCACATGATGACCAAGAATCCGTGCTCGTCGGGCCATCAGCTCATGTCGGGCGATAAGATTTCGGTCAAGGGCGGCGTTGGCGGTCCGGTCTGCGGCGGCTGACATACCCGATTGCCCTTTCATGGCTTGCATGCATCCCATGCGAGCCATTTTTTCGCCTTTTCCCGCCCGAGCCTACAGCGTTTCCTCGCGCCAGGTCTTGCCGATCAGGTGGCGAAAGGCCACCGGGCCGCCGGGGTCGATGCCGACCGGGCTGTCGAGCGCTTCGGCAATGCGCTTGAGAATCTCCTTGGTGATGTTGGGCAGATCGAGCCTGTGGGCCTCATCGAATGTCACCCAGTCGATGTCGAGCATCTCATCGGAAGCGATGGTGACGGGGCGGTCGATATTGGCGATGCCGCCGGCATCGAGCACGAAAAAGCGGGTATCGAAGCGGCGCGGGCGCCCTGGTGGCGTGATGGCGCGGGCGAAATAGGCAAGACCTGAGAGGTCCGGCACATGCCCCGTGGCCAGAAACTTCTGCCAGGCGGGGTTGCGGCTGACAAGTCGGCCTTCCTGCGGACGGGCAACAAGCAGGCCCACTTCCTCGAAAGTCTCGCGCACGGCCGCCATGGCGAGGCCGCGCGCGCGCGCGGGTGAGGGAGCCCCGCGCATGCGCTTGAGGAGCTTTTCAGCCACACGCGGGTCGAGATCGGCGGCCGGCCTGAGACGGCAGTCGGCGGCATCGAGCCGGCCGCCGGGAAACACGTACTTGCCCGGCATGAAGGCATGGTCGGCATGGCGGCGGCCCATCAGCACGCGCGGCACCTCGCCGTCGCGGCGCACGATCACCAGAGTGGCGGCATCGCGCGGCCTGAGGGCCGTCTTGGCTGTTTGCATGATCATCTCGCTTGAGGATGCGGCAAACGTTCAACATGCCAAGGCGCGAAGCCGAAGTCCAGCAAGAGACCGATCAACGGGCCCTGAAGGCAGACGAATGGCCGGCGCGGTCGTCCGCACGCACAAATTGCAGGTTAAATCTCAATTAACCATAGCGGGGTAGTGTCCTGATGCGACTGTATTCCACGCAGGTTTCATTCTGGGGCAGCAACATGCAGGGTCAAGACAACACCAAAGACGAGTTGCAGATGCTGCGCGACCTGTTGCTGCGGCCGCTGGTCGAGCAAAACAAGGCCCGCGATCAAAAGATCATGGAGTTTATCGAGCAGTTCAGCACCGAGTTGACAGCGCGATTGAGCACCCTCGAGACGCGGGTGGCCGAGCTGGCCGCGGAGGTCGACAATCGCGGCAGCGCCGTTTGCGATATCGGCGAGGGCATCGCCACCCTCGGCCAGCAACTGCGGCAGCTTGCCTCCAAGGCCGAAGCCGCCCGGCCGATGCCTTCAGAAAAGGACAGCGCGAAATCGGCAAAGGCATAGACTGCCATGTCTGGCGAGTTGGCCGTGCGCGTCGAGGCCGATGGCGTCGATGGCGAAAACTGCACAACCGGCAAGCCGGCGGTGGACTTCATTGCGTTCGCCAGGCTGGCAGCGGTACCGGCTCACCTTGCCGACCTCGAACAACAACTCGAAATGATGCGTTCTTGTCTCGATACGGCCGTCCACCGCGCAATGATTGAAGATCTGCGCGACGGTCTTGCCACACTCATCAATTGGTTGTCGCGCCGCTGACGCATGGCGACATCGCGATAGACAACCGGTCGAGCAGGTCCGGATCCTCAAAGAGGTTCGTTCAGGCCATGTTGGCGGGCCGGCAGCGGGCGGTGAACTCGAAGCCGTGCATGCATAAGGCCCATTGCAGGGCGACGACGCCGCCCTTGACCACCGGCAAAAGCAAGAGCGACAGCGCCAGCACCACCGGCAGCCACATGGAGAAATGCACCCACAGCGCCGGGTGCCACAGCTTTTCCACGATGATTACCAACGGGATCACCACGTGGGCCACGATGAAGATGGTGAAATAGGGCGGCGCACTGTCGGCGCGGTGATGGTGCAGTTCCTCCCCGCATACGGGGCAGCGGGCGGCGACGTTGAGGTAGCCCCGGAACAGGTTGCCTTTGCCGCACGCCGGGCACAGACCCCGCGCTCCCCGCCACAGGGCCGGGCGCAAGGGACGGCGCGGATGAGGCAGCGCTTCGGGAAGGCCCGTGCCAGTATTTTCAATGTAACCGCTCATGTAACCAGCATGGAGCATGCGGTCGCGCAAGAAAAGCCTGCGCGCGGTCGCGCGGCACCATGACGCAATGTGCCGGTTCAACCGGTACTTGCATTGTCAGCGGGGCATCGCCGGCAAAGGCGGGCGTCGCGGCGGAAACGGCGATCAGGGCGGTCATGCCCGGGAGCAATCGGCGCAGCCTCACGGTGGTCCCCTCTGGATTGCAGGCTATCGGCCGGTCCTCGAAAGGGCTCGTGACACCAGCGCAAAGCCCCGATGACGTCACGATGACGCTCCACAACTAGCGTCTGCGGCCACGATGCGCCGGCTTGCGGCTGTGAAAGCGCCGGTGTACCGGCGGTGCGCCTTCGCGGCCCTCGCTCACCATCTCGAAGCGCAGGCCGCCGGCAATGGGCGTCACCTCGACGAGGCGGACTTCGACCCGGTCGCCGAGCTGGAAGGTTTCTCCGCTCAGCGCGCCCACCAGGGCATGGCGCACCTCGTCATGCACGAAGCGACCGGGCAGGGTGCTCATGGGGACGAAGCCGTCGGCGCCGGTGTCGTCAAGGCGCACGAACAGGCCCGCCCCGACAACGCCGGCGATGCGGCCGGCAAAATTGGCGCCGGTCGAGGTCTTGAGATGCGCCGCGACGAGCCGGTCGACGGTATCGCGCTCGGCCGCCATGGCCCGCCGCTCGGCCGACGAGATGATCTCGGCCGTCTCGTGAAGTTGCCCGATGTCGGCCTCCGACAGGCCGTCGCTGCCGAAGCCAAGCGCTGAGATGAGCGCGCGGTGCACGATGAGGTCGGCGTAACGGCGGATGGGCGAGGTGAAGTGGGCATAGCGTCTGAGATTGAGGCCGAAATGGCCGCCGTTCTCCGGGCTGTAGATCGCCTGCGCCTGCGACCGCAGCACCACCTCGTTGACGAGTTGCTCGTCGTCGCGGCCGACGACTTGCTGCAGGATATGATTGAAGTGGGCAGGCTTCATCACCTGGCCCTTGGGCAACGAAAGGCCGACGGTCGCCAGGAACGCAGCGAGTGCCGCCACCTTGTCGCGGGCCGGCGCATCGTGCACCCGGTAGATGAGGGGAAAGCGCTTTTCCTCCAGCGTCTCGGCGGCCGCGACGTTGGCCTGGATCATCATCTCCTCGATGAGCTTGTGCGCCTCCAGCCGGTCCGGCGTCACCACCCGCTCGATGAGGCCATGGGCATCGAGCACGATCTTACGTTCGGGCAAATCGAGCTCCAGCGGCTGGCGCCGGCGGCGCGCCGCCATCAGCGCGTCATGCGCCGACCACAGGGGTTTCAGGACCGGATCGAGCAAGGGCCCCGTCACATCGTCGGGGCGTCCGTCGATGGCGGCTTGCGCTTGGCTGTAGGTGAGGCGGGCGGCCGAGCGCATGGCGACACGGACGAAACCGTGCGAGCGCTTGTTGCCTTGCTTGTCGAATACCATGCGGCAGGCGAGCGCCGGGCGGATTTCGCCCTGGCGCAGCGAGCACATGTCGTTGGAGATGCGCTCGGGCAGCATGGGCACCACCCGGTCGGGGAAATAGACCGAGTTGCCGCGCGCCCGCGCCTCGCGGTCGAGCGCCGTGCCGGGGCGCACATAGCGGGCGACATCGGCAATGGCGACAGTGACGATGAAGCCGTCGGGATTGGCCGGATCGTCGTCGGGCGCAGCGTGCACCGCATCGTCATGATCGCGGGCATCGACGGGGTCGATGGTAACGAGCGGCAGGGCAGTGAGATCGGTGAGGTCGCGGCCGCTGAAGGGCTTGAGCGCCTCCGCTTCGGCCATCACCTCGGCCGGGAAACGGTCGGGGATGCCGTGCTGGTGGATGGCGATCAGCGAAATGTTGCGCTGGTCGTCCATGGGCCCGAGCCGCGCCGTCACCCGCGCCTCGATCAGGCCGTGGCCGCGATCGCGCGAGACCTCGGCGCTCACCAGTTCGCCGGCCCTGGCGCCGCCTTCATTGCCGGGCCGGACAACGTAGTCGCCGCGCGCCCGCCGGTCGACCGATTGCAGGCGCATGCCTTTTGGCCCGCTGCGCAACACGCCGATGACGCGATTGGCACGCTTGGCCAGGCGGCGGATGATGCGGGCCTCGTAGTCGAAGCCGCCGCCATCCGCGCGCTGAAGCCGGGCCAATACCTGTTCGCCCGCGCCCGGCGGCTGCTTGTCCTCGCGCCTTGCGGTGGCGCGCTCGGCGATGATGACGATGCGCGGCGGCGGGCCCTGGTTGTCGGCATCCCAGCTTGCCGGCCGGGCAACGACCTCGCCGTCGCTGTCGGTACCGGTCACCTCGATGACGGCGACGGGAGGAAGGCCTTTCGCATCCGCCACTCGCCGCGCGCGCATGTCGAGCCGGCCGTCGTCGGCCATTTTGCGCAACAGGCGCTTCAGTTCCATCTTGAGGGCGCTGTCGCGAATGCCGAAGGCGCGGGCGATCTCGCGCTTGCCCACCCGGCCGGGAGTGGATGAGACGAACTCGGCGATGGCGTCTTCGCTAGGAAGGCCCTGGGCCTTGCCTTTTTGCGCGGTGCTCACTTGGTGGACGCGGCGCGCTTCTGGCGCGGGCTCTTGCCGCCGCCCGGCTTTTTCTCCTTGGCGGCAATGAGCGCCACAGCCTCATCGAGCGTGATGGTCTCCGGGCTCTGGTCCTTGGGCAGGGTGGCGTTGATCTTGCCGAACTTCACATAGGGCCCGTAGCGCCCGCTCATCACCTGGATATTGCCGCCGCCTGCGGGATGTGCCCCGAGATCGCGCAGGGCAGAGGACTTCTTCGCCCCCGCCCGGGTCGCCAGCAGGTCCACCGCGCGGTTGATTCCAACAGTGAAGATATCCTCGTAACTACCGAGATTGGCGAATGTTCCCGCGTGCTGCACGAAGGGACCATAGCGGCCGAGGCCGGCAGTGATCGGCTTGTTCGTCTCGGGATGCAGCCCTACTTCACGCGGCAGCGACAAAAGGCGCAAGGCGAACGCGAGATCGACACTGTCGGGATCGGCGCCCTTGGGGATGGACGCGCGCGCCGGCTTTTCGCCCTCATCAAGGGCTGCGCGCTGCACATAGGGGCCGAAGCGGCCGTCGTGGCGGGTCACGGGCTTGCCGGTCTCGGGATCTTCGCCAAGCAGGATACCTTCGGCGGGGGTTGCCTCCTTGGCCGCATCCTCGCCGATGCCGAGCTGGCGGGTGTAGCGGCAATCGGGATAGTTGGAGCAGCCGATGAAGGCGCCGAACTTGCCGATTTTCAGGGAAAGCTGGCCATTGCCGCACGACGGGCACTGGCGCGCGGGCGCCCCGTCAGCGCGCTCGGGAAAGATGTGCGGGGCCAGGAGGTCGTTGAGCGCATCGAGCACCTGGGTTACGCGCAAATCCTTGATTTCGTCGACGGTGGCGGCGAATTCGCGCCAGAAGCGGTCGAGCAGGTCCTTCCATGCGATCTCGCCCGACGACACGCGGTCGAGGTCATCTTCCAGCGTGGCGGTAAAGTCGTAGCGCACATAGCGCTCGAAGAAGGATTCCAGGAACGCCGTCACCAGCCGGCCCTTGTCCTCGGGCACCAGCCGTTTCTTATCCATGCGCACATAGCCGCGATCGCGCAGCACCACGAGGATGGCGGTGTAGGTGGACGGGCGGCCGATGCCGAGCTCTTCCAGCTTCTTGATGAGGGAGGCTTCCGAATAGCGCGGCGGCGGCTCGGTGAAATGCTGCACGCCGGCAATGGAGCGCGTCCCCACCACGTCGCCGCGAGTGAGGGCAGGGAGCTTCTTTGCATCCTCGCCCTCTTCGTCGTCGCGGCCTTCCTGATAGAGCTTCAGGAAGCCGTCGAAGCGGACCACGGAACCGGTGGCTCGGAAAGCGTAGCGCTTTCCGTCGGTGCCGTCCGTCTCGATGTCTGCGGTGGTGCGCTCGATCTCGGCGCTTTCCATCTGCGAGGCGACGGTGCGCTTCCAGATGAGGTCATAAAGAGCGGCCTGATCGCCATCGAGATGGCGGCGCACGTCGGCGGGCAGGCGCGACAAGTCGGTGGGGCGGATGGCCTCGTGCGCTTCCTGGGCATTGCGCGCCTTGGCCCGGTAGGCGCGCGGGGCACCCGGCACATAGGGCTCGCCATAAAGCTTCTGGATGACGTTGCGGGTGGCGGCGACGGCTTCGGACGCCATCTGCACCCCGTCGGTGCGCATATAGGTAATGAGGCCCGCCGTCTCGCCGCCGATGTCGAAGCCTTCATACAGCTTTTGCGCCACCTGCATGGTGCGCTGGGAGGAAAGCCCAAGCTTGCGCGAGGCCTCCTGCTGCAGGGTCGAGGTGGTAAATGGGGGCTGCGGATGGCGCTTGGTGGGCCGGCTCTCAATGCCGGTGACGCTGTAGCGGCCGTCCTTCAGGGCGGCCTCGATGGCACGCGCGGAGGCCTCGTCGGGGATGTCGAACTTGCCGAGCTTGCCGTCGTCGATGGCGGCGAGGTGGGCGGCGAAGGTCTCGTCCCTGGCGGTGGCGAAATTGGCCTCGATGGTCCAGAACTCCTGGCGCCGAAAACTCTCGATCTCCAGTTCGCGGTCGCAGATGATGCGCAGCGCCACCGACTGCACACGGCCCGCCGAGCGCGCGCCGGGCAGCTTGCGCCACAGGACCGGCGACAGGGTGAAGCCCACCAGATAATCGAGCGCGCGGCGGGCGAGATAGGCATCGACCAGGGCTGCATCGATCTGGCGCGGGGCGCTCATGGCATCGAGTACCGCGCGGCGGGTGATGGCGTTGAACACCACGCGCTCCACCGGCTTGTCCTTGAGCACCCCCTTCTTCTTGAGGATTTCGAGCACATGCCAGGAGATGGCCTCGCCCTCGCGGTCCGGGTCGGTGGCGAGGATGAGCTTGTCGCCGCTCTTGAGCGCCTCGGCGATGGCGGCGACCCGCTTGGCCGATTTCGCGTCGGTGTCCCACGTCATGGCAAAATCGTTGTCGGGCTTGACCGAGCCGTCCTTGGCTGGCAGATCGCGCACGTGACCATAAGAGGCCAGGACGGTGTAGTCCTTGCCCAGATACTTGTTGATGGTCTTGGCCTTGGCGGGCGATTCGACGACGACGACGTTCATTGAGCAGGTCTGTCCGGCAGCTTTCGGGTGGAAGGTAGGTCCCGCCTCATAGTCGAATTGCCGTCGCGCCCGCAAGCCCCGTTACCGGATTGCCTGCATTGGGTCCGCCACTTCGCCCATCCGCGTGAGCGGTGAACAATGATGATTTCGTGACCGGCAACAGAGCATTTCGGTTGCCGATCGGCATCGAACCAGCCGGCACCAGGGAGTGGCAGGACAGGTCACGAGAATTACAATCTATAGTAGTATGAACGGACACAATGTGAATATAAGTTGCAATCACTATACCCCTCGGGTAGTGTACTCCTCTGCGAGATGGCAGTAGCGGCGGAGCTTGCAAGCGGCAGTTGGCAAGCGTTGTGGCCAAAGCAAAGCGGGTGCGATTGGGTTCCCGTCGGGTATTTCGAAGCAAGGCGGTTGAGCCCGCGGACACGGACAATGACGGCACGGCAGTTGCTGGCGGTAGAAGTTGGCGTCAAGCCGTTCGAGTTCGGCCGCAAGGGTCTTCCACAAAGGCCGAACCGGGTTCGAAATCGCCAGGACGCTCGAAGTCCTGCATGAGCGAGCCTTTCGGTTCGCGCTGGACGGCTTGGCCAGCCTTCTCGAATTGGGGCTCATTGAGGCAGGTGGAATGGTCAAACAAGCACAGGCGGCAAAAACGCAAGAAACGACAGTCGAGATCGACAGGAAAGGCACCGTGCGGGAAGGCTTTAGGGCATTCACCGGCGCCGGTGCCGCCGCCGAAATCGCCGAGGTGCTGGTGCTCTTGCGCAGCCATGCGATGGAATTCGATTTGAAGTTCCTCAGCTATCTGCTTGAAATGGCCTATATCGAGGCCTTCGAACAAAGCCGCAGGGACGATCGGCAGCCGTAAGTTCGGGCCTGCTCACGCCAGCCGCGCCAGCCGTTGGCCGGGGTGGCGCTCGATGCGCCCGGCCATTTCCAGTTCCAGCACCACGGCATTGACGATATGGGCCGCAAGACCGCTCTCGCGAATGAGGTCGTCGAGCTCGACCGGTGCGGGGCCGAGAAGGCTCCAGACCTTGTCGCGATGATCCTCACCCGCTGCATCGAAGTCGGCGACGCCGTCCTCGTCGGCCAGGCCGCTGGGCCCCGCCGCTTCGTGCTCGACCCGCTCGATGAGGCCGGCCAGCGCATCGAGGACATCGTCGGCCGAGGTGGCAAGGCTTGCCCCCTGCTTGATCAGCCGGTTGGCGCCTTCGGCGCGCGGATCGAGCGGCGAGCCGGGAACCGCGAAGACTTCGCGATTGTGCTCCAGCGCCAGGCGCGCGGTGATGAGCGAGCCCGAACGCAGCGCCGCCTCCACCACCACGGTGCCAAGGCTCATGCCAGCGATCAGCCGGTTGCGGCGGGGAAAGTGCTCGGCCCTTGGCACCGTGCCCGGCGTTATCTCGCTGACGATGAGGCCGCGCTCGCCGATGGCCCGTTGCAGCTCCGCGTTCTCGGGCGGATAGATGACATCGATGCCGCCCGCCACCACGGCGACCGTGCCGGTCTGCAGCGCTGCCTCGTGGGCGGCCCCGTCGATACCGCGCGCCAGGCCCGAAACCACGGTGAGCCCGGCCCGGCCGAGCGCTGAGGAGAAGTCCCGCGCCATGCGCCGTCCCGCCGCCGAGGCGCTGCGGGCGCCCACCACCGCGATCATCGCAGTTTGCAGGAGCTCGGGCCGGCCCTTGATGCAGATGAGGGCGGGTGCGCTGTCGATGCGGGCAAGCAGCGGCGGGTAGTCGGGCTCGTTGAGGCCTATGAAGCGGGCCCCCAAGTCGTCGGCGCGTTCGAGATCGTGCTCGGCTGCTTCGGCCGGGTAAAGGCGGATGGAGCGCTGAAGACCGCCGCCGCGGGCGAGGTGCGGCAGCGCCTTGAGCGCTTCGGACGCCTCGCCATAGCGGGCGATGAGCTTGCGGAAGGTCACCGGCCCCACATGCTCCGACTTCATCAGCCGCAGCCAGTCGCGCCTTTGCCTGTCATCGAGCCGGTCACCCGTCATCGCGCCGGTCAGCTTTTGCGGCTGAGCGAGATCTTCAATTCCTCGCCCTTGATGAGGCGCGCGATGTTGGCGCGGTGGGTGATGAGAATGATGACGGCCATGACGACGAGCCCGGCCACAAGCTGCGGCCGGCCCATGAAGTGGGCCGCGACCGGCATGGTCCAGGCCCCGGCAAGCGAGGACACTGAGGACATGCGTAAGACGAGGGCAAGGCCGATCCATACGGCGAGGAAAATGAGGGCCAGCGGCC
The DNA here is from genome assembly GCA_963770075.1 of uncultured Alphaproteobacteria bacterium. Lineage (GTDB taxonomy): Bacteria > Pseudomonadota > Alphaproteobacteria > Rhizobiales > Aestuariivirgaceae > CAVVDT01. Next base: position 49,999 of record CAVYOQ010000055.1, read on the forward strand.
AGGCGAGGCCGAACAGCACACCGAGGAAGGTGGCCACGCCCTTGCCCCCCTTGAACTTCAGCCACAGCGGCAGGACATGGCCGAGAACGGCGGCGATCCCCGCGATCAGGCCGCCTGCCTCACCGGCGAAGCGAACACCGATGAGCGCCGGCAGCGTGCCCTTGAGCACATCGCCGAGGAGGGTAAGTAGGGCCACTTTTTTGGATCCGGTGCGCAGCACGTTGGTCGCACCGATGTTGCCGGAGCCGATGGAACGCACATCGCCCAGCCCGGCAAGGCGGGTGAGCAGCAGCCCGAACGGGATCGACCCGCACAGATAGCCGATGAGCGCCAGCACCAGGCCTGAGCCTGGGTTGAGCCCGGAAATGTCGGGCATCGCAAAGCCTCCCCCGATTTGCCTTATCGGCGCTGATCGTAGGCGTAGACGCTCTCACCGGCAACGACCGTTTCGATGATGCGGCCTTCCAGGGCATGGCGCTCGAAGGGTGTGTTCTTGGAGCGCGAGCGCAGGGCCAAATCCTCGACCTTCCAGGTCTGGTCGGGATCGGCGATGGCAAAATCGGCCGGCGACCCGGCGGCGAGCGTGCCGGTATCGAGTCCGAGAAGTCGCGCCGGGCGCGCCGTCATGGCTTCGACGACGCGCGCCAGCGGCACGCCCGCAGCGCGGGTGAGGCCGAAGGCGGCGGCAAACAAGGTTTCAAGCCCGATGGCGCCAAACTCGGCCTCCGAGAACGGCAGCCGCTTGGTGTCGGCGTTCTGCGGATCATGGCTGGAGACGACGACGTCGATAGTGCCATCGGCTAGACCTGCGACCAGCGCCTTGCGGTCCTCCTCGCTGCGCAAGGGCGGCGACAGCTTGAAGAAGGTGCGGTAGGCACCGATGTCGTTCTCGTTCAGCACCAGATGGTTGACCGACACCCCGCAGGAAACGGGAAGTCCGCGCGCCTTGGCGGCGCGGATGACATCGAGCGAGGCGGCCGAAGAAATCTGCGCGGCATGATAGGCAGCCCCAGTGAGCTCGACCAGGCGGATGTCGCGTTCCAGCATAATCACTTCGGCGGCGGCGGGGATGCCGGGAAGGCCGAGACGCGTTGCCTGCTCGCCCTCGTTCATGACGCCGGTCGCAAGAGTGGGCTCTTCCACGTGTTGCACCACCAGCATGCCGAAATCGCGGGCATAGGCGAGCGCGCGGCGCAAGATGCGGGCATTGGCAACCGCGCGCCTGCCGTCGGTGACGGCAACGGCGCCTGCCTCCTGCAACATGCCGATCTCGGTCATGCGCTCGCCGGCAAACTCTTGCGTGAGGGCGGCCATGGGCGCCACGCGCACGATGGCCGTGTCGCGGGCGCGTCTCAGGATGTAGTCGACGATGGCCGCATCGTCGATCACCGGGTCGGTGTCGGGCATGACGATCATGGTCGTCACCCCGCCGGCGGCAGCGGCTTCCGAGGCCGAGGCAAGCGTCTCGCGGTGCTCGTTGCCGGGCTCGCCGGTGAACACGCGCATGTCGATGAGCCCGGGGATGAGCAGCTTGCCGCGGCAGTCGGTGACCGGGATGCCGGCGCCGGCCGAGGCCGCCGTCACCTTGGGGCCGATGGTGACGATGCGCCCGTCGGCGATGATGACGCCGCCTTGCCCGTTAAGCTCTTGCGAGGGATCGACGATATGGGCGTTCACATAGGCGCGCCGTTCGCGGCGGCCGCGCAGGGCGGTATCGGGCGACATTATGAGTTGCCTCCGCCGGGGAGATTGCGGGCGAGTGCATCGAGCACCGCCATGCGCACTGCCACCCCCATCTCCACCTGTTCGCGGATCACCGACTGGATGCCGTCGGCGACAGCGGAATCGATTTCCACTCCGCGGTTCATGGGGCCGGGATGCATGACCAGGGCCTCGGGCTTGGCGCGCGCCAGCTTGTCCTGATCGAGGCCGAAGAAGCGGTAATACTCGCGGGTCGACGGCACGAAGGCGCCCTGCATGCGCTCGAGCTGCAGGCGCAGCATCATCACGACATCGACGCCCGAAAGCCCTTCGGCCATGGAGGTGAAGACCTCGGCGCCAAGACGGCCGACAGCGGCCGGCAGAAGCGAAGAGGGGGCGACCAGCCGCACTCGGGCGCCCATGCGGTTGAGCAGGATGATGTTGGAGCGGGCCACGCGCGAATGGGCGATGTCGCCGCAGATGGCGACGGTAAGGCCCTCGATGCGCCCGAGGCGGCGGCGGATGGTGAGGGCGTCGAGGAGGGCTTGCGTGGGGTGCTCGTGCTGGCCGTCGCCGGCATTGACCACCGCGCAGCCCACTTTCTGAGCGAGAAGATCGGGGGCGCCGGAGGCATGATGGCGCACTACCAGGATGTCGGGATGCATGGCATTCAGCGTCATCGCCGTATCCAGTACCGTCTCGCCCTTGGCGAGCGAGGAGGCCGAGACCGACATGTTCATGACATCAGCGCCGAGGCGTTTGCCGGCGAGCTCGAATGAGGACTGGGTGCGGGTGGATGCCTCGAAGAAGAGATTGATCTGGGTACGGCCGCGCAAAGTCGACTGCTTCTTGTCGATCTGCCGATTGAGATCGACATAGCGGTCGGCGAGGCCGAGAAGGGCGTTGATTTCGCCGACCTTGAGCGCCTCGACTCCCAAAAGGTGTTGGCCTTCGAGGATGCGGGTTGATCGGTCGGTTGCGGGTGTCATTAAAGCGCCGTCTATAGTGGCGATTGGCCCTCGCTGCAAGCGCCGCGCGGACAATTCCTGTGGGAACACCAAAGGAAGCGGGTTTTGACCCATTTCACCGGGATGATTTTGCCCGCAGGCTAGGCGCGACTGGCGCCGACGTCGTCCGACCTCAAGCCAGGCGCAACGACGTCCTGCGGGCAACAGCACCCGGCCTTCGGTAACATGAAACCGGCCATCGGGTGCGTTGCGGCGCTTGCCCGATGCCCCGTATCGCGCTGCGCGCCGCGCCTGCCCGAGTGACCGGTTTGATGCCATGAAATGGGTTAAAACCCGCTTCTTTTGGTATACACTTCCCATCCCCGGAAAGGAGCCGCCCATGACCCCGCGCCCCGACCTGAATACCCACGAGGTCTTCAACCAGACGCCGCCTCTTGCCGGCGCCAACCTGTTCGAGATCGATGCCGCGTTGCAGGCCGCGGTGACCCGCACGGCGGCGACGACATCGGGCACGACGTTCAGGGATTTCGGGGCGATTGCCGGCAGCGTGGAGATGGCCGAGGCGGCGCGTCTGGCCAATGAGAACCCGCCCAGATTGCGCCTGTTCGACACGGTCGGCCACCGGGTCGACCGGGTGGAGTTTCATCCCGCCTATCACCAGTTGATGGCGACAAGCTGCAAGGCGGGACTGCATTCCTCCGTCGTCTGGGCGCACCTGAACGATGCATCGAGCCCGGCGCCCGATCGCCACGCGGCGCGAGCGGGCCTCTTTTACATGTCGACGCAGATGGAGGCCGGCCATTGCTGCCCCATCACCATGACCAACGCCGCGGTACCGGCCCTGCTGCACCAGAAGGATATGGCAAAGGACTGGCTCCCCGGCGTGCTTGCCCGTGACTATGACCCGTCTTTAAAGCCAGCGCCGGAAAAGCGGGCGCTCACCTTCGGCATGGGCATGACGGAAAAGCAGGGCGGCACCGATGTGCGCCAGAACACGACCAAGGCCGAGCCGGCCGGCAATGGCGGACCCGGTGCCGAACACTACCTCACCGGGCACAAATGGTTCATGTCGGCGCCCATGTGCGATGCCTTCCTGGTGTTGGCGCAGGCGCCGGGTGGGCTGTCGTGCTTCCTCATGCCGCGCTTCCTCCCCGATGGCAGCCAGAACCCCATCGCCATCCAGCGGCTGAAGGAAAAGCTCGGTAACCGCTCCAACGCCTCATCGGAAGTGGAATTCCGCGGCACCAGCGGCTGGATGGTGGGGGCCGAGGGCAGGGGCATCCAGACGATCATCGAGATGGTGACCTATACCCGCCTCGACTGCGCCATCTCCTCGGCCGGGCTGATGCGCCAGGCGCTGTCGACCGCCATTCACCATGCCCGCCACCGCACCGTGTTCCAGAAAAAGCTCATCGACCAGCCGCTGATGCGCCGGGTGCTCTCAGACATGGCGCTCGATCACGAGGCGGCGGTGGCGCTGGTCTTCCGCCTGGCTGAGGCCTTCGACAGGATGGCGGACGACGAGGCGGAAGCGGCCTATGCCCGCATCATGACGCCGGCGACAAAATACTGGGTGTGCAAGGCCTTGCCCGGATTTGCTTACGAGGCGATGGAATGCCTTGGCGGCAATGGCTATGTCGAGGAGGCACCGATGGCACGGGCCTATCGAGAGGCGCCGATCAACGCCATCTGGGAAGGTTCGGGCAACGTCATGTGCCTCGATGTGGCGCGTGCCGTGGCCAAGGAGCCCGAAGCGCTGGCACGCCTGATCGGCGACATGGAAGAGGCCGCGGCCGGCGAAGCGCGCCTGCGGCAGACGGTGGAGGGCCTCAAGGCCGATCTGCTCGAAAAACGCTTTGCCGAAGGCGACCTGCGCGCCTTGATCGAGCGGCTGGCGATGGCGATGGCGGGGGCGCTGCTATTGCGCGATGCGCCGGCGGCGGTAAGCGATGCCTTCATCGCCAGCCGTCTGGAGGGTGGCTTCGGACGCATTTATGGCCGGCTCCAGGGGGCGGACGAAGCGGCTATCCTGGCACGAGCGATGCCAGGGTGATGACCACCGGCATGGTGACGGCGGCGATGATCACCTGCGCGGTGAGGATCGAGGCCATGAGCGGGGCATCGCCGCCCATCTTGCGCGCCAGGATATAAGCGCCTGATGCCGTCGGCACGCTGCCGGCGACGATGGCCACCGTCTGCGGCAGGCCGGTGACGCCGAAAAGCGTCGTCCAGCCCCACACGAGCGCCGGCAGCAGCATCAACTTGAGCGCCGCGGTGGCGATGACCGGCCGCGCGCTCCCCAGCGCGTGGCGCAGCACCAGCCCGGCGCCGACGCTCATCAGCGCGCAGCCCAGCGCTGCCCGCCCCACCAGATCGAGCATGTCGATGAAGGCTTGCGGCAGGTGAAGGCCCGATGCCTTGACGGCGAGGCTGGCGGCGCAACTGAGGATGAAGGGGTTACGCGCAAGCTCGCGCACGATTCTGGTCAGCGACGGCGGGGTGCCTGTTCCCGCCCATGCACTGAGCGCCCACACGCAAAGGACGTTGAGCACCGGGATGATGGCAGCCGCCACCACGGCGATGAGGGCAAGGCCCGGAGCGCCGTAGAGGGCCGGCACGATGGCAAGGCCAATGAAGGTATGCCAGCGCATGGAGCCCTGAAACACGCTGGTGAAGCTCGCTGGTTCGACGGCAAGCACCTTTTGCAGGAACCCGCGCGAGACGGTGAGCAACGCCGCCATGGTGACGATGGCCAGGATCATCGCCAGCGCCATGCGTACAAACGGGACGCCGGAATAATCAGCAACAATGATGGCCCTGGAGATGATGGCCGGGAACAGGACATAATAGGCGATGTGGTCGAGCGCCCGCCACTGCTCGTCGGTGATGAGGCCGCTGCGCTTCAGCCCGAAGCCCAGAGCGATGGTGAGGAAGACCGGCAGGAGCGCGGCAATGGCAAAGGACACCGCTTCACCCCTGCGGTCTGCGGGCGGATGGCGGGGGGGGCATCATGCACCCTTTTCCATGACATCGAGCCGGTCGAGCGCGCCTTGCAGGATGTAGGCGGCGGCGAGCTTGTCGACCAGTTCGGCCCGCCGTGCCCGGCTGCGGTCGGCGGCAATGAGCGCCCGCTCCACCGCGGCGGTGGAAAGCCGTTCGTCCCAAAATGCGATCGGCAGGTCGGTGAGGCGTGCGAGATTGGTGGCGAATGCGCGGGTCGACTGGGCGCGCGGGCCCTCGCTGCCGTCCATGTTGACGGGATAGCCGAGAATGAAGCCGGCCGCCTTTTCCGTATCCGCAAGCGCCAGCAGCGTATCGGCATCGGCGGTGAACTTGCCGCGCTTGAGGGTCAGTCGGGCGCTCGCTACCCGCCGCGTCAGGTCGGAGACGGCAATTCCGATGGTCTTTGTGCCGAGATCGAGCCCGATCAGCGGGCGCATGGGCGCCAGCCGGCTTGCCAGGTGTTCGAGGCTGAACTGGGCGGGAACGGGCATGGGCGCGCGCTTAGCAGAAGCCGCCGCATGGCGAAAGTCCTCAAACACGCGCCAGCCCCCGGAAAGCCCGCCCTTGCACCCCGCGCGCTTGGGGTTAGACTCAACGCGGATTGTGCCGCATCGTTTCGTTGTCATGCCCGCACATGTCGCGGGCATCCATAGACACCAATGGTGCCAGTTGGCCTGGGCAGTGGCTATGGATTGCCGCAACAAGTCCGGCAATGACGGGAGCAACGAATGGCGCAAGAGGTTGAACGCCGCGCTCAGTCGGCGGGAGAAAGGAAGACAGCATGAAAATCACCTGGTTCGGCCATTCGGCCTTTCGCGTTGAGACCGGCAAGTCGGTCTTGATCATCGACCCGTTCCTATCGGGCAATCCGGTGTTCGAGGGAGATGCAATGGCGGTGACCAAGGGCGCCACCCACGTAGCTCTCACTCACGGCCACGATGACCACATCGGCGACACGGTGGACATCTGCAAGGCCAATGGCGCCACCCTGATCGCCGTCTTCGAGATTGCCGTCTATCTGGCCGGCAAGGGGGTGGAGAAGTACGAGCCGACCAATACCGGCGGCACCATCTACACCGACGACTTCGACGTCTCCTTCGTGCGCGCCGACCATTCCTCCTCGTCGGGCAATGTCTATCTCGGCAATCCGTGCGGCCTCGTCGTCACCGCCAAGGGGGAAGGCAAGACGCTCTATCACATGGGCGATACCGGCATCTTCTGCGACATGGAACTCGTCAACGAGATCTACAAACCCGACATCGGCATCGTGCCCATCGGCGACCGCTTCACCATGAACCCGAAGGCGGCGGCTATGGCCTGCCAGCGCTATTTCAACTTTTCCACAATCATTCCGTGCCATTACAAGACCTTCCCGCTGCTGCTGCAGACGGCCGACGGCTTCGTCGAGGCCATGGGCGCCGACAGCCAGAAGGTGAAGGTGCTGGACGTCGGCGGCAGCATCACGGTGTGAGGCAACCGCCCTGAAGGAGGGCGCCATGAAGAAGCCGGACCGGCCGCTGGGAGCGATCGTCGAGGACTGGCAGCCGCGCCTGAGGCCCGACGACCGCCTCTTGTTCGGCGCCGATGTGGTGGTCGAGCCGCTCGATGTATCGCGCCATGCGCCGGCGTTGTGGAAGGCGTTTTCTGCCGATACCGAAGGCCATCTGTGGGACTACATGGGCTACGGGCCCTTCGGCAGCGAGATTGACATGGTGTCCACCTACGAGCGGGTGGCCTCCGGCAGCGATCCGAAGTTCTACGCCTTCATCCCCAAATCGAACCGCAAGGCCGAAGGGGTGGCGAGCTTCATGCGCATCACCCCCGAGCACGGCGTCATCGAGATCGGCCATATCTGTCTCGCGCCCTCCCTGCAGCGCACGCGGGCGGCGACGGAAGCGCTTTTCCTGATGATGCGACATGCCCTCGATGAGCTGGGCTACCGGCGGCTGGAATGGAAGTGCGATGCTCTCAACGCACCCTCGCGGCGCGCGGCCGAGCGTTTCGGCTTCACCTTCGAGAGCATTTTCCGCCATCACATGGTGATCAAGGGCCGCAACCGCGACACCGCCTGGTTCGCCATCATTACCGAGGACTGGCCGCCCCTGCGCCAGGCCTTCCAAGGCTGGCTGGCGGACGACAACTTCGATGCCGAGGGACGGCAGATCAAGCCCTTGAAGGCGTTTCGCGAAAAGGGGTAGCCCGGGTGGAGCGCACCGTAACCCGGGAACGGCCGAGGACGCCCCGGGTTTCGCAGCGCTCCACCCGGGCTACTGCTACTAATGCGCGAGGCGCGCTGCCAGTTGCCGGCTATCCTGCCTCCCGGACGCTCCTCAGGCGCCCCGAATGTCAAGATTTCCTCTGCGCGCCGCCAAGCCGCTGGAACATTTGCCCACAACGGTTATCAGAAGACTTGCACTCCCGGTGTATTCCCTCCAATCAGGTTCTCTTGAATGCGCTTAAGGGCCTCTGGCTGAATCAACATATTCAATCCAACGTCCCCGGGCTCGAAAGCAATCATAGGGTCTTTTCCGGGCGTCGCAGACTTGTGCACAATGACAGATGTACGGTGGAGCCCGCGCTTTTCGGGCAGGTAAACGTACAAAACGGAGAAGCGGGCGTTCATCGAAGGACGTGGAACTGCCGCAACCAGACGTGCCCTTTCAGCTTCGCCCACTGAGCGGTGCACCGGCCGTATGATATAAAGCTCGTCGGCTCGGACGCTAACCCGCCCTATTCATGAAGCTTGAAGCTGACGGGGATTTCTGGCGCGCAGGCGTGCGGGATCGAGGCGTCTTTTTCACCGCGGCTGGAGTTGAATTTCTGGAATGCGTTGAGGGTTGGAGGGTGCGGCTCGGCGGGGCGACTTGGCCCTGTGGGCTATGGGCCGGCAGGCTGCAGCGTGATGGCGATCTGGCGGAACAGATTGGCCTCGGGGCAGGCGGCGGCGAAGGCCAGACGGACGCGCGCGATGGTTTCGATGACGCGAGCGCCCAACTTCAGCAGCCTGAGCCGGATGGTGGCGAACTCGGCCTTGGCCAGGGCATGGGCCTTGGGAATGGTGTCACGGACAGTGAGCATCAGCCAGTAGGCTGCGGTATGGAGCACGAGGCGAACCTGGTTGGCGATCGGCGATCTGCAACTTGTGCGGTCGGAGGCAAGCTGGCTCTTGTGCATTTTGATGAGGTTCTCGGCCTGACCGCGGGCGCAGTAGATCACGTCATAGATGTGCTCGGACGATCCCTCAGCGATGTTGGTCACGACGAAGCGGATATCGAGGCCTAGGGCAGTTGCCTCGATGCGGGCGCAGGCGCGGCGCTCGAGCTTCCAGGACTTTGCCGCGTATTGCGTCTCGGTGAAGCCGCGCAGGACGGGCTTGTGCTCGAGCGCGCGACGGGTGCGGATGTTGTCGGCGGCGGCATCCACGAGACGGTGGAGAACCTGGTTGCCGGGCAATCCGAAGACATAGGTGACGCCATTGTCCTCGCACCACTGCATGACCTGCGGGCGGCCGTAGTGGCCGTCGCCGCGGATGGTGATGCGAGTGGTCGGCCACTGGTGGCGGATGCGATGCACGAGACGCCGGAGATGACCACGGATCTCCTGACCGGTCGGGGTTTTGCCCGGACGCAGGATCATGGCAACCGGGCGGCCTGTCGCGGTGTCGTAGATATGGATCGGCAGGAAACAGCGTTCATCGTAATGGGCATTGAAGAGCGAGAGCTGCTGGTGGCCGTGCACGACGTCGAGCGTGTCGTCGATGTCGAGTGTCACGCTATCTGGCGGCGTGCGGTAGCTCGACAGCCAGAGATCGACCAGGACATGCCCGAGGCGAATGACGGTGCGCAGGTCGGGCAGGTTCTCCATCCGCGACAGCGTCGGCTGCGAGCACAGATCCAGGCCGTTATCCGGCAGGCGACCGCAGGCCAGCTTGAACGCAGGATCGCAGCGCAGCCGGTCGAGGTCATTGGCGTCCTCGTAGCCGCAGGCGATGGCGAAGATGCGGGCACGCAGGATGTCGGCCATGGCGTGCGTGACCCGGTCTGGATCACGCCGATCGCGCATCACCGCGGCGAGCCGATCGGCCAGCCCAAGACGCCGATCCGCCGCCGCCAGCAGCATGACACCGCCGTCCGAAGTGATCCGTCCGCCATCGAAAGCGGCCGTCACTTTCTTGCTCTGAACGGCTGGAAACAGGAATGGCAGAACTGTATCGTGGGTCATGGCGGATGTGGCACGCTTGATGCGGTGGAAAGGGATGCGCTTCGCAACCGAATCCTACGCCACATCAATCGTTTAGGCTACATCCGCCAGCCGTTCACCGCGGCTCTCGTGAATAAGATGGGCTAATGGCATTTGCAACTGCAACTTTGCCACCAAAACGCCAGCTTCTGATCACAAGATAGTCTTCAAAATACGCAATCCTGAATGAGGCATGGGGCGTTATTGACAGGTGGTCATTTGGCGCGCTCCTAGCCTCCCAAAAATGGTAGGTGACATCTCCAATCTTTTGCAGTTCGTTTGCGAGCAGCGTCACAATCTCGAACGCACCGCCAAAAAAACGGTCGATCCCCACGCCTGTACGCATCTGCTCGCCCGCTAACCATCCCAAATGGCCGAGGGAGAGACAAATCGCAAATTCCAATGCTGGCGCCTGCGTGGGCCGCTGGGTTATTCCTTTCCCTAGCGCATGGAGGAATGCATCTGCTCCACTTCCCCCCGCGTAGCAGGCCCCATACTCTGGGAAGACATGCTTGCCTCTGTCCCGCCATCCATTGTCGCAGTCCCACGCGAATTGGATGATCGGGCGCGCGTCTCCTTGGACCTCATCGAGATATATCCCCGTTACATAGAGGTCCATTCCAGCCTCGCCCCTTCGTTCGTCGAGCACACGCGCGACATCATGAAACGTCGGGGCTTGGTTTTGCTGTAAGATTTCACGAAAGACGCTGCGCGCGCAGATCGTGCTGCCAGCCCAGGCGAGCGCAAGTCGCGGATTTAGAATGATCGCCTTCTGTACTAACCCAGAGACAAAATAGTTTGAGGTATGAGGGAGACGGCCATTGACGTTTTCATAAGTGGGAATATTGAAAGGTTTGTATTTTTGTTCTCTTATTGGTATACTTAACATTACGTCACCCACAAGAACTGGCCAGTTCTTAACGGTAAAGCTAGCAACCAGAGTCATTAAATTTTTCGCCTTTCCAACCCCGACTCGGCATCCTAACACTTCGTTGAGCGATGCGCTGTTTCAACAGACCCTCTTACCGAGGAAGCTCTTGTTCGACAACTTGATGTTCGAGCTCGTGTTGGTCGAATTTGAGGGGGTCGTTCTGGCTTCATAGGCCAATTCAGGTTCAGCCCCCGGTCATCTGCAACTATAAAAAGGCCCTTACACGGGAAGTATCAAGTGTTGGGCGTCTTACTCTATCCCGCCTGGCCGCGATGCAGGAGGACCACGTTTTCGGCATCGCTGCGGTGGGTTTCCGTTACCTTGCGCGGCATCTTCACGACGCCGCAGTCCTCAGCACTGTTGCACGGCGTGAAGACGGTGATCTCGTGCTGCACGCCGCGCAGGGTCTCGGCGCCGATTTCCTCCCACGTGCCCTCGCAGCGGCTGCGGAACTCCTCGCTGGCGATGATCGGCACTTTGTGAACCTTGGTGAGTGCTTCAAGCCTGGAGGCCTCGTTGACGGCTGAACCGAATACCGAAAACGTGAGGCGATCCACCAGCCCCACATTGCCAAATTTGACGTTGCCGACATGCAGCCCGATGCCGTAGCCCAGCTCGGTCAGGCCGCTTGTCGCTCGTTCGCGGTTGGCTTCGGCCATGACTTGGGTGGCATTGAAGGCCGCCGCGTGGGCGATGGTGCAGGCCTCCTTGCGGCTGGCCGGGGTATCGCCGGAGGGAAAGATCGCCAGGAACCCGTCGCCCATGAAGCTGAGGATCTCGCCACCGGCATCGGCGAACGCCCCCGCCACGTTGTCGAAGAAGGTGTTGAGGCACTCGATATAGGCCTCGCGTCCCAGTTCCTCGGCAAGGCGCGTCGAGTTGCGCATGTCACCCATGACGATGGCCGCCTTGATGGTCTCGCCGTCACCGCGGCGGATCTGGCCGTCGAGGACCCGCTGGCCGGCGCTCTTGCCCAGATAGGTGGTGAGCGTGTTGAGGGCCAGCGATTCCTGGACAGCCATCTTGCAGGTGGCGGCCAGCCGGTCCTGGATGCGCATCAAGGCGGCGATCTCGTCATCGACGAAACCACCTTCCTGATCGGTCGCCCATGAACCCATCATGCCGCGGCCGGAGCCGAGGACGAACTCCTTGCGGAAGGCGATGTAGTCGGTGATCCCCTGCTTGCCCAGTTCATCCACCAATGGAAACTGTTGGGCGATCTTGCTATCGAGCCTGAGCCGCAGGTGGTCGAGGTTCTTGTCCATCAAATAAAAATAAGGGCTCTTTTTGAAGCGGTCCATGGCGATGTCCATGGCGCTATCGGTGGTGTGCCGGTGGCCCTCGACCTCCAGACCCTTGCCGCGCTCCCAGGTGAAGCTCATGGCGCGATACAGCGGATGCAGCACCGAAAAGGCCAACTGCACCCGGGCAATCGGCATGCCCGCCGCGTGCAGCCGCTCGCAGCAGCCACTGACGATGTCTTCCAGGTTGCTTTGCTTGAGGGTCTGCTTGCGCAGCCAGTCGGCCACGAGTTCGATCAGGACTTGCGAGGTTCTGTTTTCCATGACGTCCGTCCTCTGGCTGCGAGGTCTGCATTAGCGACCTTAGCAGCAGTTTACGCCTTGCCCTTGGCTGTCTAAAACAACGCTGAGAGCTTGGGAACAGGCGCGGCGGGGCAGGCGCATCGCAATGTCCAGCAACAAATGGGGCAAGGGTTGATGTTTGACAAGATCCTGATCGCCAACCGCGGGGAGATCGCCTGCCGCATCATCAAGACGGCGCGGCGCATGGGTTTGAAGACCGTGGCCGTCTTTTCCGACGCCGACGCCCGCGCCCTGCATGTGGAAATGGCCGATGAGAAGGTGCACATCGGCCCCGCGCCGGCAGCCCAGTCCTATCTGGTGATCGATCGCATCATCGAGGCCTGCAAGGCGACCGGTGCCCAGGCCGTGCATCCGGGCTACGGCTTTTTGTCCGAGAATGCGAAATTCTGCGCCGCCCTCGATGCCGCCGGCATCGTCTTCATCGGCCCCAACGCCAAGACCATCGAGGCGATGGGCGACAAGATCGAATCGAAGAAGTTCGCCAACGCCGCCAATGTCTCGACCGTGCCCGGCTATCTGGGCGAGATCGCCGATGCCGCCGAGGCCGCGCGCATCGCCGACGAGATCGGCTATCCGGTGATGATCAAGGCCTCGGCCGGCGGTGGCGGCAAGGGCATGCGCATCGCCAGATCCCGGGCCGAGGTGGAGGAGGGCTTCAATCTCGCCCGCTCGGAGGCGAAATCCTCCTTCGGCGATGATCGCGTATTCGTGGAAAAATTCATCGTCAACCCGCGCCACGTGGAAATCCAGGTGCTGGGCGACAAGCATGGCAACGTCATCTATCTGGGCGAGCGCGAATGCTCCATCCAGCGCCGCAACCAGAAGGTGATCGAAGAGGCCCCGTCGCCGCTGCTCGATGATGAGACCAGGAAGGCCATGGGCGAGCAGGCCGTGGCGCTGGCCAAGGCGGTCGGCTACGATTCGGCCGGCACGGTGGAGTTCGTTGCCGGCCAGGACCGCTCCTTTTTCTTTCTCGAGATGAATACACGTCTGCAGGTCGAGCATCCGGTGACCGAGCTCGTCACCGGCATCGACCTGGTGGAGCAGATGATCCGTGTGGCGGCGGGCGAGAAGCTGAAGCTCGCGCAGAAGGATGTAAAGCTCAACGGCTGGGCGGTCGAGTCGCGCGTCTACGCCGAGGACCCGTACCGCAACTTCATGCCCTCGACCGGCCGCCTGGTGCGCTATCGACCGCCCGCCGAGGGCGGCGAGAGGGCGATCGTGCGCAACGACACCGGCGTCTTCGAGGGCGGCGAAATCTCGGTCTATTACGACCCGATGATCGCCAAGCTATGCACCCACGCCCCCACGCGCGAGGCGGCCATCAAGCGTATGTCCGAGGCGCTGGACGAATTCTATGTCGACGGCATCCAGCACAACATTCCCTTCCTCACCGCCATCATGGAGAACCCGCGCTGGATCAAGGGTGATCTGTCCACTAGCTTCATCGCCGAGGAGTTCCCGGAAGGTTTTACCGGGGCGGGCGGCATCGCGGCGGCGCGCGATACGCTTGCCGCTGTTGCCTGCGCCATCGACCACGTGGCCAATTCGAGGAAGCGCGGCATCTCCGGTCAGATGAGCGGCAAGTCGGTCAGATTTTCCGCCGCCCGTGTGGTGAAACTCGCCGATGAATGGCTCACCCTCACCATCGAAGACGACGACGGCAAGTTCCTCAAGCTGTCGCGGCAAGGTGCGTCCGACCACATCGTTGAGAGCCGCTGGCATCCGGGCGAACTGGTCTGGCGAGGCCTGATCGACGGCCAGCCGGTCTCGGTGCAGGTGCGGCCCGTCCTCAACGGCTATCGCCTGACCCATCGCGGGGTCGAGATGGAGGCGCATGTCTACACGCCGCGCGAGGCCGAACTGGCGCGGCTGATGCCGGAGCGGCTGCCACCCGATACCTCGCGCCAGCTCCTGTGCCCGATGCCGGGCCTGGTGAAGGCCATCGTCGTCGAGCCGGGCCAGGTGGTGAAGGCGGGCGAGACCCTTGCCGTGGTCGAGGCGATGAAGATGGAAAACGTCCTCAAGGCCGAGCGCGACGTGACGGTGACAAGCGTCAATGCCAAGCCCGGCGACAGCCTAGCCGTCGATGCCGTCATCATGGAGTTCGAGTAAGCCGTGGCGAAGCCCGGCTTCAAGGTGCGGGCCCTGGGCGAGATCGCCATCCGCTGCCGCGATCTCGATCGGATGACCGCCTTCTACCGCGACATCATCGGGCTTGAGGTGCTGGAAGGCAGGTACCGCGAAGGCATCAGGTTCTTCCGCATCGCTGAGGGTTTTGGCGGCCACACCGCCGTTCTGGCGCTCTTCGGCGATGAAGCCGGCAAAGAGCGCGCGCCGCTGGGCGGTGGCGCATCAAGCCTTCACCACCTGGCGCTGACGCTCGGGCGCGAGGAGCAGGACATGGCCGTCGCGTGGTATCGTGCCAAGGGAATTGATTATCAGATTCAGGAATTTGCCTGGATCGGCTGGCGCGGCGTCTTCACCACCGATCCAGAAGGCAACACCGTCGAACTGGTTGCCTATGACGAGACGTTGAAGAAAGAGCCATGACAGAGCTGGCAAAGACGTTGCGGCTTGTCGTCAGCGGGCGGGTGCAGGGCGTCGGCTTTCGCTATTGGACGCAGGATGTCGCGATGGGCCTTGGGCTTTCCGGCTGGGTGCGCAATCGCCGTGACGGCGGCGTCGAAGCGCTGATCTCGGGGCCGACGCAGGCGGTCAATGCAATGCTGGCGCGCTTCTGGGAGGGGCCGAGGGCCGCGCGGGTGGAGGGGGTTTCCGCAGAAGAAGCCGATGAGGCCGCGCCCGCGTCCTTCGAAATCCGCCCCACAGTCTAGACGGTTTTTCCGAAGACGCGCTCGAAGCTGGCTCTCAGTGCCATGTCGACCTCGCTCATGGAGACGAGATGGCCGAGGTCGTGCAGGCTGGTGACGCCATGCCCGGCGATGCCGCAGGGCACGATGCCGGAAAAGTGTTCGAGATCCGGGTCCACGTTGAGGCTGATGCCGTGGAACGACACCCATTTGCGCACCCGGACACCGATGGCGGCGATCTTGTCCTCGGCGCCTGCACCTTTCTCAGGCCGCCTCACCCACACGCCCACCCGGTCGGCGCGGCGCTCGCCCCTGACGTTGAAACGGGCAAGGGTGGCGATGATCCAGTCCTCCAGCCCGGCCACGAAGGCACGTACATCGCCGCCGCGCGCCTTCAGGTCGAGCATGACATAGGCCACCCGCTGGCCCGGCCCGTGATAGGTGTAGCGCCCCCCGCGCCCGGTTCGGTAGACGGGAAAGCGCTCCGGCTGCAAAAGCTCGGCTGCATCGGCACTGGTGCCGGCGCTATAGAGGGCAGGGTGCTCCACCAGCCAAACCCGCTCAGGCGCGGCACCGGCGGCGATGGCGGCGGCCTCTTCCTCCATGCGCGCGACGGCTGAAGGGTAGTCGACCGGATGATCGGCCACTTCCCAGGCAACCGGTCGGGCAAGGCGCGGAAGTGCGGCTGCTGCGCGTTGAAGGCTCATGAGTGATGGTTTGACGCCGAAGGGGGGCAGGGGTCAAGCCCGAGGAGGACACTTTGAATATGGGTGCGTTGACGGGGCTCTACCTCCGCCTTCGCCCTTGATTTGGTGCAAGGCGCTTGTTAAAGACGCGACGCCTTAGCCCGGCGTATGCGGTCGTGGCGGAATGGTAGACGCGCTAGCTTGAGGTGCTAGTAGGGGAAACCCTGTGGAAGTTCGAATCTTCTCGACCGCACCAAATCACCCAGCAAGAGTAGCCTGGATGGAGCGCGGCGCAATCCGGGTGTTCGTCTCCGGTGTGGGCAAGTCCCGGATTGCGCCGCGCTCCATCCAGGCTACTCGCTTTTCACAATAGAATCTCACCCGGCTGCCGCCGCGTGGCGCGAGCGCCAGAACTGCACCACGCTCTCGATCACCGCTCCGCCGGTAATCAGCACCACGCCGGTCACCTCGCGCAGGCCGAACGGTTCGCCCGCCCATAGCGCGATGGTGGTGGTGCCGACGATAATCTCGGTCATGAACAACAAGCCGACGATGCCGGGATCGAGGTATTTCGGTCCCCACATGGCCGCCACCGCCCCCGGCACCATGACGATGAGGAGGACCGGCACCACCCAGGCGAAGGTGGTGGCCGCGGCGGAAAAATCGGGCAGCGGCGATTGTCCGTTGAGGTCGAGCAAGGCCACCACCAGCGACAGCAGCAGCGAATAGAACAGATACCAGGCGGTGATCTCGACCGGGTGATTGCCGCGGTCGCCGCGCAACCTGACCGCCGTCACCGCCCACAGCACGCCGGAAGCAAGGCCCATCCAGTCGCCGATATTGCGCGGCCACGGCACTCCGACATCGACGCCGAAGATCACCAGCATGCCGGCAAAGGCCAGGCCCATGGCGACCCAGCGGATGCGGGTGATGGGCTCGCCCAGCACCGCGCGGGCAAGCAGCGTGCTCCACAAGGGGGTGAGATAGAACAGCAGCATCGCGCGGATCACGTCGGTGAAGAGCACGGCCAGCGCGTAGAAGCCGAGCGACAGGGCGGCAAACAAGGCCGTCGCCTGCATCTGCCGGCCGCCCCTGAGCACCGGCCCGAGGCGGAAGATCAGCTGGTAGGGGATGAGGATGATGCTCGGTACCAGGAAGAACAGGACAGACGACCAAGCGCCCCTGATCCCCGCCGCCTCGACGAAGCGCAAGGGGATCCAGAATACGCCCCACACCATACCCGAATAGGCACAGGCGAGCTTGGCGCGGGTTTGGAGGGTGAGGACGGGCACGGGGGGTGGGGCGGCCGGTGGGTGTCAGAGGTTCTTTTCGGCGCTGGCGATGAAAACCGCAAGCGTGCAGCCGTCGCGGGTGAAGGAGTTGTGGCGGGTGCCTTTCTTCAGCAGCACGAAATCGCCCTTGCGGTAGACGCTGCCGTCATGGTCGGCGACTTCGCCGTCGAGCACCAGGAACTGTTCGGCGCATGTATGCTCGTGCGCCTGCGAGGATGTGCCCGGCGCCATGCGGTAGATGTGGAAGCCGACACCCGGCGGCAAGCTGTGGTCGAGCTGAAGCACGCTCTGGCCCGGGACCTCTTTGCCATCGACGGTGAAGGGGGTGAAGTCGGCCTCTGCAATATTAACGACGACCCGGCCGCTGCTGTCGATGGGTTTCAAGGCTTGAGCTCCTTGTCGATTCCTTGTGCGGGCGCCACGGTGGCCGCGTCGGCTCTGGCGGTCAAGGGCATTTCGCCAACCGTGCGGTTGTGCCAATAAGAGGCCGCACACGTCGGCTCAGGGCGAGAGGCAGGGACGGTGGCCGAAGCAGCAGAAGACCTTTTGGTGCACGACGAAACCGGCGCGGTGTCGGCCGATTTCCTCTACGCCGTCGAGGCAGCGCTGGCTGAACCCGAGCCCAGGGCGGTGCGCAAGCTGGTGCGCGACCTGCATGCCGCCGACCTCGCCGACCTCATCGAATACCTTCCGCGCGAAGAGCGCGTCGAGCTCATCACCAAGTTGGGCCGCACCTTTGATGTCGAGGCGCTGGCCGAGCTCGACGAGACGGTGCGCGACGACCTCATGGAAGCGCTGCCCAACGAGGTGATCGCCTCGGCGGTGAGAAGGCTCGACACCGACGATGCTGTCTATCTCATCGAAGATCTGGACGAGGAGGACCAGGAAGAGATCCTGGCGCGGCTGTCGAAGTCGGACCGCGCCGCGCTCACCCGCGCGCTCGATCTGCCGGAATCCTCCGCCGGCCGTCTCATGCAGACGGAGTTCGTGGCGGTGCCCTCGTTCTGGTCGGTGGGCCAGACCATCGACTACATGCGCACCGAAAAGGACCTGCCCGACAATTTTCTCGAGATTTTCGTGATCGATCCGGCCTTTCACCTGGTGGGCACGGTGCCGGTGTCGCGGGTGCTGCGCAACCCGCGCGACAGGCGCATGGCCGACATCATGGAGGAGGAGCAGACCGTCTTCACCATCAATGACGAGCAAGCCGACGTCGCCTACAAGTTCGAGCAGTACAACCTCGTCTCGGCCGCCGTTACCGACGCTGAAGGCCGCCTCGTCGGCATGCTCACCATCGACGACGTGGTCGATGTCATCCAGGAAGAGGCCGAAGAGGACATCTTGCGCCTCGGCGGCGTGGGCAACGAGGAGATCACCGCCAATGTGTGGGCGACGACCAAGTCGCGCTTTGCCTGGCTGGTGGTCAACCTGGCGACCGCCATCCTTGCCTCATGGGTGATCTCGCTGTTCGATGCCAGCATCCAGCAGATGGTGGCCCTGGCCGTGCTCATGCCCATCGTCGCCTCCATGGGCGGCAATGCCGGCACACAGACCATGACGGTGGCGGTGCGGGCGCTTGCCACCCGCGATCTGGGGCCCATCAACGCCTTGCGGGTGGTCGGGCGCGAAACCTCGGTGGGGCTCATCAACGGGCTCGTTTTCGCCGTGATCATGGGATGTTTCGCCTGGTGGTGGTTCGGCTCCGACGGGCTCGGGCTGGTGATCGGCACGGCGATGGTCATCAACCTCATCGCCGCCGCGCTGGCCGGCATCCTCATACCCCTGGCGCTCGACCGGTTGAACATCGATCCGGCCATCGCCTCCGGCGTCTTCGTCACCACGGTGACCGATGTTGTCGGCTTTTTTGCCTTTCTCGGCCTTGCCGCGGTGTGGCTGCTCAGATGACCGGCTTCACTCCGCGCGATCCCGATTACGCCAACCGGGTGAGGGCCTCCTTCGCCCGCCAGGCCTTCATGACCCATATCGGGGCCGAAATTGTGCATCTGGCGCCGGGCGAGGTGGACCTCGCCTGCCTAGCACGCCCCGAGCTCACCCAGCAGCACGGCTTCTTTCATGCCGGCGTCACCAGTTCCATTGCCGATTCAGCTGCCGGCTATGCCGCGCTCAGCCTGTTCGAGGCCGCAACCGGCGTGCTCACCACCGAGTTCAAGATCAATCTCGTCGCTCCGGCAAAGGGTGAGCGCCTGATCGCCCGCGGCCGGGTGATCCGCCCGGGCCGCACCCTCACCATCTGCCGCAGCGATGTCTATGGCGTGGAAAACGGCACTGAAACCCTGTGCGCCACCGCGCTTCTGACAATGATGCAGATAGAGAGTCTAAGCGACTGAAAAGACAAGGGAATGTTTACTTGAGCTTCTCCATGAGTCCGTAGACGTCGCCGAGCACCCACAGGTCGCACACCTTGCTTCCAGCGAAGGTAAAGAGCGGCGCGCCGTACCACCACACATGCCTGCCCGTCGGGGAAACCCCAAAAGCTCCTTGCGGTGAAATCCGTGGAAACGCAGTTTGCCGAAAACCTTGTTGTCCTCTTCCACCATCTCCAGGATGTCGGAAGTGTAGTCGGCCAGAGCCCCCGTCACCATGTCGACATAGCCGGCGAATTCGTCATGGCCGGTGAGCACCGGCCTGAGCGAGCCGCGGAAGGTGAAATTCTCGTGGAATAACTGCGGGATCTGCGACTTGTCGGCGTGATCCCACAGTTCCTTGTAGAAGACGCGGACCACTTCCTTTTGCGGCGACAGGATGACGCCGTCGAAGCTCATCGCGGGTTCGTCCATGGTGCTGCTTGTTCTCGTTGCCTGTTCGTGGGCATCATGATCGCAGTTCGGCCCTTGCCCGTCCATGGTGGGCTGCTAAAACGAAAACTTGCCCATCACGTCATCCAATGAGGATGTCATGCTCCCCAACGACCTGCCCAGCCTCGATTTCGATCTCGGCGAGACCGCCGACATGATCCGCGACACGGTGCGCTCCTTCACCGCCGACAACATTTCGCCCATCGCCGCCGAGGTCGACCGCTCCAATGAGTTCCCACGCCACTTGTGGCCGAAAATGGGTGAACTGGGCCTGCTCGGCATCACGGTCGAGGAGGACTATGGCGGGTCGGGGCTCGGCTATCTCGAACACTGCATCGCCATGGAGGAGGTGAGCCGCGGCTCGGGCTCGGTGGGCCTGTCCTACGGCGCCCATTCCAACCTGTGCGTCAACCAGATCCGCCGCAACGGCAACGATGCCCAGAAGCGCAAATACCTGCCCGGGCTGATCTCGGGCGAGCATATGGGTGCGCTCGCCATGTCGGAGTCCGGTGCCGGCTCGGATGTGGTATCGATGCGCCTCAGGGCGGACAGGAAGGGTGACCACTTCGTGCTCAATGGCACGAAGATGTGGATCACCAACGGGCCTTGCGCCGACACCGTCGTCGTCTACGCCAAGACCGATCCCGACACTGGCCCGCGCGGCATCACCGCCTTCATCGTCGAGCGCGGTTTTGCAGGGTTTTCCACCGCTCAAAAACTCGACAAGCTCGGCATGCGCGGGTCCGACACGGGTGAACTGGTGTTTGATAACTGCGAGGTGCCGGCAGAAAACGTGCTGGGTACGGTGGGCGAGGGGGTGCGGGTGTTGATGTCGGGGCTCGACTACGAGCGCGCCGTGCTCGCAGCGGGCTCCCTCGGCATCATGCAGGCCTGCATGGACGTGGTGGTGCCTTACTTGCACGAGCGCAAGCAGTTCGGCCAGCCCATTGGCACCTTCCAGATCATGCAGGCCAAGATCGCCGACATGTACACGACGATGAACGCCGCGCGCGCTTACGTCTACGCCGTGGCGCGCGCCTGCGATCGCGGCCAGACGACGCGCAAGGATGCCGCCGGCGCCATCCTCTTTGCCTCGGAAAATGCCACCTGGATGGCGCTGGAGGCGATCCAGTGCCTCGGCGGCAACGGCTATATCAACGACTATCCCACCGGCCGCCTGCTGCGCGATGCCAAGCTCTACGAGATCGGTGCCGGCACGGGAGAAATCCGCCGCATGCTCATCGGCCGCGAGTTGTTCGAGGAGACGAAATAGGTGCACATGATTGAAGCCAACGGCGCCCGCATTCCGGCCATCGGACTGGGGACTTGGGACTTGCGCGGCGAGACCTGCGCCAGGATTGTCGCCCATGCCCTGAAGGTGGGCTACCGCCATGTCGACACCGCCCAGATGTATGGCAACGAGGCTGCCGTGGCCGAAGGCATCAAGGATTCTGGCGTGGTGCGCGAAAAAATCTTCCTCACCAGCAAGGTGTGGCCCGACAACTTCCGCGCCGACGATTTCGCCCGTGCTGCCGAGGAACGGGCGGAAATTCTGGGCGGACGGGTCGATCTGCTGCTGTTGCATTGGCCCAACGCATCGGTACCGCTGGCGGAGACGGTGGGGGCGTTGGTGAAGGTAAAGCGGGCAGGGCTTGCCCGCCATATCGGGGTGTCCAATTTTTCCTCCCGACTGGTGGATGAAGCCGTGGCGCTTGCCGATGAGCCCCTCGTTGCCAACCAAGTCGAATACCATCCGCTCCTCGACCAGTCGAAGCTGATTGCCTGCTGTCGCCGCCACGGCATGGCGGTCACCGCCTATCGGCCCATCGCCCGCGGCTCGCTGGGCGATGAACCGGTGATCGCCCGGATCGCCCGCCGCCATGGCAAGACCCCGACGCAGGTGGCGCTGCGCTGGCTGGTGCAGCAGGACGGCGTTGCGGCCATCCCGCGTTCGTCCCGACCTGCGCATGTGGAGGAGAACCTCAGCATCGACGACTTCGCACTCGATGCCGGCGAGATGGCGGCGATCACCGGCCTGACGGCGCAGAATCGGCGCTTCGTCGACACGCCGTTCTCACCCGACTGGGACTGAAATTGGTCGCAATCGGGTCGCCTGCTCGCTTGAACAGGCGTTTCCTCTTGTGTACATATGTTCGGAATAACGAACAACTCGTGTCGAGGTGGCTATGTACAAGGGCGATGTGATGCCCGCAGAGGCGTTTGAGCGTCTCACCGGCAATCCGAAGGCGGTCCTCATCGACGTGCGCACGCAAGCGGAATGGGCCTTTGTCGGCCTGCCGCAGGTGGACCGGCTCCTGCGCCTGTCCTGGCAGGTGTTTCCGTCGATGCAGGTGGACCCGGATTTTGCCGGCAAGGTGCGCGACGCCGGCATTGAGGAAGGCGACGAGGTCTTCCTCATCTGCCGCTCCGGCGGTCGCTCGGCCGCTGCTGCCACGGCACTGACCGAGGCCGGATTTGCCAATTGCTACAATGTGGCGCAAGGTTTCGAGGGTGATCGCGATGGAGCGGGCCATCGCGGTACGGTAGGTGGCTGGAAGGCCGCCGGGTTGCCCTGGGCACAGTCGTAAGATGCTGAACAAGACCGGCAAGACGGGCGAAGACCTAGGCAATCCGGGCCAATGGGGTGAGGCGACCCGCCTGGTGCGCGGCGGCATCGACCGCAGCCATCACGGAGAGACGGCCGAAGCCGTCTTCCTCAACTCCGGCTTCGTCTATCCCGACGGCGAGACGGCCGAAGCCCGCTTTGCCGGCAAGGACGATGGCTATGTCTATGCCCGTTACGGCAATCCCACCGTCACCATGTTCGAGGAGCGCCTGCGCCTGCTGGAGGGTTCCGAGGCCTGCTACGCGGTGGCCTCCGGCATGGCCGCTGTATGGGGCGCGCTCGGTTGCCAGTTGAAGGCGGGCGACCACATCGTCTC
This sequence comes from uncultured Alphaproteobacteria bacterium, assembly GCA_963770075.1. Classification (GTDB taxonomy): domain Bacteria; phylum Pseudomonadota; class Alphaproteobacteria; order Rhizobiales; family Aestuariivirgaceae; genus CAVVDT01. The sequence goes on from CAVYOQ010000055.1 coordinate 72,994, forward strand.
CTCGCGGGCGCTGTTCGGCTCCTGTTATCAGGTCATCACCTCGATCCTGTCGCGCTTCGGCGTCACCCACACCCTGGTTGACGGCAATATCCTCGGCGACTGGCGCCAGGCGGTGCGGCCGGAGACGAAAGTGTTCTTCCTCGAAAGCCCCTCCAACCCGACGCTGGAGATCATCGATCTGGAAGCCGTCTGCCGCATCGGCCACGAGGTGGGCGCAACCGTGGTGGTCGACAACATTTTTGCCACCCCCGTCCTGCAGAAGCCGCTGCAGATGGGTGCCGACGTGGTGGTCTATTCCGGCACCAAGCATATCGACGGGCAGGGCCGGGTGCTGGGCGGCGCCATCATGTCGACAAGAGAGTTCAAGGACGAGGTGCTGAAACCCTTCCTGCGCCACACCGGCCCGTCGCTGTCGCCGTTCAACGCCTGGGTGCTGCTGAAGGGCATGGAGACGCTGAAGCTCAGGGTGCTGCACCAGTGCCACAGCGCCCTCGAGGTAGCCGAGACGCTTGAAGGCGCTGCGGGCGTTGCCCGCGTGATCTATCCCTTCCTCGACAGCCACCCGCAGGCCGAGCTTGCGCAACGCCAGATGGCGGCCGGCGGGACCGTGGTGACCTTCGAGGTGGCAGGCGACAAGGACGCCGCCTTCGACCTCCTGCGCCGTCTGAAGATCATCGACATCTCCAACAATCTGGGCGATGCCAAGTCGCTCATTACCCATCCCGCCTCCACCACCCACCGCAATATCGGCGCCGAAGCACGCGACCGCATGGGCATCACCGAGGGCATGCTGCGCCTGTCGGTGGGGCTGGAGGACGTCGAAGACCTGGTGAAGGATCTGAGTCAGGCACTCTCCTGACCTCTCGTCAGTTCACCTTTGTTTCAGCCGCCTCGCGCCCGCCGCCGATGACGCGCACCGGCTTGCCGTTGCGGGTGAAGTGGATGCCGCACTCGGACTTGGCGCGGCCGGCCCAGCGCCCGGCACGCGGGTCGTCGGGGTCGGTGGCGGGGCTGGTGCAGGGCACGCACCCCACCGAGAGATAGCCGCGCCCGGCGAGCGGATGTTCAGGCAACTCGTTGACCACCCGGTAGGCCTCGATGGTGGCGCGGTCCCAGTGGGCGAGGGGGTCGATCTTGAGGCGCCCGTCGACCACGGACAGCGTCTCGAGCCCTGAGCGGGCGCCGCCGTGATAGCGCTTGCGCCCCGATACCCAGCCGGCGAAACCGGCAAGGCCCGCCTCCAGCGGCAGGGCCTTGCGGATATGGCAGCACAGGTCAGGGTTGCGGGCGTTGAGGTCGCCTTTGAGATCATGCGTATCGAGGTCGGCCGCTTGCGAGCGCAACACCCGAACATCCTGCAAGCCGAGAAGGTCGACTAGCCTGGAACGGTAATAGCGGGTCTCCCAAAAGAGCTTTCCGGTGTCGATGAAGAGTACCGGTGTTCTGGCGTCGATCTGCGCCACCATGTGCAACAGCACGGCCAACTCGGTACCGAAGGACGAGACCACCGCGATGCGCCCGGCCAGCGGACCAGTGAGGAGCGCGGCCAGCAGGTCGGGGCCGTCGAGATGGGCGTGGCGGCGGACGATGGTGTGGAGATCGAGCGGCATGGGACTAACCGACCGAAACGGCGCGAACGTCCGCACGGGCGCGCACGCGTTCGTGCCACACGTGACGGACACCGCCGGCGGCTTGCTGATAGCTGAAATTGAGGCGCGACAACGCCTTTAGCCAGATATCGGCCGAAAAGCGGTCGGAGACCTCGAAGCTATCGAAGCCCACTTGCGCCATGAACTGGAGCTGATCGGGCAGCACATTGCCGGTGGCGCGCAGCTCGCCGGCAAAACCGTCATGGCGGATCTGGCGCGCCAGCGAATAGGCGCGCCCGTCGGTGAAGGCGGGAAACGGCAGCGCGATGAGGTCGAGCCGGTCGAGCCACGGCCGCACCTCCTCGATGCGCGCCGTGTTGGCCACCTCGGCACCAAGACGGCCATGATGGCCGGATTGGCGCCCGAGCCTGTCGAGCGGCACGATCAGATCGTCGCCCGGGCCCGCCTCTTCGACGCGCCGGTAGCTGTCGGCCTTCAGGCCTGATTCAGTGACGAGTGGCATAGAGCGCCTCCTTGAACGGTTCGCTGCCCAGACGGCGGCAGGCATCGAGGAACGTCTCGCCCTCAAGTCGCAAGGCAAGATAGGTGTTGACGATGGTTTCGACGGCATCCGGCATCTCGTCGCCGGAAAAGCCGGGGCCGAGGATGGTGCCTATGGAGGAGTCATTGACCGACGAGCCGCCGATGGTGATCTGGTAGAACTCGACGCCCTTCTTCTCCAGCCCGAGGATGCCGATGTGGGCCACATGATGGTGGCCGCAGGCGTTGATGCAGCCGGAGATATTGATGCGCAGCGGCCCGATGTCGGCCTGGCGGTTGAGGTCGGCAAAGCGGCGCGAGATCGCCTGCGCGACGGGGATCGAGCGGGCGGTGGCAAGGGAGCAGTAGTCGAGCCCGGGGCAGGAGATGATGTCGCCCGCCTGGCCGATATTGGCCGCATCGAGCCCTTCGCTCTTGAGCCGCTGCCACACCGCGTAGAGATCGTCCTGGCGCACATGCGGCAGCACCAGGTTCTGGTGATGGCTGACGCGCACCTCGTCGAAACTGTAGCGGTGGGCCAGATCGGCGACGGCGCGCATCTGCTTGGCCGTGGCATCGCCTGGAATGCCGCCCGCGGGCTTGAGCGAGATATCGGCGATGGCATAGCCGTCGCGGGCATGGGCGGCGACGTTGCTGCGCGCCCAGCGGGCAAAGGCGGGATCCTTGGCCCTGTGGGCCTGATAGTCGGCCGACCAGTGCGGCAGCTTTTCAAACGCCGGCGGGGCGAAATAGGCGGCGATGCGCTGAAGCTCGGCCGCGTCGACGCCGTTCGAAGGCTTTGGCTGGCGGGCGTATTCCGCCTCGACCTCGGCGCCGAAGGCCTCCACGCCCATCTCGTGCACCATGATCTTGATGCGCGCCTTGTACTTGTTGTCGCGCCGCCCGATGAGGTTGTAGACGCGCATGACGGCTTCGAGATAGCCGAGAAGCTCTGCCTCGGGCAGGAACTCGCGCAAGCTCGAGCCGAGCAGCGGCGTGCGCCCGAGGCCACCGCCCACCACCACTTCCCAGCCTTTCTCGCCCGCCTCGCTGAGATGCAGGCGCAGGCCGATGTCGTGCACCCGAACGGCGGCGCGGTCGTGCGGCGAGCCGGTGACGGCGATCTTGAATTTTCGTGGCAGAAAGGAGAATTCCGGGTGCAGGCTCGACCATTGCCTGAGCAGTTCCGCCACCGGGCGCGGGTCAGCCAGTTCGTCGGCGGCCGCGCCCGCCCAGTGATCTGTGGTGACGTTGCGGATGCAGTTGCCCGAGGTCTGGATGGCGTGCATCTCGACGCTGGCGAGATCGGCCAGAATGTCGGGCGCATCCTCCAGCGCGATCCAGTTGAACTGGATGTTCTGGCGCGTGGTGAAATGGCCATAGCCGCGGTCGTAGCGCTCGGCGATGTCAGCGAGGCGCAGCATCTGGCGTGAACTGAGCGTGCCGTAGGGGATGGCGATACGCAGCATGTAGGCGTGGAGCTGCAGATAAAGGCCGTTCATCAGCCGCAAGGGCTTGAACTCGTCCTCGCTAAGATCGCCATTGAGGCGCCTCAGCGTCTGGTCGCGGAACTGGTCCACTCGCTCGGCGACGAACTGGTGATCGAACTGGTCGTAGCGATACATTGGGGCGATTCCTCAAAACCCGGCCAGCGCCGGCTCGGCGCGCAAGGTGAGATCGGGGCGCACGCTCGGGCCCTTGACCCGGATGCGCTCGCGGATATGCACCGGCACAACGCGGCCGTCGCGGCGCTCGACCTCGACGAGATAGGCCCCGGTCACCACATTGGCGGCCTCGGCCTCGCGGCCGCGCCGTTCGAGCGCCTCGACAGCGACCGGCTCCAGCGCCACGGCCGCCTCGTCGATGGCATCGCTCCAGCGCCCGTTGCGGGCAAGGAACACCACGGTGCCCCCGGCAAGCAGGCTGGCGGTGAGGACTTTTCCGGTCTCGATGGTGCTCATGGCTTCGGGCTCCTTCAGGCGGCGGGCGCCAGGCGGACGGCGAGGCCGTCGAGCTCCGGCGCATAGATGAGCTGGCACGACAGGCGCGAGGTGGGTTCGACCAGCGGCACCTGATCGAGCATGGCTTCCTCGTCGTCATTGGCGGGGTGCAGGCGATCGATCCAGTCTTCGTCCACGTGCACATGGCAGGTGGCGCAGGCGCAGGCTCCGCCGCACAGGCCCTCGACCGGAAAGCCGTGGGCGCGGATGATCTCCATCACCCGCCAGCCCTCCACCGCGTCGAGGCGGTGATGGTTGCCGTTTTCATCGATCAGATGGATTGCGCCCATGGCCGCGAAGCCTCCGTCGTTCCGTTTGCCGAACGCCGATGCTGCGGCGGCGGCAGGGAAATTCGCGGCATTCTGCCTTTGTCACTGCGAATTTTCCCGGTCGTTCGTTTTAACGAACAATAGACCTAATTACAGAACGAACCGAAGTCAACGCCGGCAAGGCGCTTGCCGGTTCAAAAATCCTTGTCTGTCGGATGAGTGGGCGCAGCGGCTGCGGCGTCAGGATCGCGTC
>CAVYOQ010000056.1:0-22712 GCA_963770075.1 uncultured Alphaproteobacteria bacterium
AACGCCCCATTTTGGCGCGAAACGGGCAAAACCGCAACATTGACAGGCCTGTGAGGCCCGACTAGGGTCGTCGAAATATTGGTATACCATTCGCCGGTGACGCGGCGGGAGCAGAGATGCCTGGGTATTTCGTCTTTCCGCCCGAGGAACTGAGCCAGCGGCTGGCCAAAGTGCGCGCGCGGATGGCGAAGCGCGCCTCGACGGCCTCATCGTCAGCGTGCCGGAGAACATCTACTACCTGACGGGGCTCGATCACTGGGGCTTCTTCGCCTGCCACATGCTGGTGGTGCCGGCGGAGGGCGAGATGATCCTCATCGCCCGCGCCATGGAACGCATCACCATCGCCAACCAGGTCACCAACGCCCGCTTTCTCGGCCATGCCGACCACGAGGACCCGGCCGATTTTGCGGTCAGGGCGCTGGGCGAGGCGGGCCTCGGCGGCGCGCGGGTGGGCATGGAAAAGCGCAGCCTGTTCCTCACCGCCCGCATTGCCGAAAAGATCCAGCACGACACGTCCGACATCGACTGGCACGACGCCTCGGGGCTGGTGGACGGTGTGCGCCTCGTCAAGTCGCCGCTGGAGATGGACTTTACCCGCAAGGCCGCCGTGGCCGCCGATGCCGGCACCATGGCGGCCATCGAGGCCATCCGCGACGGGGCGAGCGATTATGAGGTCGCCGCCGAATGCCTTCGCGCCATGACGCTGGCGGGCAGCGAGTATCCCGGCTTCGGCCCCTTCATCCGCCCCACCAGGCGCCTGGGCGAGGAACATACCACCTGGCGCGGCGACGTGTTCAGGAGCGGCGATGCGGTGTTCCTCGAGATCGCCGCGGCTTATCGCAAGTACCAGGCGCCGATGGGGCGCCTCGTCTATGTCGGCAAGGCGCCGGAAGGGGCGGAAGCCGCGGCCGCGCTCGCCATTCGGGGCATGGAGGCCATTTGCGCTGCCATCAGGCCCGGCGCCAGGGCAGGCGAGGTCTATGCCGCCTGGCGCGAGGTCGCCAGAAGCGCCGGCCTCGACGGTTATGAGCGCCATCATTGCGGCTATCTCGTCGGCATCGGCTTTCCGCCGAGCTGGACCGGCGGCAGCATGGTCACCAGCCTTGCCCCCAACTCCGAGCTGGAGCTTAAGGTGGGCATGACCTTTCATGCCCATTCATGGTTCACCAACACCGATGTCGTCGATTATTTCATCTCCAACACGGTCATGCTGGGCGAGGACGGGGCGGAGGTTCTCACCTACGCCACGCCGCAGACGCTGATCGTGCGTTAGACCCCCTGGGGGAGCAGGGTGGCATCGCGGGCGCGAACCGCATCGCTGCCGTCGATGTCGATCGGCGTGTTCGCGAGCGCGTCCAGGAACTTGTGCTGCCATTCATGCACATCGTGCTTGCGAATGGTCGCCAGCAGCGCCCTTTGCCGGCGCTTGCGCTCATCGAGCGGCATTCTGAGCGCCTTTTGCAGGCATTCGGCCATCTCGTCCACGTCATAGGGGTTGACGATCACCGCTTCTTTCAGCGTCTCGGCGGCGCCAGCGAATTTCGACAGCACCAGCACGCCCGGATTGCGGCCGTCCTGGGCAGCGACATATTCCTTGGCCACCAGGTTCATGCCGTCGCGCAAGGGGCTGACGAAGCCGACCTGCGATTCGCGCAACAGGACCGCCAGGGTGCTGCGCGGGACGTGGCGGTGAATATAGCGCAAGGGCGTCCAGTCAAAATCCCCGAAGCGGCCGTTGATGGCGCCGGAAAGCCGTTCGAGCTCTTCGCGGATATCGCTATAGGCTTCGACGTCCTCGCGCGTGGGGGCCGCGATCTGCATGAAGGTCACCGCCTTGCGGTTCTCGGGATAGACTTCCAGCAGGCGGGCGAAGGCGCGCAGCCGGTCGGGCAGGCCCTTGGTGTAATCCAGCCGGTCCACCCCGATGATGAGCTGGCGCGGCAGGATGCGCTTGCGCAGTTCGCGAATGCGGGCCTTGGACTGAGGGCTCGATGCCATGGCGCGGAAGGAGTCCGTATCTATGCCTATGGGAAAGCAGCCGACCGCGATCCTGGCGCCGAAGGCCGAGGAGACGCCGACGTGGTCGGTCGATCCCCCGCCATGCGTCTCGACATAGTGGCGGAAGTTGTCGAGATCGGTGATGGTCTGAAAGCCCACAAGGTCATAGGCGAACATGGTGCGCACCAGCCATTCGTTCTCCGGCGCGGCGGCGAGGATTTCCGGCGGACAGAAGGGGATATGCAGGAAAAAGCCGATGCGCTGGCGGCAGCCGCGCTTGCGCAGCTCGGCGCCGAGCGGAAACAGATGGAAGTCGTGCACCCAGATGATGTCATCGGGCTTGAGGAAGGGAACAAGCGCGTCGGCGAACTTGGAGTTCACCCGCTTGTAGCCCTTGAGATAGCCGGACTTGAAATTGACCAGGTCCAGCCGATAGTGCAGCATCGGCCAGAGAACGCCATTAGAAAAGCCGAGATAATATTCCCGGTAGTCCCTTTGCGTCAGGGGCAGGGTGACGGTGGTGATGCCGGAGACCTCGGTGATCTTGGGCGGAATGCGGGTGCCGGAGGGAACCGTGTCGCCGTCCCAGCCGAACCACAGGCCGCCATGGGCCTCAAGGGCCTCCTTGAGGGCAACAGCCAGACCGCCCGACTGCACCGGATCAGTGAGGTCGGCGACGCGATTGGAAACCACAACTAGCCTGCTCAAGGCACCGCTCCTTCAGCACGCCGAGCCGCGTGCCGCCATTCTTATGAGTGAGCCGCCGTCGAGCGGTCAAGCCTGACAGGCCCGACAACGACGGGTCGATACCCGGCAAACCGCAGCCGCAACGGCTGGTGGAGCGGCCGTCAGGAACCTGGACACTTGCATATGCCGGCGCTTCGCGCAAACAACAGGGCCGGCAGGGCGCAGCGAAGCGCCGATTGAAGCTAGGGGGAATGCATGTTTCTGCTCAATACCAGATCCTGTGCATGGCCAGCCACTCGATGCAATCGATGCCGAGACGCTGAGCGTGAAGGCGGCAAGCGAGGTCGAGCGCTTCCTCACCTATCGCGACAATCATGCCGAAACACCATTGCATTGTCTTGACACCCTGGCCGCGGAACTCGGGGTTGCGGCCATCCATATGAAGGACGAGAGCCTTCGCCTCGGCCTCGGCAGCTTCAAGGCGCTGGGCGGGTCCTACGCCGTCATCCGCCTGGTGCTGGAGGAGGCATCGCGGCGGCTGGGGCGTGCGGTGGATATCGCCGAACTCCACGCGAGCGAGGTGAAGGCAATCGCGCAAGGGATGACCTTTGCCTGTGCCACCGACGGCAATCACGGCCGCTCTGTGGCGCAGGGCGCAGGACTGGTGGGCGCCAGGGCCGCCATATTCGTGCATGCCGGGGTGAGCGATGAGCGCGTCAAGGCCATCGCCCGCTTCGGTGCGCAGATGATCCGCGTCGAAGGCACTTATGACGATTCCATCGCGGAAGCGGCGCGGGTGGCGGCGGATGAGGGCTGGACCATCGTTTCGGATACCTCGTGGCCCGGCTATGAGCGCATTCCGGGCCTCGTCATGCAGGGGTATACGGCGATGGTGCGCGAGGCGCTGCGCCAGTTGCCGCAAGCGCCGACCCATGTCTTCGTGCAATCGGGCGTCGGCGGCGTCGCGGCGGCGGTATCGGGGCATCTCGCCATCGTGCTGGGCGATGGGCGCCCCACCTTCACCGTCGTCGATCCCGCCCGCGCGGCCTGCCTGTTCGAGACCGCCCGTGCCGGCCATCCGGTCAAGATCGCGCACGGCGAGCCGACGGTCATGGCCATGCTCGAATGCTACGAGCCGTCGCTGGTTGCCTGGCGGGTCTTGTCGCGCGTGGCGGATGCCTTCATGACCGTCGATGAGGCCGACGCGATTGCCGTCATGAACCGGCTGGCGCGGCCGGCCGGCAACGATCCGGCGATCGTTGCCGGCGAGAGCGGCGGCGTCGGCCTGGCAGGGCTGATGCGGGCGCTCGACGACCGCGCAAGCAAAGGCGGCGCTCGGCCTCGATGGCGCATCGAGGGTCTTCCTCATCAACACCGAGGGCGCGACCGACCCCGAGCGCTACGCCGAACTTGTCGGCATGAGGCCGGACGAAGTCCTTTCAGCGTGAGCGGGCAGCGGCCACCACGTCGGCGTAGCTCTGGAGCAGGCCCGACAGGATGTCGTCCCAGGAGAACTTTTGGGCCTGCTGGCGCGCGGCCTTGCCCATGCGGGCGCGCAAGTCGGCATCGGCGATGAGCCTGCTGAGGCGCTCGATGAAGCCCGCCTCGTCGCTGGCCGGCACCAGGTAGCCGGTCTCGCCGTCGACCACCAGCGAGCGGCTGCCGCTGGCATCGGCGCACACGGTAGGCAGGCCGCTCGCCATCGCTTCCAGCGTCACATTGCCGAAAGTCTCGCTCTCGCTCGGGAAGAGGAAGATGTCGGCCGAGGCATAAGCGCGCGACAGCGCCTCACCGACCAGGAAGCCGGCGAACAGGGCATCGGGCAGGGCCGCCTTGATCGTTTCCTCTTCCGGGCCGTTGCCGACGAACATGGCGCGGAAGGCGATGCCGCGCTCCCGCAGCCGCTTGAAGATGCGCACCACGAGATCGGTGTTCTTTTCCTTCACCAGCCGTCCGACGAAGGTGACGAGCACCTCGTCGTCGCCGACACCGAGCGAGCGGCGCCATTCCAGGCTGCGCCGGGCGGGCGAAAACAGATCGCTGTCGACTCCGCGCGACCATACCCGCACGTTCTGCGAAAAACCTTCGTCGCGGAGGATCCGGGCCATCGACTCCGACGGCGGATAGACCATCAGGCACTTGTTGTAGAAGGAGCGCAAGATAGCGCCTGCCCAGCCGTTCGAAGCCGCCGAGGCCATAGAACTTCAGGTAGGTGTCGTAGCGCGTGTGGTAGGAGGCGACCACCGGCAGCTTCCATCTCCCCGCCAGCTTCAGCGCCTGATAGCCGAGAATATCGGGAACGGCGATATGGATCAGCGTCGGCTCGAAGGCTTCGAGGCGCCGGCGTGCCGTCTTCGAAAGGCCCAGAGAGATGCGGTATTCGGAGCGCGACGGGATGGGGATGGAGGGCACCGAGACCACTTCGCCGACCGATTCAAAGGCCGGCGTCTCGATGGTCGGCGCGAAGATCAGGACCGGGACGCCACGGCGCTGGAGGAAGTCCACCAGACGGTTAAGTGTTATTGCAACTCCGTCCTTTATGTAGTTGTAATTGCCGGTAAAAATGGCAACGCGCAAACCCTTCGCCGGGTCCACTCGTTCTTCGTCATGGCCGGGCGAAAGATCCGGCCATCCTTTTGCCAAAGGCGGGGCCGTCAAAAGGATGCGCGGGTCAAGCCCGCGTATGACGATGGGTGACGATACTGGGCAACGGTCCTGCCACGCTGTTCGCGTCCTGCCTTGCCTGTCGCCATATTTACCTCTGCCACGGCCATGCCCACGTGAGAAATGCAGCCCTAGGCCGCGGCCTTGATCTCCGTCAGCGGCGGCACCTGGCGCATGACCTCCAGCGCGTCGTGGCGGATGTAGTTATTGTTCATCGCATCGCGCAGGGTCGCCTCATCGACGAGCCCCTTGTCGAGGCATTCGCGTAAGAGGCCGAAGAAGAAGGCTTCCTGCTTGCGGTCGGGATGGCGGGCATAATGGCCGAGCAGCCCGTGCTCGCCGAACAGCTTTCCGCGCATCTGCATGATCCAGCCGAGGACGGGGACGAACTCGGTGGGCGTGTAGTCGACCTTGAGGCCGGTCTTCCACGGCTGGGTGCGCCGACGGGTATTGTGGACCATCTTGGTCTCAGGCGTCAGGCGGTCGAAATCATTCCATTCGTCCTCGAAGAAGCCGATCGAATCCGCCGGCTCCATGAGCAGCGAGACCCACTGGTGGTAGTCGCGCTTGCCTTCGAACATCTCGTTGAATGCCTTTTCCACGTTCCAGTGCTTGAGCTTTTCGCAATCGAGCAGCATGACGCTGGAGGCAAAGGCGCCGTTGCCGAAGCGGGAGCGGCGAACCATGATGGCCTTGCCCTGCATGTCGCGGGTCAAGAGCTCCCACACATCGCCGACGGCGAAGACGTCCGGGTCGACCACCAGCGCACGGCCCTTGTAGCCCATGAGTTCGGCCGGCAGGAAACGCGTCAGGGTGAAGGACTGCAGATCATTCTCGCGCCACACCCGCTTGACCCCGTGGCGCATGTACTCCTGGCCGTCGCGCGCCTTGAAGAAGGGGTAGTCCTCCTGGTGCGCGATGGTCACGTCGAAGTCGTCGGCGCGGGCGGAATTGCGCTTCATCGAATAGGCGGAAACGATGGCGCCGATGGATTGCTTGTTGTTGGTCTGGATGAACACATGGGGCCGCGGCGCCGCATCCGAGTGGTGCCTGTCATGGCTGATCTCTCGTCCTCTTGCCTTATGGCGGTGTTGTGTATCATGTAAGGCGGATTGTTCAAGACCTGCACGAAGCACCCCCCGCCACCAGGTCAAGATATTGCTCCGAACAGGAATTCCGGCGTCGGAACAGGGTGGCGAACACGCCGCGAAGGGCTGCATGAACGCCAGCAACAGCCGCGAAACACCGCGTTTTGATGTCCGTCGCGAGGGGGCGGCGAAACTGCCGCGCGTCTGGCTGCTGGCGAGCCCCCACAGCGGCGACAACACCCAGTTGACGGCCCTGGCCAACGCGCTCGGCTGGCCCTTCGAGGTCAAGCGCCTCGCCTACAAATCGTGGGAGCCATTGTCGCGCCTGGCGAGCCGTGCTTCGCTCGCGGCGGTGGACAAGGAGCGATCGGACCCGCTCGATGCGCCCTTTCCCGATCTCGTCATCGCTGCGGGGCGGCCGACCGAGGCGGTGGGCTTCTGGTTGCGCCGCCATGGCAACGCCTCGATGCGCCTTGTCACCATCGGCACCCCGTGGGCACGACTCGGCGCCTTCGACCTGGTGATCACGACGCCACAATACCGGCGGCCGGAACGGCCCAACGTGGTGCACAATTTCCTGCCCTCCACAATGTCACCGCCAAACGCCTCGCCGCCGAGGGCGCGGCCTGGTCGGCAAGCTCGCTCATCTTCCCGAACCGCGCATCGCGGTGCTGGTCGGCGGCAGCAGCGGGCCCTATCTCTTCGATGCCGGGGCGGCGGCGCGGCTGGGCCATGAGGCGAGCCGGCTGGCTGAGGCCGCAGGCGGATCGCTCCTTGTCTCCACCAGCCCGCGCACGTCTGCCGAGGCGGCCGAAGCGCTCGCCTCGGCGCTTTGCGTGCCAGCCTATGTCTTCCGCTGGCGCCCGGATTCGCCGGAAAACCCGTTGCTTGCCTTCATGGCGCTGGCCGAGCGCATCATCGTGACGGCGGACAGCGTGTCGATGATGTCGGAGGCCTGTGCGACCGGCAAGGAGGTGATGCTGTTCGATATCGAGGAAGGCCGGCGGTCCATGCGCGCCGAGGACGGCCAGGCGGGCCTGGCACCGCCCTACTGGCTGGGCAGGAGCCTCGATGCCACGGCGTTCCGCCTGCTCATGCGCTTTGCCCCGCCGCGCTGGTCGCGCGATCTGCGCATCGTCCATCGCAACGTCACCGGGGCGGGGCTTGCCAGATGGCTGGGCGATGAAGCTCCGGCGCGGCCGCAGGCTAAAAGGCACTCCGACATGGATGTGGCCGTCACTCGCATCCGCGCGCTGTTTGGCCTATGAGTCGCTTGTCTTTCACTGAAAAGCGAGGTTTGAGCCGGTGACACTGGCGATGCCGTCAAACAACGCGAGCCTCAAGCTGGGCGATCGCCTGACACAGATGCGCGGGGCCGCCAAGAAGTGGCTGACGCGACGGGCCGAACGGCTTGCCTATGACGTCACCGGGTTGCCGATGGCCATCCGCTTCCTGTTGCGTCCACACCGCCCGTCGCCACAAGAGGCACCGGCCGATTATCTGCATTGGTATTACGGGCGCGCCTACTGGGCGCTGCCGTGGGGACCGGTGAGGGGACTGGTCTCGGCGCTCATCTGGCCCGTCGCGCTCACCATCGCCGTTGCCGTCTTCACCCGGCTCAACGGCAAGGCGATCGCCGAGCGCTCGGGCGTTCCGGCCTTGCGCCAGGCCGGCCAGCAGGTGCGGCTGGCGGCGACCAATGCCATTGCCCCTTTCTGGTACTACATGTTCGAGTTCTATCTCGACCAGCACCGCAAGAACGTTGCGCTCTATCTGACGGCGCACGAGACCATCGGACCCTGCTACGAGGCGTTGCAGCCGCCCGCCGGCAGCGACGACATGGACGACAAGGTGTGGTTCGCCAACCATTGCCGGCGCCTCGGCATACGCGCTGTCGGGGTGCTGTTTCACCTGCGGGGCGGCCGGCTGGTGCCCAATATCGAGGGCATGACCGAGCTTCCGAATGAGGACCTGTTCATCAAGCCGCGCAATGCTTCAGGCGGCCACAACTCCGAGCGCTGGGACTTCATTGGCGACGACTGCTACCGCAACAGCCAGGGCGAGACGCTCGAACGCGAGGCGCTGACGAAACGGCTGGCGGCGCAGTCGCTGAAGGACGATTTCATCGTGCAGCCGCGCCTTTCCAATCATCCTGCCCTTGCCGATATCTCCAACGATGCGCTGGTGACGGTGAGGGTGCTCACCTGCCGCAACGAGGATGGCGGCTTCGAGGCCACCAACGCCGCCTTTCGCATGGCCATCGGCGGCAATTCGGTGGTCGACAATTTCCACCAGGGCGGGATTGCCACCCATGCCGATCTGGCCACGGGAACGATCGGGGCTGCCTCCGACATGGGGATCAAGCCCGATGTGGGCTGGCGCGAGGTGCATCCGGTGAGCGGCCAGCGTTTTTGCGGCCGGCAACTGCCCATCTGGCCCGAGGTGCTGGATCTTGCCTGCCGCATTCACGCCGCCTTCCCGGAACGCATCGTGGTGGGCTGGGACGTCGCCATGCTGCCCGACGGGCCATGCATCGTCGAAGGTAACGGCCGGCCCGACCTCGATATCCACCAGCGGGTGGAACGGCGCCCGCTCGGCAATGACCGGATTTCGCATCTGCTGGCCTCGAACCTCGAGCGCTATCTGGAGCGGCGCGGCGGGGGGTGAAAAGGATGGCCGGATCAAGTCCGGCCATGACGACCATGGGGAAGCGGCAGGAGGCACGGCCTTCGCCCATGCCCATCCTGGCGCCGCCGCCCACTGTCATCTTGCGGCCTGCGCTGCAGTGTCATGCAGCCTGCCCCCTTCAGTGTCATCCTCGGGTCAAGCCCGAGGGTGACACGGGGGGGAAGGGGGCGGCCGGCGGGAAGGCGCGCGCGGGGGGCGGTAGCGGGCGCTGCGCGCCTTGCCCGGCTTTGCGTTTGGGCTTGCACCCGTCGGGTCAGTGGGTTAGCCAAGGCGCGTCCGGCGCCTGACCGGCATTTCTACTCACCAAAACACACCATGGCACGCGTCCTGCCCAAATCGCTGCTCATCCCGGTCGAAACCCTGAACCGGGAGTTCGATGCCAAGCTGCTCTTGTCGCTCATCGCCGTGGCTGCCGGGTTCGAGCCCATCATCGGCAGCCGCCAGCGCATGTTCGACGAGATGCCGCGCTTCCCGCAATCGATCTATCTCTCCAAGGGTTTGCGCGTCGGCAACCGGGCGCATGTCTCGCTGCTCGACAAGCTGGGCCACATCGTCATCGGGCTGGACGAGGAAGCGCTGCTGCGCCAGTCGGACGACATGCTGCTGCTCATGCTCGATGACGAGACCTTCAACCGCTTCCGTCTGCTCTATGCCTGGGGCGAGAGCAACGCCGCGGTATGGCGGCGCTTTTCCGGCTATCACGGCACGCCCATCCTCAACGTCGGCAACCCGCGCCTCGATCTGCTGAGGCCCGAGTTCAGGCCGTTCTTTGCCGAGGACGTAGCACAGCTCAAGGCGCGTTACGGGCCCTACGTGCTGTTCAGTACCAACTTCTCGCTTGCCAACCACTTCATGCCCGGCTTCGTGCGCATGCGCTTTGCCGCGCGGCCGAGCGAGGAGGCGGTCGCCTTCAAGCAGGCCCTGGTCGAGCACAAGGTGCGCCTGTTCGAGGCCTTCAAGGAACTGGTGCCGAAGCTGGCGCAGGCGATTGCGCCGGCCAATCTCGTCATCCGCCCGCATCCGTCGGAAAACGCCGACAGCTGGAAGGCGCTGGCGACGGAGCCCAATATCCACATCGTCCATGAAGGCCCGATCGCGCCATGGATCATGGCAGCGACGGCGCTCCTGCACAACGGCTGCACCAGCGCCGTCGAGGCGGCGCTGATCGGCACGCCGGCCTATGCCTACCGGCCGGTGAGGGCGCAAGGGCTCGATATCGAGCTGCCCAACGCGGTAAGCCGCAACTACGACTCTGGGGACGACATCATCGATGCCCTGCGCGGGGCGCTCGATGAACCAGAAGCGGGCGGGGTGCTGCGACCCGAGCATCACGATATCCTCGCCGAACATATCGCCTCGCTCGAAGGGCGGTTGAGCTCACAGCGTATCGTCGACAGCCTTGCCAGCCACCGCGAGCGGCTCGAAGCCACGCCGTTGCCGGGGGCCCTTGCCCGTCTGGGCGCGCTCGCCGCGCACAAGGGGCACAAGGTTGTGAACGCGGTGGCACAGCGTGTCCGCCGGCGCGGACGCAGCGGCAAGGACTATACCGCCCACAAGTTTCCCGGCCTTGGCAGCGACGAGGTCAACCGGCGCATCGCGCGCCTGAGGGCGGCATTGCCGTCGCTGCCGGGCGCCGAAGCACGCGAGATGATGGACGGCGTCTTCGCCATCGAGCCGGCGTAGCGCGCTCGCCTGCCTCTGTCATTCCCGTGCCTGGCACGGAGAGCGAGGGCCAAGAACTCAGGCCGTGCCGTGTGCCCATGGGGCCTCGGGTCAGGCCCGAGGATGACACCGGAGGGGCGCGCAGGGAGTGCGAGAAATGCGGGCCAGGTCAGCCGGGCTTTCATAAGTCATTCAGAGGGGTTGCTCGCGAAGCCTCAACGATCTTCTCAAGACGTCGCCGGTCGACGCGGAATGCCGGCAGCAGGCCGAATACGGCATGGGTGAGGGCGACGATGATCTTTTCCCTCAGCGTCAGTCCCTCGCTCCATGACGCCTCGCTGCGAAAGACACTTTCGGTCTTCTGCGAGGCGGTCCTCACGACGGTGCCTTCACCAAGCAGTGTCGGCTGTAGCATGACGGTCGTGAACGGCAGGCCGGCAAAGCGGGCAACCGCGCGCATCACCCCCTCGGTGTCGCTGACAAGATCCTCGTAAGCGATGGTCATGACATCGGGGTTGCCCGAGAGGGCGAGCTGGGCGCTCACCACCCGCATCGGGTCGAAGGTCTCGCGCATGATTTGCCAGAAGGGCAGGCGCCGGTGCTTGCGGCGGCGGTCGTTGAGCACGGCACGGGTGACCATCAGCGGATCGCGGACGATGAATAGCACCTTGCCTTGAGGGAACATCTTGCGCCAGGCGGTGATGATGCGGCGGGTGTCGCCGCCCACCTCCTTGGCGCTCCATTGGGCGGCGGCGGCCATCTCCGGCCGCGCCCTGGCGAGGGCGGTGAGATCGTGGGCGATGAGCGACTTTAGCGGCAGGGACTCGTCTGCAACATCGCGCCAGGCGGCGGTATAATCGGCTTCAGTAAAACCCTCGTGCATGAGCTCCTTCAGCTTCGAGCGCGCCAGATAGTCCTTGACCGGGATGGGGGTATCAGGCGGTTGGCGGACGAAAAATTTGAGCTTCATCTCAACCGGGTAGGCGGCAAGGCCGGGGGTGCCGTCGAGCAGGTTCTGGTAGAGCGTGGTGCCGGCCTTGCGCGGGCCGTAGATGAGGATGGCATTTTCCAGCCATGCCGGCTCACCGGCACTCACGAGATCAACCCCGCGCGGAAGAGGAAATCCGCCACCTTGAGATCGAACGGGGTGTCGATGTTGATCACGTGGCCGGTCACCACCAGCGCGCCCGTGCGCTTGCCCTTGATGGTCTTCTGCTCGGTGAGGCATTGGCGAGCGATGGCATAGCAGATGCCGTTGCGATGATAGACGGGCATCAACTGCTGGCGGGCGATGATCCTTGCGCCTGCCGGATCGTAATAGTCGAGGGCGCCGTCGGTGGCGATGACGTGCTGCTTGAGCGGGTGCTGCTTTGAATCGGTTTCCGACACGGTCCACACCGCATCGAAATCGCCGTCAAGGAGCATGGCGAGGGTATCGCGCACATGCTCGACCGTGCGGCTGGGCGAGGTCGGCTGCAGCATGAGGACGATGTCATAGCGGCAACCGTCCAGCTCCTCGCAAGCCTCCAGCGCGTGCATCAGCACCTCGTAATCGCCGATGCGGTCGCCGGAGAGGGTCTCGGGGCGCATGAAGGGCGCATCGAGCCCGGCTTCGCGCGCGACGCGGGCGATCTCGGGATGATCGGTTGAGACGACGGCGCGGTCGATGAAGCCGCAAGCATGGGCGATGTGGCCGGCGCGCGCCACCAGCGGCACGCCGCCGACGGGTTGCAGGTTCTTGAGTGGAATGCCCTTGGAGCCGCCGCGCGCCGGTACCACGGCGAGGATGCGCTTATCCCTGAACATCGTCGGCTCCAAGCACTGCCGCCACCCGTTCAAGGTCTTCCGGGTTTGCGATCCGGAAGAAGGCGCAGGCATTGGCTGCTGCTGCTGCTTCGTCGTTGTCGCCATCGCCGACCATGGCGACGTCGGCGGGGGAAAGGCCGTATTGCCGCACCAGGCCGGCGATGTGGGCGGTCTTGGTCACGGGAAGGCCGAAGACGCCATCGAGGAAGCGGGTCCAGCCGCGCGCCGCGACGAGCTCTTTCAGCGGTTCATCGGGCGTGCTGGAGCAGATGGTGAGGATGGCGCGGCCACTGAGGTGCTTCAGCGTGGACGTCGCGCCCGGCAGTTCGGGGGCGGCCGTCACCGCATCGAAGGCGATTCTGCCGTAAGCGGCGAGCAGCCGTTCGGGGGAGGGGTTTTCGGGCAGGGTGAGCCCGGCGGCGGCGACGGTCTCGATCATCAGCGGAATGAGGGTGAAGCGCGTGCCTTCGGGGTTTTCGGCCAACACACGCTCGATGACGGCGGCATGGCAAGCGGTGGATGGAAACAGGTCGAAAAAGGCTTGGCGCTTGGCCTCGGCCGATTGCACCAGGGTGCCGTCGAAATCGAAGACGATGGCCTTGAAGCGCAGGGACGCTTCAGGCCCTGGCGCAGGCATCGCAGGCATCAGATGGCATGCTTGGCGCGAAAATAGCCGGCCCAGTTGTCGACATTGGTCTTGCGCTCGCTGCGTTCCTTGCGGGCAATCGCCGGGTCCTCGTAGAAACTGTCATTGTTGATGTGGGTGGTGGAGACTTCTTCGAAGATGCAGCCGTCGAGGGTGTGGAACTTGTGCCAGGTGTCGGGCTCGACCAGGAAGGTGTCGCCCGGCGTGAGCGACCGGCGCTCGCCTTCCACCACCAGTTCGAGATCGCCGTCGAGGAGCTGGAACGTCTCCTCCTTTTGCTTGTGGTAGTGATAGGGGTGCTTCTGGCGCGGCAACTGGATCACCAGCTTCTTGGCGTAGGAGCGGTTGATGCAGGTGATGATGACGGCGCCGTATTCGCGGAAGCGACGCAGCCCGAAATGGTGCGAGATCTCGATGGCGGCATCCTCGTTGATGTGGATGTTGGCCTTGTTGAGCATGCCGCGCACCTGCAGCATGATCTGGTAGACGAGCTGTTCGTCCGAAAGCTCCTGGCGCGCCAGGCGGTCGGAGAGCGGGGCGTTCTTGGCATAATCCTTGTCGGCGACAATGCCGGGTCGCCACTGGCCGGAGACCATCTGGGCATCGCCCACCGGCATGGCGAAGAATACGTCCTCGCGCGCGATCTCCTGGCCCGTCTTCACCGCTCGCCTGAGATAGACGCCGCGCTTGAGCTCCTTCAGTGTCTGCAATTCCTTGGGCGAGGCGGGGGGGCGCTCCTCGGCACCCAGCATGGCCTTGGCGGCATGGAAGGCGGCGATCCATTTCTCCAGCTGCTCAGGC
Source organism: uncultured Alphaproteobacteria bacterium (assembly GCA_963770075.1). Taxonomy (GTDB): domain Bacteria; phylum Pseudomonadota; class Alphaproteobacteria; order Rhizobiales; family Aestuariivirgaceae; genus CAVVDT01. The sequence goes on from CAVYOQ010000056.1 coordinate 14,041, forward strand.
GTGGAGGAATAGGCATTGAGCGAATATTTCTCCGTGTTGAGGCCCACATGGCGCTCGAACAGGCGCGCGCCCTTGGCATAAGCGAGCTGGACGGCGGAGGTGTTGTTCTGGTCCTCGTGCGTCGACCAGCCGATGGGGACGTCGTTGTAGCGTTCGGTGAGCGCTGCGATCTGGTTGAGTTGCAGATGCTCATCGGGCGTGGGGTACTCGGCCACGCAGTGCATGAGGGCGAAATTCGCCCGCTCATACTCGAAGAAGCTCACCAGCCAGTCGATCTCGTCGCCCCTGAGGCCAGCGGTTGAGATGACGATGGGCTTGTTGACGCGGGCGATCTTCTGCAAGAGCGGCCGGTCATCGGCCGAGCAAGAGGCGATCTTGATGATGTCGAGGTCCATGTCGAGGATGATGTCGACCGATTCCTCGTCGAACGGCGTGCACATGGTGAAAAGGCCGCCCGCACGCACCTCATCGGCCAGCGCCCGGAAGGACTGCATGTCGAGCGCGGTTTCCTTGAAGCGCTTGACGTATTTGAGGTCCGTGCGGGCCTGGAAGTCGGGATGGATGAAGCTGTCGAGCTGGCGGAACTGGAATTTCAGCGCTCCCTTCACCTTGCCGTCGTTGGAGACCTTGGCCACCGCGCGCACCACGTTCCTGGCGTGCTCGAGATCGCCCTGGTGGTTGTTGGCGAGGTCGTAGATGAAGAGATTTTCGAAATCGAACGACTTTTGCATGATGCCTAACCGATGGCTTCGGGAATGTAGCCGGCGCTCCAATTGATCCTGACCCGCTTGCCAAGCGCGTGCGACTTGAAGATGGCGGCGATCACCATCTGGGTGTCGAGGCCGCGTTCCAGCGCCAGCGGGGAGGAGGGTATGCGGTCCGAAAGCACGTCTTCCAGATGAGCGATCTCGGCCTTGAAATCATCGGCGCGGGTCTTGGCGATGAGCTGCGGCTCGCCCGCCGCACCGCCCTGGCCGACGATGATGGCGTCGGTGTTGGGCTGGTAATTGACGAACCATTCGAGATAGCCGTCGCGGCCCTGAATGCGGGCCGACTTCTCGGTCGGGGCCGTCACCACGTCCTGGATGACGTCGCCGACGAGGCCGCCCTCGGTTTGCAGGCTGGCGAGGCACAGACGGTCATAGTTGCAGCCGTTTTCCTCCACCATGTCGAGGGTGGCGGAGACCTCCACCACGCGGCCGGCGCCGGTGAGATGGGCGAAATGCTGCCAGATGTTGATGGCGTGGGAATGTTCGCCCGCCGCCCCGCCGCCGCGGGCGGAAAAGCCGAGATAGCTCGCTTGCGGTCCGGCGAGCCAGGGATGGGCCTTGAAGATGCCGCCCCAATGTTCGCGGGTGCGCGCCGAGATGGTCTCGATGGCCCCGAGCCCGCCGGCCTTGAGCGGCGGCTTCGGCCAGCACGGTATTGCGGCCGACCACATGGTTGTAGCCGACGGTGCCGATGACGCCCATGGACTGAAGGCGCTTGTGGAGCGCGTCGGCGCCTTCCAGGCCCGGTCCGCACACCGGCTTTTCCAGTACCACAAGGCGCGGCTTTGCCGCATCGAGCACAGCGTTGGCAACGGCAATATGGCTGTCGGGCGGCGTGCCGATGAAGACGACGTCGGCGGTATCGCCAAGACTTTCGCGGCTGTCCTTGAGCACGATCGCATCGTCCCAGGCGCCGTAGCGGGAGGGATAGATGTCGCTGCGGGCGCGCTCGAGGGCTGCGGGATCGTTGTCGCTGAGGGTGACCTGCCAGCCCCGGCTGCGCGCGGCGTTGGCCAGATGATTGCCGATCGAGCCTGCCCCGATGATCCTGATCGAGTACATAAAGTGCCTTTGTCGCAATGGAGCGGTGTCGAGCGCATGGCATTAGTCGCTAAGAGGGCTCAAGGTCAACGGGGTGGGATCGGCAATCAACTCTCACCTCGCCTGCTCCTCCCCGGGGGGGAGGAGGGGATGAACATCGGGGAGGCGTGGCTTTGCGGCCCTTGCTCCTTGCGCCTGCTGCTGGCATCAGGGTGCGCGATCGGGCCTGAGCCGATGGAGACGGACGATGAGCGAGACGTGGGGCAATATGAACGACGACGAAGTGGAGGCCTATGTGCGCCGCAACGGGCTCGATCAACTGATCGCCTTTGCGGGGGCGACCAGCGAGCTCGGCCTGTACGAGAACATCGATCCTGCCAACAAGACGCCCCTTGCCGCCCAATGGCGCGATCTTGTCCGCCTGCACGACCTCGTGCGCCGGCGCAAGGTGACGACGGTGCTCGAATTCGGGGTGGGCAAGTCGACGCTGGTGCTGGCGCATGCGCTGGCGGAAAACCGGCGCGAACATGGCGATTACGTCACCGCCAATCTCCGGCGCGCCAACCCGTTCGAGCTGCACTCGCTCGATGACATGCAGGAGTTCATCGACATCACCGCCGGCAATCTGCCAGAGCCTTTCGCGACCGGGTCACCTTTCATTTCAGCCGCTGCGCGATGGCGACCTTCAACGAGCGCATCTGCACGCTATACGAGACGCTGCCCAACGTCTGCCCCGACTTCATCTATCTCGATGCGCCGAGCCAGTTTTCGGTCACGGCGCGGTGCGCGGCATCTCCACCGACCACAGGACCGGCTGCCCATGGCGGCCGATCTGTTGGCGATCGAGCACTTCCTGTTGCCGGGAACCCTCATCTTGGTCGACGGGCGCACCGCCAATGCCCGCTTCCTCAAGTGCAATTTCCAGCGCAACTGGTCTACCGCCACCTGGAGGACGGGGACGTGCACCTGTTCGAACTGGTCGAACGCCCGCTCGGCAAGCACAACCGGCGGCAGATCGAATATTGCCTGGGCCCCGACTGGCTGGAAGCGCTGGCGGATCGATCTCGGTCCCTGACCGACCGCATCCGGCGTTTCGCCTTCTGGATCGAGCAGCAGCGCACCAGCGCCCGCGCCGACCGCGGCGCTCATTGAGGAGAGGCGGGGGCTCAGCGCCGGCCTCTTTCTCCCACAGCTTGACGCCGCCGAGAAGGGCGTTGGCGTTGTCGCCGAGGCGGGACTTTGGCGGCAGGGTTTCGAGCAGGCGGACGTTGCCGCCACCCAGCACCACGTAGTCGGGCAACAGCGCGGCGGTGAACAGAGCGACGGTTTGCGCCACGTCGGCGCGCCATTGCTCGAGGCCTGAGCGCTCGAGGCCCGCCTCGCCCACACACATCTCGAACGACTTGCCGTTCCTGTAGGGCAGGTGCGCGATCTCCATCGGCGCGATGACCCCGTCGAAGACCATCGCCGAGCCCAGCCCGGTGCCGAGGCCGAGAAACAGCATGTGGCCGCCCGCATAGCTCCCCAGCGCCTGCATGGCGGCGTCGTTGATGAGCTTGACCGGGCAGGCGAAAGCCCTGGCGAAATCGAAATCGATCCAGCCGGGCCCCAGATTGCGCGGCTCGGCCGCGATCTCACCGTGCATCACCACGCCCGGATAGCCGATGGTGATCGCGTCATAGTGCCAGTCGCGGGTGAAGTCCCTGACCTGCGCTACCATAGCAGCGGCGCTGAGAGCGCGTCCGGAATCGAACCGCCTGATGTCGTCGCCGCCACTGAGTTTCAGCTTGACGTGCGATCCGCCGACGTCGATGACCAGGTGACGCCTTGGTCTTCATGGCTGGCCGGGCGCCGGATCGCTGCCGGTCCCCTCCAGTGGTGGGATTGTGAGGGCGCTGCGCCATGCCGGCATTTGCGGCCGTGCTCAGAGCGTGTTTTTCTCGCAGCGAAGCGATTTGCATGCGAATCGCGGGGGGGCCTTCATTGCCGTTGCGAAATGCTGAATGCTAGCATGGAAATTCGCGGTCGGGGCTTTACCCGCCGCGCCGGCCTTGCGAAAATCTCCCCTCACCGCGGCGCCCTGCCGCCAGCAGGATCACCAGTTCCCAATCGATGAGCGCCCGACTTTCCGATTTCGACATCTCCCGCCTGGCCCGCGACAAGACGGCGCTGTTCCTCGATTTCGACGGCACGCTGGCCCACATCGCCGACGATCCGGCGGCGGTCGTCGTGGACGAGAGCACGCGGGACATCCTTGCCCGGCTGGGAGAGGCGCTCGGCGGGGCGCTCGCCATCATTACCGGGCGCAGCATCGAGGATGTCGACCGGCTGATCGCATCGCACCGCATTGCGGTGGCGGGCGTCCACGGGCTGATGCGGCGCGATGCCTTGGGCCGCATGCACGCAGCCGACTTCGACCGGGCAGCGCTCGATGCCATAACGCGCGACTTGCAGGCCGCGAGCGAGGGCATGGCCGGGCTGCTGCTGGAGAAGAAGCCCGGATCGGTGGCGCTGCACTACCGCAAGCGCCCCGATCTGGCGCGGTTCTGCGACGAAGCGGTGGCGCGCGCCATCGCCCACCATCCCAACCTCACGCGGCTCGCCGGCAAGATGGTGATCGAGGTCAAGGCGGGCGCGCGCACCAAGGCGCACGCGGTCGAAGACTTCATGGCCGAGCCGCCCTTTCGCGGGCGCATTCCGCTTTGTGCCGGCGACGATGTGACCGATGAGGACGCATTCCGGGCCGTCAAGGCGATGGGAGGCCATGCGATCCGCATCGGCCAGGGTGAAACAGAGGCTGGATACTGCGCCGGGGACATCGACGAGTTCCTGCGCTGGCTGACGCGGTTGAGCCGGGTCCTTGCCGCCCGGCCGGGCGATGACGTGCTGAAGGCGGGACAACCGTGAGCAACCTCGATCTAGGCTTCATCGGCAATTGCTGCTTCGGGGCGCTCATCGACAAGCGCGCCAGGGTGGTGTGGTGCTGCCTGCCGCGCTTCGATGGCGATCCGGTGTTCGCCGCCCTGGTCAACGGGGAGATCAGCGAAGATTCCCGCAGCCTGTTCGCCATCGACCTGGAAGGGCTGGAGGCCAGCGAGCAGACCTATGTGGACAAGACCGCCGTCCTCAAGACCGTGCTGCATGCCCCCTCGGGCAGCGTCGAGGTCATCGACTTCGCGCCGCGTTTCTTCTGGCGCGACCGCATCTTCCGCCCCTACACGCTGGTGCGGCGCATCAGGCGCCTTTCGGGGACGCCGCGGGTGCGCATCCTGTTGCGTCCGACCTTCGATTACGGCGCCACCACGCCGCGGCTGATGCGCGGCTCCAACCATGTGCGCTTCATCGGGCCCGATCTCAACCTGCGCCTCACCACCGATGCGCCCATCGACTATCTGGTGGAGGAGCGCCGCTTCAACCTGCAGGGCGAGATCGATTTGATTTTCGGGCCGGACGAGACGCTGGCGGGCGGGGTGGAGGAGACGGCGAGATCGTTCATGGAGCGCACCATGGGCTATTGGCGCGGCTGGTCGGAACGCCTCGCCCTGCCGCTCGACTGGCAGGATGCCGTGACGCGCGCTGCCATTACCCTCAAGCTGTGCACCTACGAGCCGACCGGGGCCATCGTCGCGGCGATCACCACCTCCATCCCCGAGGCCCCGGGCAGCGGCCGCAACTGGGATTACCGCTATTGCTGGCTGCGCGATGCCTTCTTCGTGGTGCGCGCCCTCAACAGCATGGGGGCGGTGGGGACGATGGAGAATTATTTCGACTGGCTGATGAACGTGGTGGCCGAGGCCGACGGCGGCCACCTGCAGCCGGTCTACGGCATCGACCTCGAGGCCACGCTGAGCGAACGCATCATCGAGCACCTGCCGGGCTACCGCTCTGAAGGCCCGGTGCGGGTGGGCAACCAGGCGCATGAGCATTTCCAACATGACGTTTACGGTAACGTCATCCTCGGCGCGGTGCAGACCTTCTTCGACACACGCCTCACCAAGGAGGCGGGCGTGCACGATTTCCAGCTCATGGAGGCGATCGGCAACAAGGCCTACGAGCTGTACAACCAGCCCGATGCCGGCATGTGGGAGCTGCGCTCGCGTTCGGCGGTGCATACCTCGTCCAGCCTCATGTGCTGGGCGGGTTGCGACCGTCTCGCCAAGATCGCGGTGCATCTGGGCGAGGCCGGGCGGGCGGCGCACTGGCGCCAACGGGCCGAGGAGATCAAGCGCTTCATCCTCGACAACACCTGGTCGGAAAAGCGCAAGGCCTTCGTCGACAAGCCCGGCGGCGAGCATCTGGACGCCAGCATGCTGCTGATGGCGGAGGTCGGCTTCATTTCACCGCGAGACCCCCGCTTCGTCGCCACCGTCGAGGCGCTGGAGAAAACGCTGGCGCGCGGGCCCCACATGATGCGCTACGAGGCCCCGGACGATTTCGGACTGCCGCAGACCGCCTTCAACATCTGCGCCTTCTGGCGCCTGGATGCGCTTGCCAAGATCGGGCGCACGGAAGAAGCGCGCGACATCTTCGAGGCGCTGCTGGCTTCGCGCAACCATGTCGGCCTGCTGTCGGAAGATACCGATCCGGTGACCGGCGAGCTGTGGGGGAATTATCCCCAGACCTATTCCATGGTCGGCATCATCAACGGCGCCACGCGCCTGTCGCGGCCGTGGGAGGCCGTGGTGTGAGCGCGCAGACGCTGCCCGGCGGGCTTGATCCAGATTAAGGCCGGGCGGCGCGTTCACGGCTATCAGATGAACATCCTGACTGCCAAGGGAGGGAGGGACGCATGAGCACACACGGCCTGAAAGTCATGGACGAGACCATGCAGGTCACCAATATATGGTTGAAGGACCTCATGGCGCTCACCGGCTGGGACAACCGCCAGCGCGCCTACCGGCTGCTGAGGGCGGGACTGCATGTGCTGCGCGACCGGCTGCCGGTCAACGAGGCGGTGCATCTGGGCTCGGAAATGCCGCTGTTTCTGCGCGGCGTCTATTACGAGGGCTGGCGTCCGGCCGGCAAGCCACTCAAGCTGCGCAGCCGGGCCGAAATGGTGGCTCATCTGGAAGAGGCCATGATGCCCGACAAGGTGCCCGATCCGGACGCCGCGCTCGGCGCCGTTCTGGCGCTGCTTCTGGCGCGCATCTCCGCCGGCGAGATGGCCGATGTGCGCCACGCCATGCCCGGCGAGGTGCGCGAACTGTTCGGCGAGTGAAGCTGCGCTCGCCGGTCTGTCTGTAGAAGAAAAGGGATCAACCTATGGAAACACCGCTTGAATTGTCGTTCCGCAACATGGAGCCGTCCGATTTCGTTGCCCGCGAGGTGGAGGAAAAGGCCGCCAAGCTGGAGCAGTTCTACGACCGCATCACCAGTTGCCACGTCTTCGTCGAGGCGCCCCATCGCCATCACCGCAAGGGCAACCTCTATAGCGTGCGCATCGAGGTCAGGGTGCCGGGCAAGGAGCTGGCGGTCAACAACCAGCCTGGCGACGTCAATGCGCATGAGGATATCCATGTCGCCATCCGCGATGCCTTCAATGCCATGCAGCGCCAGCTCATGCGCTGGAAGGCGCAGGCCGGCGGCGACGTGAAGGCGCATGAGGGCCCGCTTCAGGGCCGGGTGGTGGAGATCGACGCCGATGCCGGCTTCGGACGCATCAGCGCCAATGACGGGTCCCTGGTCTATTTCCACCGCAATGCCGTGGTGGAGGCGGATTTCTCCGCTCTCAAGACCGGCGATCCGGTGGAGCTGGTGGTGCAGGCGGGGAAAGCGAGGCAGGCCCGCAGGCCAGCACCGTCAGGCCCATCCGCCCGATGCAGTTCGTCGCCGCGCGGGAGTAGGCGCGCGCGGGGGCCGTTCATCGATCAGGCGCGGCAAACCACCGGGCGGCTTTCCCTCAGCAGTGAAATCGGCCACAGTGCCGAACGGTGATTGCCGCTCGGAGAAAGTCCCATGCCCGCCTATCATTTCATCTCCGGCCTGCCGCGCTCCGGCTCGACCCTCATGGGCGCGCTTCTGCGCCAGAACCCGCGCTTCCATGCCGGCATGTCGAGCCCGGTGGCGAGCCTGTTCGATACGCTCATCGCCCAGGTCTCGGCCGGCTCGGAACTGTCGGCCATGGTCGACCAGGACAGCGCGCGCGGCTGCTGCGCGGCCTGTTCGACAGCTATTACGCCGACCGCGAAGAGCCGGTGATTTTCGACACCAACCGCGCCTGGACGGCCAAGCTGCCGGCGCTGATGACGCTGTTTCCCGACGCCAAGATGATCTGCTGCGTGCGTGATGTCGCCTGGGTGATGGATTCCATCGAGCGCCAGTTCCGCGCCAATGCCTTCGAGCACACCCGCCTGTTCAACTCGCCCGCCGAGCGCTCCACCGTCTATACCCGCATCGAGGCGCTGGCCAACGCCAACCGGCTGGTCGGCTTTCCCTGGCATGCGCTGCGGGAGGGCTGCTACTCGGAATACGCCGAGCGGCTGGTGCTGGTGGAATACGACCTTCTCACCCACCGCCCGGGCGAGGTGATGAAGCTGATCTACGAGTTCCTGGGCGAGGAACCGTTCGAGCACGATTTCGAGCACGTCGAGTACGACGCGCCCGAGTTCGATGCCCAACTGGGGGTCGACGGGCTGCACCGCGTGCACCCCAAGGTCGAGCCGCGGCCGCGCCAGACCATCTTGCCGCCGGATCTGTTCGAGCGCTATTCCAAGCTCGCCTTCTGGCGCGACATGCCCAAGAGCAAGGCCTATCGCATCGTCGCCCAGGCCAGCGAGGCGCAAGACACCGCCATGCCGCAGCCGACCCAGAAGGTGGATGCCGGCAGTTGAGCCGTCGGTGCCTGCGGCAAGCCACAAATAG
>CAVYOQ010000057.1:0-71173 GCA_963770075.1 uncultured Alphaproteobacteria bacterium
GAGGACATCGGTGAGTTCCTGAGTTGGCTGGCGCGGTTGAGCGAGATCTCGCCGCCCGGCCGGGGGACGACATGCGCAAGGCGGGACAACTGTGAGCAACCTCGACCTCGGCTTCATCGGCAATTGCTGCTTCGGGGCGCTGATCGACAAGCGCGCCCGGGTGGTGTGGTGCTGCTTGCCGCGCTTCGACGGCGATCCGGTGTTCGCCGCCCTCGTCAATGGCGAGATCGGCGAAGACTCGGGCAGCCTGTTCGCCATCGACCTGGAAGGGCTGGAGGCCAGCGAGCAGACCTATGTGGACAAGACCGCGGTCCTCAGGACCGTGCTGCATGCCCCCTCGGGCAGCGTCGAGGTCATCGACTTCGCGCCGCGTTTCTTCTGGCGCGACCGCATCTTCCGCCCCTATACGCTGGTGCGGCGCATCAGGCGCCTTTCGGGGACGCCGCGGGTGCGCATCCTGTTGCGTCCGACCTTCGATTACGGCGCTACCACGCCGCGGCTGATGCGTGGCTCCAACCATGTGCGCTTCATCGGGCCCGATCTCAACCTGCGCCTCACCACCGATGCGCCCATCGACTATCTGGTGGAGGAGCGCCGCTTCAACCTGCAGGGCGAGATCGACCTGATTTTCGGGCCGGACGAGACGCTGTCGAGCGGGGTGGAGGAGACGGCGAGATCGTTCATGGAGCGCACCATGGGCTATTGGCGCGGCTGGTCGGAACGCCTCGCCCTGCCGCTCGACTGGCAGGATGCCGTGATGCGCGCCGCCATCACCCTCAAGCTGTGCACCTACGAGCCGACCGGCGCCATCGTCGCGGCGATCACCACCTGCATCCCCGAGGCCCCCGGCAGCGGCCGCAACTGGGACTACCGCTATTGCTGGCTGCGCGATGCCTTCTTCGTGGTGCGCGCCCTCAACAGCATCGGGGCCGTCGGGACGATGGAGAACTATTTCGACTGGCTGATGAACGTCGTGGCCGAGGCCGACGGCGGCCATCTGCAGCCGGTCTACGGTATCGACCTCGAGGCCACGCTGAGCGAGCGTATCATCGAGCACCTGCCAGGCTACCGCTCGGAGGGCCCGGTGCGGGTGGGCAACCAGGCGCATGAGCATTTCCAACATGACGTTTACGGCAACGTTATTCTGGGCGCGGTGCAGACCTTCTTCGACACACGCCTCACCAAGGAGGCGGGCACACACGAATTCCACCTCATGGAGGCGATCGGCAACAAAGCCTACGAACTCTACAACCAGCCCGACGCCGGCATGTGGGAGCTGCGTTCGCGTTCGGCGGTGCATACCTCGTCCAGCCTCATGTGCTGGGCGGGCTGCGACCGTCTCGCCAAGATCGCGGTGCATCTGGGCGAGGCCGGGCGGGCGGCGCACTGGCGCCAACGGGCCGAGGAGATCAAGCGCTTCATCCTCGACAACACCTGGTCGGAAAAGCGCAAGGCCTTCGTCGACAGGCCCGGCGGCGAGCATCTGGACGCCAGCATGCTGCTGATGGCGGAGGTCGGCTTCATTTCACCGCGAGACCCCCGCTTCGTGGCAACCGTCGAAGCGCTGGAGAAGACGCTGGCGCGCGGGCCCCACATGATGCGCTACGAGGCCCCGGACGATTTCGGACTGCCGCAGACCGCGTTCAATATCTGCGCCTTCTGGCGACTGGATGCGCTGGCCAAGATCGGGCGCGTGGAAGAAGCGCGCGACATCTTCGAGGCGCTGCTTGCCTCGCGCAATCATGTGGGCCTGCTGTCGGAAGACACCGATCCGGTGACCGGCGAGTTGTGGGGGAATTTTCCCCAGACCTATTCCATGGTCGGCATCATCAACGGCGCCACGCGCCTGTCGCGGCCCTGGGAGGCCGTCGTTTGAGCGCTGCATATGCCGTTCCGGCATGTTTGATCCAGATTAAGGCCGGCCCGCTCATTCACGTCTATTGAATGGCCTTCTTGACTGCCGAGGGAGGGACGCATGAGCACACACGGCATGAAAGTCATGGACGAGACCATGCAGGTCACCAATATATGGTTGAAGGACCTCATGGCGCTCACCGGCTGGGACAACCGCCAGCGCGCCTACCGGCTGCTGAGGGCGGGCCTGCATGTGCTGCGCGACCGGCTGCCGGTCAACGAGGCGGTGCATCTGGGCTCGGAAATGCCGCTGTTTCTGCGCGGCGTCTATTACGAGGGCTGGCGTCCGGCCGGCAAGCCGCTCAAGCTGCGCAGCCGGGCCGAAATGGTGGCTCATCTGGAAGAGGCCATGATGCCCGACAAGGTGCCCGATCCGGACGCCGCGCTGGGCGCCGTTCTGGCACTGCTTCTGTCGCGCATCTCCGCCGGCGAGATGGCCGATGTGCGCCATGCCATGCCGGGCGAGGTGCGCGAGCTGTTCGGCGAGTGAAACTGCCCTTGCAGCGCTCGCCGCTGTGTCAGTAAAGCAAAAAGGACAATCACATGGAAACACCGCTTGAGTTGTCGTTCCGCAACATGGAACCGTCCGATTTCGTTGCCCGCGAGGTCGAGGAAAAGGCCGCCAAGCTGGAGCAGTTCTACGACCGCATCACCAGTTGCCACGTCTTCGTCGAGGCGCCCCATCGCCATCACCGCAAGGGCAATCGCTATAGCGTGCGCATCGAGGTCAGGGTGCCTGGCACGGAGCTGGCGGTCAACAACCGGCCTGGCGACGTCAATGCGCATGAGGATATCCATGTCGCCATCCGCGATGCCTTCAATGCCATGCAGCGCCAGCTCGTGCGCTGGAAGGCGCAGGCCGGCGGCGACGTGAAGGCGCATGAAGGCCCGCTTCAGGGCCGGGTGGTGGAGATCGACGCCGATGCCGGCTTCGGACGCATCAGCGCCAATGACGGGTCCCTGGTCTATTTCCACCGCAATGCCGTGGTGGAGGCGGATTTCTCCGCTCTCAAGACCGGCGATCCGGTGGAGCTGGTGGTGCGGGCGGGCGAAAGCGAGGCAGGCCCGCAGGCCAGCACCGTCAGGCCCATCCGCCCGATGCAGTTCGTCGCCGCGCGGGAGTAGGCGCGCGCGGGGGCCGTTCATCGATCAGGCGCGGCAAACCACCGGGCGGCTTTCCCTCAGCAGTGAAATCGGCCACAGTGCCGAACGGTGATTGCCGCTCAGAGAACGACCCATGCCCGCCTATCATTTCATTTCCGGCCTGCCGCGCTCCGGCTCGACCCTCATGGGCGCGCTTTTGCGCCAGAACCCGCGCTTTCATGCCGGCATGTCGAGCCCGGTGGCGAGCCTGTTCGATACGCTCATCGCCCAGGTCTCGGCCGGCTCGGAACTGTCGGCCATGGTCGACCAGGAGCAGCGCGCACGGCTGCTCAGCGGCCTGTTCGACAGCTATTACGCCGACCGCGAAGAGCCGGTGATCTTCGATACCAACCGCGCCTGGACGGCGAAGCTCCCGGCGCTGATGACGCTGTTCCCCGACGCCAAGATGATCTGCACCGTGCGCGACGTCGCCTGGGTGATGGATTCGCTCGAACGCCAGTTCCGCGCCAACGCCTTCGAGCATACCCGGCTGTTCAACTCGGGCGCCGAGCGCTCGACCGTCTATACCCGCATCGAGGCACTGGCCAACGCCAACCGGCTGGTGGGCTTTCCCTGGCATGCGCTGAGGGAGGGCTGCTACTCGGAACACGCCGAGCGGCTGGTGCTGGTGGAATACGATCTTCTCACCCACCGCCCGGGCGAGGTGATGAAGCTGATCTACGAGTTCCTGGGCGAGGAACCGTTCGAGCACGATTTCGAGCACGTGGAGTACGATGCGCCCGACTTCGATGCCCAGCTGGGGGTGGACGGGCTGCACCGGGTGCACCCCAAGGTGGAGCCGCGGCCGCGCCAGACCATCTTGCCGCCGGATCTGTTCGAGCGCTATTCCAAGCTCGCCTTCTGGCGCGACATGCCCAAGAGCAAGGCCTATCGCATCGTCGCCCAGGCCAGCGAGGCGCAAGACACCGCGATGCCGCAACCGACGCAGAAGGTGGATGCCGGCAGTTGAGCCGTTGGTGCCTGCGGCGAGGCGGCAATGGAACGACAGCAGCGGTGTTGACCCATGGGCAAATTGATATTTGCCCTGGTGTCAAATTGTATTCTAGGATGAACAGAATTTAATGTTCGGTGCCGATACATCTGGCCTCGTTCCGGGTCACTTGCGATTGATTGGCAAGAGGTACGGATACTCGTGACGGTGCGTCTTTATATTTTCCCAACCGGCACACCGATCGTCCTGTCGGTGCAGGCCGAAGGTCCGGTGAGCCCGGTGTGGCAGTGGGCCGTGACGCAAGTCTGCGCCGCGGTTGAAGATTCATAACGCCGCTCGTTCGCAGCGGATCATTGGGGAGAACTGGTCATGGTCGGCTTTGGCGAATACTCCATCACCGATATCCTGAATGGCATGGACGGCTCCTTGGTGCTGGCCGGCGACAACGAGGAGGCCGAAAGCCTCGGCCCCGATAGCGGCCTTGATGGCAAGTCGCTGGTGCTGACGCAAGGCCAAGCGGGACTGAGCAACAATCTCTTCGGGATCTCGGGCAGCGGCGGTTTATCCGCCCCGGGCGCCGTCAGCCTCATCAACAGCTCAGGTCAGACCGGCTTTGGCGTCGACCCGGTGCTTTTCGGTCCCCCTGCCGGCGTCGCAGCCGCTAACCCGGCGCTGGTGGTGACCACCACCAAGGACGTGGTCGATCCCAATGACGGTGTCCTGTCGCTGCGTGAGGCGGTGCAGATAGCCAATGACAATCCCGGCGAAGATGAAATTACTTTCGATTCGAACCTACTGAGGGATCTAAGTGGAGTAGTGCAAATAGACCTAAAAGAGGGTGAATTAAATCTTACCGACGACACGCTCATAAGAGCCGAGGCGAGCAGTAGCTATGGAAATGCTGTTATTGGCACAGATTTTACAAGTCGCCACTTCAACATTAGCGGAAACGCACACGTCACAATGGAAAACCTTACACTGTACCATGGATTTTCGCAAGGTGATGGAGGATCGATCAACATCGTCGATGGAGTTCTTACCATCCATCACAGCTCATTTCTAGCCAACCAGGCAAGCGGCAATGGTGGTGCCATAGCTGCCCATCAAACTAATGTTTACATCAACAATTCGCGTTTCACCGACAATTTTGCCGGCGTTGATGATAAGGCAGGAGATACTGGGCATGACGGCGGTGCGATGTTCGCTGATTCCGGATTCTCGGTGATAATTGGTAGTAGCCTAGATAGAAACAGTGCGAGTGGAAGAGGGGGGAATTTTTTCAACCAGTCCGGATTCGCAAGTGTGGAGAATTCGACTTTTTACGGTGGTAAGGCTGATAGCTTTGGGAATTCTAGTGCGGCCGATCAGGGCGGTAACGTCTTCACCGTCAGCGGCCTCACCAGTATCGACAATAGTGTATTGGCAAAAGGCACTTCCGGCACCTCCGCTGACAATGCCAACGACATCGCCGATGGGACCAAGGGCCACGCCTCGGCTGCGGGCAGCTTCTTCAGTACCCTCGTTTCACTGTCCGGCGGTACCAACAGCATAGGCAGTGGCGCTAGCTCTCTCGTTGTCCAGACCGGCGGCTACACTGATGCCAATGGCAACATCATCAACGGCGGCGACCCCATGCTGGGGGAACCGCTCGACAATGGCGGCGGCGTGCTCACCATGTCACCGCTCGATGGCAGCCCGCTCATCGATGCCGGCAGCAATATCGATATTCCCGGCGATACCTTCGACCTCGACAATGACGGCTTCACCTTCGAACCCCTGCCGCTCGATGCCCGTGGAGCCTCTCGCATTATCGGCGGTACCGTCGACATCGGCGCGGTGGAGTACATGCGCAACGAGAAGATCGGCGGCACCGACGAGGCCAATCACATCATCGGCGGCCTCGGCAAGGACACCATGTCGGGCCTTGGTGGCGCCGATACCATCGATGGCGGCCCCGGCAACGACAGGGCGAACGGCGGCGCCGGCGGCGATCTGATCCTCGGCCGGGACGGCAACGACATTCTCAACGGCAATGCCGGCGGCGACACCGTCGATGCCGGCGCCGGCAATGATCGCGTCAATGGCGGCGGAGGTCACGACAGCATCGACGGCGGCGCTGGCGATGACACCGTCAACGGCAATCGCGGCAACGATCATGTCAGCGGCAACGCCGGCGCCGATGTGCTCACGGGCGGATTTGGCAACGACAGCATGTCTGGCGGTGCCGCCGGTGACGTCCTGCGTGGCGCCGCCGGCGATGACAGCCTCAATGGCGGCGGAGGTCACGACAGCATCGACGGCGGCGCTGGCGATGACAGCCTCTCCGGCGGGGCGACGACCGACACCTTTGCCTTTTCCGGGAACTTCGGCCACGACACCATCTCCGACTTCTCGGCCAACAATCACGAGGACATCGATCTCTCGGGCGTCTCCGGCATCACCGGCTTCCTCAACCTCATCACCCAGCACCTGAATACCGGTCCGGTTGCCGGTTCTGTCGTCATCGATGACGGGGCGGGCCATACCATTGTCCTCCTCGGCTTCACGACAAACGATTTCGGCGCCGGCAAAGACATTTCGGGGGCCGACTTCATCTTCGCCTGAACCGCATGTGGCATGGATCACCGGCGACCTTGATGCCCATGATGTCGGCTTCGACCCCGGCGGAAGGCCGATTCTTGTCACCGAAAAATCTGGCTGCAGTCCCACGACCCGACCGAGACGCTGAACGCCGAGGCGCCGATAACTGGATTCGCAAAGGCGAGTTGGCTACAGTTGCCCAATTCCGCCGGTTGTCCGGCACGGTGCACAGTCTTCAGGGAGTCTTTCATGCCGTGGATCGGTAGCTTCAACCGCAGCGTTTCCGAAGCCTACAACGGCGTCGACGGCTACTTCTCGGCGCAGAGCCTCCAAATCGGCGGCGTTCTTGAGCCCTACGAGGCGGTCACGGTCACGCCGACGCGCGTCACGCTGATCTCGCACGATTTCCTCGGCCTGATCTCCTTCGTCGGCACCGGCCTGTCGGTCGTGAACGTAACCACCTCGGGCAGCCTGTTGCCCTTTCCGAAGCTCGATTCCGGCACTATCACCCGCATCGAAACCCGCTACAACGGCGAGGTTTCGGACGCGATCGACCGGCTGGCCGTGGCCACGACACAGGCCGAGCGCGACGCTGCCCTTGCGGATGCCCACCAGTTCGGGACCCAGGCCAACCTGTTCCTGCCCAAGAACGACAACGCGGTGATCCAGGTGCCGAACGTTTCGGCCAAGGCACTGGGCGATGCAGTGGTTGCATCAATGCAGGCCCATAGCGAGGCGACGATCCAGGCCTTTCTCAGCCAGTACCAGCATTTCTACACCGCGCCTCGACCGGGGGCGGACGTGGCCGGCTTCAACAATGACGACCTCCTGGTGGGCGGCGCGGGCTTCAACCTGCTGGTCGGCCAGGGCGGAAACGATACGATCGACGGCGGTACGGGCGGACCCAACATCATGCAGGGCGGCGACGGATCCGACCTCTACTTGATGACGGCGGGCCAGGACCTGATCAGCGACGGGATCCTCGACAACGATGTCGACATCGCCTCCTACATCCGCGCGCCGCAGGGGCTGGTGATCGACATGGAGCCGCTTGACGGCGACCAGTCGACCGGCTTTGCCGCTGGCGACACGCTGGGCGGGGTAGAGGGGGTGATCGGCTCGAACTTCGACGATGTCATTCTCGGGCGCAGCTTCTTGCAGGGGGGCTCATCGTCGGACTTCATCAACGGCGCCGGCGGCAACGACAGCCTGTCGGGCGGCAATGGCTCGGACACGCTGCGCGGCGGCGCCGGGTTCGATCTGATCGACGGCGGCTCGAACGAGAACAATGTCGGCAACCCCGGGCCGCCCGACATCGCGGTCTGGGATGCGGCGCCGAACACTGTGCATTTCTTCTTCAACGGCAGCGACATCATCGTGGCCACCCCGTTCGAGGGCGTCGACACGGTACGCAACGTCGAGGCGCTGTCTTTCGCCGGCCAGCTTTTCGGGCTGAACCAGCTGACGCCGTCGCAGGCCAACCTGCAGATAGACAGCGGCGGAGCACAGGCCCTCACGGGCGGCCCCGGCGTCGACCTGCTCTACGGGCTGGACAGGAATGACCGGCTGGAGGGCGCCGGGGCGGGCGACTGGCTGATCGGCGACGCCGGCAATGACACCATCATCGGCGGCGACGGCAACGACATGGGCAGCGGCGGCGGCGGCAACGACAGCATCCTGGGCGATCGGGGCAATGATCAGCTTGTGGGCGGCGTTGGCAAGGACACCATCATGGGCGGCGCCGGCAACGACAGGCTGAACGGCAATGGCGGGTCTGACCACATCATCGCCAACGGCGGCGACGACCGTGCCCATGGCGGCAGCGGCAACGATGTCCTCAAGGGCGGCGGCGGCAACGACGTCCTCGATGGCAATGCCGGTGCAGATACCGTCATAGGCGGGGCCGGCAAAGACAAGGTCAACGGCGGTGGTGGCGCTGACCAGATCACCGGCGGTGGCGGCGCCGACGTGCTCAACGGCGGTGGCGGTGGCGACCACCTCCGCGGCAACGGCGGCAAAGATGTGATCCGCGGCAACGCCGGCAATGACCGAATCGATGGCGGCGGCGGTCACAACAGCATCGATGGCGGCACGGGCAACGACAACCTCTCCGGCGGGGCGATGACCGACACCTTCACCTTTGCCGGCAACTTCGGCCACGACACCATCTCCGACTTCTCGGCCAACAACCTTGAGGTCATCGACCTCTCCGGCGTTTCTGGCATTACGGGCATCCACAACCTCATCAACCATCACCTGACGATTGACGATGGCAGCGGCTTTGCCCTCATCACCGACGGGACGAGCAACACCATTCTCATCGAGAACTACACGGTGGACGATTTCGGCGCCGGCCATCCCATCTCGGGGGCCGACTTCATCTTCGCCTGAAAGTGGTCCCGGGGCGCGGCGTCTGGTTGCGGTGCCGCGGCATCGGTGGCACATTCGCCCCGCTGCGGCGGGTCGTCCCGCCTGCCTGCCCAAGGTGGGCCGCGCATTTGAAGGACGAGCCAACCGATGGCCGAGGCAGCCGACGAAAAATTCGCCCTTACCACCTCGCGCAGCTTCGATGGCTGGTTCGCGGGGGCGGATCTCTCGATTGCCTTCACCACTTATCAGGCGGGCAAGCTGTTTCTCATCGGGCGGCGCCTTGACGGGCGGCTGTCGGTGTTCGAGCGCACCTTCTCGCGCTGCATGGGGCTTGGCGTCTCGGGCGATGGCCGGCGCCTGGCGCTTGCCACCCATTACCAACTCTTTGCCTTCGACAACGTCATGGCCCCCGGGCAGACCTCGCCGGAAGGACATGATGCGCTCTATGTGCCGCATGTAGCGTGGATCACCGGCGACCTCGATGCGCATGATGTTGGTTTCGATCCCGTCGGCAGGCCGGTGTTCGCCAACACGCTGTTTTCCTGCGTGGCGACGGTGTCGGACCGCCACAGCTTTCGCCCCCTGTGGCATCCGCGCTTCATCTCACGCCTGGCGCCGGAGGACCGTTGCCACCTGAACGGGCTCGCCATCGAAGACGGCGAGGTGCGCTATGTGACCTGCGTGGCCCCGTCCGATGTGACCGATGGCTGGCGCGACCGGCGGCGCGACGGCGGTGTCGTCATCGATGTCGAGAGCGGCGAGACGGTGGCGAGCGGGCTTTCCATGCCGCATTCGCCGCGCCTGCATGACGGAAAGCTGTGGCTGCTCAATTCCGGCACCGGCGAGTTCGGGCATGTGGACCTCGCCACCGGGCGCTTCGAGCCGATCGCCTTCTGCCCCGGCTATGCCCGTGGCCTGGCGCTTAGCGGCAATCATGCCGTCATCGGCCTGTCGATGGCGCGCGAGAACCGCACCTTCCAGGGCCTGCCGCTCGATGATGCGCTGGCGGAGCGCGGGGCCGAGGCGCGCTGCGGCATCATCGTGGTCGATATCACCAGCGGCGACACCATCGCCTGGATCCGGCTCGAAGGCGTGGTGCGCGAGCTTTATGACGTGGCCATTCTTCCCGGCATCCGCCAGCCCTCGGCGCTTGGCTTCGTGAGCGACGAGATCAAGCGGGTGATCTCCATCGAAGAGACAGCTTAAAGCGTGATGTGCTCATGCGCCTCGCCCGCTTCATGGCGGGCCAGCATGATGTCGAAGGCGCGCTCCAGATCGTGGGCGAAGCGGGCGCCGTCGAAGAGGGGCGAAGCCGTGCGAGCAGCTTGCAGATGCGCCTTGAGGCGTCGGCGCAAGTCCTCATCGCGGCCCACGGCCACGGCGATGCGGGCGTAATCGTGCATGTCCTTGGCGATCATCTCATCGAGGCCGATGGCGTGCAGAAGGCTCGAAGACACGCGCGAGGCAAAGGTCTCGCCCGGCAACGCCACCAGCGGGCAGGCGCCGAACAGGGCGTTGCTGGCGGTGGCATGGCCGCCATAGGGGAAGGTGTCGAGGAAGAGGTCGCAAAGCCCGTAGCGCGACAGGTGCTTTGGCCCATCGAGCGTTTCGCCCCAGCGGATGCGCGTGGACTCGATGCCGCGCTCGCCCAGCGCGCGGGTCAGATTGCGCTTTCCCGGATCATTCAGGTGCCACAACCATAGGAGACTTTCCGGCACCGCCTTGAGGATCGCCGCCCACACATCGAGCGCCGGCGGGGTGATCTTGGCGATCTGGTTGAAGCAGCAATAAACGATCGCCTCGTCGGGAATGCCGAAGTCGGCCCGTCGCAAGGGGTGATCGGCGAGGCTGCGGCGGGCATCGTTCACCTGGTAGCACACCGGCATGAACACCACCGCCTCGTCGTAGAAGCGCTCAAAACCTTCGGGGATCACCATGCGGTCGGCGATGATGTAGTCGATGAACTTGCCGCCGATGCTGCCGGCATAGCCGATCCAGCTCACCTGCACCGGCGCTGGCCTCAGCGCGAAGATACGCAGGCGCTGGCCCTTGGTGTAGCCCATGAGGTCGATGAGGATGTCGATGCCGTCGGCGTTGATGGCGCGCGCCGCTTCAAGGTCGTCGAGGCTGTGGATTTCGGTGAACTTGTCGAAGGCGTTGACGATGCGCTGGCGCAACTCGCCTTCGCGTTTGTCTGAGTGGCAGTAGCCAAAGACCTCGAAGCGCTGGCGGTCGTGGGCTTCCAGCATCTGGGCGATGAGGGTGCCGACCGCGTGGTCGTAGAAATTGGCCGAGACATAGCCGATGCGGATGCGCCCACCCTGGCGCTTGCGCCGTGCGAAATTGTGTGCGCCCCAGGTCCTGGCGATGGACTGTTCCAGCGCGCGGGCGCAATTGCGTGCCGCGTGCAGGATTTCCGCCGGATCCTGGCAACAGAACAGCAGCCCGAAAGGTTCGATGCCGCTCCTGCCCTTGGCGATGAGACGCGACAGGCGGGCAGTCGCCTCATCGAGCCCCGACCAGTCGGCGATTTGTTGCTTGCGGTGGATATAGGCAAGCAGCGTTGTCGGCATGTCGGGATCGATGGCGAGTGCCCGGGCGTAGGCCTCCACCGCGCCTTCCAGATCGCCGATATTGGCAAGCGCTTCGCCGAGATTTCCCCAGGCGTGCTGGTGGGTCTTGTCCAGGCTCACGCAACGGCGGAAGGCTTGCGCGGCGGCGGAAAAATCGCCGCTTGCCTTGAGCGCGAGCCCGAGATTGTTCCAGCCGTTGGCCCTGTCGGGCGCCAGCTCCACCGCCTTGCGGCCGTAGCGGCGGGCAGCGGCCACATCGCCCAGTTGCAGCGACAGGACGGAGAGGTTGGTGACCGCATCGAGATGCTCGGGCCGGGCCGCGACGACGGCGCCATAGGCATCCAGCGCCTCGATCAGCCGGCCTTCCTTGTGGGCCGTGACGCCCTTGCCAAACCGGGTCTGCCAATCGGGCGCATCGCTCATCGCTGCATCGAACCATGACGGGTGCCTTGGCGCAATCGTCATCCTGAAAGGTGGCGAACATGGCTTACCTCCCCGCAAAACGGCCACACATCTGGCCCACAAGGAGTGGACATCTACCCCGAGGAGACGACCATTGACCTACACCATCAACCGCAATTTTCCCGGCGCCGACTTCGCCGACATCGTGGAGCGCACACGCAAGGCGCTTTCGGGCCAGGGGTTTGGCGTGCTCACCGAGATCGACGTGCGCGCCACGCTGAAAAAGAAGCTCGATGAAGACATCGCCGACTATCTCATCCTCGGCGCCTGCAACCCGAAGATGGCGCATCAGGCCTTGCAGATGGAGCCGCGGGTGGGCGCCATGCTGCCGTGCAATGTGATTGTCCGCGCAGCCGACGGCGGCGTCGAGGTCAGCGCCATCGACCCGGTCGCTTCCATGACCGCCATCGACAACGAGCACCTGAAGACGGTCGCGGGTGAGGTGCGCGGCATGCTTGAGGTCGCCGTAAAGGCGATCTGAAGCGGCTGCGCTCAAGCCTTGACCGAGATCAAGGTGGCCTTGGGCTTCGGTGCTATCGTTGCCAAGCCATGCGAAAGGAAACCGGGCAATGCTGAGGGTCGGCATTTCGGCGATGGCCGCGGGCATGCTGGTTGCGGCCAGCTTTCCGGCAGCGGCTGAGGGCAATGGCAAGGCGGCCGCGCCGATCGTGGCGGAATATTGCACCGCGTGCCATGTCATCCCCGGCTACAAGCCGCGCTTTGCCAAGGCCGACGTCAAGGCGCCCGACTTCCAGACGATTGCCGATGAGCCTGACGTTTATACGCATGAGCGGCTGCAGACGTTCCTGCGCGAGCCGCACTTCCCCATGACCAAGTTCATCCTGTCCAGCTCCGACATCGACAACGTGGTGGCCTTCATCGAAGCCTTGCACAAGCCCTAGCCCGCTGCCGTCAGACGCCGGGGGAGTGGGGCCGAGGATGTCCACGGGTGGAATAGGGCTCAATCCCGCATCCTCCCCATTGACGCCACCGGCTTGAAAGTGGCACGTCACGGCGACCAGACGAGGGCGTGCATGGCGAAATTCCAGACATTGCAGCAGGCGGTGGCGGACAACCTCCACGATGGCGATGTGGCGGCGTTTGAGGGCTTTACCCACCTGATCCCGTTTGCTGCGGCGCATGAGGCGATCCGCCAGGGCAGGAAGGGCTTGACCCTCATCCGCATGACGCCGGACCTCATCTACGACCAGATGGTCGGCATGGGGATGGTGAAGAAGCTCGTCTTTTCCTATGTCGGCAATCCCGGCGCCGGGCTGCTGCTCAGGGTGCGGGATGCCATCGAGAAGGGCTGGCCCAACGGCATCGAGATCGAGGAGCATTCCCATGCCGGCATGGCCAATGCCTATGAGGCAGGCGCGGCGGGCCTGCCGTGCGCGGTATTTCGCGGCTATCGCGGCGCCGGCCTGAAAGAGGTCAACCCCAATATCCGCGCCATCACTTGCCCCTTCACCGGCGAGGAGCTGGCGGCGGTGCCGGCCATCCGGCCCGACGTCTCCTTCATCCATGCCCAGAAGGCCAACCGCAATGGCGATGTTCTGGTCGACGGCATCATCGGCATCCAGAAGGAGGCGGTGCTGGCGGCAAAGCGGGCGGTGGTGACGGTGGAGGAGATCGTTGAGGATTTCGCGGGGATCTCCGCCAATGCCTGCGTCCTGCCGCACTGGACGGTGACGGCGATTGCCGAAGTGCCGGGCGGGGCCAACCCGTCTTATGCTCATGGCTACTACGACCGCGACAATGCGGCCTATCTTGCCTGGAACGATATCGCCGGCGACCGCGAGCGCTTCGCTGAGTGGATGCAGGACAACGTGCTCGACGCCGGCCCGGAGATGTTTGCAACGCGCGTCGCGAGTTTGAGAAAGTCAAAGCCATGAGCGCCGCGCCCGTCACGCCGGCCGAGATGATGACCATCGCCGCGGCACGCGCGCTCAGGAACGAGGATGTGTGCTTCGTCGGCATCGGTGCGCCGTCGGCGGCCTGCAACCTTGCCCGCCTCACCCATGCGCCGGGCATCACCCTCATCTACGAGTCGGGCACCATCGGCACGGCGCCGGATGTGTTGCCGCTTTCCATCGGCGACGGGGAGTTGTGCGAGACGGCGGTGACCACCGTGTCGGTGCCGGAGATGTTCCGCTACTGGCTGCAGGGCGGGCGCATCTCCATCGGCTTTCTGGGGGCGGCCCAGCTCGACCCCCACGGCAACATCAACACCACGGTGATCGGCGACTATCATCACCCCAAGGTGCGCCTGCCGGGCGGCGGCGGCGCGCCGGAGATCGCCACTTCGTGCGGCGAGATTTTCATCACCATGAACCAGTCGAAGCGCGGCATGGTGGACAAGATCGACTTCTTCACCTCCTTCGGCCATGGCCGCGGCGGCAATCATCGCCAAGAGCTCGGCATCACCACCAAGGGGCCGACGCTGCTCGTCACCGACCTGGCGGTGTGGAAGCCGCACCCCGAGAGCAAGGCGTTCCAGGTGGTGAGCCTGCATCCCGGCGTGACGCGGGCCCAGGTGGAGGAGACCTGCGGCTGGCAGGTCACCTATGCCGGCGATGTTGGCGAGACCCCGCCGCCGACGGCGCTGGAGCTCGACACCTTGCGCGATCTCAGGGCACGCACCGAGCGGGCGCACCGCGCGGCCTGAGCCTCACTTCACCACCAGCACCGGGCACTTGGCGAGGGTCTCGACACGATGCGAGACGCCGCCGCGCAGCAGGCCCTCGATGTCGCCCATGCCGCGCGAGCCGACGACGATGAGGTCGGCCTTGTGGTGCTTGGCGCGGGCGACGATGGTGCGGGCGATGGGGCCTTCCTCGATCTCGGTGTCGATGTCCTTGACGCCGGCGGCCCTGGCGGTGTCGAGCGAAGAATCGAGCAAATATTTTGCTCCCGCCTTGAGGACGTCCATGTCGAGCGTGCCCTGAATGTGCTCGGCCCTGACGAATTCCTTGATGCCGGCATGCAGCTCTTCTTCCTTGACCACATGCAGGAGGATCACCCTGGCCCCGGTCTTGGCGGCGATCTCTCCGCCCACGGCCACGCCTTTGAGCGAATGGGGGGACCCGTCGACGGCGATGAGGATTTTCGAGATCATGGCGAACACTTCCTTTCTCTTTTCTGCACCTCAGCCCGGAGCCTTGCCGACGCGACAGGCGCTGTCAATCTGTGCCAAGATGACGGTCTTTAGAAAAGGAGCAGGCAATGCACAAGGATCACGTCTACAAGAAGATCGAGCTGGTCGGCTCGTCGTCGACCTCAATTTCCGATGCCATCGAAAAGGCCGTGGAGCGCGCCGCCAAAACCGTGAAGCATCTGGAATGGTTCGAGGTCGACCAGCTGCGCGGCTATATCGAGAACGGCAAGGTCGACCACTATCAGGTGGTGCTGAAGGCCGGCTTCCGGCTGGAGGACTGATGAGCGGCACCGGACCGGCATCGGGTGCGATGCCGGTCCGGGCCGGTGGGGCCTCAGGCCACGATCTGCCAGAAGATCCACAGCATGGCGAGCCAGCCCACGGCAAAGCTCAGGGTGCGCCCGAACGGCACGCCCGAGATATAAAGAAGATAGTGGGCCACGCGGGCCCAGAAATAGACGATCGCCGCTGTGGCGGTCGATGCGTTGGCGGCGTGGGCGAGCTGGGCGACGATCACCAGCGCGGCGAATGGCGCCAGGTTCTCGATGGCGTTGTAGTGGGCCTTCTTGGCCCGCGCCGCCCAGCCGGGGAGCGCCTTGTCGTCGGCGGTGTAGGTGAGCGCCGGAATGAGGCCGGCATTCATGATGTGGGCGAGGATATAAGGCAGCCACATCAGGATGGTGATGAAGGCGACCCAGGCCAGCATCTTCAGATCGGTGGTCATTGTTTCCTCCTCGAGGCGGTGACTCCGCAAGATCACCAATATGGCACGATTCCGGCTATGGCAGAATTGCCTGCCCCGGTGTCGGCCGCGTGAGAGGTGCTGGACGTTTTGCCGACAAGACAGGAGGCGGGCCCGGATCGGTGCCGCAATGCGCCTGCCGCGCCGCAGAACGGGATAGGTTTGCTTCCGGGCTGCAAGGCACTAGAACACGTAAATGAAGGCAGCGTATTCCGATACGGTCACACGACAGGGGAGGAGTGGGCTTGTCCAGGCGTGTACAGGTTGTCATCATCGGGTCGGGTCCGGCCGGGCTCATCCTTTCGCAATTGCTGCTGCATGCCGGTATCGAGGCAGTGATCCTCGAACGGCGCAGCCAGGATTATGTGCTCAGCCGCATCCGCGCCGGCGTGCTCGAACAGGGCATGGTGGAGATGCTGGAGCGCGCGAGGTGCGCCGAGCGATTGCACGCGGAGGGCCTCGTCCACGGCGGCATCAACCTCGCCTTCGGGGGCGAGCGCCACCGCATCGACCTCGCAACCCTAACCGACGGCAAGCATGTGACCGTCTACGGCCAGACCGAGGTGACGCGCGACCTGATGGATGCGCGCGCCCGCGATGGCGGCGAGAGCGTCTATGAGGCCGCAGACGTCACGCCGCACGATTTCGACGGTGATCATCCGTACGTGACCTACCGCAAGGATGGCGTCGAGCAGCGGCTCGATTGCGACATCATCGCCGGTTGCGACGGCTTTCACGGCATCGCCCGCCAGTCGGTGCCGGAAGCGGCGATCACCACCTACGAGCGCATCTATCCCTTCGGCTGGCTGGGGGTCATGGCCGATGTGCCGCCGGTCAATGACGAACTCATCTACGCTAACCATCCCAAGGGTTTTGCCCTGTGCTCGATGCGCTCGCGCACGCGCAGCCGCTATTACGTGCAGGTGGCGCTGGAAGAAAAGCTGGAGGACTGGCCGGATGAGCGCTTCTGGGACGAGTTGCGCTCGCGCCTCGATGCCGAGGCGGCCGAGAGCATGGTCACCGGGCCGTCGATCGATAAATCGATTGCCCCCTTGCGCAGCTTCGTGGCCGAGCCGTTGCGCTTCGGGCGCCTGGTGCTGGCGGGCGATGCCGCCCATATCGTGGCGCCCACCGGGGCCAAGGGGCTGAACCTGGCAGCCAGCGACATCTATTACCTGCACGAGGCGCTGGTCGCCTATTTCAAGGAGGGCTCGGATGCAGCACTTGCCGCCTATTCCGGGCGGGCGCTGGCGCGGGTGTGGAAGGCGATGCGCTTTTCCTGGTGGATGACCGGCCTCATGCACCGCTTCCCCGACACCGGCGCTTTCGGCCAGAAGATCCAGGAGGCCGAGCTCTCCTATCTCGTTGGATCGACCGCCGCGGCGACCTCGCTGGCGGAGAACTATGTGGGGCTGCCGTTCTGAGAGATGACGCGTGACAAGGGATACAGTGGGTCTGCGCCCTTGGCATGTGCCATGGCGTTGTGCCTGTGTGCGTTCCTTTCGCCCGAGCAGACGCTCGCCTTCTCGCGTACGACACAGACGCATTTCTACGACATCACCGGCAGCACGGCCAACGAGCTGACCGACGCCATGGCGGAGAAAGGGCCGCATGGCTATTGGGCCTATACGACCTGGTATGTGCACTGGTCGGCCAGTTGCGAGATCTCGGTCAAGATCGACTACACCATGCCGCGCTGGGTGGATCACGATGCAGCGGCGGCAAACTTGCGCCACGAGTGGGACCGCATGATGAAGAACCTGTGGCGGCATGAACGCGGCCATGCCGAACATGGCTTCAAGGCGGCGAGCGAGATCGAGGCGAGCCATTGCGCCGGCGATCCGCACACCATCACCGACAAATGGGCTAAAGAGGACAAGGTCTACGATGAGGAGACCAACCACGGCGCCAGGCAGGGCGTGGACTTGCCCTATACGTTCAAGGGGACGACTGCGCCGGCGACTGGCGAATCCTCATCCCAATCCGCGCAGCCCTGAAATGGTGGCGAAGGCGGAGATCGCCTCGCGGCTCGAATGCACATGCACGACCGTTGCGCCCTCATGCGCGAGGGCCTCTGCGACCGCCCGATCGATATCGGTGTCGGTGTCGATGGTCACCACATGGGCGCCGAACGAGCGGGCCCATTGGGTGAAGTCGGGGTTGTGCAGATCGGTGCCGCTGACGCGCTCGGGGTAGCGCTTTTCCTGGTGCGTGCGGATGGTGCCGTAAATGCCGTTGTCGGAAAGAAAGATCTTTGGCGCCACACCTTGCGCCATGGCGGTCGCCAGCTCCTGTCCGGTCATCAGCATGCCGCCGTCGCCCACCACGGCGATGGCCATGCGCTTGGGCTCCAGCATCGAGGCCGCAACCGCTGCCGGCACGGCAAAGCCCATGGCCCCGGCGATGGCGCCGAGCATGAGGTTGTCAGGGCTCAGGCGCCAGTGGCGATGCACCCAGCTGGAGAAGTTGCCGGCATCGGTGATGATGGTGGCATCTGAAGGCGCATGGCGGGCAATCGCCTCCACCACGCGGCCGAAGTCGACACCGTCTGCGGGTGATGCAGGCTTGAAGGCCATGAACTCATCGATGAAGCGCTTGATTTCGCTTGCCCATTCGGCGCGCGGGCCGGCATGCGCGGCAGGGAGCTTGGCCAGCTCCGCCAGTAGGCCCGCCGGGTCGGCGACGATGCCGAGATCGGTGCGGAAGACGCAGCCGATTGGCCCGGCATCGGGATAGATGTGGATGAGCGGCTGGGCCGGCTGGGGGGCGCAAGGGAAGGTGAAGTTCTGGCTTGCCACGTCGCCGAGGCGGGTGCCGCAGGCGATCACCAGATCGGCCTTGGCGAGCAGGTCGCGGTGGCGCGGAGGATTGCCGAAACCCAGATGGCCGGCATAGAGCGGGTCGCGGTTGTCAAACACGTCCTGGTTCTTCCACGAGACGGCGACCGGCACCTTGTGGGCCTCGGCAAAGGCGGCAAGGGCTGCCTTGCCCTTGGGCGTGCGCAACACCTGGCCGGCGATGAGGATCGGGCGTTCGGCCTTGGCCAGCATGGCATGGACCGCTTGCGTATCGCTCGCCGCCACGCCGGGTCGCGCCACCGGCCAGGGGGCGGAGACGTCGGCTTCGATATCGTCGCTCAGCATGTCCTCGGGCAGCACGATCACCACCGGGCCGGGCACGCCTTCCAAAGCCGTGTGGACGGCGCGCGGCATCACCTCGGCGAGCTTTGATGCATCTGCCACCTCCCACACGGCTTTCGCCATGCCACCGAAGAACTGCTGATAGTCGACCTCCTGGAAGGCATGGCGTCCACGTTCCTCGCGCGACACCTGACCCACCAGCACGATGACGGGAAGCGCGTCCTGCTCGGCCACGTGCACGGCGATCGAGCCGTTGGTGGCGCCGGGCCCACGGCTCACGGCAAAGCAAGCCGGCCGGCCCGTCGCCTTGGCCTCGGCGACGGCCATGAAGCCTGCGCCCAACTCATGCCGGCACACCACCGTGTTGATCCGGTTGGAATCGTGTAGCGCATCGAGCAGGGCGAGATAGCTCTCGCCCGGCACGCAATAGAGGCGTTCGAGCCCGTGGGCCTCGAGGCAGCGGACAATGTAGTCGGCGGCACGCATGGAAAATCCCTTTCAGGAGAGGAAGCCGAGCACCTGCTCGATGAAATAGTCGAGACGGATGACCGGGTAGAAATGCCCGCCCCAATCGGCGATGGCACCCTCGGCGCCGGGGATGCGCTCGATCAGCTCACGGCTCAGATGCACCGGCGTCACCATGTCGTCGGCAGCACCCGCCACCAGCGTCGGAGTGGTGATGCGGCCGAGGTCGGCGCGGCGATCAAAGGCGCGGATGGCCTCGATGCGCATCAGCGTGCACTCGACGGAGGCAACCATCGTCCTGACCGCTTCGGGTGTGGGCGGTGCGACCTCTTCGGGGTGGTCGCGCAGCCATTGCGGCGGGCGGCCGACGAGCGGGTACTGACGCACGTATTCCTCCGGCCCCAGGTCCTTGAGAATGCGGCCGCGGATTTGGAAGAAGAGGTCGAAATAGGGGTCCATGCCGGCCCAACTCGCCGAGATGACAAGCTTGTCGAGGCGTTCGGGATGCTCGATGGCCATCACCTGTCCGATGGCGCCGCCGGTCGAATGGCCGACCATGTGGGCGCGCTCGATCTTCAGGCGATCCATCAGGGCAAAAGCATCGCCGGTCATCTGCTCGACCGAAAAGTCGATTGGATCTAGCGAGGAGGCGCCGCAGCCGCGATGATCGTGGCGGATGAGGGTGAAATGCTGCGACAGCGCCGGTACATGCGGGTCCCAGAAGGCGGCAAGCCCGCCAAGGCCCGTCACCAGCATGAGCGGCGGGCCGGAGCCGTCGATGCGATAATCGAGGTGGCCGCCATCGGCGAGACGAAGCTGGGGCATGGGGAGTGAAATCCGCTTGCGAGGTGATTGAGCTACTCTATGGCATCGCTTGCTTGCCGCGACAAGCACCAGCGAGGGAGGATGTCTCTTCCTCTCACCGGTGACCAGATCGGCGAGGACGGCCGTTGTTGCTGCGGCAGTCACTCTTGACCCGTCGGGGCGTCGGCCGACGTCTAGAGAACGAAATCCGCCGCATGCAGGTTCTGGACGTCCTGCACCATGATGGAGAAGTCGGCATGGCTGTTGCCATCGACATCGCCAGACACGATGGCGTTCCTCCCCGAATTCACCGCGCGCAGTTCTCCCGCCGTGCCCGAGAATGCCGACGCCGCGATGAAGTGAAAGGCCTGATTGCCGACAACACCGGTCTTGGCATCGATGCCGGCAAGGTCGATCACATCATCGGCCTTGGAGAAATCCATTATCTGATCGCGCTGGGAGCCGACAGCGCTGTCGGTTGTGCTGTTGAAGTCGAAGGCATCGAGGCCAAGACCGCCGCGCATGTGGTCGCGACCGGCACCACCGGTGAGCGTGTCGTCGCCCTGTCCGCCCTTGAGGATATCGGCGCCGTTGTTGCCGAAGATGGCATCATTGGAAATGCCGCCCGCAATGGCGTCATTGCCGCCGCCGCCGTGGATGTTGCCTTCCACCGTTCCTTCCCAGCCTTTGAAGACGTCATTGCCTTTGCCGAGATTGACATTACCGACCACCTGGCCGCCGTTGCGGAAGAGATCATCGCCGCCGTGCTGTGCAACGCCGCCGTTGAGCAGACCGAAATTCCAGATCTTGTCGACATCGTCGTTGTCACCAAGAACCGCCATGCCGCCGGTTGCTGAAATGGTACCGTAGTTCATCAGATGCACATCGGCACTGGGGTCGCTGTCGCCCAGACGGACGGCGTAGGCGGAAGAGGGGTCGCCAAGCGATTGAATGAGGCCATGATTGATGATGGTGGAACCGCTGCCCGTACTATTGATGCAGCCCATGCTTTGGCTTGTAATGGTGCCACTGTTGACAAACTGGAAATTGGCTCCGGTACTGAATATCGCATGCCCGTCTATTGCGGTTATTTCTCCCGCATTGGACACAAAATTCTCGGCATCAGCGAGAAATAGTCCATCTGCTCGACCGACAACCGAGCCTTTGCTCCCGATGTTGATCT
Source organism: uncultured Alphaproteobacteria bacterium (assembly GCA_963770075.1). Classification (GTDB taxonomy): domain Bacteria; phylum Pseudomonadota; class Alphaproteobacteria; order Rhizobiales; family Aestuariivirgaceae; genus CAVVDT01. The sequence goes on from CAVYOQ010000057.1 coordinate 21,486, forward strand.
GGAAATTTCCATAACTATCTGCATAATCAGAAAGGTACATGCCAAGAAAGCCGACAAGATTGCCCAACACCTCAATGGTCGCACTTCCTGCACTCGACGTCAGCGCGTAATTGTCGTTGGAAGCACGGGTGACACCCTCGGCAATGTAAATGAATTCGCTGGCGGCGGCGGTGATGTTGGCGCCGTCAGTGGTGGTGCTGGTGGTGATGATCTGGGTCATGGCTGGGTTCCTTCAGATGGTGGGGTGACGTGCAGCGGCAGCATGATGCCGGGGACCATCGGCGGTCGGATCAGGGCACACGGGGTTGCCGCGACCCCAGAGCAAATGCGCGATCGATGACGGTCGCTTGCATGGCACTCGTCCTCTCCCGGATCGGGTGCGGTGCTTCCCGGCGGCGCCGGCACTTCGTTGCGGGTTCCACACCCAATAGTTACCGTTACGAAAACCGCCGCCTGGCGTCCATGATCTGCATCAAAAGGCAAGGCGCCGCGGGGCGCCTTCTTCGTATCGCCGCTGCGCGCTTGACCGTTCATCAGATCAGTCACACATAAGAGGACCGCCACAAGGAGTACTCGCCTATGTCCATCCGTCCCGTCCGGCGCATCACCCAGTCAAAGCCCACCATGGAAGGGGCAGGCGTCCACCTGCGCCGCGCCTTCGGCTTCGGCGATACGGCCGAGACCGATCCGTTCCTGCTGTTCGACGATTTCCGCAACGAGCGGCCGGAAGACTACATGGCCGGTTTTCCCTGGCATCCCCATCGCGGCATCGAGACCATCACCTATGTGCTGGCCGGCACCGTCGATCACGGCGACAGCCTGGGCAATTCCGGCTCGCTGGGCGCCGGCGACGTGCAGTGGATGACGGCAGGCAGTGGCATCATGCACCAGGAGATGCCCAAGGGCGATCCGCAGGGCCGCATGCACGGCTTCCAGCTCTGGGCCAACCTGCCCTCGTCGCTCAAGATGGCGGCACCGCGCTATCAGGACGTGCCGTCGGGGGAGATCCCCGAGATTGTCGATGACGACGGCACCCGCGTGCGCGTGGTGTGCGGCGACTTCTGGGGCAGGAAAGGCCCGGTCGACGGTATTGCCGCCGATCCGCGTTATCTCGATATCTGGGTGCCGCCGCTCAAGCGCAAGACGCTGCCCGTCGAGACCTACCGGCACGCCTTTGCCTATGTGTTCGAAGGCTCGGGTACGTTCCGCGATGCTTCGAAACCTTTTGGCGTCCTCACCGAGCGGGGGACGCCCGAGGCCGAGACGGTGGTGCGCGAGGAGACCGGCAACCGCTCGCTCGTCCTCTTCGATGCGGGCGACGAGGTGACGGTCGAAGCGGGCGAGGAGGGCATCCGCTTTTTGCTCATCTCGGGCAAGCCGCTGAAGGAGCCGGTCGCCTGGTATGGGCCCATCGTGATGAACACCAACGCCGAATTGCAGCAGGCGGTGAACGAGCTGCGCGACGGCACCTTCATCAAGGAGCGCTGAGCGCCACGAGGTAGATGACGGCCGCCACGCTGGCCCCGAGCGTGGCGACGCCCAAGTAGAGCGCGAACAGGCGCGGTTTGGCGAAGGACCACACGGCGATGGCGGCGGGGATGCTGGTGACGCTGCCGGCCAGCATGAAGGCGAGGCCCACCGCCGGCGACATGCCCAGCTTCATCAGCCCCGCAACCAGCGGGATCGCCGCATAGCCGTTCAGATAGGCCGGGATGCCCAAGGCCACGGCGAGCGGTATGGCAAAGGCGTTGCCGCCACCCAGCCAGGCCGCCACCTGATCGGCGGGCAGAAAGGCGACCATGAGGCTTTCGAGCAGGAAGGCAAGCGCCAGCCAGCGGCCGAGGAAGATGGCGTTTTCGCGGGCCTCGCGCCAGAAGATGGCGCGGCGTTCGCGCTCGCGCCAGAAGCGCCATTCGGGGCGGGCGACGGCGTTTACCTTGCTGCCGCAGCAGGAGGGTCTGGCGACGGCTTTCAGCGTATCGTCGAGAAGGCCGGAGCGGGTGAGGGCGAAGGCGGCACCGCCGGCGAGCAGGCCCATGCCGATGGCGGCAAGAGTCTTGATGATGGCGAAGGGCAGGCCGATGCCGGCAGCCGTCAGGATGAACATCTCCGGGTCCATGATCGGCGAGGCGATGCAGAAGGCGAGCACCGGCGCGATCGGCACCCCTGCCGCCAGCAGCCCCACCACCACCGGAATGACGCCGCACGAGCAGAAGGGCGACAGCGCCCCGAACAGCGATGCAGCGAGGATCATGCGCCCTTCGCGGCCCTCGAAGATGCGGGCGATGGACTGGTCCAACCCGGCTGCCCTGAGCCCGGCGGCGGTCGCCACCGACAGCGCGAGGAAGGGGGCGATGCCGAGGAAGGCATCGAGCGTGAAACGCACGCTCGTGAGCGCCTGCGGCGGGGAGGCGACGGCGAGCCCGGCGAGGATGGCGACAATGGCCACAACCGGCACATCGATGCGTTGCAGCCAGGCGCCGGCTGTCATGCGTGTCCACAGGCCTGGGGCCGGGGCGCAACACGTGGCCGGCTTGGCGGAACAGGTGACGGGGGCATTTTGCGGTGCGGGGATGTCGCTCATTTCATGTCCATATCGCTAGTAATCTGGGTGTTTTATGGCAAATAAAAGGGCGTCTCAGGCTACATTCCTGGCCGGGCGGCGGGTGCCCGCGGCCTCGCTGCAACACTCGGCCTCCAATTCACGCAGCACGCCGGTCAAGGCGCCCAGATCGGCGCGGCAGATGACGCTGCGGCCCTGCTTTTCCTGGCTCACCAGCCCCGCTGCCACCAGTCCGCGCAGGTGAAAGCCCAGCGTCGAGGGTGGGATGCCGAGGCGGCGGCCGATACCGCCGATGATGAGGCCGTCGTCGCCGGCCCTGACCAACAGGCGAAAGATGTCGAGCCGTGTCTCGTTGCCGAGCTCGGCGAGGGTGCGGGCGATGTGGGTTGAGTCCATGCGGCTCTGATAGCATGGCCTCGCCACATACGCAACTATAAAACTAGTTTTGTAGTTTTATTCTTGTGGACCACCGTGCCGCGCTATTTCTGCTGCTGCGACTCCAGCGCCGCCATGTCGGACTTGACGCTTGCATCGCCGACCTCGATGGCGCGCCTGTACCAGGCGATGGCTTTTTCACGGTCGGCGGCGGCGTTGCTCGATTTGAGGCGGGCGAGCAGCAGCGGATCGTAGCTGCGTCCGAGATGGGCGACGGCGCGCTGCTCGCCGAGCTCGACCGCCTGGCGGAAGAGGGCGCGTGCCGCCTTCACGTTGCCGGCCAGCATGGCCTCGAGGCCCTGGGTGAAGACGGCGCCACCGCTGCCGGCGGGCTCATTGCTCGCTGCCTTGACCTTTGGCGCGGCCGATGTGCCGGTCACAGTGAGGTTCAGCTCCTTGTAAGGCGAGGCGAGCGTGCCGGACGTCATGTCACGCACGGCGGCGGCGAGGGTGAGGGGGCCTCCAGTGGCAACCGGCATCGTCAGCCGCAAGCCCGATGCCGCAGCGGCCGGGATGAGCCAGGCGCCGTCCGGCTGGCGCTGGCCGGCGCTGAGGCTGGCAGCGGCGGGCAGGCCGTAAAGGACGATGGCCATGTCGCGGCCAAGAGGGGCGCCGGCGATGCCGAGGCGCAGGGCAATCGGCTCCAGCGTGCGCCCCGAGGCATCGGCGACATCGAGATGCGCCGTGGCCACGGGCTTGCCGCCGGGTGCCGCGAGGGCGGTCTTTTGCGCCGATGTCGTTTGAGGAAGCCCTGCTGCGTTAGTCTTCATCGTCGCGCTGGCGCCGGGCCACAGCCCTGCGAGTGTCTCGCCGGCCAGCTCCAGTTGGGCGGTGCCGGGCAGATCGCGGCCGGTCGCTGCGAAGTAGACAAGTCCCGTGCCGGCGGTCAGGGCGACACCCAGCATCGCCGTCGTGGCGAGCCACAGGCCTTGGCCTGCGCCACGCGCCTTGCGGCGCCTCGTGGCTGCTGTCGCGGGCTTCCTGCGCCGGCGGACCTCGCTTTCATGCGCTGCGGCCGGTTGGTCGCGCCGCTGCAGCCAGTCGGGGGCGTCTTCGGGGCCGGGTGGCGGCGAGACGGGGAAGAAGCGCGGCGTCGGGTAGGGTCGCTGCGGCGCGGCGTAGCCCTCGTTGCGCAGCAGCGCAAGCAGTTCGGCTCGGCTGCGCCCAGGGTTGTCGCGGGTGGAGGTTTCGGCATTGGAAATGCCGGGATGTGCGGTAGCGTTGGCCGGGTCTGTCATGGGCTCTCCCTCTCTTGCCGCCGCAGCCCAATCAAGAAACTCAAATCTTGCGGGAAGGGGGAGGAAGCGGGGCGATTTGCGGGCCTTGGCTTGGCCATTTGGCGGCATAGGCGAGAGCGAGGGCTTCCGCCCGCGCCGGTTTCGTGCATTCTGGGCGCTCTGGTTGCAATTGGGGGGAACCATGGACTTCACGATCAGAGCGCTGGCGGCCGGAGACCGTGAAAGGTGGGAGCCGATGTGGCAGGGCTATCTCACATTTTATGAATCGAGCCTGCCGGAGGAGGTGAGCCACACTACCTTCCGCCGGCTGGTTACGCCAGGGAGCGACCCCTACGGCGCCGCGGCGGTGGGCGAGGGGGGCCGCTTCCTTGGCATCGTCCACTGGCTGTTCCATGCGACCACCTGGGCGGTGGCGCCGACCTGTTATCTGCAGGATCTCTACGTGGTGCCGGAGGCGCGCAAAGGAGGGCTCGGGGCAGCGCTCATCAATCACGTCTACGATGCCGCCGATGCCAAAGGGGCAGCGCAAGTCTACTGGCACACCCAGGAATTCAACGCGACGGCGCGCCGGCTCTACGACCGCATCGGCCGGTTGACGCCCTTCATCCAGTACCGGCGCTAGCTGTCAGGTGCAAATACGTGCTTGGCATGACTGCCATGCCCGCGTTCGTTGCGGGCATCCATAATCGCCGCCCCGGCAAAAAACAGCGAAAATAGCCTTGGATTGCCGCGACTGGCCCGGCAATGACACTTGGATAGCAAGCGGATGAATTGAACCGCTAGCGGTTTTCTATCGTAGCGTCATTCCGCGCCGGCGGGTGGCGCATGGTCTTGCCGGAAAGGCCGAATTCGCCCAATGTGGTCGCGAAGGCCCGAATCACCGCGGCGTGGTCGAGTTTTTCGAAGGAAATGCGGGTCATGCGCCTTAACTCTTTCCTGGTGGTGGTTTCGGCGTGGATTGCCCTTGTCGTCGTCATGGCCATGCCGGCAGCGGCGGCCACACCGGCAGGGACAGCCATTGCGGTCAATGCCGGGGTCACCGCCTCAGGACCCCAAGGCACCCGCACGCTGAGCAAAGGCGCCGATATTTATCAGGGCGACAGGGTGGAAACTGGCATATTCGGCCAGGTCGAAATCGAATTCACCGATCACACCAAGCTTGCCGTCGGTCCCAATTCAAGCATGGTCATCGATGCCTATGTGATGCAATCGCGCTCACGCCTCAAGCAGTTGGGGCTGACGGCCTCGCGCGGAGCCTTCCGTTTTCTGACCGGAGACAGCGCCAAGCAGGCCTACCGCATCAAGACCCCGACAGCGACCATCGGCATTCGCGGTACCGAGTTCGACTTTGCCGTAAGGCGCATCAGGGCGACGGCTATGGCGCTGTATGGCGGAAATACCCGCATTTGCAGCCTGTCGTCGGGCATTTGCGCCGATTTGCGCGCAAGCTGCGATGTGGCCCTCGTCGACGACGGGCAGGTGGTGAAGACGCGGACGGCGGCGCTTACCGACCAGCAGATCAGAGTGGGTTTTCCCTTCATGGGGCATGAAGGGCGCCTGACGGCATCCTTCCATGTCGGCTCGGCCGGTTGCATCAACGGCGACCACAGCAATCCGCAAGGCAACGGCACCATCAAGAAGGCGAATATCCAGCCGGGGCAGAAATTCGTCGAGTTTCACGCCGAATTCGACTATTTCCCCGGCAATACCTCGCTCATCTACGGCACCCTTGGCCCCGACGGCGAACCGCAGAATTCGACTTATGTGAGCTATAAGCCGATCGCCGGTCCGCTCGGCCTGATCATCGGTAGCATCATCCCCGTGCCCCCCAATCTTGACGGCTATGCCTCCAACGAGACTCCCAAGCCTGTCGTCAAATACCGTGTCCTGCTGAGCGAGGAGAAATATCGCAAACTTGACGCCTTCGTCCGCAATGCCCGCGAAACCAGCAAGGTGTTCTGGCTCTACACCAACAATTGCGTCCGCTTCGCGCGCGATGCGGCGCGCGTTGTGGGCCTGAAGGCGCCGGAAGCGACTCTCGTCCCGCCGATTACCTACATCAACATGCTGAGCTGGGCCAACCGCGGACGCGTCGCCGACTGATCGATTCCAAGAGGTTGAGCATGCTGGTTTCCGAAAAGTGGCGTCCACTTTTCGGCATCATGCTCTAACGCTTCTCCATGGGCACGTAGTCGCGCGCCGCAGGGCCGTCATAAAGGGTCAAGGGGCGGATGAGGATGTTGTTGGCCATCTGCTCCAGGCACTGCACCGTCCAGCCCGGTACGCGGCCGACGGCGAAGATGGGCACGAACAGGTCGGGAGCGATGCCGTTCAGGTAGTAGATGACGCCGGAATAGAAATCGACGTTCACATTGACCCCGAAACGGGCATAGGGCTTCATCGCCTCCACCACCCCTTGCAGGATGTCGTACCATTTGGGCTCGCCCATCTCCTTCGACAGGCGCTTTACGCCATCGCGCATGTGACGCGCACGCGGATCCTCGGCGCGGTAGACGCGGTGGCCGAAGCCGGTCACGGGCTCGCCCGCCTTGCGCCTGGCCTTGACATAGCCGGCGGCGTTTTCCGGCTCGCCGATCTCCAACGCCATCTTCATCACGTCCTCGGCCGCCCCGCCATGCGCCGGACCGGAAAGTGTGGCCACTGCCGCCGTCATGGCGGCATAGAGGTCGGCATCGGTACCGATCACCACCCGGGCGGCGAAGGAGGAGGCGTTGGAGCCGTGCTCGGCATGCAGGATGAGGTCCTGGTCCATCAGCCGGGCGGCATCGGCGGACGGCTTGCGGTCGGTCAGCATCCAAAGAAAGTTGGCGGCGTGCGTCAGCGCCGGATCGGGCTCGGGCGGCCGGCGGCCATTGCGCAGATGCTCATGGGCGGCGATGATCATCGCCACCTGGGCGGTGAGGCGGATGCCTTTCTGGCGGGCGGCCTGGGGCGATTTGTCGTCGCGCTGGGGATCAAAGGCGGCGAGGGCCGAAACGGCGGTGCGCAGCACATCCATCGGGTGGGCCCGCTTCAGGCTGTCGATGAGCGTGAGGATTTGTTCGGGCAGCTTGCGGTGAGCCTTCAGTTCGGCATCGAAGCGAGCAAGCTCGGCCGCATTCGGAAGTTCGCCGTAAAGCAAGAGGTAAGCGGTTTCCTCAAAGGTGGATTTTTGCGCCAGATCGTGGATGGAATAGCCGCGGTATCTAAGCTCGCCCGCCTTGCCGTCGATGAAGGTGGTGGCCGAGCGCTCGAAATAGACACCCCTCAAGCCGCGATGTATCTCAATCCTTTCGTTGTCAGCCATGCGTTCAGTTCCCTGTTACCGGAGTCCAACCCATGTCGGTGATCGAAGAAGCAAAAGCCAGGATCAAGGGCAAGGCGCTAAGGATCGTCTTGCCCGAAGGCGGCGATGAGCGCATCGGCGAGGCCGCCCGCATCCTCAAGGCCGAAGCTCTTGCCGAGCCTGTCGTGTTCGCGCCATCGCCGCCTGAGCCGCGAGAGCGCCATGTCAAGGTCGTGCTGGCGCGCCGGCCGGGCATGAGCGAAGGCGCCGCCCGGCGGCTGCTGGCGCGGCCGCTGTTCATGGGCGGCGCCATGCTGGCGACGGGCGAGGCTGCGGCGATGGCGGCCGGCGTCGCCCATCCCACTGCACGGGTGATCGAGGCGGGGCTGATGACGGTGGGGCTCAGCGCCGGCATCGCGGTGCCGTCGAGCTTCTTCCTCATGGCCTGGCCCGGACGCCAGCTTGTCTTTGCCGATTGTGCCGTCAACGCACAGCCGACGGCGGCAGAACTGGCGGCGATCGCGGTGGCCTCGGCGGGCTCGGCGGCAAGACTGCTGGGCGAAGAGCCACGGGTGGCGCTACTGTCCTTTTCCACCCATGGCAGCGCGGCCCATGCCGATGTGGCCAAGGTGGTCGAGGCCGTGCGGCTGGCGCGGGCGCTTGCCCCCGGCATCGCCTTCGATGGCGAACTGCAGGCCGATGCGGCGCTGGTGCCGGCGGTCGCTGCGAAAAAGGTCAGGCATGCAAGCCCCGTCGCCGGGCAGGCCAACGTGCTAGTATTTCCCGATCTGGATGCCGGCAACATTGCCTACAAGCTCACGCAATATTTGGGCGGCGCACAGGCCATCGGTCCCATCCTGCAAGGTTTCGCCAAACCACTCACCGATCTGTCGCGCGGGGCAAGTGTCGACGACATCGTTGCCGCCGCGGTGCTGCTGCTGGCGATGACGGGTTAGGCGCCCGCCACCGTCACTATCCCGCCGGCGGGGCGACGTTGGTGTGGCGGTATTTCTCCAAGAGGCGCTGCGGGTATTTGAGCGCGTCACGGCGGAACGGATCGCCCAGCTCCATGGTGCACATTACTTCGATGATGGTGGTCTTGCCCGCTTTCTGCGCGTCGCAGGCCTTCATCAGCGCCTCGCCCACCCCGTCGACATCCTGCACGGTGACGCCCTCGGCGCCCATCGAGCGGGCGATGTCGGCCCAGCACGGGTTCTCCAGGTTCACCCCTAGAAAGCGGGTGTCGTAGAAGTCCACCTGGTTCTTCTTTTCCGCCCCCCACTGCTTGTTGTGGAAGACGACGGCTGTGACCGGGATCTTTTCGCGCACGCAGGTGAGCGTCTCATTGAGACTCATGCCCCAGGCGCCGTCGCCCACATAGGCGACCGCCGGACGATCGGGGCTCGCCACCTTGGCCCCGATGATGGCCGGAAAGGCATAGCCGCAATTGCCGAAGCTCATGGCCGCGAACATGGAAGGAGCACTATCGAAGCGCAGATAGGAGTTGGAGACCGAACAGATGTTGCCGATGTCGGTGGAGACCATGGCGTTGGCGGGCAGGGCCTTTTCAAGCGCCCGCAGCATCTGGCGCGGATGCATGAAGGGCGAGCCGTCGGAGACCTTCAGCGACCATGGGTCCTTCTCATGCGTCCACTGGTCGAGCTCGGCTTCCCATGCGTCCTTTTCGGCCTTGATGGTCTTCTTGCGCTCATCGGCATTGGCGGCGCTTGCGAGCTTGCGGTTGGCGAGGCGGTAGGACAGCGCCTCGGCCGCCTCCTTGGCATCGCCGACGATGCCCACCGAGATCTGCTTGACGAGACCGAGCATGCGGTGATCGGCATCGACCTGGATGATCTTGGCGTTCTTGGGCCAATAGTCGAGCCCGTGCTGCGGCAGCGTGCCGAAAGGCCCGAGACGGGTGCCCAGCGCCAGCACCACGTCGGCCTGGGCAATGAGCTTCATGCCGGCCTTGGAGCCCTGATAACCGAGCGGGCCCGCCCACAAGGGATGGCTGGCGGGGAAGGAGTTGTTATGCAGGTAGGCGTTGACCACCGGCACGTTCAGTTGCTCGGCGAGTGCAACGCACGCCTCGATGCCATTGGAAAAGATCACGCCGCCGCCTGAAACGATGACGGGGAATTTCGCCGTGCTGAGCAGGTCGGCCGCCTCTTCGAGGCTGCCCTCGGCACCCGGCCCGCGGCTGATGCGGCGCGGAGAGGGGATGTCGTAATCGGCCTCGCCGTAGAAGTTCTCACGCGGCACGTTGAACTGGGTGGGACCGCGCTCGCTCATCGCCATGTCGAAGCAGCGCGCCAAGAGCTCGGCCATGCGCGGGTGCTTGCTCACATGCGCCTGGTACTTGGTGATCTTGGAAAAGATCGGCATCTGGTCGGTTTCCTGGAAACCGCCCAGCCCCATGGTGCCCGAGCCGGTCTCGGGCGTGATGACGACCACGGGCGAATGGGCCCAGAAGGCGGCTGCTGTCGAGGTGACGAAATTGGTGACGCCCGGTCCGTTCTGGGCGATGCAAACGCCGTGGCGGCCGGAAACGCGCGAATAGCCGTCGGCCATGTGGCCGGCGCCTTGCTCGTGTGCGGTCGGGATGAAACGGATGCCGGCGGCGGGAAACAGGTCGAGCGCGTCCATGTAGGCCGAGCCGACGATGCCGAAGACTTCGCTGACGCCGTAGGCGCTGAGGGTCTCGACAAAGGCTTCGGATGCGGACATTTTCGGCATGGCGGCAACTCCTCAAGAGGGCGGCTGGAAATCTGCAAGCATGTTTAACGCCTCCGCTTCGCCCGGCAAAAGGTCCAGTTTTGCTGGACGGCACCAGCCAGAGGCCGGCGATGGCGGCCCGGGGATGCCGCGACATGGCCCTAACCGTCTTGTAAAGGCATCGGTTTTTTGCGATTATTTGACCAATGAGCGGCCGTGGTGGTCAAGCATTGTCGATGCTGAGAGGGGGCATGGACGATGCAGCGCGCGGGCCGCCGATACCTTGCGGGAGGTTGATCATGAGCAAACGCAAACGGCGTAACCGCCGCAGCGTGGTACTGCGGGCGGCGGCTTTGCCCCTGTGCATGGGCTTTGCGGCCAGTCTTGGCATCGCCGCGTTCGGCGGACCTGATGCGGGTTTCAGGCCGTCGATGCGCAAGGCCGACCTGCTGGCCGGCACGATGACGGTGTGGACAAAGCCGTTCCAGGTGGCCTCGCTCAACAACGACTGGATGCTGCATATCGTGCCGATGGAAATCGACGGCAGGCCGGTGCTGCTCGCCCAGGCCGACACCAGCACCACTGACACTGGTCAGGTGACCACCCAGAGCATCGCGCCCGCAAGCGCGACCAAGGATACCTCGAGCGAACTCGACAAGCTGGCACTCGAAGCCCAGCTCACCAAGGGCTATGCCAATCTGGCGCGCAAGGACTACAAAGCCGCCAGAGAGATCTTTGCCGATGCCGTCAAGACCCACGACAGCCGCGCCGACCTGTGGCGCCAGCTCGGTTACATTGATGCCAATCTCGGCGACAAGGAAAAGGCGGCGGAAGACTTCGCCAAGGCCATCGAGCTCGAGCCCGGCGACGAGCAGACCAAGGACGTGCTCGAGAAGGTCAAGAACGAGGCCAAGCTGGACAAGGGCTATGCCGCCCTGTGCCAGAAGGACTACAATTCGGCCGAGGACGTTTTTGCCGAACAGGTCCAGAAGGATCCCGAGAACGCCGATTTGTGGCGCCAGCTTGCCTATATCAAGCTCGGTCTCGGCAAGAAGGACGAAGCGCTCAAGGACTTCGAAAAGGCCAATGAACTGGCGCCCGGCGACCCGCAGCTCGAAGCGGAGATCGACCAGCTCAAATACGCGCCCGTCATCGAGGACGGCTACAAGAAGATAGCGAGCAAGGATTTCAAGGGCGCGCTGTCGATCTTCCAGGGCATGGCGCAGAAGCAGCCGCAGCGCAGTGATCTGTGGAAGCAGATCGCCTATATCCAGACCGATCTCGGCAACTCTCTCGCCGCGGCCGATGCCTTCGACAAGTCGAGCGCGATTGACGAGCAGAAGGTTGCCGAAGCGCGCAAGACGCAAAAGGCCCAGATCGACGCCAAGATCGAGGAAGCCTACACCGCGCTGTGCAGCAAGGATTTTGACAAGGCGCGCCAGGCCTATATGGAAGCGGTGCAGATCGACCCGATGCGGGCCGACCTGTGGCAGCAGCTGGGTGGCGTCGAAAGCAATCTCGGCAACCTCACGGCGGCGAGCGAGGCTTTCGACCGGGCCCGCTCGCTGACCACGGCGAACTAGCGGCTTTACCTTGCCGGTCGAAAGCAAGAATAGCGGCGACAAGCCGGCAAGCAGCGCCGGCACCATGCCGCGGGTGCGCGCCATCGGCTTTTCCGATATCGTTTCCTGCCTGTGGCTGGGATGGAGCGATTTTCGCCAAGCGCCGCTCTACGGCCTTTTCTTCGGCAGCTTCTATGCCGCCTGGGGCATCGCGATGAGCGCCATGCTGACGGTGCTCGACATGGCCTATCTGGTGTTCCCGGTCTCCATCGGCTTCGTGCTCATCGGCCCGTTCGTGGCGGTCGGGCTTTATGAAGTGAGCCGGCGGCTGGAGCGCGGCGAGGCGCTCAGCTGGAGCGGTGTGCTGGGCGTGATCTGGCTGCAGCGCCAGCGCGAGCTGGTGTGGATGGCCTTCGTCATGGTGTTCGTGTTCTGGATCTGGATGTACCAGGTGCGCCTTCTCCTGGCGCTGTTCCTCGGTTTTCAGAACTTTTCCGACATGGCCGGTTTCGTGCGCGTGGTGCTGACCACCAGCGACGGACTTTGGTTCCTCGTTGTCGGCAACGTCGTGGGTGCGGTGCTGTCGCTGGTGCTGTTTTCGCTGACGGTGATCTCCTGCCCGCTGTTGCTCGAACGCGAGGTCGACTTCATCACCGCCATGATCACTTCGGTGAAGACGGTGACGGAAAGCGGGGTGCCGATGATCGTATGGGGCCTGATCGTGGTGGTGGCGATGATTCTGGCCTCGCTGCCGGCCTTCCTCGGGCTTCTGGTGGTGTTGCCGGTGCTCGGCCACACCACCTGGCACCTGTATCGCCGGGCGGTTGTCGCCCCTACCTGACCTCGACCTCGATGAAGGCGTATTCGCTGGCATTGGCGTTGATGACGTCGTGCTCGACGCCGGCGGGCCGATAATACGGAACGCCCTGCTTCATGTCGGCAAAGCTTTCCCCGTCGCGGGTCACCAGCTTGAGGCGGCCGTCCATCAGCGGCACCACCACGTAGTCATGGGCATGGCGATGCCAGCCGGTGCTGGCCCCAGGCGAAAAGCGCCATTCGGTGACGATAACGCGATCGTTGTCGATGAACTTGGTGGCTGTGGCGCTGTCGGTCATGGCGGTCTTTCCTCGTTGCTGCGATGGGCGGCATGGTGGGACGCAAGCAGGCCGCGGTCAAGCCGCGGCCCGCATGCTCCACCAATCGTTTGCCGTTCAGGGGCGATGCTGGCCGCGGGTGCGGCGCAGGCGCGCGCGGCGGTCCAGTTCATACAGCGGATTGAGATCGAGCGGCAGCCGCAGGGCCTCGTTGATCTCTTCGCGCTCGATGCCGATATCGTAGAGAATGTGGTTATCGAGGTCGGAGAGCCGCAGCAACTTGCGGCGGCGGCGCCAGTTGGCGAAGGTGCGCCGCAAGGCCGCAAAGGACCAAGTCCCGTCAAGGGCTGCCGACTGGTTCAGAACATGTTCGCGCATGACAAAATCCTCCTGGCTCGCGGAACGGACCATCCCTTCCGCGCTGCGACGTCCCACCCTCCCGGGTGGACGCGATCACATCGTGATGAGGACAAAATAGGGGCTTTTCATTGATCAAACAAACGAATATATTTGATGGGAATGTTCATTATTATTGATGAATGAGCCTTACCATGATCCCCAATCTCGATGTCGATGTGATGAAGACCTTCATTGCCATTGCCGATCTCGGCAGCTTTGCGCGCGCGGCCGAGGAGGTGAACAAGACCCAGTCGGCGGTGTCCATGCAGATGAAGCGGCTGGAGGAGACACTGGGTCGGCCGGTGTTCGTGCGCGACGGGCGGCACAACCGCCTGGCGCCGGATGGTGAGCGGCTGCTCGACTATGCCCGCCGCATGGTGCGGCTCAATGACGAGGTGCTGATCGCCTTCACGCAGCCGGAATTGACCGGGGTGGTGCGCCTGGGTACGCCGGACGACTATGCCGACCGCTTCCTGCCGGAGATACTGGCGCGCTTTGCCCGTACCCATCCGCTGGTGCAGGTCGACGTCGAATGTCGCGCCTCGCACGAATTGAGCGATTGCGTGCGGCGCGGCAATCTCGATCTGGCGCTGGTGACGTGCACGGCCTCGCTCACCGGCGTCGAGGTCGTGCGCAGCGAGCCCTTGTCATGGGTAACGTCGATGCGCCACTGCGCGCACGAACAGGAGGTGCTGCCGCTGGCGGTGTCGAATTCCGGATGCGAATGGCGGCGCATGGCCATCGACGCGCTGGATGCCGCCGGCCGGCCCTACCGCATCGCCTATTCGAGCGCCAACTCCAATGCCGTCAATGCGGCGGTGCTGGCGGGGCTGGCCGTGGGGGCGGTTCCCGACCTGGTGATACGGCCGGGCATGCGGCGCCTCAGCGAGGCCGAGGGCTTTACCGAGCTCGGTGCCTTCGATATCGGCCTGGTGCGCACCGCGACCAAACCCTCGGGTGCCGCCGATGCGCTGGCGCATCACATTGCCGAAAGCCTCAACACGGCGCGACCGGCGCTCCTGCAGGCGGTATAGCAAGGGAAAAGGCGGGCCGGCCGCTCGCGCTCACGAACCGCCGGAGAAGGTCGAATCGAAGTTCTGCTGCGTCTTCCACTGCCGCTCGGAAGGGGAGGGCTTGCGCTTTACGGCGATGCGGATTGCCCGGTCGCCCCAAGGAACGATGCCGTAGCCGTCGCACCAGCGCGCATTGAACACCTGCCTTTGCCCTTGCACCTTGAAGCTGAACTTCAGGCAATGGCCTGCACGCCCCAGTCGGCCGCCGGTGAAGACGCCGGGCAGGGGAATAACGACGCGGCAATTGTTGGTGAGATAGATATTGGCGGATTCCACCGAACCGCGGAAATTACCCGAGATGATATAGGTGCCCGGCTTCGCCCAAGCGTGGATGCATTGGCTGGCCGCGGACGCGGGCGTCGATGTCCAGGCAAGTGGCGCCGCCGCAACCAGGACCCAGATCAGCTTCTTGCAGGACTGCTTTGTCGTCACGCGCTACGGCCTCGTCATGGCAGGATAACTCGCCGTTGCGAAACTTTGCCGTGGCGGAATGCGTTTGGCAATAGGCCATCGTGGCTGCGATACACCAATCCGCCGCCGAAACGACAGAACCCGCCCGGGGAACGTTCACCGGGCGGGTTCGTCAGAAGGGGGCAAGGCTTTGCAGCATTGCCCGCCGGGTCAGATCTTCAACGCTTCCCTGGGATCGAGGCAGTCATAGCCGAGGTCGTCGGCCACCGCCTTGTAGGTCACCCGGCCGGCATGCACGTTGAGACCCGCCAAGAGGTGCGGATTGGCGGCGCAGGCCTCGCGCCAGCCCCTGTCGGCGAGCTGGATGATGAAGGGCAGGGTGCAGTTGTTGAGGGCATAGGTCGAGGTCTTCGGCACGCCGCCCGGCATGTTGGCGACACAATAATGGATGACGCCGTCGACCACATAGACCGGATCGTCGTAGGTGGTGGCGTGCGAGGTCTCCGCGCAACCGCCCTGATCGATGGCCACATCGACGATGACCGAACCCGGTTTCATCTTCTTCACCAGGTCGCGGGTGATGAGCTTGGGGGCCGCCGCTCCCGGGATCAGCACGCCGCCGATCACCAGATCGGCGTCGGAGAGATGGCGCTCGACGGCATCGACGGTGGAGTAGACGGTGTTGAGCGGGCGGTCGAACTGCTGCCACAGCGAGCGCAGCACGTCGACATTCTTGTCGAGCACCCAGGTATCGGCGCCCATGCCCAATGCGATGTGGCAGGCATGACGGCCAACGACGCCGCCGCCCAGCACCACCACCTTGGCCGGATCGACGCCGGGCACGCCGCCGAGCAGCACGCCATGGCCGCCATGGGCTTTTTCGAGGTAGTAGGCGCCAGCCTGTATAGACAACCGGCCGGCCACTTCCGACATGGGGGCGAGGAGGGGCAGGCCGCCGGCTGCGTTGGTGACGGTCTCATAGGCGATGCAGGTGGCACCGGAGGCGACGAGATCGCGGGTCTGGTCGGGATCGGGGGCCAGATGCAGGTAGGTGAAGAGAAGCTGGCCCTGGCGCAGCATCTTGCGCTCGCCGGCCTGCGGTTCCTTCACCTTGACGACCATCTCGGCGCGTTCGAACACCGCCTTGGGGCTCGAGACGATCTCGGCGCCGGCGGCGCGGTAGTGATCGTCGTCCATGCCGATGCCGGCACCGGCCTTGGTCTCGACGATGACCTTGTGGCCGTGGTGGATGACTTCGCGCACCGAAGTGGGCGTCATGCCGACACGGAATTCTTTCACCTTGATCTCTTTCGGCACACCGATAAGCATGGTCTTTGTCCTCCCTGAAGCGCCGAAGGCAACGTCCCTGGCGATGGCCGGGGTGCTAGCACGATTGCGGCGACAGGAATTCCGAATTATCCTGCGAGTTGTTTGATTTTCCGAATGACATTCACACTTTCGTGGATTTCCTGGAATGAAGCCCGCAGAGATCGATTCGATCGACCGCCGCATCCTGATGGAGCTGCAACGCGACTGCCGCCAGTCGGTGGCCGAGTTGGCGCAGAAGGCGGGCCTATCGCCGTCGGCCTGTCACCGGCGGGTAAAGCTGCTGGAGGATGCTGGCGTGATCGATGGCTATGTGGCGCGGTTGTCGCGCGAGAAGCTGGCGCTCACCATCGAGTTCTTCGTGGAGATCTCGTTGCAGACCCAGTCAGAGGATGCGCTGGAGCGTTTCGAGAAGGCGGTGGCGCTGGTGCCGGAGATCCTCGAATGCCATCTCATGGGCGGTCAGTTCGACTATCTCCTGCGCGTCGCCGCCGCCGATGCCCAGGATTATGAACGCATCCACCGCACCCGCATCGCCCGTCTCCCCGGCCTTGCCCGCATCCAGTCGTCGCTGGCGCTCAGGACAGTGAAGGGCTGGGGTGGATATCCGGTGTGATCACTTCGAGAACGCAATCCAGATGCGTGGGTCAAGCCTGGAAACGATGTGGTTTGGCAGGCTCAAGCCCATTCATCTCGTCATTGCGGCGCTTGACGCCGGGGTGACGAGTTTGGGGCGCACATTCAGCCGGCCCACACCGCCCTTGCGATAACGAACAGTCCGGCGCCCATCAGCGCCGCCATCCACACCAGATCGACGTTGAGCCAGCCGCGGCGCAGGAAGGCGAGGCCGAACCATTGATAGACGGCCAGCGCCACCACGCCCGTCACGATGAGCATGGCGGCGGTGTGGACGGCGATCGCGGCCAGCGATACCTCGATCGAGCCGGCCGCCAGCAGGTCGTGCGCCGGGCTGGCGGCGAAGCACAGAGGGATCAGCACCGGCACCAGCATCAACCCGGCGCCATGGCTGGTGGCCATGAGGAACGACCAGAAGCCGAGGCCGACCATGCCGGTCTGCATGCCGACCCTCACCCGGTGGCGGTGGCCGTAGAACCAGTGCCAGACGGCCCAGCCAATGAGCGTTGCGCCGGTCGCAAGCTGCAGGAGTCGGAAATCAAGCACCAGACCGAGCACTGCCACACTGAGTGCCACCAGCGTGATGGACACCGCGTGCCCAATGGCGATGGGAATGAGCGAAACGGCGACCACCGCGCGGCTGTCTCGATGCAGTCCCAGCGCCACCGCGAACAGCCAGCCCATGGCCGGGTTGATGCCGTGGAAGGCGCCGAGGCCGGCGAGCACCAGCCACGGCGTCAGGTCAGTCATCGTTTATGCGGCCGTCACGGATAGCAGTAGCTGTCGGACGAGCAGTCGCCGCCCTCGAGCCGCACCTGATGCGGGCGGTGGCCCTTGGGCCAGTCGACAAAGAACTTCTTGTCGAATTTGATACCGCCGTTCTCGCCCGCATCGAGCTTCACCATCCAGCCATCGATGCCATCCGGATAGAACTGCGGGTCGATGGCGCCGTAGAGCGAGTTGGTGAAATAGACGCGGGCACCATCGCGGCTGATCTCCACCATCTGCGGGCCGCCGTTGAGGGCACCGTTCTTGGCTCCCGGATGGGTGGCGCGTGAGACGATGCCGCCGATCCTCACCTTGCCGACCAGCTTGGGCTTCATCGGGTCGCTCACGTCGTATTGCAGCATGTCACCGGTGCCCCAGCACGAGACGTAGAGGAATCGGTCGTCCATGGACAGATCAATGTCGGTGACCAGCGGCGGCACGGCACCGAAGCCCTTGAGCAGCGGCGGCAGCAGGTCGGGGTCGGCCGGCTCGGCGGGGATTTCGATAATCTTCTTCACCGCCCATTTGTTCTTGTCGCGATACCAGGTCCAGATGGAGGCCGAGAGATCTTTCAGGCTGATGACACAGCCGACGAAGCCATAGGCCTTGCGCGGGTCGTGGGCGGGGCGCAACTCGAAGACCAGTTGATGCTCGGGGCCAAAGTCGATCTCCTGCACGTGCTTTCGCTTGTGCAGGTCCCAGAAGTGCAGGCGGCGGCCGTATTTGCTCCCGAGCAGGACTTCCGGCACCAGCCCGTCCTCGAAGGTGTCGGGCGTGCCCCATTCGCTGGTGATCATGGTGTCGTGGCCGAGATGCCACCAGAAGTCGTAAGCCAGCTTCTGCGGCCCGCGGTCCATCTCCCACTGGCCGAGTACGTCGAAGGTCTCCGGGTCGAGCAGGAAGATGCCGCCCGGCGCCTTGCCTTCGGCATTGCCGAGTGCGTTCACATAGATGCCTTCCGGTCCGCAATGAGTGGTGTGGAGGCGCGAGTAGCCGGCCTTTTCGGCGATTTCCTCGGGTTCGATCACCTTGACGATCTTCGGGTTTCTCGGGTCGGGCTTGGTGTCGATGATGTGCAGGCGCGACGAGCGCAGGCCCGGCACCACCAGATAGCGCCGCTCCATGTGCGGATGCGGGGCATTGGGGCACAGGCAGGACGAACAGGCGTTCCAGCCGAAGTGATGCAATTCGTCGCCGGTATTGGGCATCGAGACCTGGCCGACGATCTGCGAATAGCTCTTGGATGCGGGATCGACGTCGACGACGGCTATGGCGTCGGGGGTCTTGCGCTCGGGATCGAAGGCGGCGACGTAGGCGAGCTTTTCGTCCGGCGCCTTGGCGGCCATGCGCGGGGACGGATAGAACGACGGATCGGGTCGCAAAGTGGCCATGTATAGTTCCCTTTTTATCGGCGCCTTGGCGCTCGCTTGAGTGCCGCGCGATGCGGCTTGCGTTTGGTCGCAGACCATCCTGGCTCGACTATGGCATTAGAGTTCCGTAACGTAAAGCGCCATCGCGAAGCGCAAGCAGCAGCTGACGGTCGCGCACGCCGCGCGGCAGCTTCAGCCCTGCGACAACAGCATTTCTCTAGAGGATGAAGTCGTGGCCAGTCAGGCCGGTCACGCTTTGGATGAGGAAGGAGAAATCGGCGTGACCATCGCCGTCGATGTCGCCTTCGACGCGGCTGTTGCCGCCGAGACGAAGAGCGTGCAGCTCGCCTTTGGCGCCGGAAAATGCCTGGGTGCCGATGAAGTGAAAGGCCTGATCCCCTTGAACGCCGGTCTCGGCATCGATGGCCGACAGATCGACCATATCCTTGCCGATGACGAAGTGCTGGATCACGTCGCGATGGGCATCGGCTGATGTGTCGCTCACGTTCTTGAACTCGAAGGTGTCGCTGCCCCGTTGGCCGTCCATGACATCGTGACCCTCGCCGCCGTTCAGCGTGTCGCTGCCGCTGCCGCCACGCAGGGTGTCGGCGCCCGGACCGCCGAGCAGCTTGTCGCCGCCGCCGCCGCCGTTGAGAAAGTCCTTGCCGTTTCCGGCGATGAGCACGTCGTTGCCCTTGATGCCTTGCAAGCGGTCGCCGCCGCCACCACCGATGAGGGTGTCGTCACCATTGCCGCCGATGAGGGTGTCGCTGCCCGCCTTTCCTAGCAGCTTGTCGGCGCCGCCTCTGCCAATGAGGTCGTTGTCGCCGAAATTGCCCATAATCTTGTCGTTGCCGCGGCCCCCCGTGGCGTTCTCGATCAGCGAGCGGGCATCGTTGTTGTGAAGCAGGGCGTTGAAGATGCTGCCGCGCGCCCTGTGGCCGGTATCGGTATCGAGTATGGCGAGCTGGTTGTGGGCCGCGGTCGACCATTTCCCCGGCGCGAGATTGACGTGAAGATTGGTGACGTAGTTGGAAAAATCATAGGTGTCAGTGCCGCCACCGTCCCAGACGGTTAGGAAGATGCGATTGGCCCCCGGCGCGCCCTGGCCGACGCCGTCGATAAACATCTCACCGATCGTGCGATCCCAGCTATAGGCGGTGTCGCCCGAATTGAAACCGGAGTCGGCGCCATAAAGATATTGCAGGGCTGCAATATCGTCCATCATGTAGGTTTGGGCGTAGCCGAAGTCCTCGTTGGTGTAGTGATCGGTGATGCCCCCCACCTCGCTGCGATAGGTCATCACCGAGAATTCCATCGAGTCGTGGTTCGTCGGCAGGGCCGGGAGGATGATGTTGGATCCGGGATACTTCTGGTCGGTCACGTGTCCGTGCTTCAGGCCGAGGGCGTGGCCAAGCTCGTGGATCAGGGTATTGTAGGCGAAGTTGCCTTTCACCGGCGATATGTAGGCGAGGCTGTGGAAGAACATGTCGCCGTACGCATAGGACTGCGTGCTGAATGGGTCGGGTGGAGTTCCCACCGCCGTCGGTATGTTTCCAGGCGTCGGTATGGTTCCAAAGAACCCGCTGCCTTGGTCAACGAAATCCGCCTCGGCGAAGCGAAGGTTGGCCATGGTGGGGTCGCTGGTTGCGGTGATGGGCAACCCGATCAGCCCGTCGAGCATGGGGACGATATCGTTGACCGCCGCCTTCTGGAATACGTTGAATTCCGAAAAGCCCTGGATGCTGCCGAAATAGTAGCCGGTATATTCGCTAGTCGACGTGGCGAAGCCATAGGTCAGGCTCGGCAGGTCCCACTTGACGCCCCACAAGATGCCGTCGATGTCCTGATTGTTGGTGCGCGCGATCAGTGACATGGCAAACACCTCCTGTTGCGGCTTCCCCTTTGCGGGGAAGGAGTCATCGCCCTCTCGTCCCGTGCCCAGCCTAGCATCAGCTGCAAACGCCCGGCAACTGCCTGGCTGTGCGGTAATGATTTGTCTGCTGAAGACCGGCGCGGTTTATCTCCGGCCGGCGATGAGCCCGGCGAGCAGTTCGATGCCCGGCTCGATCCGCTCCTCCGCGATGGAGGAAAAGCCGAGGCGGAAGAAGTTGCGCGGACGCTCACTCCCGCCGAAATGCACTCGGCCCGGCTCGATCAGCACCCCCTCAGCGCGGGCTGTTTCCGCCAACGCCTCGCTGTCGAGCCTGTCGGGTCCCTTCACCCAATAGCTGGTGCCGCCGAAGGTGGGGTTTTGCGACGACTGCGGCAAATAGCGGTTGAGCGCGGCCCCCATCGCCTCCCAGCGGGCCCTGTAGGCGCGGTTCAGGCGGCGGATGAGGGTGTCGTGGTGGCCGAGCGACAGAAACAGCGCCGCGGTGCGCTGGTTGTTGTTGGGGGCATGGCGCACCATCAGCCGGCGCAGGGCGCGCGCCTCGTCGATAAAGGGCTTGGGCGCCACCATGAAGCCAAGCCGCAGACCCGGAAACAGCGTCTTCGACAAGGAGCCGATATAGATGACGCGGTCATGGTCGTCGAGCGACTTGAGCGCCGGGCAGGGTTCGTTGACGTAGTTGGTTTCGAACTCGTAGTCGTCCTCGACGATGACGAAGTCATGGGTATTGGCGTTGTCGAGGAGGGCGAGGCGGCGCTCCAGCGGCATGGTGACGGTTGTCGGAAACTGGTGGCTGGGGGTGACGTAAACGACATCGGCGCGCTCGAGGGCGTTGCCGGGCATCAGGCCTTCGGCGTCGACGGCCTTGAGCGCCACGTGGGCGGTCATCAGTGAAAAGATGTTGCGCATATCGGGAAAGCCGGGCTCTTCCATCACCGCGCGGGTCTCAGAACCCACCAGCAGGCTGGCGGTGAGATAGAGCGCGTTCTGGGCGCCCAGCGTCACCAGGATCTCATCGTCGGAGGCGATGATGCCGCGGCGCGGCAGGATGCGGCGGCGGATCTGCTCCACCAAGAGCGGGTCGTCATGGGCCCAGGTGTCGTTGGTCCAGGCGCCCAGCCAGCGCCGCCCGAGGGCCTGTCGGGCGCAGTCGCGCCATTCCGCCAGCGGGAACAGGGTGTGGTCCACCTGGCCATAGATGAAGGGATAGGCATAGGACTGCCAGTCGAGCGGCTTGGAGATGTTCTCCTGACGGCTGGGCACCAGGTTGAGACGGGCCGTCCAGCCCCGCCCGGACGTCTCGGGAAAGGTAAGGTGCGCCGGTGGCGGCGAAGGCACGGCGTCGGCCAGCGTCTTGTCGCTGACATAATAGCCCGAGCGCTGGCGCGCACTCAGATAGCCGTCGTCGATGAGCCCCTGATAGGCGATCACCACGGTGTTGCGCGACACCCCCAGGACCTTGGCCATCTTGCGGGTAGAGGGCACCGGCTCGTCGCGGCCGAGGGCGCCGTCGAGGATGGCCGAGACCAGCGCCTCACGGATCTGCGCCTGCAGGCTTGCGTATTCGCCGCGCCGGATGTGCACCAGCCAGTCGCGCATTCGCGTCGCCCCCTGATAGAGCCAGAATGCCGGATCGCTGGCGCCACTATAGGGCCAGTGGGACGGGGCGCCAATAGAAGCAGATTTCCGTCGATACGCTCTTGACGTGGACGAAATGTAATGTTGCAATCCCGCGACGTTGTGTCGCCCTCGAGCGATTGCGGGCGGCGCCGCGTGCATCTCTGATGGAAGAGGACACCACCCATGCGCCTCACTGCTCTCGCGCTTGCCGCCACAGCCATCGCCGGCCTCATCTCACCGATCTCGGCCCAGGAAGTTCTCAAGCCCGAACAGGTGGTTGAGGGGACCATTCCCGCCGGCACGCCAAAACTTTTCGTCGCCGATATCGCCATTGGCCATATCGTGGACGGCAGGCTGCATGTGCTCAATGCCGATACCATGCAGTATCTGGGGCTGATCGGCACCGGCTTTACCGGCCAGGTATTCGTGCCGCCGACGGGCAATCTGGTGTGGATCTCGACCAGCTATCAGGAAAAGCTGACGCGCGGCAAACGTTCCGACTATCTCGAGGCGTGGGACTCCTCGACGCTCACCATCAAGCAGGAGATCCCCATCTCCACCACCCGCGCCCAGGCGCTCAACTACAAGCCACTGTTGCAGCAATCGATCGACGGTCACTGGATGTTCGTGCAGGACGCGACGCCTGCCACCTCCGTCTCGGTGGTCGATCTGAAGGCCGGCAAGCAGACGGCGGAAATCTCCAACGCGGGCTGCTACGGCACCTATCCTTCCGCCACCGACGGCATGCGCTTTGCCACCATGTGCGGTGACGGGACCTTCGGCAGCTACACCCTCAATGCCGACGGTTCAAACGCCGAGCGCAAGGCTTCGGCCAAGATATTCGATGCCGATACCGATGCGCTGTTCCTGCATGGCGAGCGCGACGGCAACGACTGGCTGTTCATCACCTTCCTGGGCAGCGTCTACCGGGTGAACATCGAGGGTGATGTGGCCAAGCTGGTGGACAGCTTTTCCTTTGCCGCCGATGGCTGGCGCCCCTCCGGCTATCAGACCCATGCTTATGACGCCAAGGCGGGCATCCTTTACGTCCTGATGCACCCCAATGGCGAAGAAGGCTCGCACAAGAACCCGGCGGAAGAGATCTGGGCCATCGACATGAACACCAAGAAGGTGGTGTCGCGCTCCAAGACCTCGATGGCTTTCTCGGTGGCCGTCAGCCAGTCCGAGAGCCCCGTGGTCTATGCCCTCGATCTCGTCAACCTGAAGGTGCTGCGCTACACCAGCGATGCCTCCAAGGGCTATGCGCTGACGCCGGCGGGCGAAGGCCGCGGCGGTGAGACGCCGATCCAGCTCGACCTGCAATAAGGCTTTGGGCGGAAAGAGAATGGCCATGACCGGCTTCACCTTCGATCCCCTGATCACCGCCATCGCGGCGGGAACGGTGATGCTGGTGTTTGTGCGCGGCCTCATCCACAAGCTGACCGACTACCAGATGTTCCGGGTGACGATGAGCGAATACGGGCTTGTGCCCGAAGCGCTGGAAGGGTCGGCGGCTGTCGGCCTCATCGCCATCGAAGCGGCCATTGTGGCGGGGCTTCTGGTGCCGCTGGCGCGGCCCTTCGCTGCGGCGGCGGCCGTGATCCTCCTCATCGTCTACACCATTGCCATCGCCATCAACCTCTGGCGCGGGCAGGTGACCATCGATTGCGGCTGCGGCGGGCCGGGGCACGGGTTGTCGTGGCTTCTGGTGTGGCGCAATGCCGGGCTGGCGCTCATCGCCGCCGTCGCCGGCATGGCGCATGACGGACGCGGGCTCGGGTTGGCCGATGCAGTCGTTCTGGTGCTGTCGGTAATGACGGTGTGGCTGGTCATCGCCGCCGTCGAGCAGGCCGCAAGTAACGGGGCTTATGTGTGGCTTGCCCGCAACGGGCGGCAGTAGGAGGAAAGCGTTGTCGGATCCGTGGATCATCGCGGTCATGGTGCTCTGGGTGGTGGTCATCATTCAGGGGATCGTCATCTTCGCGCTGGCCCGCCAGGTGGGCGTGCTGTTCGAGCGCGTGGCGCCCATGGGCGCGCTCATAACCGATGGCGGCCCCAAGATCGGCGATGCCTCGCCGCTGTTCGACCTGGTGACGCTGGCCGGTGAGACGCTGCGCGTGGGCGGGCCCGCCAAGCGTTCGACCCTCCTGTTCTTCCTGTCGCCCACCTGTCCGGTGTGCAAGAAGCTGCTGCCGGTGCTCAAGTCGACGGCGCAGGCGGAAAAGGCGTGGGTCGACGTGGTGCTGGCGAGCGATGGCGAGCGGGTGAAGCACCTGGCTTTCGTCAAGCAGCATTCGCTGGGCAGCTTCCCTTACGTGCTTTCCACCGATCTCGGCATGGGCTACCGGGTCAACCGGCTACCCTTCGGGGTGCTGATCGATCAGGAAGGACTTGTCAGGGCCAAGGGCCTGATCAACAATCGTGAACAGCTCGAGAGCCTGTTCACGGCCAAGGAACTGGGGGTCGCCTCGATCCAGAGCTATCTGGGCGCGGCACCCGCCGAGCAGGGCTGATGAGAACGGCGCAAGGCATGGGCAGCGCCATTGGAGGAGATAAAGGACATGATCAAACGCATCGCTGATATCCTTTCCTCGATGGATCGCGTGGGTGAGAAGCTGGCGCGCCGCTCGGCGCAGGCCATGGGCCGGCGTAGCGCGCTTGCCGCGCTGGGCTCCTTCGTCATCGGCGGAACGGTGCTCCCCATGCTGCCGTTTGACCGCTCGGGCGGCCGGGCGCACGCGGCCGAGCGCGACGAGGGCGATGAGACCTGCGAGTACTGGCGCTATTGCGCCCTCGACGGCTTCCTGTGCACCTGCTGCGGCGGCAACCTCCATTCCTGCCCGCCGGGTGCGGAGCCCTCCAAGGTGAGCTGGGTCGGCACCTGCCAGCATCCCGGCGACGGCAAGTCCTATCTCATCAGCTACAACGACTGCTGCGGCAAGACCTCCTGCAACAGCTGCTTGTGCAACTACAACTACAAGGAACGCCCCGGCTACCGCATGGGCATCCACAACGACATCAACTGGTGCATGGCCAATAACCAGAACATGTACCATTGCACCGTCGCGGCCGTCGTCGGGGAGGCCTGACCGCTCCATGCTGCGTCGGGTCCTGTTGGGCGTGGTGATGCTGGCGGCAATGTGCGGGGGCGCCGCCGCGGCCGAGGATGCGGCAAAGCTGTTCGTGGGCCATTGCAGCGCCTGTCATCAAAAGCACGGGGAAGGCACGCCCAACTTGGCGCCGCCGCTGGTTTCGCCCATCCTCAAGGCCTCCGTCGCCAAAGGTGAAGCGGATTACGCCGCCAAGGTCGTCGTCAACGGCCTGTCGGGCAAGATCGCCATCAACGGCCAGCCGTTCATCTCCGCCATGCCGGCTCGGGTGGAGCTGTCGGATGCCCAGGTCGCGGCGGTGGTCGCCTATGTGCTGAAGGATTTGAACGGCCTCGACGTCAAGCCGTCCGACCTGCCGGATGCAGTGCGCATTGCCGCCTTGCGCAAGGCGCCGGTCAGTCACCCGGATTTGCGGCGCATCCGCCAGGGGTTGGAGTGAGGCCATGAAGCGCGACTCCTTCCTGCTCGCGCTGCTCGTGACGGTAGCGCTGACCTCGCCGGCGGCGGCCTATGAGGCGCGCGTCAACTACATCCTCAAATGCCGCGGCTGCCACACAATGGACGGTTTCAGCCCGGTGCGCGGGCGCATCCCGCCGCTCATCGACGTGGTCGGCTATTTCACCATCCTGCCCGACGGGCGGCGCTACATGGCCAATGTGCCGGGGGTGGTGAACTCCGCGCTTCCCGATGACGAGACGGCAACGCTTCTCAACTGGATGGTGGAAAAGTACGCGCGCGCCAGCATGCCGGCAAGCTTTGCACCCTTCGATGCCGCCGAGATTGCCAAGTGGCGTAAAGAACGCCCCGACGATCCCATGCGCCTGCGCGCCAAGGTGCAGGGCGAACTCGAGGCCATGGGCATTTCGCTGGGCACCTATCCTTGAGCAGGTTGCCCGGTCGCTAATTGCAGGCGATATTGCTCAGAACAGTGAGCCCTGATTGCCGCTGCCTTTGTGCGGCTTGCCGCTGTGTTTGACCGCACCTTCGCCGTCGATGTGGGCGGCGGCGCGTCCGTCGGCGAATTCTAGCCCCACGGACATACCCGGCAGCGCCGCCGACGCCGAGGTGACGGGCCGGTCGTCGGGCCCGCGCACCACCGCATAACCCCGCGCCAGCACCGACTGATACGAGAGCGAGCCCAGCAGTTTCGCGGCAGAACCAAGGCGCTTGTCGCTGTCGGCGAGGAAGCGGGCGATGCCACGCCGGGCACTGGCGCCATGGCGCTCGAGGTCGCGGCGATGCTGGCCGATCTGCACCAGGATCGGGCGCACCGACACTCGGCCCCTCACATCGGCGAAACGGGTGCGGCGTGTCTCAACGCTCGCCTTGAGGCCGAGCATCAGGCGGCCGCTAGCCCCGTCGAGGCGCTGGCGGGCGAGGGCAAGGATGTCGTCGGGTCGCGGCAGGCCGCGCGCGGCGGCGGTGAGGCGGTTGCGCCGCTCGATCATGGCGCGCGAAGCCCCGCGGGCGTTGCGCGAAGCGAGGTCGGAAAGCTGGGCGGCGAGCTCGCTCCTGACCGGTACCGCGCGCTCGGCCGCCGCCGTGGGGGTGGGCGCGCGCCAGTCGGCGGCATAGTCGATCAGGGTCCAGTCGGTCTCATGGCCCACCGCCGAGATGACGGGGATGGCGCTTGCTGCCGCTGCGCGCACCACGACCTCCTCGTTGAACCCCCACAAGTCCTCCAGCGAGCCGCCGCCGCGCGCCACGATGAGGAGGTCAGGGCGGGGGATGGGGCCGCCTCGTTGCAGCGCGTTGAAGCCGGCGATGCCGGCGGCCACTTCGGCGGCGCAAGCTTCGCCCTGCACCCTCACCGGCCACACCAGCACGTGACGGGGAAAGCGGTCGGCGAGGCGATGCAGGATGTCGCGGATCACCGCTCCGGTGGGCGAGGTGACGACACCGATCACGGCGGGCAGGAAGGGCAGGGGTTTCTTTCTCTGATCGTCGAACAGGCCCTCGGCGGCGAGCTTCTTCTTGCGCTCTTCCAGCAAGGCCATGAGGGCGCCTTCGCCCGCCGGCTCCAGCGTCTCGATGACGATCTGGTATTTCGACTGGCCGGGAAAGGTGGTGATGCGGCCCGAGACCACCACCTCCATGCCCTGTTCGGGGAAAAAGCGCAGGCGGCCGGCAACACCCTTCCAGATGACGGCGGCGAGCACCGCCTTGTCGTCCTTCAGGTCAAGATAGACATGGCCGGAGCCCGGCCGCGACACGCGCCCCACCTCGCCGCGCACGCGCACATAGCCAAAAGTGTCCTCAAGCGAACGCTTGATCGACTGCGACAGCTCGGAAACCGTGAGCTCGGCCAGGTTGGGTGCCCCGCCTTCCTCGATGATCTCGCCGGTTTCGGGGTCGAAGGGCAAAGAGCCGGTGGACATGGGGCCTCGAATTCGCTCTTTAGTCGACTGGTGGCGGAATCACGTCCCTGCATTCCGCTGCCATAGCGCTATCCTAAGCCTTGAGGGTTTTCAGACAATGGCCGCAGCACCAACGGAAAGAACGCGATGAACATCCTGCTGATCGGGTCGGGAGGACGCGAGCACGCGCTTGCCTGGGCGATGGCGGCGAGCCCATTGATCGAAAAACTCTATTGCGCCCCCGGCAATGCCGGCATCGCGCAGGTGGCTGAGCCGGTGGCGCTCGATGCGAACGATCACGCCGGCATCGTCGCATTTTGCCGCGACCATGAGGTGGGTTTCGTGGTGGTGGGGCCGGAAGCCCCGCTGGTCGCCGGATTGGTGGATGCCCTCGATGAGGCCGGCATCAAGTCCTTCGGCCCGACGGCGGCGGCCGCGCGGCTGGAAGGTTCCAAGGGCTTCACCCACGATCTGTGCGCCAAAGCCGGCATTCCGCAGGCGGGCTACAAGCGCTTCAGCGCGCGCCAGGCGGCGCTCGATCATCTTGCCTCGATCCCGGTCCCGGTGGTGGTGAAGGCAGACGGGCTTGCCGCCGGCAAGGGCGTCACCGTCGCCGTGACCCGTGCCGAAGCGCAAGCGGCGGTGGAGGAGATATTTGCCGGCCGCTTCGGCGCCGCGGGGGCCGAGGTGGTAATCGAGGACTATATGGAAGGCGAGGAGGCTTCTTTCTTCGCCCTCGTCGATGGCAAGACGGCCTTGCCGCTCGCCACCGCGCAGGACCACAAGCGGGTGGGCGAGGGCGACAGCGGGCCCAATACCGGTGGCATGGGCGCCTATTCGCCCGCCCCGGTGATGAGCGATGCGCTGACGGATGAGGTCATGGCACGCATCATCCGGCCGACGGTGAAGGCGATGGCCGAGGCCGGCACGCCATACGAGGGCGTGCTCTATGCTGGGCTTATGATCACGGCCGAGGGGCCAAAACTCATCGAGTACAATGTGCGCTTCGGCGACCCCGAATGCCAGGTGCTGATGATGCGCCTCAAAGACGACATCGTCGCTCTGATGCTGGCGGCTGCGGGCGGCACCCTCGACAAGATGTCGGTGCGCTGGTGGCCGGACGCGGCGCTTACTGTCGTGATGGCCGCCGAGGGGTATCCGGGCGCAGTGGAGAAGGGCTCCGAGATCAAGGGGCTCGATCGGGCGGCGGCTCTTGACGGGGTGGAGATCTTTCATGCCGGCACGCGCGCCGAGAACGGGCGCATCCTCGCCAATGGCGGCCGGGTGCTCAACGTGACGGCACTGGGGGCGACGGTGGCGGAGGCCGCCAGCAGGGCCTATGCTGCGGTCGATCTCATCGACTGGCCCGAAGGCTTTTGCCGGCGCGACATCGGCTGGCGGGCGATTGCACGGGAGAACGCGAAATGAGTGAGGATCTGTTTCCCGGCTTCAGCCAGCGGGTGGTGGCGGGCGACGGCGCCGACATCTTCTTGCGCACCGGCGGCGACGGCCCACCGCTCGTCATGCTGCACGGTTTCCCTCAGAGCCATCACATGTGGCACAAGGTGGCGCCAGCGCTGGCGCGAAAGTTCACCCTCGTCCTCCCCGACCTGCGCGGCTACGGGCTGTCCTCCACGCCGCGCAACACGCCCGGCAATGCCCCTTATTCCAAGCGTGCCATGGCCAGCGATATCGTTAAGGTGATGGACAAGCTCGGGCATGAGCAGTTCCTGCTGGCGGGTCACGACCGCGGCGGGCGCGTCGCCTATCGCCTCGCGCTCGATCACCGGGAGCGGGTGCAGAAACTGGCCCTTCTCGACATCATCTCCACCGCCGACCAGTGGCGCATCTTCGATGCCGAGGAGGCCAACAAGACCTATCACTGGCCGTTCCTGGCGCAGCCGTCGCCGCTGCCCGAGACGCTGATCGGCGGCAACCCGGTCTATTATCTCGACTGGACGCTGGCGAGCTGGACCGGCAGTCGCGACCTCACCGCCTTCGATGAGCGTGCGCTGGCGAACTACCGGCTCAACTTCGCCGCCCCGGAGCGCATCGAGGCGGCCTGCAACGACTACCGGGCAGGGGCCACCATCGACTGCCAACTGGACGAGGCCGATATCGCCGCCGGAACCAAAATCGAGTGCCCTCTGCTAGCGCTGTGGGGCGAAACGGGCCTGCCCGGCAAGGGCAAGAAGAGCCCCCTCGATCACTGGTCCAAATGGTGCGACCGGCTGCAGGGCCAGGCAATCGCTGGCGGCCATTTCATCGCCGAGGAAGCACCCGACGAGACCGCCCGGCTGCTGGCCCGCTTCTTCGCAGGCTGATCGATGCCCGAGCCGCTCGACCGCCAGCGTGCATTCTCCGGGACCGGCGCGGTGCGGCCCGGCCAGGAGATCGACGTTGGCCGGCTGGAGGCGTGGCTCTCGGCCCACATGGACGGCTTTGCGGGCCCTCTGCGCATCGCCCAGTTCAAGGGCGGCCAGTCCAACCCGACCTACAAGCTGACGACAGCCTCCGGCGCCTATGTGCTCAGGCGCAAGCCGCCGGGCAAGCTTTTGCCGTCGGCCCATGCGGTCGATCGCGAGTACCGGGTGATTTCGGCGCTTCATGCGCTCTCTTTCCCCGTCGCCCGCCCGCATCTCCTGTGCGAGGATGTAAGCGTCATCGGCACGGCCTTTTATGTGATGGATTTCGTCACCGGCCGGGTGATCTGGGAGCCCTATGTGCCGGACGTGGAGGGGACTGAGCGCGCCGCCATCTTCGATCACCTCAACGCCACCATCGCTACCCTTCATTCCATAAATCCGGCCGCGGCGGGGCTTGCCGGCTTCGGCAAGGCAGAAGGCTATGTGGCGCGCCAGATCCGCCGCTGGTCAGAGCAGTATCGGGCTTCGGAAACGCAAGAGATTGCCGAGATGGACCGGCTGATGGATTTTCTCCCCGGCGCGGCGCCGCAATCGACGGGCGCGGCCATCGTGCATGGCGATTTCCGCCTCGACAACTGCATCATTCACGCCAGCGAGCCGCGCATCCTGGCGGTGCTCGACTGGGAGCTCTCGACCCTTGGCGATCCAATTGCCGACTTCACCTATCACCTGATGCAATGGCGCATGCCGCCATCGGAGACCGGCGCCGGAGTTGGCACCCTCGTGGGGCACGAAGACCTGCCCGGCCTGCCGCGCATCGAGGACTACGTAGCGGCCTATTGCACCCGGCGCGGACTTTCCGGCATCGCCGATCTCGATCTTTATCTCGCCTACAACTTCTTCCGCATGGCGTCGATCTATCAGGGCATCGTGGGGCGGGTGCGCGATGGTACGGCGGCCAACCCCAATGCGGCGCGCATGGCAGGGCAGGTGCGGCCCATGGCCGAGGTGGCCTGGTCCTATGCCCGCCGGGCCGGGGCGTGAGCGATGGCGAAGGTCCCGCGCATTGGCCTGGCACTGGGCGGCGGTGGTGCGCGCGGCCTTGCCCACATCGCCATGCTGGAGGTGTTCGACGAGCTTGGCATCAAGCCGTCGGTGATCGCCGGCACCTCGGCTGGCGCCCTCATTGGCGCGGCCTATGCTTCCGGTGTGCCGGCCGCCCAGATCCGCGCCCATGCCGAGCAGGTGCTCTCCAACCGGGTGGAGTTCGCTCGCCATCTCTTCGGCCGTGGCCACGGCACGCTCTCCAGGCTCATAGATGTGCGGTTCCTGGGCTCGGTGCAGGTCGGCGGCGAGACGCTCACCCGGCTGGTCTTGCCCGAGGGCGTGGCGGAGCGGGTGGAGGATACCGTCATCCCCTTCAAGGTCGTTGCCACCGATTTCTATGCCGGGCGCGCCACCGTTATCGAGGAGGGGCCGCTGGTTGCCGCGGTCGCCGCCTCCATCGCCTTGCCCGGCCTCATCGCCGCCCCGCGCAGCGACGGGCGGGTGATGATCGACGGCGGCATCACCAATCCGCTGCCCTTCGACCAGGTGCAGGCCATGAGCGATGTCGTGGTTGCCATCGATGTCACCGGCGGGCCGGTGGAGCGCGGGCCCCGCGGGCCCAGCAATGCCGATCTCGCCTTTGGCGCCTCGCAGATCATGCAGAAGGCGATCACTGCGCTGATGCTCGAAATGAATGCTCCCGACATCCTCATTACGCCCGATGTCGACCGCTTCCGCGTGCTGGAGTTCTTCCGCGTGCACGAGATCATAGAAGCGGCCCGCCCGGCCGCCGATGAGCTGCGTGAAAAGCTCGACCAGGCCTTGCGGGCCGGTCATTGATGCAGTGCGGGCCTTGCGCTGGCGCTCAAATACGCTAATTGAAAGACATGAACCGCTACGATCTGGGACTGCACAAGGCCGGTGAGGCCAAGCTGAAATATCTCGACGCCGATTATCAGGTGATCGTCCAGGGAGATTTCGTGCGCTGCGCCGTGACCGGTGCCCCCATCCGGCTCGAAGACCTGCGCTATTGGTCAGTGGAACGGCAGGAGGCCTATGCCAATGCCGAGGCGGCGCTCAAGTGCTATCAAGAGACCCTGTCGAAGCCCGGGAACGCCGGCTGAGTGTTGCCCCGTCAGGTATCCATCACCGTTTCGGCGATGAGCCGGTCGACCACCGACTGCAGCGCCTCTTCGTGGGTGCAGCCGGCTTTCGTGCATTTCTCATAAGTCTCGCGCTGGCGGTCGGCGCTGGTGCCGCGCTTGAGGATGGTGCGCGCTGCTTCGACCTCGGCAAGGCACCCCAGCGCCTCGGCATCGTCGTGCAGCAGCGCCAGCAACTCGTTTAGCAGGTCGCCGTAGGGCACCAGCTCGCCGCGCCCGAAGTCGAGCATGCCCTCGCCGGTGCCATAGCGCTGGGCACGCCAGCGGTTCTCGTTAATGAGAAATCGGTCATACTGGCGCCAGCGCTGGTTGTCGCGCCTCAGGCGGTAGAGGAAGCGCAGGATGCAGCGGTAGAGCGCGGCGAGCGTAATGGTGTCCTCCACCCGGCTGGGGACGTCGCAAATGCGCATCTCCAGGGTGGGAAAGCGCGCCGAGGGACGCAGGTCCCACCAGATCTTGCTCGAGTCCTCGATGATGGCGTTGTTGACCAGGGTATGCACTACCCGCTCATATTCGCTGTAGCCGGAAAAGGCCGGCGGCAGGCCGGTGCGCGGCAGGTTGTCGAAGATGGTGAGGCGGTAGGATTTGAGCCCCGTGTCACGGCCTTGCCAATAAGGCGATGAGGTCGACAGGGCGAGCAGATGCGGCAGGAAATAGCTCGCCTGGTTGAACAGGTCGATCCTGAGTTCGGGGTCCTCCACGGCCACATGCACGTGCATGCCACAGATCAGCATGCGTCGCGCCACCCCTTGCATCTCACGCGCGAGAGCAGTGTAGCGCTCCTTTTCGGTGTAGCGCTGCTGGGTCCAGTGGGCGAAGGGATGGGTGGAGGCGGCAATGGGCGCCAGCCCGTGGGTCTCGGCCACATTGGCGATGGTACGCCTCAGGTTGGTGAGGTCGGCACGCGCCTCATCCAGGCTCTTGCACACGCCGGTTCCCACCTCGATCTGGCATTGGAGGAATTCAGGGCTTACCTGGGTCTTGAGCTGCGTTTCGCATTCGCCCAGAAGGCCCGGCGGCGCCTCGGTCACGAGGTCGCGGCTCGCAAGGTCGACGAGGAGGTATTCCTCCTCGATGCCGATGGTGAATGAGGGTTCCGGCAGGTGCATGACGATGGAGAATGTGCCCGATCACGAGGCGGCGAGGCAAGCCCGATGAATCGTGCCTCAGGCGCCGACCTGGCCGTGCATGACGATGCCGATGTTGGCGGCAAGCAGCAAAAGGGCGAAGACGTGGCCGCCGCCGCCCTCATGGTGACGGCCGCTGCGAATGCGGCGCATCAGCCACATGAGAAAGACGATCGCATTGGCCGCCATGAGCTGCAGGTAGACCGGCGGATAACCATTCACCAGAATATACTGGACTTCCCCCAGATGGAGCGAACCCAGGGTGTTGTGAAGTGCTTCCATTGGATTTCTGCCGCCGCCGAGGTTTGTTCTTTCGTGCAAGCTTAGCGCATTGGGGTTAACGGCGGCTTTCGCCGTATACCCCGGCAGGCTGGAACTGCCGTTAGGGCTCATGTATAAGGCGGCCATGTGGCGCGCTTTTTCGCGCGCGGCAAGGTGGCGGACTTGCGGGCCCGCGTGGTCATAACGCTTGACAGTCCGCCTGCCGCCCCGGACAAACCGGATGTGCCGACAAGGATGTTGCCCCGCGCCTGCCCTCTTGCGGGCGGTTGTGTGGCGCCTGAGGAGTTTGAGACGATGATTCGTTCCTGGTCGCCCGATAGCTGGAGGTCCCTGCCCGTCGTGCAGGTGCCGGACTACCGCGACAGGCAGAAGCTCACCCAGGTGGAAGCGCAGCTTGCCGGCTTTCCCCCGCTGGTGTTCGCCGGCGAGGCGCGCAAACTGAAGCGCAAGCTTGCCCGCGTCTCGGAAGGCCGTGGTTTCCTGCTGCAGGGGGGCGATTGCGCCGAGAGCTTTGCCGAGCACTCGGCCGACAATATCCGCGATTTCTTCCGCATTTTTTTACAGATGGCGGTGATCCTCACCTATGCCGGCAGCCAGCCGGTGGTGAAGGTGGGGCGCATTGCCGGCCAGTTCGCCAAGCCGCGCTCGGCCTCAACCGAGACGCAGAACGGGGTGGAGCTGGCGAGCTATCGCGGCGACATCATCAACGACATCGAATTCACGCCCGAGGCGCGCGAGCCCGATCCGGCGCGCCTCACCATGGCGTATCGCCAGTCGGCGGCCACCCTCAACCTTCTGCGCGCTTTTGCCCAGGGCGGTTATGCCAATCTCGAGCACGTGCACAAGTGGACGCTGGGTTTCCTCAAAGGCTCACCGGCAGCCGAGCGCTATCAGAACCTGGCCGACCGATTGACCGAGGCGCTAGCCTTCATGCGCGCCTGCGGTGTCAATCCCGACACCGTGCCGCAGCTCAAGACCACCGATTTCTTCACCAGCCACGAGGGCCTGCTGCTGGGCTACGAGCAGGCGCTGACGCGCATCGATTCCACCTCCGGCGACTGGTACGCCACCTCCGGCCACATGCTGTGGATCGGCGACCGCACACGCCAGCCGGACCATGCGCATGTGGAGTTTTTCCGCGGCATCAAGAACCCCATCGGTCTCAAATGCGGACCGTCGCTGGAGGCCAGTGATCTCCTGCGCCTCATTGACATCCTCAATCCCGACAATGAGGCAGGACGGCTGACGCTTATTGCCCGCTTCGGCGCCGACAAGGTGGAAAAGCACCTGCCGGGCCTCATCCGCGCGGTGACGGCGGAAGGCCGCCGGGTGGTGTGGTCGTGCGATCCCATGCACGGCAACACGGTGAAGGCGACGACCGGTTTCAAGACCCGGCCGTTCGATCAGATCATGGACGAGGTGCGCCGCTTCATGGGCGTGCATCGGGCCGAAGGCACCCATCCCGGCGGCATCCATGTGGAGATGACCGGCAAGAACGTCACCGAATGCACCGGTGGCGCCATGGCGCTGTCCGATAGCGATCTCTCCGACCGCTACCACACCTATTGTGACCCGCGCCTCAATGCCGATCAGGCGCTGGAGCTGGCTTTCCTGGTGGCCGAGGAGCTGAAAAAGGAACAGAGCTCACGGCCTGACGCCGAGGACGACGACGAGGATGCCGCCGAGGCGGCGGAATAGGACGCTGCGGCCTCCAGCGATGCCCCCTTCGTCATGGCCGGGCGAAGACCTGGCTATCCTCTTGCGGCAAGGCGGAGGGTGGCCAAAAGGATACGCGGGTCAAGCCCGCGCATGACGGTGGTCGGGCCGGCATTCGGTCACTCCCCCGCCGGCCTGCCGAAGCCGGAGCGGGTGGTTCCGGGATAGAGGTTCAGTGTGTTGCCGGCTAGGATCAGCGCCGCGCCGCCCGCAAGCCACACATCGGCCGTCTCGGCGAACACCAGCCATCCCAGAAGTGCCGACAGAGGCACACGCAGGAAATCCATCGGCGCCACCACGGTGACATCGGCGTGGAACATGGCCGAGGTGAAGCAGTAGTGCGAGAAGGTGCCGGCGATGCCGATGACGGCGAGCCAGGCCCAGGCGCTGTGCGAAGGCCACTGCCACACCGTAATCCCCGGTCCCAGCCCCAGCACGAACTGGATCGCCATCATGTAGAAGATGACGGTGAGGGCGCTTTCGGTGCGCGTCAGCGCCTTGGTGAGGGTGATCGAGCCACCGAAGCCGAAGGCGGCAAGAAGCGCCACCACCTGTCCCGTCTCCACCGTGGTGACACCGGGTCTCACGATGAGCAGCACCCCGGCAAAGCCGATGACGATGGCGATGATGCGCTTTGCCGACAGCCGCTCGCCCAGAAAGGCGGTGGCGAGGATGGCGGTCCAGATGGGAAAGGTGAACTCGATGGAAACCACCTGCGCCAGCGGAATGAGCGACAGCGCCAGGAACCAGGAATATTGCGCCGCGTAGTGCACCACGTTGCGGGCCAGGTGCAGGCGGAAATGGCGGGTGCGGGCAGGGGCGAAGCCGCGCGCGGCGACGACCGGCAGCAGGAACAAGAGCCCCACGCCCGACCTCACCACCATGATCTGGAAGACATCGAGCTCGTGCGTCACCTCCTTGCCGGCGACCGACATGGCCAGCATCAGGCCGAGCCAGCCTGCCATCCACATGGCCGCCTTGAAGATCGAGTGCTGTTGCAAGCGTTTTCCCCGATGCCTTGTGCCCGGGGCTCTTTAGCGGCGCGACGGCACCGGCGCAACCGGTTGGCATTGCTCGCTCCGCCAGAAGGGGGAAATCGACCTCACCCGTGCCCGATCAGGCTGCCTTGCTCAACACAGCGGCAACCGTCGCCCCAATCTCGGAGGGTGAGGGGGTTACCGTAGCGCCCACTTCGCGCAATATCTCCACCTTTTCGCTGGCGCTCTCGCCAAAGGCCTGGATGATGGCGCCGGCATGGCCCATGCGCCGGCCCTTGGGGGCGGAAAGGCCCGCCACATAGGCGACCACGGGCTTGGTCATGTGATCGCGGATGAACGCGGCGGCGTCTGCCTCCTGCGGGCCCCCGATCTCGCCGATCAGCACCACGGCATGGGTGTCGTCGTCGGCCTCGAACAGCTCAAGAACGTCGCGGAAGGAGGAGCCGTTGATCGGGTCGCCTCCGATGCCGACGCTGGTGGAGACACCGATGCCTGCCGCCTTCATCTGGCTGGCGGCCTCATAGCCGAGGGTGCCCGAGCGCGACACCACACCTACATGGCCGGCCATATAGATGTCGCCCGCCATGATGCCGGCGAGCGCCTTGCCAGGGCTGATGATGCCGGCGCAATTGGGGCCGATGAGGCGCATCCGGTTTTCCTGGCGATAGCGGCGCATGTAACGCTTCACCCGGATCATGTCGCGTGCGGGAATGCCGTCGGTGATGGCGATGCACAGGCGCAACCCCGCATCAGCTGTCTCCATGATGGCATCGGCGGCAAAGGGCGGCGGCACGAAGACGATGCTTGCCATCGCGCCCGTATTCGCCCTTGCGTCTTTCACCGTGTCGAAGACGGGCACGCCCTCGATGATCGCGCCGCCTTTGCCGGGGGTGACGCCGCCGACGATGTTGGTGCCATAGGCGCGCATCTGACGGGTGTGGAAATGGCCGATGCGCCCGGTGATGCCCTGCACGATGACGGGCGTGTCGCGGTCGATGAGAATGCTCATGACGCTTTCGCTCTGGTGCTGTTGCGCCAGGCCGAGACGACGCGCTGGCCGGCTTCGGCGAGGGTGTTGGCGCGGATGATGGGAAGCCCCGAGCGGGCGAGGATCTTTCGCCCCTCCTCGACATTGGTGCCGGCCAGGCGCACCACCACAGGCAAGTCGACGGGCGTCCGTTCCAGCGCCTGCACGATGCCTTCGGCCACCCAGTCGCAGCGGTTGATGCCGGCAAAGACGTTGATCAGGATGGCCTCGACCCTGGCATCGGAGGCGACGATGCGAAAGGCCTTGCCCACCCGCTCCGGCGTGGCGCCGCCGCCGATGTCGAGGAAGTTGGCGGGCTCGCCGCCGGCCGCCTTGATGATGTCCATGGTGGCCATGGCAAGCCCGGCACCGTTGACGATGCAACCGATATTGCCGTCGAGCGCGACATAGGCGAGTCCACGGTCAGCGGCGCGGGTCTCATGCGGGTCTTCCTGTGACTTGTCGCGCAACTCGGCGATGTGCGGCAGGCGGAAGAGGGCGTTATCGTCCACCGTCATCTTGGCGTCGAGCGCCATCAGGTGGCCGTCCTCGGTGACGACGAGGGGATTGATCTCCACCATGATGGCATCGCACGCCTCGAAGGCGCGGTAACAGCCGAGCAGGATCTCCACCGTTTGCGGGATGAGGTCGGGCTCGATGCCGAGGCCGAAGGCGATCTCGCGCGCCTGGAAGGATTGCATGCCGACCGCCGGCTCGACGATGGAGCGGATGATGGTGGAGGGTTGGCGCTCGCTGATCTCCTCGATCTCCATGCCGCCGGCAGCGGAAGCCACCACCATGACCCGCTCCGACTTGCGGTCGAGGACGAGGCCGACATAGAGCTCACGCTTTATGGCGGCGGCCCCTTCCACGTAAAGCCGGTAGACGACCTTGCCGTGCGGGCCGGTTTCGTGGGTGACGAGGCGACTCCCGAACATCTCGTTGGCCACGTCCTCCACCTCGTGCTCGCTGGAGCACAGGCGCACGCCGCCGGCCTTGCCGCGCCCGCCGCTATGGATCTGCGCCTTGACCACCCATTGATGGCCGCCGATCTCGCGCGCCCGGTAGGCCGCCTGCTCGGGAGAATAGGCAAGACCTCCACGCGGCACCGGTACTCCGAAGCTGGCGAGGATCTCCTTGGCTTGATACTCGTGGATGTCCATCGGTCGAACAGGGTCTCCCTTTGGACAGCGAGTATAGGCCTATTCGGCTGCCTCCGCGAAGCGGGCAGCGGGGCGGCTGGTGGAGAGATAGGTCACCGCCGCGGCGACACCCGTGCCGGGCTCGAAGGCGATATCCAGATCGCGCATCACCAGTTCCACCGAGCCGAGGGCGGAGAGCACCATCAGTTCGTTGAGGTCGCCCAGATGTCCGATGCGGAACACCCGGCCGTTGAGCTGCGACAGCCCGGCGCCCAGCGACAGGCCGTAGGCATGATAGGCATGGCGCAGGATGGCATTGGCATCGACGTTCTCGGGCACGACGACCGCGCTCACGGTGTCGGAATACCATTCCGGCCCTCTGGCGCACAGCTTCAGGCCCCAGGCGAATACCGCCCGGCGCACCGCCTCGGCGAGGCGGTTATGGCGGGCAAAGACATGCTCCAGGCCCTCGTCCAGTAGCATGTCGACCGAGACGCGCAGGCCACGGATCAACTGGGTCGGCGGGGTGTAGGGAAAATAACCGTCCTTGTTGGTGCGGATCATGTCGGCGAAATCGAAGTAGCAGCGATGGCATTTTGCCGCCTTGGCTGCCTCCAGTGCCTTGGGCGACACGCACAGGATGGCAAGCCCCGCTGGCAGCATGAAACCCTTCTGCGAGCCGGAGACGGCGACATCGACGCCCCAGTCGTCCATGCGGAAATCGATGCTGGCGATGGAGGAGACGCCGTCGACGAAGAGGAGGGCTGGATGCTTGGCGGCATCGAGGCCGACGCGCACGCCCGCCACATCGGAGGTAACGCCGGTAGCCGTCTCGTTCTGGCAGACCAACACCGCCTTGATCTCGTGGGCGCCATCGGCGGCGAGGCGGCGGGCGAACTCATCGACCGGCGTGCCCTTGCCCCATTCGACCTCCACCACCTCGACATCGAGGCCGTGGCGCTGGCACAGGTCGACCCACAGGTGCGAGAACTGGCCGAAGCGGGCCATCAGCACCTTGTCGCCCGGAGACAGGGTGTTGGTGATGGCCGCCTCCCAGCCGCCGGTGCCGGAGGAGGGAAAGAGGAAGACCTGGCCCGTTTCCGACTTGAACACGGTCTTCAGATCGGCGAACAGCGGCAGGGTGAAATCCGCCATGTCGGGCGCGCGCTGGTCCTCCATGGGAATGTCGATGGCCCGGCGCACACGCTCGGGCACATTGGTGGGGCCAGGAATGAAAAGGCCGCGTATACCAGGCATGATGAGTTCCTCCAGTGTTTCTTGTTCGCTTGGTTCCAGGATGACGTGAGATGCGATTCCACTTGTCGGAAAACTCTTGCCCGGGTAGGTTTCCATGCGCAACGTCCTAAATCACTGTTCGAGGTCACCAATAGGGTAGCATGTTTCCCATTCTTAAGGGTGGGAATGATGAAGTGGCGACGGAAGAGACCTACCTATTAGGGTTGGTTGAGCGAGGAAGCAGAAAACTGATGGTCGCAAGTGATTCCGCCGGCAGCAAAGTTCGATCCATCACCGGGGCCGTCGCTCCGACGCAAGTCGGAGCCCAGGGGCATCAGGCGAGGCGAAGCCGTGCGGCTCTGGATTCCGGCCTGCGCCGCAATACCCATCGAACAGACGGGGATTGAGCCATGCCCGAGCGCCGTTGGCAGGAGACACCGCAAGACGTCATCGAGGTGGCCATTGCCGATGCCAACCCGTTGATGCTCACGGCCTTGTCGGAATTCTTCGAGCGCGACCCCAGCTTTTCGCTGGTCTCCACCGCCAGCACGGCGGAAGGTTTCCTGGAGGCGGTGTCACGTGTGCCGGTCAAGGCGGCGGTGATCGACTGGCAGTTGCCGCGCATGGGGGGCGAACGGTTGCTGGAGGCCTTGCGCCGGTTGCCCGAGGCGCCGCGCGTCGTGGTCTATGGCAGCGCCGAAACGCCGGAGGTGGTGCGCCGCGCCATGACGGCAGGGGCGGCGGGCTTCTGTGCCCGCAGCCATGCGCCGGAAGACCTTCTTGCTATCGTGCGCCAGGCAGCGAGAGGCCAGATGGTGTTTCCCTTCGTCGACGTGCGCGACCTCAACCGCGATCCGGTGGAAAGCCTCACCGGGCGTGAGCGGGCGCTGCTCGCAGCTCTTGCCCGCGGCCTCAACAACAAGGCCCTGGCGGCCGAGTTCGACATTTCCGTCAACACGGTGAAGTTCCATTTGCGCAATCTCTACGACAAGCTCACGGTCGGCAGCCGCGCGCAAGCCATCGCCTTCTACTACGCCGCCAACGTCAAGGGCGGCGAAGAATTGGGCTGAGAGGGCCGGGCCGACGAGGGGCGGGGGCGGCAAGGCGGTTGAGCCGATCTGCTCATTGATTGTTGAATTCTTCGCTGATTGCTCTATATCAGCGCTTCGCGAGCTACATTTGTTTGGTGCTATCTATCGGCGGCTTATTGCAAGCGGCCTAATGATCCCCTGACAATGTGAGCGACAAATCGGCGCGACCGTCACATGGTGTGGCGGAAGCCCGCAACATTCCTGATCAGGGGAACGAAAATGCCTACCGGTACCGTCAAATTCTTCAACGCCACCAAGGGTTATGGCTTCATCGAGCCGGAGGACGGCTCTAAGGATGCCTTCGTGCACATCTCCGCCGTCGAGCGGGCCGGACTTACCACCTTGCGCGAAGGCCAGAAGGTCTCGTTCGAACTGGTCGCCGACCGCAGGAGCGGCAAGATGGCGGCCGACAATCTCAAGGTGGAGTTGTAGAGACGGGGGGCCGCGGCTTCGTCGCGGCCACCCAATCCGGACAACCGATCGCCCTCGCTGCGCCCAAACGGGCCGGCGGGGGCGATTGCGTTTTGCCGCGCCGCATGTTGCTCGACATGCCAGTGGTGGCTGCACTAGGTTTTGATGACGTGCGGGAATGTCTGCCGGGCGAAATCGGGCATTGAAACCTGTGCCGGGGGTGGAAATCATGACGTTCGCGATGAAATGGGCGCGGCTTGCGGCTGCGCTGGTGCTACTCACGTTTGCCCTGCAGAATGCCGCGGCATAGGCCTTCGAGCCGTCCAATAGCGAATGCATCGCGCCCGCCGGTGCCAACGGCGTCGACGACACGACCGACAAGTTCCTTGCCGCCAACGTAATCGCCGGTCGCTGAATCCCTTGGCGGCGCCCAGTCGCATGACGATGCTGCGCCTGACAGGCCCCTCGGCTAGCGTCTGCTGCAACCACTGCACGCAATTCGGTCCGGGCAGATTGTACCCAATGGCGAAGACGTCCTTGCCACGCTCACTCATCGTCACGACCTCCGCACAGGCGGGTATAGTCCATCACCCGCGCCGAGGCCGTGTAGACCGGCCCCGGCGGACCGCACCCGCATCGTCTCGTTGACAGGCCGGCTCATCGGCTGCGCACCATCATGCGGCATCATCGGCTCGCCTCCGCTCATCGGTACCATGGGCGATTTGCTTGCCCTCTTCGCGCGCGACCATCATGTTGGCGCCGCACCGCAGCCAGTGATTGATAAGAGGCTTGGCATCCTGGATGCTCATCCGGTCGCAGAGAGCCTGCAACTCGCGCGGCGTTGCCTGCTCGCCCGTCATGACGCCACCCTTAGCTTGGCCAGATGCGCCGCCGTCTGCTTGGCGTTCATCCAGACCGTGCCGCTCTCATCGATCACCGCCGGCTTTACGACCAGAGCGCCGACGTGGCTCTTGAGCATGGCCACAGGATCTGCCTTTCGGGTCGGCTTGCGCTCGCCGTTGATGAAGCGCCGCGATGCTGCGTGCAGGTTTTCCACGACCCAGTCCTGACTGGGCCGTCCGGCAACAGGGAATCTGCCTTGATGACGAGCAAATCGTCGCCTGCGGCAATGAAGTGGGCGATGCCCTTCTTGAGGCTTTGCCGGCCAGCCCAGTGGTTCTCGTTGATCCGCCTGGCCCGCTCGATGTAGGTGATGTCTCGGTGGTCATAGTGGCGGATGATGCCGTGCCGCGATTGCTGGACGGTTGGCGGCCCGCGGGCGATCGTGATGGCTCGAGAAACCGCCATTCCGCAGGTTCAGTATTCGGCGCCCCGTATGTCTGCTTCCGTGAAGCCGGCCTATTCGCAGCGTCACCAGACTGCGCCGGAATGACAGAAAGCAAGAGGATGAATTGGACCCGAGGGCGCTCGAAAAAGTGGCCGCCCCATTGTCGGCGCGGCCATGACTCTCGTCAATTGCCTTGGGTTCAGGCCGCCAGCTTCTCCAGCCGGTCGAGCAGCATGGCGGGATCGAACGGCTTGTTAAGCACACCTGTCACCATCACGTCGCGCATGGCCGCAAGCGTGTCGGCATGTTCGGTGGCGTGGCCGGTGATGATGATTGTCGGGACCTCGATTTGCTCCTTCTGCATGGTGGCATAGACCTCCATGCCGTCGATTAGCGGCAGCTTGAGATCGAGGATCAAGACATCGATGCCGCCGGCATGCACTTTGTCGAGGGCTTCCTTGCCGTTGTTCACCAGCTCGCAGTGGTAGCCGGCCGAGGTGATCATCTCCTTCAGCTCGGGACCGAAATCGGGGTCGTCCTCGGCCACCAGAACCAGCCCGGCCGGCTTGATGTCGTTGAGCACGCCGAGTACGCGGTTGAGGTCGATGGGCTTGCCGAGCACGCCCATGGCACCGTGAGCGATGGCCTGCTGGATGAGCTGTTCGACGCTGAAGCCGGTCATCATGTAGACCTTGGCGTCGGGGCGCATCTTGCGTATCTCGAAAAAGCTTTCCACCCCGTTCATGCCGGGCATCATGATGTCCATGAAGGCGATGTCGAAATCGCCGTCGCGATAGGCGGACACGGCACTGTCGCCGCTATAGGCCACCTGCACTTCATGGCCTTCCAT
The DNA here is from genome assembly GCA_963770075.1 of uncultured Alphaproteobacteria bacterium. Taxonomy (GTDB): domain Bacteria; phylum Pseudomonadota; class Alphaproteobacteria; order Rhizobiales; family Aestuariivirgaceae; genus CAVVDT01. The sequence continues at coordinate 65,087 of CAVYOQ010000057.1, forward strand.
CTCGAACAGTTCAGCCAGTGAATCGGCGGCGTCGGTGTCGTCGTCGACCACGAGGATCTTAAGGGACTTTGTCATCTATGCGACCTCCTTTTGGGTTTGCTGGATGGGGAACCAGGCGGTCATGGTGGTTCCCTTGCCTTCTGCAGTTTCAATGTCGAGCCCGCCGCCGTGCTGCTCGAGGATCTTTTCCACCGCTGGCAGCCCCAGGCCGACGCCGAAGCTCTTGGTGGTGAAGAGCGGCTCGCGGATCTTCTTCAGGTTCTCCGGCGAGATCCCCGGTCCGTTGTCGGAGACCGCGATATCGATGCCGCGCGCGCTGAGGCGCGAGGTGACGACGATGCGCGGATTGTCGATGTGCTGCGCCGGCGCGATATCGCCCTTGCCGACCATGGCCTCGGAGGCATTCGACAGCAGGTTGATGAGGGTGCGCTGCATGCGCCCGTTGTCGAACTCGGCACGGGTGTCGCCAAGGCCCAGATGGCATTCAAGCGCCACCGCCTCTGGCAGGTGCTGGGCCTGATCCTCGACCAGGGCGGCGATCCAGTCGTCGACGCTCAGGTCATCGAGCTGCAGCGCCTTGGAGCGGGCGAAGTCGAGCAACTCGGTGATGATGCCGTCGCAGCGCGAGATGCCGTTGGCGATACGCTTGAGGGGCGCCTCGATGCCGAGCCCCTTGTCCATGGTCTTGCGCTCGATGAGGTAGGTCGCGGTGCGCACCGCGCCCAGCGGATTGCGGATCTCGTGGGCGACGGTGGCGGTGAGCTGGCCGAGCTGGGCCATCTTGCCCTTGCGGATGATTTCGTCCTGGGCGGCCTGCAGCTTCTGCATGTGATCGGCAAGGTCGCGGTTGAGGGTGATGACCCGTTCGTTGACCTGCTGCAGCTCCTGCGTCAGTTCGCGCGCTTCGGCCTCCGAGCGCAAGGCCTCGTCGCGCACCGCCGTCACCTGCACCAAGTGCCGGCGCCGGTCGCGGCCGAACGAGAGAATGAGGGCGCCGACCGAAATGAAGATAACCGCCAGCGCGATACACAGAAGCGTGGCGCCCTGATCGATCATGTGGGAGAACCAGGTAGTGGTGTCGGTGACATCGGTATAGGTAACGACCGCGCCCCAGGAACCGTTCTGGCCCTTGAACGGCACATAGACCTCGATCACCTGGCGCGGCGCATCAGCAGCGACTTTTCCGCGCAGGCGGTGCCATGAGACACTGTCGATGTCGGAAGCCTTCATGACGTCGTGCTTGACCACGGTATTGCCCTTGGCCATCTCGCGGGCGAGCGTTTTGTCACTGCCCAACTGGTTGCCGATTTGCGACAGGCGGGACGACCAGAATATCTTGCCGCTCAGGTCGAGCAGGCTGTAGCGATAGATGTCGGTGACCTGTAGCAGGTCGTAGAGGCGCGACCTGTCATCGGAGGTAACATAGGCCTGTGCAAAGGCATCCTTGCCGAAGACCAGCGAATTGACGGCCTTGGTCGACCAGGTCTTGGCATGGCGCACGGCCTGCTGCTCGGCCATGCGGTCGCCGAACTGGTGTGCCGAGTACCAAGCCGCGCCGATGATGGCGAAGCCACCTACCGCCAAGGCCAGCAATGCGGCAACGAACTTGCGGTCGCCGCCGGCATTGTCTGCCGTTGAGCTCATTTCCTTCTCCCCCCGTTGCGGCCGCGATGCGGCTCGGAGGCGCCCCCACGGACGTCCGTTGCCCATAAGAAAAGCAAACGAGCCTTAAAATTGGATTGATAACTGCGCGTCCTGCAAAGTTTCATTAACTGGCTCAGGGCATTATCCCGCTGGAGCGACCAACCTACCGCGATCTGAAGAGGCTTCGATGAGTGCCGCGCCGTCCAGCGCCAGCCAATCCCGTTCATCCCCGATGCACGACAGTGCGCGGGTGCTGGTGGTCGATGACGAGATCGACGCGGCCGACGGGGTCAAGGACATCCTGGAGGCCGAGGGTCACCTGGTGGGCGTTGCCCATGACGGGGCAAGCACCATGCAGGCCGCCAGCATGATGAACCCGGACGTGGCGCTGGTGGACTTGCGCCTCAAGGGCGAATACGGCCTCGATGTCATCGAGGCGCTCAGGGCAAAATTCCCGAACATGATCTATGTGGTGCAGACGGGCGAGTCCGATGCATCGGTGGTGATCTCGGCGCTGCGCCAGGGGGTCTATGACTATCTGGTCAAGCCGCTCGATCCCGACCAACTGATCTCGGTGGTGGCGCGAGCGGCCGAGAAGGTGGTGCTGCAGGACGAACGCCGGGTGATGATGGACCAGCTTTCGCGGGCGCGCGACCGGGCCGAGCTCGCCAGCCGTTCAAAGACCGAATTCCTCACCCGCATGAGCGCCGGACTCGGGCGCCAGTTCGATCTGATCGTTAAGGCGGCCGGCGACATTGCCGGCGAGGCGCACGGGCCGGTGGGCGCGCCGGCCTATGTCGATGACGGGCGCAACATTCTCGCCGGGGCCACGCGGCTGGCCGAGGTCATGCGCTGGATCGGCGAGCTGGGCCAGCTCGAGGCAGGCTCCATGCGCGCCAAGACGGCCGAGTTCGATCTCAAGGGTGTCATCGAGGGCGTGCTGGCGGCGTTCCAGCCGGCCATGCGCAAGAAGGTGGTGAGCGCCAGCCAGTCGGTCGCGCCGGGCCTGCCGCCGCTCACTAGCGATGCCGACCTTATGCGTCGCATCCTCGGCCATCTCGTCTCCAACGCGGTCAAGTTTACCGCGCCGCGCGGACGCATCGAGTTGCACGCGCTCACCAATTCCGCCGGCGATCTGCGCATCCGCGTGATAGACAACGGCAGCGGCATGGCGCAGGAGCAGATCCGCCTCGCCATGACGCCGTTCGGGCGGCTGGGCGACGGTGGCGGCGATCCCTTCAGTGTCGGCCTGGGGCTGCCGCTGGCGGAGAAATACGCCCATCTCCTGGGCGGCCGGCTGGGGATTGCCTCCAAGCCCGGCGCCGGCACTATCGTCGAGCTCAATTTTCCGCGCGAGCGGGTGCTCGATCCCGTACGGGTCGCCGTCTCGGCCTGAATCTAGAACTTCGCCGCGTTGATCCACAGGTGCGCCAGGATCGAGGCGGCGTAGCCGATGGCTATGGCCCAGGTCCAGCGCATGTGCGTGGAGAAGGTGTAGATGCCGCGCGCCTGACCGAGCAAGGCAACCCCGGCCGCCGATCCGATGGCCAGCAGCGAGCCGCCGACCCCGGCCGTCAGGGTGATGAGCAGCCACTGCCCGTCCGGCATGGGCGGGTTCATGGTGAGAACCGCATAGGTTAGCGGGATGTTGTCTACGATGGCCGAGAGGACGCCAATGGTGACATTGGCCCAGGTCGCGCCGATGCCTAGATAGAGCACCTTGGAGACAAGTGCCAGATAGCCCACCACCCCGAGGCCGCCGACGGCGAAGATGATGCCGAAGAAGAACAGCAGCGTGTCCCACTCGACCCGCGCGATCTCCTTGAACGAATCAAGCACCATGTCCTCGTTGTTGCGCCGGCGGCCCTGCACCTGCAGCATGTAGGCCCAAAGCTGCAGGTAGCCGAGGCCCAGCATCATGCCCAGCGCCGGCTGCAGGCCGAGAAAATTCTTGAAGCACACGGCGGTGATGATGGTGGCGGCAAACAGCACGATGACGCCGCGCCCGCCCGGCTTCATGCGCACCTTCTGGGTATGCGGCTCGGGCTTGTCGGTGGGCACGGCCAGCGTCATCAGGGCGCAAGGGATGACATAGTTCACCACCGAGGGCAGGAAAAGGGCGAAGAACTCGAAGAATGACAGCTTGCCCTTCTGCCACACCATCAGCGTGGTGATGTCGCCGAAGGGCGAGAAGGCGCCCCCTGCGTTGGCGGCGACCACGATGTTGATGCACGACAGCGCCACGAAGCGGGGCGAGCCGCGTCCTACCGCGATGACGACGGCGCTCATCACCAGCGAAGTGGTGAGGTTGTCGAGCACCGCCGAGAGGAAGAACGAGACCGTGCCGGTGATCCAGAACAGCTTGCGGTAATCGAGACCCAACCCGACGAGATAGGCGCGCAGCACATCGAAGGCGCGGCGTTCCTCAAGCGTGTTCACATAGGTGATGGCGACGAGGATGAACAGCAGCAGTTCGCCATATTCGAAGAAGGTATGGGCGGCCGCCTCGTTGGCCGTGGGGGACATGCCGTCTGAGGCATAGGCGATACCGATGATGGCCCAGATGAGCCCCGCCGCCATGAGCACCGGCTTGGACTTGCGCATGTGGGTGGTCTCTTCGAAGATGACGAAGATATAGGCGGCAACGAAGATGACGAGCGTGGCATAGCCGGCCACGTGGTTGGTGAGGTCCAACAGGCCTCCGGGCGTAGTGGTTTCGGCGAAGGCAGAGCCGGTCGAGCCGATCAGACACACCAGCGCAAGCAGCACGGACCAGATGGGCATGAGCGGGAAAACCTTGTCAGGATACGGAGTTGAGGCAAATGTGGGGCTAGGGTCTAAGACGCGCGGCGGTCGATGACAATTCCTTTTCCGGCATACGACGAGTGTCACATCACCGCAGCATTGATCCACAGATGGACAAGGATCGAAGCGGCATAACCGAGCGCGATCGCCCATGTCCATTTGAGATGGCTGAAGAAGGTGTAGGTGCCGCGCGCGGTCCCCATCAGCGCCACGCCTGCTGCCGAGCCGATGGACAGCAGCGAGCCGCCCACGCCGGCCGTCAGGGTGATCAAGAGCCACTGTCCGTGCGACATCTCCGGGTTCATCGTGAGCACCGCGAACATCAAGGGAATGTTGTCGACGATGGCCGACATGACGCCGATGGCGCTGTTGGCGAAGGTGGGGCCCATGTCGACATAGAGCAACCGCGACATGAGCTCCAGATAGCCGATGACGCCGAGGCCGCCGACGGCAAAGATGATGCCGAAGAAGAACAGCAGCGTGTCCCATTCCACCCGCTCGATCTCCTTGAACGAGTCGAAAAACATGTCGCTGTCGTTCTTGCGCCGGCTCTGGATTTTGAGGACGTAGCTGAAGGCCATGAGATAGCCGAGGCCGAGCATCATGCCCATGGCCGGCGGCAGGTGCAGGAAGTTCTTGAACGAGACGGCGGTGATGATGGTGCAGGCGAACAGGATGATGGCCGCGATGCCGCCCGGCTTCAGGCGCACGTGCTCTTCCAGCGGCTTGGGCGTTACTTTGGGCACGGCGAAATGCATGATGGCGGCGGGGATGATGAAGTTCACCAGCGAGGGCACGAAGATGGCGAAGAACTCGGCGAATTCGAGCTTGCCCTTCTGCCACACCATCAGCGTGGTGATGTCGCCGAAGGGCGAATAGGCACCACCGGCATTGGCGGCCACCACCACGTTGATGCAGGCGAGTGAGACGAAGGTGGGAGAGCCCGAGCCCACCGCCATCACCACCGCGCCGAGGATCAGCGAGGTGGTGAGGTTGTCGAGCATGGGCGACAGGAAAAAGGCGATCCAGCCGGTGATCCAGAACAGCTTGCGGTAGGACAGCCCCATGCCGACCAGCTTGGCGCGCAGCACGTCGAACACGCGCCGTTCCTCCAGCGAATTCACATAGGTGATGGCCACCATGAGGAAGAGAAACAGCTCGCCATATTCGAGGATGGTGTGGCGGGCCGCGGCATTGAGCGCATCGTCATGGCCGGTGCCGCGATAGGCGATGGCAATGAAGGCCCAGATGGCGCCGGCGGCCAGCATCACCGGCTTCGATTTGCGCATGTGGATCACTTCCTCGAAGATCACCAGCATGTAGGCGAGGACAAAGAGGACGAGGGAGATGAGCCCGAGCGGATGGGTGGTGAGATCGAGCGGGCTGAGGTCGACTTTTACCTCCGCGGTGGTGGCGAATGCGCTGCCGGAGCCGGCCAGCAGGATCAAAGCCGCCGCAATGATGCCCCGCAACCAACAACCCATCGCGCTTCCCCCCGTCTTGAAAGTGTGGGATGTGGTATCCCACGCTTCCTTCCTCTTTCTCTTACCATGCGTGAGCTACGACGCAAGCCTTGATGGCAGCTGGCGGGCCCGGTTTCCGCTCCCCGTGTTGCTCCGCGCCCTGGCCCCGGCCAGC
>CAVYOQ010000058.1:0-15657 GCA_963770075.1 uncultured Alphaproteobacteria bacterium
GCAAAATTCCGCCGCGGTGTCGCCACGGCCAACCCTGATCATGGCCCCCCATCGCCCTGACGGCGCCGAATGCGTCTTCATCGGTCACATCATCGCCGGCATAAAGCGGAACGCGGCCGCGAAAGGGCGGCTCGGCCATGAATGGGCCACCGCGTGCGCCTTGGTGCGCTCGCCCGCCTTGACCTCGATGACCATCTTGCCGGCAAGCCGCGTCAAGCTGGGATGGGCGGCGATGGCGCGCGCCACCGCGTCGTCGCAGAACTGCGCCAGCTCGGGGCGCTTGCGGTAGTGCAGCGCCACCGATCCGGCCTTCTTTTCCAGCAGCAGCCCGGCCATGCCCTGGGTCGCGGCCTGCAAGTCGCGCGTGAGGCCCTCGAGCGCCGTGTGGTCGAAGTCCGCTACGTGCATGCGGCCGCTGGCATCGCGCCGCATAAGCCCGTGGATGCCCGCCACCGCGATGCGGCGCGATGCGATCAGCCGGTCGACGTCCTCGATGCTGCGCCCGGTGATGATGGCGAGCGCCCCACCGAGCGCTTCTTCCAGCCGGGCAAGCGTTGCCCGTGTGCTCTCATCCACCACGACCGCGGCCGGATGGTCGGCGATGTCCGCCAGCGTGCCGTCGAAATCGAGGAACAGCGCCGTCGTTCCCGGGGTCAGGGCGGAGATGTCGAAATCGTAAAGTCGCGCGTTCATCGATGCGGAACCGGCAGTCCTGTTGGCGGCATCACGCCGCGGCCAAAGCATGTTCGAAGGGAGATTTTCACGTAACCGGCACAACCGGTAAAGTCCCGACAATGATTTTCCATGCTAGCATTCAGCCAATCGCTGCGGCAATGAAGGGCACCCGCAATTCGCAAACTAATCGCTTCGCTGGATGGAAGACGGCCATGCGGCACAGTCGGAAGAAGACGATGAAGATCACCGCACAACCAAGGGTTATGGTCATCGACGTGGGTGGATCGCACGTCAAGGTAAAGCTTGACGCCGGTGACGAGATCAGATGCTTCGATTCCGGCCGCACGCTGAGCGCGGCCGGCATGGCTGCGGGGGTCAAGCAGATCACCCGCGACTGGAGCTATGACGCGATCACCATCGGCTATCCAGGTGTGGTGGTGCACGGTGCGATCGCCGCCGAGCCGCGCAATCTGGGGCCCGGCTGGATCGATTTCGATTTCGAAAAGGCATTCGCCTGCCCGGTCAAGCTCATCAACGACGCCGCCATGCAGGCGCTGGGGAGCTATGAGGGCGGTCACATGTTGTTTCTCGGCCTCGGCACCGGGCTGGGTTCGGCGATGGTCTTCGACGGGGTCATCGCGCCGATGGAGATCGCCCACCTGCCCTACAAGAACGGCAAGTCATTCGAAATGTGTGTGGGCGAGGAGGGCCTCAAGCGCTCCGGCATCGATCAATGGCGCGCCGACGTTGCAGAAGCCGTCGCTCTGTTCACCGCCACGCTGTTGCCCGACTACGTGGTGCTGGGCGGCGGCAATGTCCGCCTGCTCGAAACCCTGCCGCCAAAGGCCCGCCTCGGCGACAACGCCAACGCCTTCCTCGGCGGCTGCAAGCTGTGGGAGAAGGAGGCTGGCGCTGCGCCTCGATAGGCGCCGCGGTCGGCGCGGGCGATGGTGCTCTTCTGCTCGATCCAGAAGGCGAAACGCCGGATGCGGTCGGTCAGGGACCGAGATCAATCCGCCAGCGCTTCCAGCCAGTCGGGGCCCAGGCAATATTCGATCTGCCGCCGGTTGTGCTTGCCGAGCGGGCGTTCGACCAGTTCAAACAGGTGCACGTCCCCGTCCTCCAGGTGCCGGTACGACCAGTTGCGCTGGAAATTGCACTTGAGGAAGCGGGCATTGGCGGTGCGCCCGTCGACCAAGATGAGGGTGCCCGGCAACAGGAAGTGCTCGATCGCCAGCAGGTCGGCCGCCATGGGCAGCCGGTCCATGTGGTCGGTGGAGATGCCGCGCACCGCGCCGGTGACCGAAAACTGGCTCGGCGCATCGAGATAGATGAAGTCGGGACACAGATTGGGCAGCGTCTCGTATAGCGTGCAGATGCGCTCGTTGAAGGTCGCCATCGCGCAGCGGCTGAAATGAAAGGTGACGCGGTCGCGCAAGGCATCTGGCAGATTGCCGGCCGTGATGTCGATGAACTCCTGCATGTCATCGAGCGAGTGCAGCTCGAAGGGGTTGGCACGCCGCAGATTGGCTGTGATGTAATCACCATGTTCGCGTTGGTTTTCCGCCAGCGCATGCGCCAGCACCAGCGTCGACTTGCCCACCCCGAATTCAAGCACCGTCGTCACCTTGCGCCGGCGCACGAGGTCGTGCAGGCGGACAAGATCGCGCCATTGCGCGGCAAGCGGCGTCTTGTTGGCAGGATCGATGTTCTCGTACAGGCCGAGCGCGCTGGTCGCCCCCGCAAAGGCGATCAGTTGATCGAGCCCGTTGCGGCGCACATAGGCCTCCACTTCGTCGTCGTTCATATTGCCCCACGTCTCGCTCATCGTCCGTCTCCATCGGCTCAGGCCCGATCGCGCACCCTGATGCCAGCAGCAGGCGCAAGGAGCAAGGGCCGCAAAGCCGCGCCTCCCCGATGTTCATCCCCTCCTCCCCCCCCCCGGGGGGAGCAGGCGAGGTGAGAGTTGATTGCGATCCCACCCCGTTGACCTTGAGCCCTCTTAGCGACTAATGCCATGCCCTCGACACCGCTCCATTGCGACAAAGGCACTTTATGTTCTCGATCAGGATCATCGGGGCAGGCTCGATCGGCAATCATCTGGCCAACGCGGCGCGCAGCCGTGGCTGGCAGGTCACCCTCACCGACAACGATCCCGCAGCCCTCGAGCGCGCCCGCAGCGACATCTATCCCTCCCGCTACGGCGCCTGGGACGATGCGATCATGCTCAAGGATAGCCGCGAAAGTCTTGGCGATACCGCCGACGTCGTCTTCATCGGCACGCCGCCCGACAGCCATATTGCCGTTGCCAACGCTGTCCTCGATGCGGCAAAGCCGCGCCTTGTGGTACTGGAAAAGCCGGTGTGCGGACCGGGCCTGGAAGGCGCCGACGCGCTCCACAAGCGCCTTCAGTCCATGGGCGTCATCGGCACCGTCGGCTACAACCATGTGGTCGGTCGCAATACCGTGCTGGCCGAAGCCGCCCTCAAGGACGGCGGGCTCGGGGCCATCGAGACCATCTCGGCGCGCACCCGCGAGCATTGGGGCGGCATCTTCAAGGCCCATCCCTGGCTCGCCGGACCGCAAGCGAGCTATCTCGGCTTTTCCGCCCGTGGTGGCGGGGCTGCGGGCGAACATTCCCACGCCATCAACATCTGGCAGCATTTCGCCCATCTCACCGGCGCCGGCCGCGTGGTGGAGGTCTCCGCCACCCTCGACATGGTGGAGGAAAACGGCTGCAACTATGACCGTCTGTGCCTCGCCAGCCTGCAAACCGAGGGCGGCCTCGTCGGCGACGTCATCCAGGACGTGGTGACGGCCCCGACCGAGAAGTCGGCCCGCATTCAGGGCCGCGACGGCTATCTCGAATGGTTCGTCAATTACCAGCCCAACACCGACGCCATCATCGTCGGCCAGGGCGGTGCGGCGGGCGAGCCGCAGCTCATCGCCAAGACCCGCGCCGATGATTTCAAGGCCGAGATCGCTCATCTGGAAGACGTGCTTTCGGACCGCATACCCTCCTCCCCGCTGGCGCTGGAACGCGGCCTCGACACCCAGATGGTGATCGCCGCCATCTTCAAGTCGCACGCGCTTGGCAAGCGGGTCAGGATCAATTGGAGCGCCGGCTACATTCCCGAAGCCATCGGTTAGGCATCATGCAAAAGTCGTTCGATTTCGAAAATCTCTTCATCTACGACCTCGCCAACAACCACCAGGGCGATCTCGAGCACGCCAGGAACGTGGTGCGCGCGGTGGCCAAGGTCTCCAACGACGGCAAGGTGAAGGGAGCGCTGAAATTCCAGTTCCGCCAGCTCGACAGCTTCATCCATCCCGACTTCCAGGCCCGCACGGACCTCAAATACGTCAAGCGCTTCAAGGAAACCGCGCTCGACATGCAGTCCTTCCGGGCGCTGGCCGATGAGGTGCGTGCGGGCGGCCTTTTCACCATGTGCACGCCGTTCGACGAGGAATTGGTCGACATCATCCTCGACATGGACCTCGACATCATCAAGATCGCCTCTTGCTCGGCCGATGACCGGCCGCTCTTGCAGAAGATTGCCCGCGTCAACAAGCCCATCGTCATCTCAACCGCTGGCCTCAGGGGCGACGAGATCGACTGGCTGGTGAGCTTCTTCGAGTATGAGCGGGCGAATTTCGCCCTCATGCACTGCGTGGCCGAGTACCCCACGCCCGATGAGCATCTGCAACTCAGCCAGATCGCAGCGCTCACCGAACGCTACAACGACGTCCCCATCGGCTGGTCGACGCACGAGGACCAGAACAACACCTCCGCCGTCCAGCTCGCTTATGCCAAGGGCGCGCGCCTGTTCGAGCGCCATGTGGGCCTCAACACGGAGAAATATTCGCTCAATGCCTATTCCTCCACGCCTGAGCAGCTGGAGAAATGGATCGCCGCCTTCCATGCCGCCAAGGCCATGCTGGGTGCCGAGGAGCGCCCCCCCGCCTCGCCCAAGGAATTGCAGACACTGAAGGAGCTCAAGCGCGGCGTCTATCTCAGGCGAGCGGTGAAGACGGGCCAGGAGATCGCGCGCGAGGACGTATTCTTCGCCATGCCGGTGGGCGATGCCCAGATGGTCTCCGGCCAGTGGCGACCCGGCATTGTCGCCGACAAGGATTATGCCAAGAACGCCCCGCTCTCCGACCGCCTGACGCACCAGGAGCTTTCGGACGAACAGCTCGTCTACCAGATCATGCTGCAGGTGCGCGGCATGCTCAACAAGGCCAACATCCACATCAACGAGGATGCCGCCATCGAGATCTCGCACCATTTCGGGCTGCGTCGCTTCCGCGAATACGGCGCCGTCATCATCACCTGCATCAACCGCTCCTACGCCAAGAAGCTGGTGATCCAGTTGCCGCGCCAGAAGCACCCCTATCACTACCACAAGCAAAAGGAGGAGACGTTCCAGCTCCTCGACGGCGATCTCGAACTGGTGGTGGAAGGCGAGCGCCGGTCGCTCACGCCGGGCGACACCTTCCTGGTCGAGCCCGACACCTGGCACAAGTTCCACACCCTCGACGGCTGCATCTTCGAAGAAGTCTCCACCACCCACATCAACAATGACAGTTTCTACGAGGACCCGGCGATTGCCCGCAAGGAACGCAGCGAGCGCAAGACCAATGTCGACAACTGGGCCGGCTATTTTCGCGCCAAGCATGCCATCTGATGCCTGCGATGCCTGCGCCAGGGCCTGAAGCGTCCCTGCGCTTCAAGGCCATCGTCTTCGATTTCGACGGCACCCTGGTGCAATCGGCCGAGGCCAAGCGCCAAGCCTTTTTCGACCTGTTTCCATCCACCGCTTGCCATGCCGCCGTCATCGAGCGTGTGTTCGCCGAAAACCCCGAAGGCACGCGCTTCACCCTCATTCCGCTGATGATCGAGACCGTCGCCGCCGCCGGGCTCACCCTGCCCGAAAACCCCTCCCCCGAACGGCTGCTCGCCGCTTACGGCAAAATCGCCTTCGATGCGGTGACGGCCGCCCCCGAACTGCCGGGCGCGACGTCCACGCTGAAGCACCTCAGTGGCCGCGCCATCCTCACCATCTGCTCCAGCACGCCCGATGAACCGCTGAAAGAGCTCGTCGCGGCGCGCGGCTGGACCCGCTTCCTCGATGGCGTCTTCGGCCTTCCCGTGACCAAGACCGCCCACATCGCCGGCCTGGTGCGGCAATACGGCCTTTCCCCCGCCGACGTCGCCATGGTCGGCGATGGCGACAACGACGAAGCAGCAGCAGCAGCCAATGCCTGCGCCTTCTTCCGGATCGCAAACCCGGAAGACCTTGAACGGGTGGCGGCAGTGCTTGGAGCCGGCGATGTTCAGGGATAAGCGCATCCTCGCCGTGGTACCGGCGCGCGGCGGCTCCAAGGGCATTCCACTCAAGAACCTGCAACCCGTCGGCGGCGTGCCGCTGGTGGCGCGCGCCGGCCACATCGCCCATGCTTGCGGCTTCATCGACCGCGCCGTCGTCTCAACCGATCATCCCGAGATCGCCCGCGTCGCGCGCGAAGCCGGGCTCGATGCGCCCTTCATGCGCCCCGAGACCCTCTCCGGCGACCGCATCGGCGATTACGAGGTGCTGATGCACGCGCTGGAGGCTTGCGAGGAGCTGGACGGTTGCCGCTATGACATCGTCCTCATGCTGCAGCCGACCTCGCCCAGCCGCACGGTCGAGCATGTGCGCGATACCCTCGCCATGCTCCTTGACGGCGATTTCGATGCGGTGTGGACCGTGTCGGAAACCGATTCAAAGCAGCACCCGCTCAAGCAGCACGTCATCGCCACCGACGGCGCCCTCGACTATTACGATCCGGCAGGCGCAAGGATCATCGCCCGCCAGCAGTTGATGCCCGTCTATCATCGCAACGGCATCTGCTATGCCATCGCTCGCCAATGCCTCACCGAGCAGAAGACCATCAAGGGCAAGCGCACGGGCGCGCTGGTGGTGACCGGCCACGTGATCAACATCGACACCCCGTTCGATCTCAAGGTGGCGGATTTCCTCTTCCGCGCGGGGTTGATCTCGTGAGTGCCGGTGAGCCGGCATGGCTGGAAAATGCCATCCTCATCTACGGCCCGCGCAAGGCCGGCACCACGCTCTACCAGAACCTGCTCGACGGCACCCCCGGCCTTGCCGCCTACCCGGTTGAGATGAAGCTCAAATTTTTCGTCCGCCAACCGCCTGATACCCCCATCCCGGTCAAGGACTATCTGGCGCGCTCGAAGCTGAAGGAGCTCATGCACGAGGGTTTTACTGAAGCCGATTATACCGCCGCCTGGCGCGATGTTGCAGACGAGTCCCTGCCGCTAAAGTCGCTCATCGCCCACGATCTCACCGCCCTCGCCAGGGCGCGGCCGGAGATGGCCGCCGCCGCCCAATGGAGCGCCAAGGAGGTGGGCGGCGACACCCGCCGCATCATCACCGCCTGGCGCAAGATGTTCCCTCAAGGCAAGGTGCTATTCATCGTCCGCGATCCGCTGATGGTCACCCGTGCCGTGCTCAACGACCGCCGCCGCAAGCACCGGCGCCTGCCCTTCTGGCAAATCATGCGCGAGACCTTCGACCCGATGCGGGTGGTGAGCGCCCAGCTCGCCCTCTCGGGCAACCCCGATGTCATGACCATCGCTTACGAGGATCTTGTCAGCGACACCGAGGGGGTGATGCGCGCGGTTGCCCGCTTTGCCGGCCTGCCGTTCACGACCGTCATGCTACAGCCGACACTGCTTGGTGAAGGCACCGTCGTGAGGACCGCCTCGCAGAAGACCGAAAGTGTCTTTCGCAGCGAGGCGTCATGGAGCGAGGGACTGACGCTGAGGGAAAAGATCATCGTCGCCCTCACCCATGCCGTATTCGGCCTGCTGCCGGCATTCCGCGTCGACCGGCGACGTCTTGAGAAGATCGTTGAGGCTTCGCGAGCAACCCCTCTGAATGACTCATGAAAGCCCGGCTGACCTGGCCCGCATTTCTCGCACTCCCTGCGCGCCCCTCCGGTGTCATCCTCGGGCCTGACCCGAGGCCCCATGGGCACACGGCACGGCCTGAGTTCTTGGCCCTCGCTCTCCGTGCCAGGCACGGGAATGACAGAGGCAGGCGAGCGCGCTACGCCGGCTCGATGGCGAAGACGCCGTCCATCATCTCGCGTGCTTCGGCGCCCGGCAGCGACGGCAATGCCGCCCTCAGGCGCGCGATGCGCCGGTTGACCTCGTCGCTGCCAAGGCCGGGAAACTTGTGGGCGGTATAGTCCTTGCCGCTGCGTCCGCGCCGGCGGACACGCTGTGCCACCGCGTTCACAACCTTGTGCCCCTTGTGCGCGGCGAGCGCGCCCAGACGGGCAAGGGCCCCCGGCAACGGCGTGGCTTCGAGCCGCTCGCGGTGGCTGGCAAGGCTGTCGACGATACGCTGTGAGCTCAACCGCCCTTCGAGCGAGGCGATATGTTCGGCGAGGATATCGTGATGCTCGGGTCGCAGCACCCCGCCCGCTTCTGGTTCATCGAGCGCCCCGCGCAGGGCATCGATGATGTCGTCCCCAGAGTCGTAGTTGCGGCTTACCGCGTTGGGCAGCTCGATATCGAGCCCTTGCGCCCTCACCGGCCGGTAGGCATAGGCCGGCGTGCCGATCAGCGCCGCCTCGACGGCGCTGGTGCAGCCGTTGTGCAGGAGCGCCGTCGCTGCCATGATCCATGGCGCGATCGGGCCTTCATGGACGATGTGGATATTGGGCTCCGTCGCCAGCGCCTTCCAGCTGTCGGCGTTTTCCGACGGATGCGGGCGGATGACGAGATTGGCCGGCGCAATCGCCTGCGCCAGCTTCGGCACCAGTTCCTTGAAGGCCTCGAACAGGCGCACCTTGTGCTCGACCAGGGCCTGCTTGAAGGCGACCGCCTCCTCGCTCGGCCGCGCGGCAAAGCGCATGCGCACGAAGCCGGGCATGAAGTGGTTGGCAAGCGAGAAGTTGGTACTGAACAGCACGTAGGGCCCGTAACGCGCCTTGAGCTGTGCTACGTCCTCGGCAAAGAACGGCCTGAACTCGGGCCTCAGCAGATCGAGGCGCGGGTTGCCGACGTTGAGGATGGGCGTGCCGTGATAGCCGGAAAAGCGCCGCCATACCGCGGCGTTGCTCTCGCCCCAGGCATAGAGCAGACGGAAGCGGTTGAAGGTCTCGTCATCGAGCATGAGCAGCAGCATGTCGTCCGACTGGCGCAGCAGCGCTTCCTCGTCCAGCCCGATGACGATGTGGCCCAGCTTGTCGAGCAGCGAGACATGCGCCCGGTTGCCGACGCGCAAACCCTTGGAGAGATAGATCGATTGCGGGAAGCGCGGCATCTCGTCGAACATGCGCTGGCGGCTGCCGATGATGGGCTCGAACCCGGCAGCCACGGCGATGAGCGACAAGAGCAGCTTGGCATCGAACTCCCGGTTCAGGGTTTCGACCGGGATGAGCAGCGATTTGGGCAGGACGCGTGCCATGGTGTGTTTTGGTGAGTAGAAATGCCGGTCAGGCGCCGGACGCGCCTTGGCTAACCCACTGACCCGACGGGTGCAAGCCCAAACGCAAAGCCGGGCAAGGCGCGCAGCGCCCGCTACCGCCCCCCGCGCGCGCCTTCCCGCCGGCCGCCCCCCTTCCCCCCGTGTCACCCTCGGGCTTGACCCGAGGATGACACTGAAGGGGGCAGGCTGCATGACACTGCAGCGCAGGCCGCAAGATGACAGTGGGCGGCGGCGCCAGGATGGGCATGGGCGAAGGCCGTGCCTCCTGCCGCTTCCCCATGGTCGTCATGGCCGGACTTGATCCGGCCATCCTTTTCACCCCCCGCCGCGCCGCTCCAGATAGCGCTCGAGGTTCGAGGCCAGCAGATGCGAAATCCGGTCATTGCCGAGCGGGCGCCGTTCCACCCGCTGGTGGATATCGAGGTCGGGCCGGCCGTTACCTTCGACGATGCATGGCCCGTCGGGCAGCATGGCGACGTCCCAGCCCACCACGATGCGTTCCGGGAAGGCGGCGTGAATGCGGCAGGCAAGATCCAGCACCTCGGGCCAGATGGGCAGTTGCCGGCCGCAAAAACGCTGGCCGCTCACCGGATGCACCTCGCGCCAGCCCACATCGGGCTTGATCCCCATGTCGGAGGCAGCCCCGATCGTTCCCGTGGCCAGATCGGCATGGGTGGCAATCCCGCCCTGGTGGAAATTGTCGACCACCGAATTGCCGCCGATGGCCATGCGAAAGGCGGCGTTGGTGGCCTCGAAGCCGCCATCCTCGTTGCGGCAGGTGAGCACCCTCACCGTCACCAGCGCATCGTTGGAGATATCGGCAAGGGCAGGATGATTGGAAAGGCGCGGCTGCACGATGAAATCGTCCTTCAGCGACTGCGCCGCCAGCCGTTTCGTCAGCGCCTCGCGTTCGAGCGTCTCGCCCTGGCTGTTGCGGTAGCAGTCGTCGCCAATGAAGTCCCAGCGCTCGGAGTTGTGGCCGCCTGAAGCATTGCGCGGCTTGATGAACAGGTCCTCATTCGGAAGCTCGGTCATGCCCTCGATATTGGGCACCAGCCGGCCGCCCCGCAGGTGAAACAGCACCCCGACAGCGCGTATGCCGAGGCGCCGGCAATGGTTGGCGAACCACACCTTGTCGTCCATGTCGTCGCTGCCGGCGGGCGGCTGCAACGCCTCGTAGCAGGGTCCGATGGTCTCGTGCGCCGTCAGATAGAGCGCAACGTTCTTGCGGTGCTGGTCGAGATAGAACTCGAACATGTAGTACCAGAAAGGGGCAATGGCATTGGTCGCCGCCAGCCGCACCTGCTGGCCGGCCTGGCGCAAGGCCGGAACGCCCGAGCGCTCGGCGATCGCCTTGCCGTTGAGCCGGGTGAAGACGGCAACGGCGATGGTGAGCGCGACGGGCCAGATGAGCGCCGAGACCAGTCCCCTCACCGGTCCCCACGGTAGCGCCCAGTAGGCGCGCCCGTAATACCAATGCAGATAATCGGCCGGTGCCTCTTGTGGCGACGGGCGGTGTGGACGCAACAGGAAGCGGATGGCCATCGGCAACCCGGTGACGTCATAGGCAAGCCGTTCGGCCCGTCGCGTCAGCCACTTCTTGGCGGCCCCGCGCATCTGTGTCAGGCGATCGCCAAGCTTGAGGCTCGCGTTGTTTGACGGCATCGCCAGTGTCACCGGCTCAAACCTCGCTTTTCAGTGAAAGACAAGCAACTCATAGGCCAAACAGCGCGCGGATGCGAGTGACGGCCACATCCATGTCGGAGTGCCTCTTGGCCTGTGGCCGCACCTCAGCTTCATCGCCCAGCCATCTGGCAAGCCCCGCTGCGGTGACGTTGCGATGGACGATGCGCAGGTCGCGCGACCAGCGCGGCGGGGCAAAGCGCATGAGCAGGCGGAACGCCGTGGCATCGAGGCTCCTGCCCAGCCAGTAGGGCGGTGCCAGGCCCGCCTGGCCGTCCTCGGCGCGCATGGACCGCCGGCCTTCCTCGATATCGAACAGCATCACCTCCTTGCCCGTCGCACAGGCCTCCGACATCATCGACACGCTGTCCGCCGTCACGATGATGCGCTGTGCCAGCGCCATGAAGGCAAGCAACGGGTTTTCCGGCAAATCCGGGCGCCAGCGGAAGACATGGGCTGGCACGCAAAGCGCCGAGGCGAGCGCCTCGGCCGCCTCGGCAGACGTGCGCGGGCTGGTGGAGACAAGGAGCGAGCCGCCTGCGGCCTCAGCCAGCCGGCTTGCCTCATGGCCCAACCGCGCCGCCGCCCCGGCATCGAAGAGATAGGGCCCGCTGCTGCCGCCGACCAGCACCGCGATGCGCGGTTCGGGAAGGTGAGCGAGTCTGGCCGACCAGGCCGCGCCCCCGGCGGCAAGGCGCTTGGCGGTGACATTGTGCAGGGGCAGGAAGATGTGCACCACGTTGGGCCGTTCCGGCCGCCGGTATTGTGGCGTCGTGATCACCAGGTCGAAGGCGCCGAGTCGTGCCCACGGGGTGCCGATGGTGACAAGGCGCATCGACGCGTTGCCATGGCGGCGCAACCAGAAGGCAACCGCCTCGGTCGGGCGCCCCGCAGCGATGACGAGATCGGGAAAGGGCGCATCGAGCGGGTCCGATCGCTCCTTGTCCACCGCCGCGAGCGAAGCGCGGCTCGCCAGGCGCGACAATGGCTCCCACGATTTGTAGGCGAGGCGCTTGACCTCGAAGGGCCAGCCGAGCGCGTTGGCCAGGGCCGTCAACTGGGTGTTGTCGCCGCTGTGGGGGCTCGCCAGCAGCCAGACGCGCGGCAGTTTCGCCGCCCCCTCGCGACGGGCATCAAAACGCGGTGTTTCGCGGCTGTTGCTGGCGTTCATGCAGCCCTTCGCGGCGTGTTCGCCACCCTGTTCCGACGCCGGGATTCCTGTTCGGAGCAATATCTTGACCTGGTGGCGGGGGGTGCTTCGTGCAGGTCTTGAACAATCCGCCTTACATGATACACAACACCGCCATAAGGCAAGAGGACGAGAGATCAGCCATGACAGGCACCACTCCGGATGCGGCGCCGCGGCCCCATGTGTTCATCCAGACCAACAACAAGCAATCCATCGGCGCCATCGTTTCCGCCTATTCGATGAAGCGCAATTCCGCCCGCGCCGACGACTTCGACGTGAGCATCGCGCGCCAGGAGGACTACCCCTTCTTCAAGGCGCGCGACGGCCAGGAGTACATGCGCCACGGGGTCAAGCGGGTGTGGCGCGAGAATGATCTGCAGTCCTTCACCCTGACGCGTTTCCTGCCGGCCGAACTCATGGGCTACAAGGGCCGTGCGCTGGTGGTCGACCCGGACGTCTTCGCCGTCGGCGATGTGTGGGAGCTCTTGACCCGCGACATGCAGGGCAAGGCCATCATGGTGCGCCGCTCCCGCTTCGGCAACGGCGCCTTTGCCTCCAGCGTCATGCTGCTCGATTGCGAAAAGCTCAAGCACTGGAACGTGGAAAAGGCCTTCAACGAGATGTTCGAAGGCAAGCGCGACTACCACCAGTGGGTGTCGCTGCTCATGGAGCCGGCGGATTCGATCGGCTTCTTCGAGGACGAATGGAATGACTTCGACCGCCTGACGCCTCAGACCAAGATGGTGCACAATACGCGTCGCCGCACCCAGCCGTGGAAGACCGGCCTCAAGGTCGACTACACGCCCACCGAGTTCGTGCCCGTTCTCGGCTGGATCATGCAGATGCGCAGAAAGCTGTTCGGCGAGCACGGCCTGCTCGGCCATTATGCCCGCCATCCCGACCGCAAGCAGGAGGCCTTCTTCTTCGGCCTCTTACGCGAATGCCTGGAAAAGGGATTGGTCGATGAGGCGACCCTGCGCGATGCGATGAACAATAACTACATCCGCCACGACGCGCTGGAGGTCATGCGCCAGGTGCCGCCGCTCAACGAGGTGAAGGCCGCAGCATAGGGCTGCATTTCTCACGTGGGCATGGCCGTGGCAGAGGTAAATATGGCGACAGGCAAGGCAGGACGCGGAGAGCGTGGAAGGACCGTTGCTCAGTGTCGTCACCCATCGTCATACGCGGGCTTGACCCGCGCATCCTTTTGACGGCCCCGCCTGTGGCAAAAGGATGGCCGGATCTTTCGCCCGGCCATGACGAAGAACGAGCGGACCCGGTGAAGGGTTTGCGCGTTGCCATTTTTACCGGCAATTACAACTACATAAAGGACGGAGTTGCGATAACGCTTAACCGTCTGGTGGACTTTCTCCAGCGCCGTGGCGTCCCGGTCTTGATCTTCGCCCCGACCATCGAGACGCCGGCCTTTGAATCGGTCGGCGAAGTGGTCTCGGTGCCCTCCATCCCCATCCCGTCGCGCTCCGAATACCGCATCTCTCTGGGGCTTTCGAAGACGGCACGCCGGCGCCTCGAAGCCTTCAAGCCGACGCTGATCCATATCGCCGTTCCCGATATTCTCGGCTACCAGGCCCTGAAGCTGGCGGGGAGATGGAAGCTGCCGGTGGTCGCCTCCTACCACACGCGCTACGACACCTACCTGAAGTTCTATGGCCTCGGCGGCTTCGAACGGCTGGGCAGGCGTTACTTGCGCTCTTTCTACAACAAGTGCCTGATGGTCTATCCGCCGTCGGAGTCGATGGCCCAGATCATCCGCGACGAAGGTCTTTCGCAGAACGTGCGGGTGTGGTCGCGCGGAGTCGACAGCGATCTGTTTTCGCCCGCCCGGCGCAGCCTGGACTGGCGCCACTCGCTCGGTGTCGGCGACGACGAGGTGCTCGTCACCTTCGTCGGACGGCTGGTGAAGGAAAAGAACACCGATCTCGTGGTGCGCATCTTCAAGCGGCTGCGGGAACGCGGCATCGCCTTCCGCGCCATGTTCGTCGGCAACGGCCCGGAAGAGGAAGCGATCAAGGCGGCCCTGCCCGATGCCCTGTTCGCCGGCTTCCTGGTCGGTGAGGCGCTGTCGCGCGCTTATGCCTCGGCCGACATCTTCCTCTTCCCGAGCGAGAGCGAGACTTTCGGCAATGTGACGCTGGAAGCGATGGCGAGCGGCCTGCCTACCGTGTGCGCCGATGCCAGCGGCAGCCGCTCGCTGGTGGTCGACGGCGAGACCGGCTACCTGGTGCCGGCCAGCGACGAGGCGGGCTTCACCGAGCGCCTCAGCAGGCTCATCGCCGATGCCGACTTGCGCGCCCGCATGGGCAAGGCCGCGCGCCAGCGGGCCCAAAAGTTCTCCTGGGACGACATCCTGTCAGGCCTGCTCCAGAGCTACGCCGACGTGGTGGCCGCTGCCCGCTCACGCTGAAAGGACTTCGTCCGGCCTCATGCCGACAAGCTCGGCGTAGCGCCCGGGGTCGGTCGCGCCCTCGGTGTTGATGAGGAAGACCCTCGATGCGCCATCGAGGCCGAGAGCTGCCTTTGCTTGCGGGTCGTCGAGCGCCCGCATCAGCCCTGCCAGGCCGACGCCACCGCTCTCGCCGGCAACGATCGCCGGATCGCTGCCGGCCGGCCGCGCCAGCCGGTTCATGACGGCAATCGCGTCGGCCTCATCAACGGTCATGAAGGCATCCGCCACGCGCGACAAGACCCGCCAGGCAACCAGCGACGGCTCGTAGCATTCGAGCATGGCCATCACCGTCGGCTCGCCGTGTGCGATCTTGACCGGATGGCCGGCACGGGCGGTCTCGAACAGGCAGGCCGCGCGGGCGGGATCGACGACGGTGAAGGTGGGGCGCCCATCGCCCAGCACGATGGCGAGATGCCCCGATACCGCCGCCGCGACGCCGCCGACGCCCGATTGCACGAAGACATGGGTGGGGGCTTGCGGCAACTGGCGCAGCGCCTCGCGCACCATCGCCGTATAGCCCTGCATGACAAGGCCCGGAATGCGCTCATAGCCGGGCCAGGACGTGTCCGAAACCATGGTCCAGCCTTCTCCGCGCGACCGGGCAGCTTGCGCGATCAAATCGTCATAGGTGCCCTTCGACGTTGATCATCTGCGCATCGAACCGGGCGATCAGGCCACCCACTCGGTGCTGACACCGGCATGGACGAAGATCGCGCAGTTGGCGCCGGATCAGCGCCGCGCCCTGTGCGACCGAGCGGCCGTGATTGCCGTCTGTTGCGCACGCAACCGTCATCCCTTGCGCGATTGCCTTCACCTCGCTCGCGTGGAGTTGGGCGATATCCACCGCGCGCCCCAGCCGCCGCGATGCCTCCTCCAGCACCAGGCGGATGACGGCGTAGGACCCGCCCAGCGCCTTGAAGCTGCCGAGGCCGAGGCGAAGGCTCTCGTCCTTCATATGGATGGCCGCAACCCCGAGTTCGGCGGCAAGGGTGTCAAGACAATGCAATGACGTTTCGGCATGATTGTCGCGATAGGTGAGGAAGCGCTCGACCTCGCTTGCCGCCGTCACGCTCAGCGTCCCGGCATCGGTTGCATCGAGTGCCTGGCCATGCACAGGACTGGTATTGAGCAAAAAC
>CAVYOQ010000059.1:0-118947 GCA_963770075.1 uncultured Alphaproteobacteria bacterium
GGGTTGAGCCCCGGTCCACCCTCTTGCCAAGAAATCTTGTCTGCGCATGCTCGCAGAAGCGACTGCAATTGAAAAGGGTCTCGCGTTCCAACATGAGCTGTAGACCCCTCGCCCCATCCAAGATGGGGCCAGTCAGTGAGCGATCCTTGTTGCCGATTGGCCCAACGCCGACATCTGGCGCCGCTCTGATAACGGCAGCTATCGGAGGCAAAGCGGAAATTGCCTGCAAATGTCGGCTTTCGCTCTATTGCCGTCTGCAGTTGGAGGCAAAGCGGTCGTGGTGGAGTGCCCGGCAGGATGGCTCAAAGTGGTCCGAAGCGATCAATGGAGTCAGAGGGGCTCTCTCATTCCATTGACGTCGACAGCGCTCTTGCCTCAGGCGCTGAAGTCAAATGTTCCATCAGGAATTGGCAGTCGCTTCCCCCACGGCATTGGCTTCACCTTCCCGCCGCATAGGCTTGCATGAAGCGCGGCGTCGCGGCGGCCCGCACCACGCCATTGCGCCCGCGAGCGACGGCACAGAGCCGGCCCAGGGCCCAGTCGTCCTGCAACAGCACCTTGTGGCCACGCGCGGAGAGATCGTCCAGCACGGACTTGTCGAAACGAGTCTCGGCGAGGAGGCTCAAGGGTTCGAACTGGCGCGGGTGGAAGGACCAGACCAGGTGCCGGGTATTGAACATGGGTTGATCGATGACCGCCTGAAGATTGCCGCTGTGATGCATGAGGCGCAAGAAGGCGATGAGGCTCCACTGGTCCTGCTGGTCGCCGCCGGGCGAGCCGAGCGCCAGCCAGGGCGCGCCGTCGCGCGTCACCAGCGATGGCGTCAGGGTGGTGCGCGGGCGCTTGCCGGGCGCCAGTGATGAGGGCAGCCGCTCGTCCAGCCAGAACATCTGGGCGCGGGTGGTAAGGTTGAAACCGAGTTCCCGGATGGCGGGTGAGGACTGCAGCCAGCCGCCGGAAGGCGTTGCCGAGACCATGTTGCCCCAGCGATCGACCACGTCGAGATGCACCGTGTCGCCCTCGATTTCGGGCACATCGGCAAAGGTTGGCTCGCCGCCGCCCAACTCGGTGGAAGCATCGCTCCCGGCCAGCGCCATCAGTGCTTCCAGCCGCTCATCTGCGTTGCCGAGCGCACCCGGACGCAGGGCATCGCTTGCCCGGTCGGCGATCAGCTTGCGCCGCTCGTCGTTGTAGGCCGGCGAGAGCAGTGCAGAGAGCGGGATGTCGGCAAAGTCGGGATCGCCGTAAAAGACGTCACGGTCGGCGAATGCGAGTTTCATTGCCTCTGTCACCGTATGCACGAACTCCGACCCGTTCGGGTCCATGGCATCGACATCGAAGCCGGAAAGCAGCGCCAGCGCCTGCAGCATCACCGGCCCCTGCCCCCAGGGTCCGGTCTTGTGCACCCGCACCCCGTGATAGTCGAAAGAAGCGGCCGGCTCGATGCTCGCCCGCCACTTCGCCATGTCGGCGCCGGTCAGAAAGCCGCTGTTGGGCCGTCCCGTCCCGTCGATGAATTCATTTCGGCACAAGCGATCGATGGCCTCGGCGATAAAACCCTCATAGAAGCAGCACCTTGCCTTTTCGATCTGGGCGACGCGGTCGCCGCCAGCGCTTTCGGCCTCGGCGAGCAGGCGCTCATAGGCCCGGCCAATGGCGGGCGTCGCAATGAGCTGGTTGGGCAGCGGCGCCTTGCCGCCCGGTAGCCATACCTCGGCGGAGGAGGGCCAGTTTTCGGTAAAATAGTCAGCGATGGCGTGGATGGAAGCGGCGGCGCGGAACACCAGCGGAAAGCCGTTCAGGGCATAGCCGATGGCCGGCTCCAAGACATCGCGCAGCTTCATCGTGCCGAAGTCGCGCAACAACAGCATCCAGGCATCGAAGGCGCCCGGCACCACGGCGGCCAGCAAGCCCCGTCCCCGGCACCAGCTTCACCCCGCGGGCGTGGTAGGCAGCGATCGTCGCGGCTTGCGGCGCCACGCCCTGGCCGCAGATGACGACCGGTTCATCGGCGCCCTGCTTGTGGGCGATGATGGGCGCATCGCCACCGGGGCCGTTGAGATGCGGCTCGACGATCTGCAGCGCGAAGCCGGTGGCCACTGCGGCATCGAAGGCATTGCCGCCGCGTTCCAGCATCGCCATGCCGACGGCGGTGCCTATCCAGTGGGTGCTGGCGACGGCCCCGAAGGTACCGCGGATCTCGGGGCGGGTGGTGAAGCGCTGGCTCATGCTGAATGGGTTTCCTTTGGCGACGGGCACGTCCTTGAGCGCGCGCAAGGGCTTGCCCTGGTCGCGCGCGATGATGGTATCGAGAAAATCCCGGTCGATAATGCCGTCGGGACGCTCGGGCGTGGGAAAGGCGGTGGAGAAGGGAATGAAGCGTTCCTTCGCCACGCCGTAGAGGCGGCGCAGCTCGGCCAGCGGGTCGGCATGGTCGTCGGCGCGGATTGAAAGGCGCTGGAACGGCTCATCGCCCTGTACCACCAGCGCCGCCGACTGCTTGCCGCGCTTGTCGCCGCCTGCCGCCTCGCCGCTCTCCATCGCCGCGAGCAGGCGCTCGACGATGGGAAGCTCTGCATGTGCCATGAAGGCGTCCAGCGTCGCGGCGATGACAGCGGGACCGGCCAGCATGTTGCCGGCGACCGAGACGCCCTCGGCATGCACATCGCCGCACCAGTCGACGCAGTTGGTCCCCGTATGGGCGGCCGCTTCGCCCTGCCAGTTCATCAGGTGCACCTGGCGCTGGTCGGCACCGGCATCGCCGGCCATGAGGCGGCGGCAGATGTCGGCGGGCTTCAGCCCCTCGCGCAACAGGCCGAGGCCGCGGCCGGCGTAAACGGGGTTCACGAGGGCCTGAGTGCACACCGCGCCCACGCCGCCTTCAGTGCCGGTGCACACGGCGCCAACGGCAAAGAAGCGCGAGGCAATCGCCACTCCCATAAGCCCGCTCGATGGGTCCCTGGCGATGATTGACCATGTCATGCGGGCATCTCCGTGGCAGTGAGGGCATGTGGCGCAGCACCCGCTTGACCCTTGCGGCGGCATCCGACACAGTCGCCGGGGATCAGGCTTTTCAGGGCGGTAGACTGCCCACGCCGGAGGATTGGATGGCCGACGCAGCGTTGCTCGAAATACGTCACCTCAGCGTTGGCTTCCACATGCCGGAAGGCGTGGTCAAGGCGGTCGATGACATCAGCTATGCCGTGGCGCCGGGCGAGACGGTGGCGGTTGTGGGGGAATCGGGCTCCGGCAAGTCGGTGAGCGCGCTCGCCGTGATGGGCCTGTTGCCGCGCCCGCCCGCCAGGGTCTCGGGTGAGATCATGTTCGAGGGCCGCGATCTCGCCACGCTTGACGACGAGGAATTGCGCCGGGTGCGCGGGCGCCATATCGCCATGGTGTTCCAGGAGCCCATGACCTCGCTCAACCCCTTGCTCTCCATCGGTACCCAGCTCACCGAGGGCATGCAACTGCATCTGAAGATGACCAAGGCCCAGGCCCATCAGCGCGCGGTCGAGCTTCTCGGCATGGTCGGCATCTCCGAGCCCGAGGGACGGCTCAAGCAATATCCGCATCACTTTTCCGGCGGCATGCGCCAGCGGGTGATGATCGCCATTGCGCTCGCCTGCGAGCCCAAACTCATCATCGCCGATGAGCCGACGACGGCGCTCGACGTCACCATCCAGGCGCAGATCCTCGAACTGATGAAGGACCTCACGCGGCGCCTGAACGTGGCGCTCATCCTCATCACCCACAATCTCGGCATTGTGGCGCGCTATGCCACGCGGGTGAACGTGATGTATGCCGGGCGCATCGTCGAAAGCGCCGCCACGGCCGAGCTTTTTGCCCGTCCGCGCCATCCCTATACGCTCGGCCTCCTCGCCTCCATCCCGCGCCTCGACAAGCCGCGCAGCGAGCCTCTGGTGCCCATCGAGGGTCAACCGCCCGATCTCGGCCGCCTCGGGCCGGGGTGTGCCTATTGCCCGCGCTGCGGCTGGTGCGTGGAGGCATGCACCAGCGCCAAGCCGCCGCTCGTGGCCGTGCTGTCGGGCCACAGCTCGGCCTGCCTCCGCGCCGCGGACCTCGGGGTCAGCCAGCATCCTTGACCTCGCGCACATCCAGCAGGTCACGCAGGGCATCGCCGAGGAAGTTGATCGACAAGACCGTCACCATGATGAAGACGCCGGGAAAAACGCCCAGCCACCAGGCGCGCGAGAAGAAACTCCTGGCATCGGCGAGGATGAGACCCCAGGTCGGCGTATCGGCCCCGACGCCCAGGCCGAGGAACGACAGGCTCGCCTCGGCCAGGATGGCGTAGGAGACGCTCACCGTCGCCTGCACGATGAGCGGGGCGACGGCGTTGGGCAGGATGTGGCGCCACATGATGCGCCATTCCGACGCCCCCAGCGTGCGCGCCGCATCGACATATTGTTCCTGCTTGATGGACAGCACCATGCCGCGGGTCAGGCGGGCGAAATCATCGACATAGGCAAGCGAGATCGCCACGATGACATTGGAAAGCCCGGTGCCGAACACCGCCACCAGGTAGACTGCGATGATGAAATTGGGAAACGCCCATTGCAGGTCGATGTAGCGCATGATGACCGTATCGACGAAGCCGCCGAGATAGCCCGCCAGCAGCCCGAGGAAGACGCCGACCGCCAGCGCGATGGCGACCGTCGAGATGCCGACGAAAAGCGAGATGCGGGTGCCGTAGATCAGCCGGCTTAGGAGGTCGCGGCCAAGATCGTCGGTTCCCAAAGGATGGGCGAGAGTCGGCGGCAGCATGAAGGTAAAGTCCATGCCGTTGGGGTCGTAGGGTGCAACCACGGATGCGAACACCGCCGCGAAGACCAGCACGATGAGCACGATGGTGCCGATGAGCGCCTTCTTGTCGCGCAGGAAGAAACTGCGCCACTGGGCCGAGCGCCTGGCCTGCTCGATGACATCGGTTTCGTCGTCGCGCGCGGCGGTGTGGGCGAGATCGCTCATCTAATCGAGCCTGATGCGAGGATCGATGACGGTGTAGAGCACGTCGACGATCAGGTTGGCGAAGACGAAGATGGCCGAGACCACGAGGATGGCGCCCTGCACCACCGGGTAGTCGCGGTTGAGGATGCCGCCGATGAGGACGCGGCCCAGCCCCTTGATGGCAAAGACGTTCTCCACCACCACGGTGCCGGCCATGAGCAAGGCAAGGGCGATGCCCAGGACGGTCACCACCGGGATAAGGGCGTTGGGCAAGGCATGCACCATGATGATGCGCCATTTGAGCAGGCCCTTGGCGCGCGCTACGTTCACGTATTCGGTCTTCAGCACCTCCAGCATGGAAGAGCGGATCATGCGCGCGATGATGGCGGAAAAGGCGGTACCCACGGCAATCGCCGGCAGGATCAGGTGCGAGAACCAGGGCCAGAAACCTTGCGACATAGGCTCATAGCCGATGGCCGGCAGCCATTGCAGGTGGCTGGCAAAGACGATGATGAGCAAAATGCCGACCCAGAAGTCGGGCATGGAAAGACCGAGGAAGGCAACCACGGTGACGGTGTGGTCGAGCCGGCTGTAGCGACGCACCGCCGAGATGATGCCGGCCGGCACCGCGATGACAACGGCGATGAAGAAGGAAAGCGAAGCCAGCGACAGTGTGCGCGGCAAGGCTTCCAGCACGATGCGCGACACCGCGATGCGGCTGCCGTAGATGGAGTTGCCGAGATCGCCATGCAGCAACAGCACAAACCACTTGAAATACTGGATATAGACGGGTTGATCGAGACCGAACTTGGCGCGCAACTGGGCGACGGCGGCCGCATCACCGACATCGAACAGCATCGCCGCCACCGGATCGCCGGGAACGGCGCGCAGCATAAAGAATACCAGCGTCGCCACCGCCCACATGACAAGCACGGCCCCAAGGGTGCGGCGGATCAGGTATTGCGTCATCGCTCAATCCACAAAAGACGGGCGGGGCTTGCCCCCGCATTGCCCCGCCCGCCGGCCTCGCTCAGGAGATGCTCGTACGGTCCAGATCGACGAGGCCAGGTATGCGGCTTTCATCCGGGAAGTTCACGTTCTTGCGATAGACCAAGATGTCGGCCGGGTGGAAGATGAAGACGCTCGCCACCTTGTCGGAGGTAATCTTGTTGGCCTTCTGCACCAGCGCCTTGCGTTTGGCCGGATCGGCGGTGACGCGCTCCTGCTCGGTGAGCTGATCGACTTCCTTGTCGGAAAAATAGCCGAAGGCGTATTTCGACTTGTCCCTTCTGCGCCCGTTGAACTTCGATGTCGTCTCCATCCAGTCGACGAGGCCGTCGTCGGGATCGAAGTCGCCGCCCGAGCCGACGCGCACGATGTCCCAATCCTGCATCGTATCGAACTGGTCGAGGAGGACGGGGAAGTCCTTGATGTCGAGCTCGAGATCGATGTTGAGGTTGCGCTTCAGCATGTTGGCGATGACGATCACCTCGCGCTTGGCCGACGGGGTGCACACGACCTTGAGCTTGGGGAAGCCCTCGCCGCCCGGATAGCCGGCATCGGCCAAAAGCTTGCGCGCGGCTTCAAGGTCGAAACGCTGGTTGGAGGTCTTGCTGATGTCGGGGTCGTAGTAATAGCGCATGGCTGGGTTGATGCTGCCGTAGGCGGGGGTGCCGCGGCCGAACTGGGCCTGCTTGATGTACTGGTCGCGATCGAACGCCTTGGCGATGGCGAGGCGCACCATGAACCCCTTTTCCTTCATCAGCTCGTCCAGCGGCTTGTTGAAGTCGGCCACCTTGTAAGGGTCGCGCCACGGATTGAGCCACAAGCTCTGGAAGCCGGGGCCGGGCACGATGCTCACTTTCAGATCGCTGTTGGCGGTGAAGCGGTCGGTGAGCTCGGGCGCGATCGGGTTACCGCCGATGATCTGGATGTCATTGGCCTCAATCGCCGCCGCCAGGGGCTCGGCGTCGATGATCGGCTTGATGATCACCTTGTCGAGCTTGGGCCGCTCGGGATCGTAATAGTGATCGAAACGCTCCAGCGTCAGCCCCTGGCCGAGGGTATGCTCGGTCACCTTGAATGGCCCGGTGCCGACAGGGGTCAGGCCGTACTGCGGCAAGCCGAGCTTTTCGATGCCGCCGCGCGAGACGATGGTCATGGCGCGGCCGGACGAGCGCTCCAGCGTCTTGACCAGGAACGAGGCGCTCGGCGCCTTGAGCTTGATGCGCAACTTATGATCGGTGATTTTTTCCATCGCGGTGATATCGGCGACCACGCGGCTGTGCAGCGAGTTCTTGGGGTCCTTCGAGCGGTTGTAGGTGTAGATCACGTCATCGGCGGTGAAGGGATCGCCATTGTGGAAGGTCACACCCTCGCGCAGGTTGAAGATATATTCGGTGCCGTCCTCGGAGACCTGCCAGTCCTTGGCGAGGTCACCCTCGGCGATGAGCTGCGGGTTGATGTGGGTGAGACCGGAGAGGACGTTGGAGGAAATCTGGAACTCCAGCACCTGGTTGATCTGCGCCGGGTCGATGGTGCGGATCTCGCCCACCCCGGACCAGCCGGCGGTGAGGGTGCCGCCGGACGCAGCCTTGGCCTGGCGAACGGCGCCTGGCATCAGGTGGAAGGCGGTGAGGCTGCCGGCCGCCGCCAGCAGGCGCAGCACCGTGCGCCGCTCAAGTTGCGGCCCGGCGAAGCTCGAGCGGCCGAGACCGAACAGCGGGTCCTTGGGGTCGAAGTCGACCGCATCGTCGAAGTCGGCCTGCATGCGCTGGCGGATGCTCTTGTCGAGGTGATTGCCTGAATTACTCATAAGCCCGTCTCCCTTGCTGGCTAGGATTGTTCAAAGCGGATTCTGGCGTTGTTCAGATGTGTTCGGCCCTGTGTTCAGGCCCATGTTCAGGCCTGTTCGGGCCTGTTCGACGTGGATGCAGGCGGCATAATGGCCCGGTTGCTCCTCGATGAGCGGCGGCACTTGGGCGGTGCATTCATCGCTCATCAGCGGGCAGCGGGGATGAAAAACGCACCCCTTTGGCGGGTTGAGCGGGCTCGGTATCTCGCCCGGCACCACGAAGTGCGGCCGCTTGGCCTCGCTCACCGGATCGGGCACCGGCACGGCTGCCAGAAGGGCATCCGTATACGGATGAAGCGGTTCAGCGAACAGCGTCTCGCTCATC
This sequence comes from uncultured Alphaproteobacteria bacterium, assembly GCA_963770075.1. Classification (GTDB taxonomy): domain Bacteria; phylum Pseudomonadota; class Alphaproteobacteria; order Rhizobiales; family Aestuariivirgaceae; genus CAVVDT01. The sequence continues at coordinate 8,148 of CAVYOQ010000059.1, forward strand.
GCAAGCTCCACCAGATGACCGAGATACATGACCGCCACCCGGTCGCACAGATGCTTCACCACGCTCAGGTCGTGGCCGATGAACAGGTAGGTGAGATTGAACTCTTTCTTCAAGTCCATCAACAGGTTAATGATCTGCGCCTGGATCGAGACATCGAGCGCGGAGACCGCCTCGTCGCACACGATCATCTCCGCATTGAGGGCGAGAGCGCGGGCGATGCCGACCCGCTGGCGCTGGCCGCCGCTCATCTCGTGCGGGTAGCGCGCCGCCATTCGCTGCGGCAGCCCGCACAGATCAAGCAGGCGGTGCACCTCCACGTCGATCTCGGCAGAGGTCATCTTGGGCTGGTGGATGCGGAAGGGCTCGCCGATGGTGTCACGCACCTTCATGCGCGGGTTGAGCGATGAAAACGGGTCCTGGAACACCGCTTGTACGCGCCGGCGATAGGCAAACTGGGCGGCGCGGTCCTGGCCCCAGATGTCCTCCCCGTCAAACAGGATCTGGCCCGAGGTGGGCCGCACCAGCTTGAGAACCGAGCGCGCGATGGTGGTCTTGCCGCAGCCTGATTCTCCAACCAGGCCAAGCGCTTCGCCAGAGCGTATGGAAAAGCTGACTCCGTCGACCGCCTTCACCTGGCCAGCCGCGCGCTTGAACATGGCGCCACGAAGGACGGGGAAATGAACTGCGAGGTCGCGGACTTCCATCAAGATGGCGGAAGAGGTGGCAGGGCGGCGGGCCTCGGCGCGCACCATCATGAAACCCTTGCTTTCGATCTCGTCACGCCAGCAGCACCAGTTCTCCTGAACCGCGCCTGGTGCAAACCGCGGAAAACCCCCCTGCCGGCTACCGCGAGATCGGGCACCAGGCAGACAAGCGTCGGCATCAAACACCAAGGGGCCAAGGCCATGCTCCCCTGTTAATTATCATTATCGATATTGATTTTTGATCCGGTAGGCAGCAGTGTCAAGTGCTATGTCCATGGCCGATCCAATAATCGGGACCACCCGGCATGCCGTGCTGGGCATGAAGAAGGTCGATGTCGCCTATCACGCGGTCAGGCGATCGATTTTGCTTGGCAACATCAAGTCCGGCGATTCCCTTGTCGAGCAGAAGATCGCCGAGGAGTTCAGTTGCAGCCAGGGCACGGTGCGCGAGGCGCTGATGCGGCTCGAGCATGATGGGCTTGTGACCCGGCGTGGCTATCGCGGGACCATGGTTTCGGAGCCGTCGGTGGCCGAGGCCGCCGAAATGGCACGCATCCGCATCCGCATCGAATGCCTGGGCATCCGGCAGTCGGCAGGTTCGATCAGCAAAGAGGTCATCGAGGAACTCATGGCCGTCACCGAGCAGATGGATGAGGCGGTGGCCCGGAACGACTATTACCGGGGAAGTGAGCTTGATCGCGAGTTCCACATGACTGTCTTTCGCCAGGCGAATTTCCCTGGGCTGGAGCCGATTCTCAACCGCTGCGCCCTGCACGTGCATCGCTTCACCTACAAGGACGCCGAGGACGTCGTGCCCGACAGCCAGTTCGGCGAAGGCCATCGCGCCCTGGTGAGAGTCTTCGCGCGCGGCGATGCCGACGACTCGCAAAGTGCCCTGCGCAAGCACATCGAGGCTGTGCTCGACCGCTTTGCACCGTATTTGAGCGTTTGAGCAGCGAGCGCAGGAACAATCGGGCCATTATGCGGGGAAGGCCACGGATATGCCCCCTGGCGGCCTACCTCCCTCGAGCCGGCGCGATTATTCTTTAATTCTTGTGCGGACTTTGCAAACCGTTCGACGCCACGAACAGGAACGTCGTAGCGTGGCTCGTCGTGCCTGGGCGGCGCTGTGTTCAGCTTGGGCGGGTCTCAAGCAGAACCGGGAGTCGCGGCAGCGGAACGGAAGCCCTCACCGGCGATGAACAACCGGCGCATACACCGATCAGCCTGTTGCTTGCTCGATGTGGCCTCCCAGGAACAGGTGTCCCACCCGCGGATCTGCCAGAAGCTTGTCGGTGCGGTCGTGCATGCGGGTCTGGCCCAGTTCCAGCACCAGGCCGTAGTCGGAGATGGCAAGCGCCGATCTGGCATTCTGTTCGACCATCAGGACAGTAACGCCGCAATCGCGCAGCCGTTGCAGCGTTGCAAACACCTCCTGTACCAGGTTCGGGGAGAGCCCGATCGACGGCTCGTCGATCAAAAGCAGCCTCGGGTCAAGGATCAGCGCCCGGGCAATCTCCAGCTGCTTTTGCTGGCCGCCCGACAATTGCATCGCTTTGCGTTTTTGATGTTCGCGCAGCATCGGAAACTGATCCATGACCCGTTCGATGCGCTCGCGTACCCGGGCCTGATCGGGTAAGGTGACGCCGCCGAGCTCGAGATTGTGCCACACCGAGAGCTGCGGCACGATGTTGCGCCCTTGCGGGACATAGGTCACGCCATGCGCGATCATTTGCGCCGGCTTCTGGCGGGTAACCTCCTTGCCGTCCAGCAGCACCTGGCCTGAGCGAACGTCCAGAAGCCCGAAGATCGCCTTGAAGACCGTCGACTTGCCAGCGCCGTTCGGCCCGATCATGGTCGTGATCGAGGCCTTGGGGATGGTGAAGCTGACCCCATTCAGAATGGTGATCTTGCCATAGCCGCCATGGATGTCCTGCAGCTCTAGCACCGGCTAGCCTCCGAGATAGGCGTCTATGACGGTCTGGTCGCTGCGTATTTCGTCGGGCAAGCCTTGCGCGATGATCCGCCCCTCGGCCAGCACGATGATGCGTGTGCACAGCGACATGACGAATTCCATGTTGTGCTCGATCACCACGAAGGTCGTGCCGTGAACGCGGTTGTAGGTGATGAGCCGTTCCTTGAGGCTGGTGAGCATGCTCAGGTTCACGCCGCCAGCAGGTTCATCGAGCAGCACCAGGCTCGGCCCGGCCATGAAGGCCATCGCCGCATCGAGAAGCTTCTGCTGGCCGTAGGAAAGCGCGCCGGCCATCTCGTTGCGCAAATGCGAGAGGCGGAAGAACTCGATCAGTTTGTCGGCTTCCGCACTTAGCCCCGCATCCGGCGCACCCAGCAGGCGGCCGAGCATGCTGCCTTGATGTTCCTGGCCGGCGACGATGATGTTGTCGAGCACCGTCATTTGCGGAAAGACCGAAAGCTGCTGGAACGTGCGGCCGACACCGAGCTTGTTCAGGTCGCAAGGGCGCCGGCCCGAAACCGGCCGCCCTTGCACCTCGACCCGGCCGGTGGTGGGCGCAAGCTGGCCGAGGATGCAGTTGAACAGCGTCGACTTGCCGGAGCCGTTGGGCCCAATAAGCCCGAGAATCTCACCTTCGTAGACCTCGAAGCTCACCCCGTTCACGGCCTTGATTGCGCCGAACTGCTTGGAGATGTCGTAAACTGAAAGGACCGGCCGGCTCATAGTTGCGCCCCCGCCTCCATGTCGGCCCGGGCGACGGGCTTTGCCCACATCCGCTCACGCAGCCGGCTCCACAGGCCGATGAGGCCCGAGGGACAGAACACCATCAGCACGATGACCGCGACCGCATAGATCATCAGGTAATAGCCCTGGGTGAAGCGTAGGGCCTCGGGCAGGAGGATGACGATCGCCGATCCAAGAACCGGTCCGAGGAAGAAGCCCGCCCCTCCGACCACGACCATGAGCAGGATGCGCACGGAATGCACCAGCGCGAACGAGCCCGGTTCGATGAACTGCACCAGCGGCGTCACCATGGCACCGGCAAGGCCGCCATAGGCCGAGCCGATGGCAAAGGCGATCAGGGTGATGCGGCGGGTGTCGATGCCGAGGCTTTCGGCCCGCACCGGATTTTCGCGCAAGGCCTTGAAGGCCCGCCCCCAGGGCGAGCGCACGATGCCGTACATCAAGGCCGCCGCGACCACGAACACCACCAGCGTGAAATAATAGAAGGGAAGCTGCTTGGTCACCGCCATGCCGAAAAAGCTCGGCCGCGGCATTCCCGACAAACCATAGCTGCCACCTGTCAGCCAGTCCTCGTTGCGGGCGACCAGGAACACCAGCGTGTTGAACGCCAGTGTCACGAAGGCGAGGAAATGACCCTGCACCCGCAAGGCCGGAAACCCCAGCGCGATGCCGACCAGGAAGCAGGCAAGAACGCCGACCGCCATGCCCACAAGCCAGTGAAAGCCGGCCAGGGTGAGGATCGCGGTGGCATAGGCGCCGATCGCCATGAACGATGCCTGGGCGAGCGATATCTGCCCGGCATAGCCCAGCGTCAGGTTCAGGCCCATCGCCGCTATGGCGAAAATGAGCCAGGAACAGAGCAGGTAGACGATGTAGCTGCCGTGTCCGAGCGGTGCCGCGACCAGCGCGATGAGGCCGGCAAGCAGCACCAGCGGCTTCACCAGGCGCCGCATCATACGTCGCGCCCTTCCGGCGTGCCGAGAAGCCCTTGCGGACGCCACAGGATGATGGCGATCAGCAGCACCAGCGGCAATGCGGCGCGATAGCTGGCCGTGACATAGGTGGCCGTGAGGTTGTCGAGAACGCCGATCAGCAGACCCCCGACGAGCGCGCCGCGGATCTGGTTGAAGCCGCCGACAATGGCGGCGATGAACGCCACCACGCCCAGCGTCTCGCCGTTGGAAAACTTGGCGAGATAGATGGGCGAGATCAGGAAGGAGGCAAGGGCTGCGAGCGCCGCGTTGATCACGAAGGAATAGAGCACCATGCGCTTGGTGTTGACGCCGAGGATCTCGGCAATGCCCGGATTCTGCGCGGTGGCCTGAATGCACCTTCCTGTGCGCGTGCGGTTCAAGAACAGGGTCAGCGCCACAACGACCGACAGCGAGACCACGAGGTTGAGGATGTCCTGGACCGACAGGATCGCCCCGCCAATGCTCATCGTGGTTTGCGGAAACAGCGGCGGGAACGGCTGTGCCTCGGCCCCGTAGAATTGCTTGGCGCCCTCCTTCAGCAGCACGCTCAGCGCCATAGTGGCGATGATGAGCGGCAACCCGGTATTGGGCAGCATCGGTTCGACGATGAGCTTCTTGAACAGGATGCCGAGCACGATCACGGCCGTCACCAGGCCAAAGAGCAAGGCGGCCCACAGCGGCCAGCCAAGCCAGTGGATGGCGATCAGCAGGAAGAAGGCCGGCAACATGACGAACTCGCCCTGAGCGAAGTTCACCGTCTGGGCGGCCTGCCACAGCAGCGTGAAGCCGATGGCGGCCAGCGCGTAGATCGACCCGGTCGCCAGACCCGACAGGAATACCTGAAGAAACTCGGACATTGGCTCCAACCCAGGCAGGGTGGCGGCGGCGGCGCCTCTAGACGGGGCCGCCGCCGGCTTATTGCGTCACTCCGCGGCGACCGTGCCGATGACGACCTGCTTGCCGTCCTTGACCTCGGTCATGAAGCTGGTGCGCAACATCTCGCCGGTGTCGTCCCAGCCCGTATCGAGCAGCATGCCCGGATGGTCCGCGGCCTTGAGCGTCAGCCCGTGCATCTTCTTGGCGAAGGCTTCGCGGTCGAACTTGCCGTTCATCTCGGTCACGTACTTGATGGCGTACATGCCGATATAGCCCTTGATGCCGTTGTGGTCGGTGTCGCGGCCGTATTTAGCCTTGAACTTCTCGATGTAGTCCTTGAACACCGGGGCGCTGGTGGCAAGGCCCACATGGGCGAATGCTCCCTCGGCGGCACTGCCGGCAAGATCGATCACCTTCTGCCCGGTCAGCGTCACCTCGCCGACGAGCGGGATGGCGAGACCCTGCTTCTTGGCCTCGCGCAGGAAACGGGCGTCTTCTTCCTCGTTGAGATAGACGAACGCGGCCTCGGCGCCGGACTGCTTGATCTTGGAGACGTCGGCGGCGAAGTCGGCCTGGCCCTGTTCGCTCGGTACATCGGCCACCACCTCGATACCGGTCTTCTTCATCTGGTCGATAAAGACGTCATGTCCGCCCTTGCCGAATTCGTTGTTGACCCAGGCAATTGCGATCTTCTTCACCTTCAGATTGTCCCTGAAATAGGGCGTCAGCGAGGGTACGCCCTTTTCCGCACCCGCCGAGGTGCGGAAGATGTAGGGATTTCCCTTCTGCGTGATGGCGGGCGCCTCCGATCCGGTGATCTGCGGCACGCCGGCCTGCTGGGCGACCAGCATGTTGACGATGGTCGAGCCGGAATAGACCGTGCCCATGACCACATAGGCGCCAGCATCGATCGCCTTTTGCACCAAGGCGCGCGAGGTCTGCGGATCGGTCTGGGTGTCATAGTCGGGCATCTCGATCTTCTTGCCGAGGATGCCGCCCGCGGCATTGATCTCGTCGATGGCAAGGTGTGCGCCATCGCGATAATTGCCGCCCGAAACGGCGCCTGCGCCCGAAAGCTCGCAAACGCACGGGATCAGGACGGTATCCTCGGCCTGTGCGGTGGTCAGCGGCGCGCCTGCCAGCCACGCCGACGCCGTCAGCACAGCCGCGGCAAGAAAGGTTCTCCTGGATCGCATGTTCACTCCTCCCTGTGATTTCTGCCTCTTACCGAGGCATTTCTTTGGTTAAGGTCGATTACGGCATTTGATCGCGCTTGACCATATCTGTTTGCGCGCCCCTCTCCCGCCCGGCAGGAGCGACAAATTGATCTCCATTGATCAGGCGCCCGGGGTTTTCGCACGGATGTCGTCGGACAGGAGCGTGCGCAATTCCGCGGTCACCTCCGGACGGCGGCCGAACCAGTGGTTGAACCCTTCCACCGCCTGGTGCAGCAGCATGCCCAGTCCGCCGACGGTGCGGTGGCCGCGGGCTTTCGCCGCCTTGAGGATCGCGGTTTCCAGCGGCACGTAGACGACGTCGTAGACGATGGCGTCCGCCTTGAGTGGGGAAAGGTCGATGTCGAGCGGCGGCTGGCCCACCATGCCGAGCGATGTTGTGTTGACGAGCAGGTCGGATTGATCGAGCAGCCCCGGCAACGCATCGAGCCCGTGCGCCGCAACGCCATCGCCGAAATGGCCCACCAGCGCTTCGGCCTTGGCGACCGTACGGTTGCACAGCGAGACTTCCAGCCCGCGGCCGCGCAGCCCGTAAATCGCCGCCCGGGCCGCACCGCCCGCCCCCAGCACGGTTGCCCGCCGCGCCCCCGCATCCCAGCCGGGCACCAGTTCATCGATATTGCCCATGAAGCCGATCCAGTCGGTGTTGCCGCCGACCAGCACATCGTTCTCCCACCACAGCGTGTTGACCGCACCCATCGCCTCTACCGCCTCATCGATACGGTCGAGATGGGCGATTACGGCGGTCTTGTGCGGCACGGTCACATTGCCGCCAAGCCACCCGGCCTCGCGGTAGCTGTCGAAGAAGTCCTTCAGCCCTTCCGGCGGCACGTCGATGCGCTCATAGCTTGCCTCGATTGCGTAGCGCTTCAGCCAATAGCCGTGCAGCATCGGCGAGCGCGAGTGCGCAATCGGATGGCCCATCACAAAGGCACGGCGGGATCTCATATTTTCACTCCTCCTGGCGAGCCGGGCTCTCGATCATACGACAAGCCTTTCGGCCTCTGATGGCGTTTGTGCGCCGCGATGCGAAACCGCACATCGGTTGCGCCACAAACCTTGCAGCCGCGGCGGCGATCCCTGCGGGAACGCATCACCCGAACGCGAGCAGGCGCCGCGGCGTCTCCCACAGCACGGCACGGCGGTGAGCGGGATCGGGAAACACAAGCTCGACCAGCTTGACCAGAGGCCCGTAGTCCTGCCGCTCGGTGGCGCGCAGATAGGGCCAATCGGAGGCCCATATGCAGCGTTCCAGGGTGAAGGCCTCAACGAGGGCGCGCAGATAGGGCCAGCAGTCCTCGAACGGATAGGCGGCGCGGGCGAACTTGTTGTAGCCCGAAAGCTTCACATGCACCCGACCGGTCGCGGCCAGTTGCAGCAAGGCCTTGAAACCGGGCTGGCCAAGCCCCTCCTCCACGCTCGGTCGCCCGCAATGGTCGATCAGCACCCGCACCGGCATCTCTTCGATCCAGCGCCTGAATGTCAGCAGTTGATCGTGCTGCACCTGGAGGTTCACGAACATGTCGAGTTCGGCGAGTTTCTCGAACAAACCGGCCGAACGCGCATAATACGCGGTGCCGTGATAGGTCGGATTGAAGGCGATGCCGACAATCCCTTGCCTCTTCAGGTCGCGCAAGGTGTCCATATCCGCATCCACATCGGCTATGGCGATGCCCTTGAAGATGTCAGGGTGCTGGCGGATCGCATCGAGCATGCAGCTGTTGTCGCTGCCGTAGCCCGAGTTCGGCTGCACGAGCAGGGTGTGCCTGGTGCCGTAGACCTTCATCACTTCCAGAAGCTGCCCGGTGGTACCGATCTCCTGCCCGGACGGCTTGTAAGCGATGTCTTTTCCGTAGGGAAAACGGGCCGGATCGAGCACATGAGCGTGGCAGTCTATCTTCGGTTCTTCGAAAACGCCCATGTGTCCCTTCCGCGTCCCGGCCTGCCATGTTCGATGTGATGCATGGTTGAGAGCACAGTATCGGTCGCCGGCAGGCTCTCGTGCAACGCCTGACATGAACCGCAGCCGACTTGCAACGAGCCGGGACGCCCTTGTGCGGCCGCGCGCTTGCTAGACTTCGCTGTGCGGTGCCAACTGCCCCTCAACCCGGCCCCAGGAAGACCCCTTTCAAGCCCCGAATGACATCGATGATCCCGCCACGATCAACTACAGCCATGGTGCCGCCGATGCCGGCCTCGTGGACTTCGTCGCCTGGGTGGGAATGTTGCTCGACGATCTCGGCTGTGGCCCGGCCAATGTGGCCGGCCATTCCATGGGCGCCCTCATCGCCCTCGGCCTTGCCGTCAGTGAGCCGGCGAAGCTCAGACGGGTAGCGTTGCTGAGCGGCGTTTTCCGCCGCACGGCAGAGGCGCGCCGCGCCGTTGTCGCCCGCGCCGCCGAAATCGCCAGCGGCCACTTCGATTGCGACGGCCCCGTCAGGCGCTGGTTCGGCGACAACGACAGCCCCCGCCCGGCGCGCCACGCATGAGTGGCTGGCGGGCGTCGACAGGCATGCATATGCCACCGCCTACAACGCTTTCGCCCATGGCGACGACGTCTATGCCGGCGGGGTCGGCGACCTTGACTGCCCGGCTCTTTTCCTCACCGGCGAGGACGATCGCAATTCGACCCCGGCCATGTCGCACGCCATGGCCGATCTGGCGCCGCGCGGCCGTGCCGTCATCGTGCCGAGACATCGCCACATGGTGGGACTGACGGCGCCGGATACCGTCAACGAGACGCTGAAAGCCTGGCTCGACGAGCCGCTCACAACCCGGCGGTGAGTTGATCTCACCCGGTCCCGACGCTACTCGCCCGGGGGGGCGCTTGCACTGCCGGGCATCAGCGTGTTGAGCGTATCGGCACTGACGGAAGGCCGGTCCGCCGCGATCCGCGCCCAGGCCGGGCGCTCGAACAACCAGCGGCCATGGCCGACATGGCGCACGAAAAGGTAGAGCATGACCGGGCTTGCGGTCGCCACCACCAGGACCGCCAGGCTCACAAGCCCGGTATCGCTGATGAGCCCGCTCTTCAGCACGACGGCACGAAACATCGACATGGGAATGGTGAAGGCGACATAGACCACCAGCGAATGCTCGCCCAGCCAGCGCAACCACTCCATCGATGAGAATCGCGAAAGCAGCGCGCCCAGAACGCACAATGCCAATGACCCGACGAGCGCCAGCGCGAGGTGAAGCGGCGGCCAGGCCGCGAGCCCCATCTTCGTCTCTATCGGCAGGACCTCATAGCCCGACGAAAAGACAAGAAGGCCATTGATCACGGCCCACACGACAAGAGCCGCGATGGCCGAAACGGTGTGCCGTTGCATCCACGCAGCCAGGCGGAACACCAGCGGGGCTGCCGCATAGCCGCTGTAGAAGAAGACGAAATAGGCGCAGAACTGGGTGACAACGTAGCTGGGCGATGCGATCTGGGCCATCTGCAAGGCGGCCGCCACGGGGATGACGAAAAAGTGCGGCACCCGCACCTGCCACAGGAGCTTGGCGGTGAAGCCGAAGATCCCGAGCATGTAGACGAACCACAACACGCCGTAAGGCTCCACCAGGGCAAAGCCGAGCGATTGCAGCGTTTCCACCGGCGCGCCGCTATAGAGGCCTTCCTTGAGCGCGATCATGATGAACGCCCACAAGCCGTAGAAATAGAAATAATGGATCACCCGCCGATCGGCATAGCGGCGCCACGGGCGGGCGATCACCTGCGACAGGAAAAGACCCGAGATGAGGAAGAATTCGGGCATGCGAAAGGGGGTGGCAAAGCCGATGACATAGTGCATGAAGCCGGTCTCACCGGTGTATTTGCCGGTGTTGTAGGCCGCGTACATCATGACCACCAGAATGATCGACAGGCCCTTGGCCATGTCCACCCAGCTCATCCGCTCGGATTTGCTCAATACCTAGTCCTCGCTGCGCGCCATGAGGTGCCGTCGGGACTCACGATAGTTGGGCAACATTCATATTTTGCTAATCGATCTTGCGAATGGGCATGATGCAACGCCAAAACGAATCACATTCTGGTGTTGTCTTCGTCATCGCGCTCCTGCAGCGACGGCAGAGGTAGCACTCTAATCGACGTCGGCGACCTCTTCAGGACCGCCACCGTGCACGCGCTGGGCGAGCGAGGCTTCGATGAATTGATCGAGGTCACCGTCGAGAACGGCCGCCGGGTTGGTGCTTTCCGTGCCGGTACGCAAATCCTTCACCAGCTGATAGGGCTGCAGCACGTAGGAGCGGATCTGGTTGCCCCAGCCGATGGCGGTCTTGGAGGCGGCCTGCTGGGCGGCAGCTTCCTCGCGCTTCTGCAATTCCAGCTCGTACAGCCGCGCCCTCAGCATGTTCCAGGCGGTCGCCTTGTTCTTATGCTGGGAGCGCTCGTTCTGGCACTGCACCACGATATTGGTGGGGATATGGGTGATGCGCACGGCCGAATCGGTGGTGTTGACGTGCTGGCCACCGGCCCCTGAGGCGCGGTAGGTGTCGATGCGGCACTCGGATTCGTTGATCTCGATGTCGATATTCTCGTCCACCACCGGATAGATCCACACCGAGGCAAACGAGGTGTGGCGGCGGGCATTGGCGTCAAACGGCGAGATACGCACCAGCCGGTGAACGCCCGATTCGGTCTTGAGCCAGCCATAGGCATTGTGCCCCTTGACCTGAAGGGTCGCCGACTTGATACCCGCCTCTTCACCGGCATGCTCTTCGATTATATCGACCTTGAGATCATGCTGCTCGGCCCAGCGCAGATACATGCGCTCCAGCATCGCTGCCCAGTCCTGGCTTTCGGTGCCCCCTGCCCCGGCATGGATTTCGACGAAGGCATCGTTGGCATCGGCCTCGCCCGATAACAGCTTTTCCAGTTCGAGCTTGGCCACTTCGGGCCTGATGGCTTCGAGCAGGCCCTCGGCTTCGGCCACGATGGCAGCATCGTCCTCGGCCTCGCCCATCTCGATGAGCTCGACATTGTCGGCGATGGTCTGCTCGATCCGCTGCACCGTCTTGATGTGCTGATCGAGCTCCTGGCGCTTGCGCATCAGGATTTGCGCCTTTTCGGCATCGTTCCACAGATCGGGGTCTTCGGCTTTGGCGTTCAGCTCGGCCAGCTTCTTGACGGCGTTGTCCCAGTCAAAGATGCCTCCTCAGCAGTGCGATCGACTGCTGCATTTCATCGACGATATGCTCGATTTCGGCGCGCATGGCTCGAGTGTCCGTGTGGAACCGCCGGCGGGGACGGTCGGCGGGCCCTTCCTATAATCAGGCTTTGCGGGCGTGTAAATGGTTTCGCGGCTCAGTACAGCCCGCCGGTGCCGGTGGTCAGGCCGCCCTCGAACACGGCGGCATCGCTATCGACCGGTATCTGGCCCGTGCCGATGACGACGGTGTCGCTGGGCGGCTCGCCGCCGGGCTTGAAGGCCTCCAGGATCATGTCCTTGGCGCCATAGGCGACGCGCTGGCCGGAGGCCGAATCGATGGGGATGAGTTGGATGCCGGGAGGCACGCGGAACGGTGTTGCCGGCTTGCCGGCGAGCGCCGGCTGCATGAAGTCGGCGACGATGGGGGCCGCCAGATGGCCGCCGGTGGCGAGCCGGCCCATGGCACGCGGCGTGTCGTAGCCAATATAAACGCCGACGCAGAGGTTGGGGGCAAAGCCGATGAACCAGGCATCGCGCTCCTCGCTGGTGGTTCCAGTCTTGCCCGCCACCGGCTTGCCGACGATCTGCAGTGCCTTGCCGGTGCCCTCCTGAACCACCCCCTCCAGCATGGAGGTGATCTGGTAGGCGGTATAGGTGTTCATGACCTGCGGGCGGTTGTCGATGAACTCGGGCTCGGGTTGGTTGTGCCAGTCCTTGGCGTTGCAGCCGATGCACTCGCGCTTGTCGTGGCGGTAGATGGTCTTGCCGTAGCGGTCCTGGATGCGGTCGATGAGCGAGACGTCGATCTTCCTGCCGCCATTGGCGATCATCGAATAGCCGGCCGCCATCTTGATCAGGCTGGTCTCGCCCGCCCCCAGCGCCATCGCCAGCATATGCGGCATGTGGTCGTAAATGCCAAGCTTTTCGCTCATTGCCGCCACCTTGTCGATGCCCATGTCGCTGGCCAGGCGCACGGTCATGACGTTGCGCGACAATTCGATGCCGCGCCTCAGGGTCGAGGGGCCGTAGAACTTGTTGGAATAGTTCTTCGGCTTCCAGATATCGCCGTTCTTGAGTTTGATCTCGAGCGGCGCATCGAGCACCACCGAGGCGGGAGTGTAGTTGTCGTCGAGCGCGGCGGCATAGACGAAGGGCTTGATCGCCGATCCGGGCTGGCGCTGGGCCTGGATGGCGCGGTTGAATTGGCTGACGCCATAGGAAAAGCCCCCGGTCATGGCGAGCACCCGGCCGGTGTTGGGGTCCATGGCGATGAGCGCCCCTTCGATCTCGGGGATCTGCACCAGATGGTATTCGCCCTCGTTGCGCGACGGGGCTACATAGACCACATCGCCGGGGTTCAGGATATCGGAGACCTTTTCCACCTTGGGGCCAAGCTTGTCGCCCCGCAGCGCCTTCCTTGCCCATTGCATCAAGGCGAGCGGCACGGTGCCGGTCTCGCGGGCCGGCTCCGTCTTCGATCCCGGCCTGCGTTTGGGCCTGAGACCGATCGTGGCGCTCTCGTCACCGGCCTCCAGCACCACAGCCAGGCGCCATGGCTGAAGATCGTCGGGAATCTTGATTGCCCTCAGCAGCGCGCTCCAGTCGTCCGAGGCGTCGATGTGCTTGACGGGGCCGCGCCAGCCCTTTGTCCGGTCGAACTTGATAAGGCCGGTGGTGAGCGCCTTGCGGGCGAGAAGCTGCAGCTTGGGATCGAGCGTCGTCCTGATCGACAGGCCACCGCTATAGAGCTCCTTGTCGCCATAGATCTGCGTCACCTCACGCCGCACCTCCTCGGTGAAGGATTCGGCAGCGAACAGTTGGGCACCGAAGGCCCGCATCTTGGCCTTGAGCGGCTCGGCCACGGCGGCGTCATGTTCGGCCTGGCTGATGTAGCCGTTCTCCAGCATGCGATCGAGCACCCAGTCGCGCCGTTCCACCGCCCGCTTGTGATGCCTGATCGGATTATAATTGTTCGGCGCCTTGGGCAGGGCTGCAAGAAACGCGCACTGGGCGGTATCGAGCTCGGTCAGCGACTTGCCGAAATAATTGAGCGCGGCGGCCGCCACGCCGTAGGAGCCGGCGCCGAGGAAAATCTCGTTGAGATAGAGCTGCAGGATCTGGTCCTTGGAGAAGGTCCATTCGATGCGCCGCGCCAGAAGCGCCTCCTTGAGCTTGCGCTGGATGGTGCGGTCGCTGGACAAGAGGAAGTTCTTGGCCACCTGCTGGGTGATCGTGGAGGCGCCGATCAGCCGCCGGTTGCCGCCACGCACAAGGGTGAAAACGTCCTGCAGCGCGGCGCGGGCGAGCGCGCTGTAGTCGAGGCCGGTGTGCTGGTAGAAATTCTTGTCCTCGGCCGAAATGAAAGCCTCGACCAGCTTCTTTGGGACCGTGTTGATGGGCACGAACAGGCGCCGCTCCTTGGCGTATTCGGCCAGGAGCGAGCCGTCGGCGGCGTGTACGCGCGACATCACCGGCGGCTCGTACTGGGCAAGCTGGGTGTAATCAGGCAGCGTCCGCGATACATCCCAAATGATATAGCCGACGCCCACCGCCACGGCGCACGCGACGACGGACCCGGCCGCGAACAGCATTCCCAGCGCTCTCAGCATGATGCGGGAGAATTCCTCCAGATAACCGCCCTGCCGGAGCCGATAGCAGATCAGGCGCTGGGCGTACAGTCAAACGCCCGGTGCTGCGGCGATACGGCGTTTCAGCGGCCGGAGGCGATCTGGGTGGAGAAATAACCGTTGAGCGCCTCGACCATGGCCGCGGCCGTCTTCTCGCGCCAGCTTTGCGAGACAAGCAGCTTCTCGTCGCGGCGATTCGACAGATAGCCCAGTTCAACCAGGATCGACGGCACGTCGGGGGCCTTGAGCACGCGGAATCCCGCCGCCCGCAAGGGCCGGCTGTGTAGCAGGATCTTGCCGCGCAGATCACCGACCAGCGACTTGGCGAAGAACACGGAATGGTTCTTGGTCTCACGCTGGGCGAGATCGATGAGGATGCCGGTGACATCGTCGGTCTCGGCGGCGAGATTGACGCCGGCGATGATGTCGGCGCGGTTCTCCTTCTGCGCCAGAAGGTCGGCCTCACGGTCGGAGGCCTTTTCCGAAAGGGTATAGACGGTGGCGCCACGCACGCGCGAGGACGAGACCGAATTGGCATGCAGCGCGATCAGCAGTTCCGCCTTTGCGTCGCGAGCGACTTTGACGCGATTGCGCAGGGTGATGAAATGATCATCGTTGCGGGTCATCACCACGCGGAAGCGCTTGTCGGCCTCGAGTTGCCGCTTGAGCTCGCGCGCAAAGGCGAGCACGACGTCCTTTTCCTTCACCCCGTTGTGCGCGATGGTGCCCGAATCAATGCCCCCGTGACCGGGATCGATGACGATGACATGACGCGCCGACGAATGGCTTGCGGCATCCTTGACCTTGTTCGTGGAGGCGGTATCGAGGACCGGCTTGGGGCGCGGCAGCGGTACCGCCGACTTGGCGATCAGGCTGGTGACGGGATTGTTGTTGGCGTCCTTGGCTTCGGCCGCCTTGGCGCTGATGGGAGGCATTTCCTCCATGGCCGCGGCAAGACGTGTCTCGTCGGCGTGGTGCACCTGGGCGAAGCCCTTGGCATCGGTGACCACCAGATCGACCACGATGCGCGCCGGCTGGTCGCCGCGGGCACGCATGACGAAGGATTTCTGGATCAGCACCGGGGCGTTGGCATCGAGCACGATGCGCGATTTTTCGGCATCGACGAGGCCATAGCGGAACCCTTCGATGAAGCCGGCATGCGCGGCACCCTCGGCGGGAGGAATCTGGAAGTTCACCTGCGGCAGGTCGATAATTACCCGGAACGGATCGGGCAGCACATAGACATTGTAGCTCACGGCAAAGGAGAGTTCTGCGACGAATCGCACATGGCTGGCATCGCCTGAGAGACGCGCAGCCTTGGCCACGGGAGATTTCGCGCTGGCGGCGGCGGCCAGCGACGCGGGGGGGCCGGCAAGGCTTGCAACCAGAAAAGCCAGGAAAATCCACACAATGCCGCCACTACGGGTCATGTGTCTGCCGATCCATCCCCAGTCGATGAGAGGCATCCGGCGGTGCCGCGCGCCTCAGTCCCCATTCACCACAAAACCTAGGTCCCAAGAGGTTAACCGTTTCTTTCCGTTTGGCGCGCATTGGCTCATGGCGCTGCGGCCGGCATTCGAATTTCTTGCCAAGTACGCGACTTGTGGATTAAGAGGGTTCCCTACCGTCCGGTTGTTGCAACTGCGGCATGCCGTCCGGAAGGTTGCATTTTCGGCACCACGTCAGGGTCCGGGTCATTCGCCTGATAGATGGTTGCGATCGTTCGGGCCGACCGATTCGGCCCGGCACACGAACCGCCCCTATGTTCGGGGCACCTAGAGGTCTGAAAACACGAATGTCCGCAACCGCACATGCGCGATCGAGCGACCGGCAGCCCGAGGGCATCAGCCGGCCCGAGCGTGCGGCTGCCCCATGGGTTTTCCGTGCAACAGGATTTGCACGGTCACAGGCAGTGAGCGGTGGACCTTCCCAATCGCGCAGCCCCCTTGCGCCCCATCGCCGACCGGCACCCGGTCTGCGACGCGATGGCCGGCGAACGGCGGTTGCCGCCAAGGATAAGCCACTATGGCCAACAAGATGCTTATTGATGCCACCCACCGGGAAGAAACCCGCGTGGTGGTGGTCCGCGGCCAGCGGATCGAGGAGTTCGACTACGAGTTCGCCCATCGCAAACAGCTGAAGGGCAATATCTATCTCGCCAAGGTCACCCGCGTAGAACCGTCCCTGCAGGCCGCGTTCGTCGATTACGGCGGAAATCGCCACGGCTTCCTGGCCTTCAGCGAAATTCACCCCGACTACTATCAGATCCCGGTCGCCGACCGCGAGGCGCTCATCAACGAGGAGCGCGAAGAGCAAAAGGCGCGCGGCGAGGACGAAAACGACGACCCTGACAGCGACGAGAACGACAATGGCGAAGACGGCTCGCAAGAGGCCGGCAACCACGTGGCCGCTGCTCATGACGACGAGGACGACGGCAACGGGGACAATGGCGACAGCGACATCGAGAACGTCGAGGAAGACCAGGAGAACCGGCAGGTAGATCAGGTCGGTGCCGAGGACGCCATGGAGGAGGTGCCGCATCGGCGCTATCCGCGCCGCCGCAGCTACAAGATCCAGGAAGTCATCAAGCGCCGCCAGGTGCTGCTGGTGCAGGTGGTGAAGGAAGAGCGCGGCACCAAGGGCGCAGCGCTCACCACCTACCTGTCGCTGGCGGGGCGTTACTGCGTGCTCATGCCCAACACCGCCCGCGGCGGCGGCATCTCGCGCAAGATCACCGATGCCGGCGACCGCCGCCGGCTCAAGGACGTGGCCCGCGACATCGAGATCCCGGAAGGCATGGGACTCATCGTGCGCACCGCCGGCGCGCAGCGCACCAAGGCCGAGATCAAGCGCGATTATGATTATCTCATGCGGCTTTGGGAGAACGTGCGCGACCTCACTCTCAAGTCCACGGCCCCTGCCCTCGTCTACGAGGAAGGCAATCTCATCAAGCGCGCCATCCGTGACCTCTACACCAAGGAGGTCGACGAGGTGCTGGTCGAGGGCGACGACGGCTATCGCGAAGCCAAAGAGTTCATGAAGATGCTCATGCCCAGTCATGCGCGCAACGTGAAGCCGTACAAGGACACCCGGCCGCTGTTTGCCCGCTCGCTGGTCGAGGGCCAACTCGATGCCCTGTTCTCGCCCGTCGTCACCCTGCCTTCTGGCGGCTATCTGGTGCTCAACCAGACCGAGGCGCTGGTCTCCATCGACATCAACTCCGGCAAGTCAACCCGCGAGCACTCCATCGAGGACACAGCCCTCAGGACCAACCTGGAGGCGGCCGACGAGATCGCCCGCCAGTTGCGCCTGCGCGACCTCGCCGGACTGATCGTCATCGACTTCATCGACATGGAGGAAAAGCGCAACAACCGCGCGGTCGAGCGGCGCGTCAAGGAAGCGCTGAAGCATGACCGGGCGCGCATCCAGGTCGGCCGCATCAGCCATTTCGGCCTGCTCGAGATGTCGCGCCAGCGCCTGCGCCAGGGCATGCTCGAGGGATCGACCCGGCCCTGCCCGCATTGCGAAGGCACCGGTCGCATCCGCTCGATCGCGAGCTGCGCGCTTGCCGTGCTGCGCGAGATCGAAGAGAACCTGACCCGGCGCAAGGCCGATGCCCTGACCGTCAAATGCCATCCCGAGGTAGCCTTTTACATCCTCAACGAAAAGCGCGAGCATCTGCTGGGGCTGGAAAACAGCTTTACCGCCTCGATCTATCTGCAGGCCGACGAGGAGATGACGTCAGCCGACAGCCAGATCGAGCGCGATGCCAGCCGCATGGCGCCAGCGCGCAAGGGGACCGCCGCGACGGTGCAGATGGATTTCGGCCCTTCTGAATGAACCTGTCGAGGAGGCAGAACCCGAAGCCTGAAGCCGAAGCCGAAACCGAGGCGGAAGAAGAAGCGCAAGGTGATGGCGAATCCAAGCGCGAGGACGGCCGCCGCCGCCGCCGCCGCCGCCGTGGTCGCCGTGGCGGGCGTGGCGGAAGCGAGGATACCCAGCGCACAGCGCCTGACGAGGCAGACGAGGCGGACGAGACCGCAGCGCCTGTCCAGACGTCCCAGGTATCCGAAAATGCGAGTGCGGAAGGCGCCGACAGCGAGGAAGCGCCCGAGCAGGTTGCCGAGGAACAGGCAGCCGAAGCCGCCGCGCCGGCAGCGCCGGACGAGGCCGGCGAGCAATCGCCGGCGCCGGAAGAGGAGGCAGACGCCAAGCCGAAGCGGCGCCGCGCGCCGCGTTCAAAGTCCAAGCCTGCGGCCAAGACGGCCAAGCGAAGCAGAGCACAACAGAGCCCGAACCGACCGCGACACAAGAGCCGGCCACGGCTAGCCAGCAGCGGCCGAGCCTCAGTCCGAGACGGCCCCTGGGCCGGTTCAGACAGAGGCATCGTCCGAGGCCGTCGAGGTCGCAAGCGACAACAGCGACGCCACCGACGAGCACCCGCCGCGATGGAGCCCGCCTGCCCCGACCGCCGCCCCTTCCGGCCCGCCCAAGCGCGGCTGGTGGGCAAAGCGCACTGGAGCATGATGCTGAAGAGTGGAAGCCGCTTTTCATGCTCAATGCCTTGGAATCGATCGGCAATTCCGCAATTGGGTGAGTTCCCCCGATCGCAGGCTGGTCCAGCGTCAACCAGAACGGTTCCTGACCGGTGTTTCTCGAAGCACTGACCCTGGAGCCGTTCCCCCTGCGCAGCGGCGTCTCGGTTTCATGCCCTGCCCGACATTGAAACGTCGGAAAATTTCGGCGACAATCGCCAGGTCGATGAACTCTGGGCAGTCCGAAGCGCAAGGAGGCATGAGCGGTGCTGAGACGGATTGTGGTGATGGTCACGCTGGCGCTGGCGGTTTTTGCCGGCACCGCCCATGCCGCTGACCGCATCGCCCTGGTGATCGGCAATTCCGACTACGAGTTCACCGCTCCGCTCAAGAACCCGGCCAACGATGCCGCCGACATGGCAGCCGCCTTGCGCAAGGTCGGCTTCGACGTGGTCGAGGCCAAGAACCTGGATGGCGAGCATTTTGCCGACATCATCTCGCAATTCAGCCGCAAGCTGCGGGGCGCCAAGGTGGGCCTGTTCTACTATGCCGGCCATGCCATGCAGTATGACAACACCAACTACCTGATGCCCGTCGATGCCACGCTGAAGAACGCCTTCCAGTTGAAGCGCGAGATGATCGACGTGTCCGACATCCTCGCGGTCATGGAAGCCACCGTTCCGATGGATCTGGTGTTCCTCGATGCCTGCCGTGACAACCCGCTGGCCGACGAGCTGACCCAAACGCTCTCCGCCCAGGGGCGCGCCGTATCGCAGACGCGCGGCCTTGCCCGCATCTCCACGCGCGGGCGCAACACGCTGATTGCCTTTGCCGCCGGCCCCGGGCACGAGGCGCGCGACGGTCAGGGGCGCAACAGCCCGTTCACCGGCGCCATCTTGCGCCATATCTCGACCCCGGGCGTCGAAATCGAGACCATGCTCAAGCGCGTCACCCAGGACGTGCTCCAGGAGACCAACAATTTCCAGGAGCCCGAACGCCTGTCGCGTCTGACCGGGGAGTTCTATTTCCAGCCTGCAAAGGCAGAGCCGCCGGTCGAGAAGCCTCAACAGCAGCCGTCGTCCATCATCCAGCAAACCTCGCCCTTCACGCCCGATGCCCTGCACTGGTCGCTGGTCAAGGACACGATCAACCCCGACCTGTTGCGTGAATTCATCCAGCGTTATCCCCACAGCCCATTCCACGCCGATGCCGAAAACCGGCTCAAGGCGCTCGAAAGCAAGGCCGAGCCCCCAAAACCCAGCGGCGACAGCAACGCGGCCGCGCGCTTTCTCGACCGTTTGTTGCCGCAAGGCACCTCTGAGCGCTACGCCAACACCCTGCCGCAGAACATGCGCCGCAAAGTGGTCGACGGGCTCAAGCGCGACGGCTATCTCGCCGAACCGGTCGACGACTACATCAACAAGGGCAGCGACCAGTTCGCGCTGCGCTTTGCGGTGCTCAAGTTCCAGCAGGCCGAAGGGGTGGCGCAGACCGGTTATCTGACCCGCGACGAGGTCATCCGCCTGTTGTCGCGCGACAGCGATATCCAGCAGCTCGCCGCCACCCAGAACCAGTCGCAGCCCGATACCACCAAGTCCGCCGACAACCGGCAGAGCGAGCCTCCCAAACGTGCCGAGGATCCGGCCGAGACGTTCGCCAAGCTGTCGCTGTCGCCGATCGAGCGGCTGCGCGTGGCACGCACGCTGGAGCTGATGGGGCTGACCAAGGACGGGTTCCCGGCAAAGTTCGTCGAGCAAGGCGAGGTCGACGACGTCTTCGTCAATGCCATCAAGACCTTTCAGCGCGGCCGCGGCTTTGCCGTGACGGGCTACCCCGATGCCGATCAGGTGCGCTATCTGGTCAGCCTCGGTGACAAGAAGAGCAGTTGGGAAACCAGCAAACAGGCCCAGTCGAGCGACGAAAATCTCAAGCTCGGCGAGCTGACACATGCGCAGGTGATCTCCCGGGTCAAGCTGGCTTTGGGCGTCACCGGCAGCAGCGGCGATCAATGGCGCGAAGCTTTGAAGCGCTGGCAGGCGGCCAACGGCTTCGAGCAGAACGGCCTTCTCAGTCGCGAGGTGTTCGCCCGTCTGCTCGATACTGCCGTCGTCATCCCGATGCCCAACTGGAGCACCGATGCCAATTACGGCGACTGGGGCTTCTGGCAAAATCCGAATGACAGTGACCGGCGCTGTTACATCTTCACCTTCGCCAAGTCGATGATCGGCCGCTATGCCGATGTCGAGATGCCGGACCTGACCATGTCGCGGGTGCCGAACTGGCCCGACGGGCACATGAGCGCGACCTATGTCAAGACGCGATGGTTCGATGCTTCGCACCCGGTCAGCGTCATCGTCGACGGCACCAGCTACAAGACCACCGCGCGCGAGGGCTATTATTGGCCTCGCATCACCGGCAACAACGAATATTCCGACGAAATCATGAAGGCCCTCGCAAAGACGACGAACGAAGTGATCGTGGCAGGCACCTCGCCTTGGGGCGGCGAGTTGCGCATGACGTTTTCGGCCACCGGCTTCACTGCCGCCTTCAAGCGCATGGACGGCCACTGCGCCCACAACTCGCTGACCGTGTGGCTACGCTGAAAGACGCTGAGCCGCATCGATGGCGCCTCAGTGTTGCCAGATTTGAACCTGAACTAGGGTATGTCGAGGCCGGGCGGGAGACGCCCGACGCCGAAAAGGCCGCAATGCCGATTTCTGCTTCACGAGCCATGAACTTCACCATCGCCGGCGCCATGAGACGCCTGGTGGCGGTTGCCGTGGCGCTGGCCTTGGGCTGCACCAACCTGCTGATTGCGCCGGCGCTGGCGCAGAGCCTGCCCATCATCCGCGATGCCGAGATCGAGGGCCTGATGCGGCTTTACACGCGGCCGATCTTCCGCGCCGCCGGCCTCAACCCGAACTCGATACACGTCTATCTCATCAACGATTCGCGCATCAACGCGTTCGTGGCCGATGGCCAGCGCATCTTCATCAACACCGGCTTGTTGCAAAAGGCCGATACGCCCAACATGGTAATCGGCGTGCTGGCGCACGAGACGGGCCATCTCGCCGGCGGTCATCTGGTGCGCAGGGGCATACAGATGGACCGCGCCAGCAATTTGGCCATCATATCGATGCTGCTCGGGGTGGCGGCGATGGTGGGAAGCGGCATCGCCGGCCAGAAGAACGCCGGCAATCTCGGCCAGGGCATCATTCTCGGTGGACAAGGCCTCGCGCAACGCAACATCCTGTCGTAT
The DNA here is from genome assembly GCA_963770075.1 of uncultured Alphaproteobacteria bacterium. Taxonomy (GTDB): domain Bacteria; phylum Pseudomonadota; class Alphaproteobacteria; order Rhizobiales; family Aestuariivirgaceae; genus CAVVDT01. The sequence continues at coordinate 30,227 of CAVYOQ010000059.1, forward strand.
GTGCGGGCGCAAGAGGCATCGGCCGATCAGGCTGCGGTGAAATTCCTCAATGCCACCCATCAATCCGGCAAGGGCATGCTGGACCTGTTCCAGCGCCTTTTCAACGAATCGCTGGCTTCGATCCGCTATGTCGATCCTTATGTGTTGACCCATCCCCTGCCGCTCGACCGCATCCGCAACCTCGAGGGTCTGGTCAAGGCGAGCCCCTACTACAACCGCGTCGACCCGCCGGCCCTGGTGCTGCGCCACAAGCTGATACAGGCCAAGCTCGACGGTTTCCTCAATTCCACCCAGGAGGTCTATCGCAAGTATCCCAAGAGCGACCATAGCGCACCGGCGCTCTATGCCCGCGCCATCGCCGCCTTTCGCATCGGCGACATCAGAGGTGCCCTGCCGGATATCGACGAACTGATCAGGATGATTCCGCCCGATCCCTATTTCCGTGAGCTCAAGGGCCAAGCCCTGCTGGAAAACGGCAAGGCAGGCGAAGCGGTCGTGCCCTTGCGCCAGGCGGTCAAGATGCTGCCCAAGAGTGGCCTGATCCGGCTGTTGCTCGCCCAGGCACTGCTGGCGGTCAACACGCCCGCCGCGACCAAGGAGGCTCTCAACAACCTCATCCTCGCCCAACACAGCGAGCCCGATCATGCCAAGGTGCACTTTTTCATGGCCACCGCCTATGCCCGCCAGGGCAATATCGCCAGGGCACAGCTCGAAACCGCCGAGGCGGCCTACCTGAACGGTGACAAGAAAACAGCGGCGCGCGAGGCGAAAAGCGCCCAGAAGCACTTCTCCACCGGCTCGCCCGAATGGTTGCGCGCTAACGATATCTTGAACTACACGGTGGACAAATAGGCCTTTCGCCGCCGCTCCGGAGCGGGCATAAGGGCGATATGAAGACATTGGGGTGAGGTGGGGGCCTCCAGGGAGTTGCTGACAAGATGACCAATTTGCGTGGGATTGTCGCCGCCGTGGCGATTGCATCGGTGCTGGCGGCACCGGTGATGGCGAGCGCCAGTGAGTTTAGCGCCAAGCAGCGTGAGGAAATCGGCAGCCTCGTACGCGAATATCTGATCAACCACCCGGAAGTCCTGCGCGAGGCCTTCGATGCGCTGGAGAAGAAGCGCAACACCTCCGGCCTGTCCTCCGCCGCCGACGAACTCTACCGCCAGCAGGGCGACCTGGTGGCCGGAAACCCCGACGGCAAGGTGACGCTGGTCGAGTTCTTCGACTACAATTGCGGCTACTGCAAGCGCTCGCTTCCCGACGTGCTGCACCTGCTCAAGCAGGACAAGGATCTGAAACTCATCATGAAGGAATGGCCCATCCTCGGGCCCGGCTCCATATACGCCTCGCGTGCGGCACTGGCTTCGCGCAATCAGGGCAAATACTGGGAATTCCATATGGCGCTGATGTCCGAGCGCCATGTCGATCAGACCAGCGTGCTCAAGGTCGCCAAGCAGATCGGCCTTGATGTCGACCGCCTGAAGGCTGACATGAACAGCCCCGCCGTGCTCAAGACCATCAAGGCCAACATGGCCACCGCCGATACGCTGGGCATTCAGGGAACCCCCGCTTTCGTCATCGGCGACGAGCTTTTCCCCGGTGCGGTCGGCTTCGACAAGTTGAGCGCGGCAGTCGACAAGGTTCGCGAAGACGGCGGCTGCAAGATCTGCTGAGGTCGCGTACCCGGCGAGGCGGATTCGACGGCGCCTTTCGCCAATCGCTTTTTGCCGCGATTTCATCCACATAGCCTGTGGGTTCGTGCTTCCCTCCGGGCCCTGTTATGCCTATAACCGGGCATGGGCGTGAGTCTGATCGCCCGACGGGTCGATGTTCCCAGGCAGGTGTGAACCCCATGGCAAAGACCAAGAACTCTCTCGATCCCGACATGGTCCGCGAGCTTGCCGGCCTTCTCGACGAGACCGGCCTGACCGAGATCGAGATCGAGCAGGACAATTTCCGCATCCGGGTTTCGCGGGCCGCCAGCGCCGTATCCGCGGTGGCGGCACCGCCCCCGCCGTCTGCTCCCCCGCCGGCGGAAGCGAAAACGGCCTCTGCCGCCACCCCGGCAAGCCACCCGGGCACTGTCAAGTCGCCCATGGTGGGCACCGCCTACCGCGCTTCGGCCCCAAGCGCCCCGGCTTTCGTGGAGGTCGGATCGACGGTCACGCAGGGCCAGACGCTGCTGATTATCGAGGCCATGAAGACCATGAACCAGATTCCCAGCCCGCGCGCAGGCACGGTGAAGGAGATTCTGGTCGAGGATGGCCAGCCGGTCGAGTTCGGCGAACCCTTGATGATCATCGAATAGGCCGGCGAGCGCCACCCACCCATGTTCGACAAGATCCTCATTGCCAACCGGGGAGAGATCGCGCTCAGGGTACTGAGAGCCTGCCGCGAGCTGGGCATCCACACCGTGGCGGTTCATTCCACCGCCGATGAGAACGCTATGCATGTGCGTCTGGCCGATGAGAGCGTGTGCATCGGCCCGCCGCCCTCGGCCCAGAGCTACCTCAACATACCCTCGCTTCTGGCGGCCTGCGAGATCACCGGCGCCGACGCGGTGCATCCCGGCTATGGTTTCCTTTCGGAGAATGCCCGCTTCGCCGAGATTCTTGCCGAGCACCAGATCGCCTTCATCGGGCCGTCACCTGAACATATCCGCATCATGGGCGACAAGATCGAGGCCAAGCGCACCGCCACCCGCCTCGGCATCCCCGTGGTTCCGGGCTCCGACGGCCCGGTTGACGATGTGGACGAGGCCCGCCGCATCGCCCGCGACATCGGTTTTCCGTTGCTCATCAAGGCAACCGCCGGCGGCGGCGGGCGCGGCATGAAGGTGGCAAGGAGTGCCGAGGAACTCGAGGTGGCGCTGCATACCGCCCGCACCGAAGCCCAGGCCGCCTTCGGCAACGCCTCGGTGTATATCGAACGCTATCTGGCCAAGCCGCGCCACATCGAGGTCCAGGTGCTGGGCGACGGCAAGGGCCGAGCGGTGCACCTGGGCGAGCGCGACTGCTCCTTGCAGCGCCGCCACCAGAAGGTATGGGAGGAGGCCCGCTCGCCCGCCCTCAACAGCACCCAGCGCGCCCAGATCGGCGAGACGGTCGCCAAAGCGATGGCCGACCTCGGCTATTCCGGCGTCGGCACGGTGGAATTCCTCTATGAGGAGGGCGAGTTCTACTTCATCGAGATGAACACCCGCTTGCAGGTGGAGCACCCGGTGACCGAGATGATCACCGGCCTCGACCTGGTGCAGGAGCAGATCCGGGTGGCCTCGGGTTCGAGCCTCGCCTTCACCCAGGACGACATCAGCTTTAACGGTCACGCCATCGAGTGCCGCATCAATGCCGAGAACCCGACAACCTTTATCCCCTCACCCGGGCTGGTGGAGGCGGTGCACGTGCCGGGCGGCCTTGGGGTCAGGGTCGATTCGGGCATCTATGCCGGCTATCGCATTCCGCCCTTCTACGACAGCCTCATCGGCAAGCTCATCGTCTTCGGCAAGACCCGCAACGAATGCCTCATGCGCCTGCGCCGCGCCCTGGGCGAATATGTGATCGAGGGGGTCGAGACCACCATTCCCCTGTTCCTCGATCTTCTCAAGCAGCCCGACATCGTCGACGGCAACTATGATATCCATTGGCTCGAGCACTATCTCGAAACGCGCTGAACTGACGACCGAACGATGTCCACGATCACCCCGCAAGTCCTGCTCAAGGCCTATGCCGCCGGCATCTTTCCCATGGCGGAAAGCGCCGACGACAATGCGCTTTACTGGATCGAGCCCGAAAGCCGCGGCATCATCCCGCTGGACGGGTTCCGCGTGTCGCGCTCCTTGCGCCGCGCGGTCAGGCGACAGCGCTTCGAGGTACGCATCGATTCGAGCTTCGATGCCGTGATCGAGGGCTGCGCCGGGCCGAGCCCGGAGCGCCGCTCCACCTGGATCAACCGGCGCATCCGCGCCCTTTACGGCCAGCTCTTCCGCATGGGCTGCTGCCACACGGTGGAGACCTGGCTGGAGGGGCGGCTGGTCGGCGGGCTCTATGGTGTGCGCATCGGCGCCGCCTTCTTCGGGGAAAGCATGTTCAGCCGCGCCACCGATGCCTCCAAGGTGGCGCTGGTGCACCTGGTGGCGCGACTCAATTTCGGCGACTTCCAGTTGCTCGATGCCCAGTTCATCACCGACCACCTGCGCCAGTTCGGCGCGGTGGAATGCCCGCGCGAGACCTATCACGCCCTTCTGGATTCGGCGCTTGAGGGCAATGCCGATTTCCATGCCTTCGGCCGGGATGCCGAGCCTGAAACGGCGCTGCGCCTGGCACAGGCAGGCCACACCGGGCAGCAGTCCTGATGCCCGACAAGCCCTAAAGGATGAAGTCGCCCGCCTGCAGGTCGTGAACCCCCTCCACCACGATCTTGAAGTCGGCTTGGCCGTCGCCGTTGACATCGCCTGACATAATGCTGCTCGCGCCTGAATTGACTGAACGCAGTTCCCCCTTGGTGTGGGTGAAGGCCCCCCCGCCGGGAATGAACGTGAACGCCTGGTCGCCAGGAACGCCAGCCTGGGCGTCGATCCCCGACACATCGATCAGGTCGGTGCCGCCTTTCACAAAGTCGGTGATGTGGTCACGATTACTATCGGGCGTTGAATCATTGACGGTGTTGAAGTCAAAGGTATCAGTTCCGCCCCCGCCAGTGAGAACATCGCGGCCGTATCCGCCGGTCAGGGTATCCTTGCCGTTATCGCCCATGAGCGTGTCCGCGCCGTTGCCGCCGGTGAGCAGGTCGTTGCCCACGCCCCCTCCAAGCCTGTCATTGCCGTTGCCGCCGTTGAGGGTGTCATCGCCGCTGCCACCGCTCGCAGTGTCGTTGCCGTTGCCGCCCGAGAGAACGTCCCGACTGCCCCGGCCGCCCAGCCGGTCGGCGCCTGCCCCGCCATTCAGCACATTTCTGCTGGCGCTTCCCAGGATGACGTCGCCCAGCGACGAACCGATGACGTTCTCGATGCTGATGAGTTGATCGTTGCCCTGGCCGACGGCCTCGACAAAGTCGGCGGCATTGGCCGCAGTGCCGGCAATGCCGTTGAGATCAACATAGACCGACTGCTTCAAGGAGAACATCGCGGTGTCGATGCCATCGCCGCCGTCGATCGTATCGTTGCCGCCGCCCCCATCGAGGGTGTCATTGCCGCCCGTCAGGTCCGCGCTGACGGCAGCGTTGATTTGGGTCCAGTCACCGACAAGGAGATCGTTGCCGAAGCCGGCGATCAGAAGGTCGTTGCCGCCGTGGGCAACGAGGTCCCCGGAGCTGTTGAGAATAGCCGCGTCTCCATAAAGTTCTGCGACCTGACCGGTCGTCGTGTGGGCGACGAGCCTGTCGTTGCCGCCGGTGAAGTTACCGTCGGTGGCGGAATAGGTGTTGGCATCGCCATACAGGTTGACCATGCCCCCGGGGGTGGCGGCGGCAAAACTGGCGGCGATGGTATCGTTGCCACCCACGAAGATTGCGGATGGGCCGTTGAAGATGTCGCCCGAAGCCTCGAGGGCCACCGGGTCAACGTTCCTGTCGTTGCTGTAGATGATCCTGTCGTTGCCGCCGGTGAACCGCGACAACTCGTCCATCAGGGTTGTAACGTCGCCTGCGCAGGCATCGAATACCACGTTGGACAGCTTGAGGAGGTCGTCGCCTCCCCTGAAAGCCTTGGGTCCGTCGACCGTGCTCGAATCGCCGTCGATCTCGGTGGCTGCCGGCGTTATCTGATAGCCGGGCGACGGGATGATCTGGGCGAAAGTGCCTTGGTAGGTGATGGTGTCGTTGCCGCCGACGGCCACTGCGTTCGTGACGCTCAAATTGTCGCCGCCCACGATACCCGCGTTGACATTCTTGAGCGTGATCGAGTCATTGCCGCCCGTGGTTGTGACGGATCGGCCGGTCCCGTCGACGTAGCCGTCATCGCCCTGGACTTGGCCGGCCGTCATGAACGTCCGGCCGGCGATGGTTGTTTCCAGGTCGATGGTATCGTTGCCGCAGGTATCGCTTCCCAGCACGTTGTAGTTGTCGCCGAAAACGGAACTCACACTGGCCACATCGAGGAGCGTGATACTGTCCTGGCCGCCGTGAATGATGCTGCCGGGATCGGTGTAATCGCAATCGCCTTCGATGTAGTCGGCCTTGATGGTCGGATTGGCATTCGGGTCGGTGATCGAAATGGTATCGTTGCCGCCATTGACCGTGCCCCGGACCCCGTTGCCGCCGGGACTGTGGACATCGCCGCTGATATAGGCCACCAGCGGACCTTCAAAGACATCGTTGCCGCCATTGAGGACGCCGCCTGCCTCTACGTGGAACGCATCGCCACCCAGGTGGACGGTCGCCCCCTGGGCGCTGCTGCCGAGGAATTTGTCGTTGCCTCCCGTAACGGTTTCGCCGGCGCCCACCGTGATGACGTCGCCGGACAGCGTCAGGTCGAGGCCGCTCGCTTGCGGCGTGAAGACGGTGGAATTGCCGGCCATCACCGCATCCCAGAATTTTTCCTGCATCGCAGTGGCATCGGCGCTGTCGATCAGGTTGCTCAGGGCAACATTGAGGCCGGTGATGTTGAGAACCGGATTGAAACTGCTGCCCATGATGTCGACGGCATTGACGGTGCCGCCGAGCGTTGGCGTGATGTCGCCGGCAAAGCTCAGGGCCGACACATAGAAGCCGTTGGTTGTCTGCCACTGGTAGCTGTCGGCCGTCGTCGCGATGAGGTTATGGAAGTCGACATTGTTCGCGTCCGAAGTGTTGTAGATCAAGTCCAGCCCGGTTGCGTCTATCTGTGCCATGGGATGCTCTCCGCTGATTGCCCGCCGGCCATCCGGCGATCCGGCCGCCTCGCCTCGATGTGGTCCGGCCCGCCCCTGCCGCCGGTGCAGATCGCTGGCGGCGGTCGACGGCTCGCTCCGAGCCCGGTTTCGGTCTGAGGTCTTCTGTCTTTAATTAAATCCTAGGACCAATGCGGGCCTCGAGACAAGCGCCGTTTCCGCCACGGCAATTGGCCCTCGCCAATGCCTGATGGCGGCCTGCGGCTGCCGCCGCCCGGCCCCGCCGGCAGACCGGTCAGGCCAACATTTCAGTAAAGCCGGAATTTGGGCATGAAGGGGATGTTGTCGAGCGAGAAGGGATGGGTGGTCGCGACCCAATAGACGAAGGTGAAGACGACGCTGGCGATAGCCGTCGTGATGAGGAACTTGATGAATATGTTGTGGCGCACCGGGGCGCCGGCTTCTTGCCCATCCTCGACCTCGACGCCGGCCTCGTGCGGGTTCCTCACGCCCCACGGCAGGACGGTGAACAGGCAAAGCCACCAGATGATGAAATAGATGGCGATGCCGCTGCTCAATGACATGAGGCGAAGTCCTTTCAGGCCTGTTCGATCTCGACCAGGGTGCCGCAGAAATCCTTGGGATGCAGGAACAGCACCGGCTTGCCGTGCGCGCCGGTCTTGGGCTCCCCGTCGCCCAGCACCCGCGCGCCCTGGCTCTTGAGCCGGTCACGCGCGGCGATGATGTCGTCCACCTCGTAGCACAGGTGATGGATGCCGCCGGCCGGATTGCGCTGGAGGAAGGCGGCGATCGGCGAGCCTTCGCCCAGCGGCTCCAGAAGCTCGATCTTGGTGTTGGGCAGTTCCACGAACACCACCGTCACCCCGTGCGCCGGTTCCGCCTGCGGGGCCGAGACGCGCGCGCCGAGCACGTCGCGATAGACCTTTAAGCCCGCTTCGAGATCGGGCACGGCGATGGCAACATGGTTGAGGCGTCCCAGCATGACCAAGGGCACTCCCGGCTGTGGATGGCGGATGACGATTGCACTCCTTTTAGCGGTCTTCGACCGCCCGTCCAAGCGCCAAGGCGCCGCGGCGGGCAATGGCGGTTTTGGCCATCCGTTCACCCAAATCGCCGCTACAATCGCGCCGCGATGATGATGCGATGGCGTAACATTGCGGTTTGTCTTGCCCTGGCGCTGGTGCTCGTGCTGCCGGCACATGCCGATGAGCTTTTCTACGGCATCGCCATGCACGGCGAACCGGCCCTGCCGCGCGGGTTTTCCCAATTCCCCCATGTCAATCCCGACGCCCCCAAGGGCGGCAGCTATCGCGAGGCGATCGTCGGCACCTTCGACAGCCTCAACCCGTTCATCATCAAAGGCCAGCCGATCTACGGCGTGCGCTCCTATGTCTTTGAAAGCCTGCTCGCCCGCAGCACGTCGGAGGCCTTCACCCTCTATCCGCTCATCGCCAAATCGCTGGAAGTGCCGGCCGACCGCAGCCATGTGACCTTTCATCTCGATGAACGGGCGCATTTTTCCGACGGCGTGCCGATCACGGCGAAAGACGTGGTGTTCTCGTGGAAAACGCTGCGTGATGAGGGCAGGCCCAACTACCGCAGCTATTATTCCAAGGTCACGTCGGTCGAGACGCCGGACGATCACACCGTCACCTTCCGCCTGACCGACGCCGACCGCGAGCTTGTCCTCATCCTCGGCCTCATGCCGGTGCTGCCGGCGCATTTCTACGCCACGCACGCCTTCAACAAGACCACGCTCGAACCCGTCATCGGCTCGGGACCGTATGTGGTGAGCGAGGTGAAGCCGGGCGAGCGGGTGGTGCTGAAGCGCGATCGGAACCACTGGAGCCGCGATCTACCGGTCAATCGCGGCCAGTGGAATTTCGACGAAATCCGCTTCGACTACTACCGCGACGGCCAGGGGGCCTTCGAGGCCTTCAAGAAGGGCCTCGCCGATATCCGCCTCGAGTCCGACCCGGTGCGCTGGGCGACCGCTTACGACTTCGACGCCGTCAAGCAGGGCAAGGTGGTGAAGCAGGTGATCCAGACGGGATTGCCGGCGCCCATGTCGGCGCTGGTGTTCAACACCCGCCGACCCATCTTCGCCGATGCCAGGGTGCGCCAGGCGCTCATCGACTGCTTCGATTTCGAATGGGCGAACGCCAACCTGTTCCGCGGCCTGTTCGAGCGTACCGAGGGCTATTTCGACGGCTCGATTCTCAGTTCCTATCACCGTTCCGCCAGCCCCGGCGAGGTGAAGTCGTTGGACGAAGCAGGCGCGAAACTGCCGCCGCAATTCCTCGACGGCAGCTACAGCCTTCCCGTCTCCAACGGTTCAGGCATCGATCGCAAGAACCTGCGCAAGGCGGTGAACTTGCTCAAGAAAGCCGGCTGGGCAATCCGCGATGGCGTCATGACCAACATGAAGACGGGGACACCTTTCCGCTTCCAGATCGTGGTGCAGAGCCGCGAACAGGAAAAGATCGCCCTCGACTTCCAGCGCTCGCTCGCCGCCATCGGCATCCACATGGACGTACGCCAGTCCGATTCCTCGCAATTTCAACGGCTTCTGGAGACCTACGACTACGACATGATCCCCGTCACCTGGTACAATTCGCTCTCGCCCGGCAACGAGCAGTCTTTCTACTGGGGCAGCGCCGGCCGCAAGCAGCAAGGCACCCGCAACTATATGGGCGCCGACGATCCGGCCATCGACAGGCTCATCGACGATATGCTGAAGACAACAACCGAGGCCGATTTCGTCGATGCCGTGCGCGCCCTCGACCGCACTCTGATGGCGGGCTTCTACGTCATTCCGCTCTATCACCCGCCCGGTCAGTGGCTGGCGCGGTGGTCGACCATCAAGCTGCCGGAAACGCCGTCGCTCTACGGCTTTTCCCCCGCAAGCGCCTGGTACGAGGCGAATTGACCCCCGGCGGGTCGGCAAAAAAGTACTCAACAACGCCGCCCGCCTTGGCCTAATGTCATCGCACCATGAGTTCCTACCGCTACACCTCTGCCCTGCCCCCGCCGCGCTTCAACCTGACGCGTTATTGCCTCGAAGCGGCCACCCGTCGGCACCCGGCCAAGCCCGCCCTCATCATCGCCACCGACAAGGACGACCCCGCGCACTGCATCCGCATCACCTATGAGGAGATGGAAGAACGGGTCTTGCGCCTCGCCGCCGGACTCGTCTCACATGGCGTGGCGCCGGGTGAGCGTCTCTATATCCGCATGGGCAACAGCCTCGATTATGCCTTGACCTTCCTTGCCGCCATCGCCGTCGGCATCGTGCCCATTCCCGCCTCACCCATGCTGAGCGACCGCGAGGTGCGTCTCCTGGTGGACGATGCCGGCGCCAGCGCCATTGCCTGGGACGCGGCGCTGCATCTGCCTGAATTGCCCGAAGGCGTGCGCGTCCTCGATCCCGACATCCGCGCGCGGCTTGCCAGGACGCCGCCCACAGCCTACGCCGATACCGCCGCCGACGATCCGGCCTATCTCATCTACACCTCCGGCACCTCGGGCACGCCCAAGGGCGTCCTGCATGCCCATCGCGCCGTGTGGGGGCGCCGGCCCATGTATCAGGGCTGGTACGGCCTGAGTGAGGCCGACACCATGCTGCACACCGGCGCCTTCAACTGGACCTATACGCTGGGCACCGGCCTGTGCGATCCGTGGGCCAATGGCGCCACAACGGTTGTCTATACAGGTGAGCGCGACGTCACCATCTGGCCGAAGCTGATCGAAGCGCATGGCGCCACCATCATGGCCTCGGTGCCCACACTCTACCGCCAATTGCTCAAATATTGCGCCCTTCGACCCGGCGACCTCGCGCCCCTGCGCCACGGCCTCACCGCCGGCGAAGCCTTGCCGGTGACGCTCGCCGAGACCTGGGAGGCCGAAACGGGCCTCAAGCTCTACGAAGCGCTGGGGATGAGCGAGATCTCCACCTATATCTCCTCATCGCCCTCGGTCGGCTATCACCGCGGCTCGCCGGGCAAGCCGCAGGCCGGGCGCGCCGTCGCCATCCTCCCCGTCGACGGTGGCGAAGAGCCGTTGCCGCCGGGCGAAAGCGGGCTTCTGGCTGTGCATCGCTCCGATCCGGGCATGATGCTCGGCTACTGGAACCGGCCCGAGGAAGAGCGCCAAATTTATCGAGGCCAATGGTTCGCCGGCGGCGACATGGGGCGCATCGACGAAGACGGCTGGTTCTGGTTCGAGGGCCGCCACGACGACCTGATGAACGCCTTTGGCTACCGCGTGTCGCCGCAGGAGGTCGAACACGTCCTCGCCCGCCATCCGGGCATCGCCGAGGTGGCGGTGGGCGAGGTCAAGGTGCGGGCCGATGTCTCGGTGATCGCCGCCTTCGTGGTGCCGCGTTCGCCGCACACACTGAAGGCCAACGACGTGCTGACATTTGCTGAAAGCGACCTGGCGACGTACAAGATGCCGAGGGAGGTTCTTTTCGTCGACCACCTGCCGCGCAGCCCTAATGGCAAGCTGGCGCGCCGGCGCCTCGTAGAACTGTTGAAGGATTGAGCCATGAACGAAGCCGTCACCATCGATGTTGTCTCCGACGTCATGTGCCCGTGGTGCTATATCGGCAAGCGGCGGCTGGAAAAGGCGCTTTCAGAGCTGCCGCAGGTCGAGACCTCGATCCACTGGCGTCCGTTTCAGCTCGACCACACCATTCCCGAGCACGGCATGGACCGGCAGGCCTACCTGAAGGCGAAGTTCGGCGGCAGCGAGCGCGCCGACGAGATCTACCGGCCCATCCGCGAGGCCGGGGAGCGCGAGGGCATCCCCTTCCATTTCGAGCGCATCACCCGCTCGCCCAACACCCTCAATGCCCATCGCCTTATCCGCTGGGCGCGCACCGGGGGCCTGCAGGAGGAGGTGGTGGAGCGTCTGTTCCAGCTTTATTTCGTCGAGGGCGGCGATCTCACAGACCCCAAGGTCCTGGCCGATTGCGCCGAGGCGGCCGGCATGGAGCGCGCCATCGTCGAGCGCCTGCTGGAAGGCGATGCCGACATGGCCGAGACGCGCGAAGAGATCGCGCTTGCCCAGCAGATGGGCATAACCGGCGTCCCCACCTTCCTGGTCGGCAACCGCTACGCCGTGATCGGCGCGCGCGAGCCGGAAGTCATCGCCGGCGCCATTGCCAAGGTCCTGGAAGAGCGCGAAGCCGCAACCGCCTGATCGGGCGAAGGTGCGGCAAAGACGCGCCTTCGCAGCAAAGCCTCTGCGGCTACTTCACCCGGCTGCGCTTCTTGATCCAGCGCACGGTGCCGGTGGCTGAACGCATGACGACCGTTTCCGTCGTCACCCAGCCGTTCTCGATGCGCACCCCGCGCAGCATCGAGCCGTCGGTGACGCCGGTGGCGGCGAACATGACGTCGCCCGAGGCCATTTCTTCCAGCGTGAATTTCTTGTCCGGGTCCTCGATGCCCATGCGCCGGGCACGCTCGCGCTCGTCTGCCTTCTTCAGCACCAGCCGCCCCTGCATCTGACCGCCGATGCAGCGCAAGGCCGAGGCCGCCAGCACGCCCTCGGGCGCCCCGCCGATGCCCATATAGATGTCGATGCCGGTCTCGGCCGGATCGGCGGTGTGGATGACGCCGGCGACGTCGCCATCGGTGATGAGGTGGATAGCGGCCCCCGTCTTGCGTACCCCGGCGATGATGTCGGCATGGCGCGGGCGATCGAGGATGCAGGCGGTTATCTCCGAGGGCAAGCAGCCCTTGGCGTCGGCCAGGCGGGCAATGTTCTCTTCCGCCGAGGCATCGAGATCGACGGTGCCGGGAGGAAAGCCGCTGCCGATGGCGATCTTTTCCATGTAGCAGTCGGGCGCGTGCAAGAGGCTGCCGCCCTCGGCCATGGCGATCACCGCCAGGGCGTTGTGCATGGCCTTGGCGGTAAGCGTGGTGCCTTCGAGCGGATCGAGGGCGATGTCGATCTTCTCACCTTTGCCGCTGCCCACCTTCTCGCCGATATAGAGCATCGGCGCCTCGTCGCGCTCGCCCTCGCCGATCACCACGGTGGCGTCCATGTCGATGGTGTTGAGGGCGTTGCGCATGGCATCGACCGCCACCTGGTCGGCCTCCTTCTCGCTGCCGCGCCCGCGCAAGGACGCAGCCGCCACGGCCGCCGCCTCGGTGACCCGGGCGATTTCGATGGTGAGAATTCTGTTGAGCACGGCAATGCCTCCCCGCCTCGGTCTCGTTGCAGATGAATTAGCTGATCTTCGCGCCGGATCAAAGCCGCTCGATGCGGATCATGCGCGGCGTGGAAGCCACGTGATCCTGGGTTTCGATGCGCTCCAGCGCCGCGCGCATGGCGCTTTCGAGTGTATCGTGGGTGATGAGGATGAACGGCGCCGTGCGCGGCTTGCCGTCCGTTTTGCTATCTTCGCTTGGCGGCGCGCGCTGCACGATGCTCTCGATCGAGATCGACTCCGCCGCCAGGGCTTGTGCTACCGCTGCCACCTTGCCGGGCCGGTCATGAAGCTCGAGCGCCACGTAATAGCCGCCCTCGTGCGCCCGCATGCGCGCACGCGAATAAGGCCGCAAGCGGTGGGCGGGAATGCCGAAGGTGTTGATACGGAAGCCGCGGGCGATATCGGCGATGTCGGAAAGAACGCTGGAGGCGGTCGGATGGGCGCCAGCACCCCTACCCTCCAGCATCAGTTCACCGGCAAAATCACCTTTTACCGCCACCGCGTTGAACACGCCGTCCACGTCGGCAATGGGCGATCCCAGCGGCACCAGGGTCGGATGCACCCGCTGCTCAATGCCGTCGGCGGTCTCGCGGGCAACGGCGAGAAGCTTGATCTTGTAGCCGAGGTCGGCGGCGTTGCGGATGTCGGCCAGGGTGATGTGCTCGATGCCCTCGATATAGACGGATTCGAGATCCACCTCGGTGCCGAAGGCAAGCGAGGTGAGAAGCGCCAGCTTGTGGGCGGCATCGAAGCCGCCGACATCGAATGTGGGGTCCGCCTCGGCATAGCCGAGCGCCTGCGCCTCAGCCAGCACTTCGGCGAAATCGCGCCCCTCCTCGCCCATCTTGGTGAGGATATAGTTGCAGGTACCGTTGAGGATGCCGAACACCTGCCGCACCCGGTTGCCGCAGAGTGATTCGCGCATCGTCTTGACGATGGGGATGCCGCCGGCCACCGCCGCCTCGAAATTGAGGGCAACGCCCGCCTCGTCGGCCAGATGCGCCAGGGCTGCTCCATGATGGGCAAGCAGCGCCTTGTTGGCGGTCACCACCGGCTTGCCGGCCTTGAGCGCTGCCTCGACCGCCGCCTTGGCCGGATCGCCCTCGCCGCCGATAAGCTCCACGAAGACATCGATCTCGCTGCTTTGCGCCAGCTCGACCGCATCGTCGAACCATTGATAGCGTGCGATATCGTGGCCGCCGCGGCTGGCCTTGCGGTTGCGGGCCGAGACCGCCGTTACGGCAACGACCGCACCGGTGCGGGTCTCGATCACGCCGGCATGGCTCGCCAACAGATCGAGGAGCCCGGTGCCGACGGTGCCGAGGCCGGCAAGCCCGAGGCGCAAGGTCTTGGTCATCACATGGAGGTCCGAAAAGCGAAACTTGTGGGTCAGGTGGCCCGCTTTATGCCGACAAAGTGGCACCTTGTCCAGAATGGCTGTCGGCAGACGGCGGGCGTTATGAAATTGTCGATTTGAAACTGCTGCGAGGTGCGACTAAGGTTTTCCCCTTAAGGCAGTTTTCAAAAGGTTCCCGCCATGGCCGACAGCAAATCCCCGCCCAGCACCGACTACAGCCTGTCCGATCCGGGCGAGTTCATGCGCAACATGACGCGGGTGATGGAAGGGGTCGCCGCCGTGGCCCAGCTCTATTCCGAGCGCACCGAGCCGGCCGAGCCCGACAGCACCGCGCAGCCGACCTTCGAGCAGATAGCCAAGACCTTTACCGAGATCGGCCAAACTTTCGCCGACCATCCCGACAAGCTCCTGCAGGCGCAATACGAGCTGTGGCAGGGCCATGCGCGCATCTGGCAGAACGCCTGGCGCCGCTTCCTCGGCGAAACGGTGGAACCGGTGGTCGAGCCCGCCCGCTCCGACCGGCGCTTCAAGGACCACGACTGGGAACGCAACCAGGTTTTCGATTTCCTCAAGCAGTCCTATCTGCTCACCGCGCGCTGGGCCCACGACGTGGTGGCGGACGCCGAAGGCCTCGATGAGCACACCCGCCAGAAGGGGCGCTTTTACGTCGAGCAGATCGCCAATGCGCTCTCGCCCTCCAATTTCGCCCTCACCAATCCGGAGGTGCTGCGCCTGACGCTCGCCTCCAACGGCGCCAACCTGGCCGAAGGGCTCGACAACCTCCTGGAGGACCTCAAGGCGGGCGGCGGCACCTTGCGCATCAGACAGACCGATTCTTCCGCCTTCGAGGTGGGCAAGAACCTCGCCATCACGCCCGGCAAGGTGGTGTTCCGCAACGAAATCTTCGAGCTCATCCAGTACGAGCCGTCAACGCCCAAGGTCTTAAAGCGACCGTTGCTCATCGTGCCGCCATGGATCAACAAGTTCTACATCCTCGATCTCAACCCGAAAAAGTCGTTCATCGCCTGGGCTGTGGCGCAAGGCTTGACCGTCTTCGTCGTCTCCTGGGCGAACCCCGACGACCGGCTCGCCATGAAGAGCTTTGCCGATTACATGCGCGACGGCATCCTGACGGCGCTGGATCAGGTCGAGGCGGCAACCGGCGAGAAGACGGTCAACGCCATCGGCTATTGCATCGGCGGCACGCTTTTGTCGGCAACGCTGGGCTACATGGCGGTGAAGGAGGATACCCGCATCGCCTCGGCCACTTTCTTTGCCTCGCAGGTGGATTTTGAAAAGGCGGGCGATTTGCTCGTCTTCGTCGATGAGGAGCAAGTCTCCGGCGTCGAGCGCCAGATGGCCGGCAAGGGCTATCTGGATGGCAAGCGCATGGCCGAGGCCTTCAACCTCTTGCGCTCCAACGACCTCATCTGGTCCTACGTCGTTTCCAACTATCTGAAAGGAAAGGATCCATTACCCTTCGACCTGCTCTACTGGAACTCCGATTCGACCCGCATGCCGGCGGCGGTGCATTCCTTCTATTTGCGCGAATGCTATCTCAACAATCACCTGTCGCAAGGCCGCATGGTGCTCGACGGGGTGCGCATCGATCTGAAGAAGGTAAAAGTCCCGGCGTACAATCTCGCCACCCGCGAGGACCACATCGCGCCCTTGCCGTCGGCCTTCCGCATTGGCAAGTTCCTTGGCGGCGACACGCGCCTGGTGGTGGCAGGCTCCGGCCACATCGCCGGCGTCATCAACCCGCCCGAGGCGGCGAAATACCAGTATTGGACCAACGACAAAGGCGCCGACACGCTGGAGACCTGGCTCGACGGCGCCGCTGAGCACCCCGGCTCATGGTGGCCCGATTGGGCGGCCTGGGTGGGCAAGCTGTCGGGCAAGAAGGTCGCCGCCCGCAAGCCCGGCGACGGCAAGCTCAAGGCGCTCGGCGATGCCCCGGGCAGCTATGTGAAGGTGCGGGCCGACTGAGGGCACTCCACCATTGTCATTGCTGGACCTGTTCCGGCAATCGATGACCAATTTCGCTGCTTTCCCTGCGAAGGCGGTGGCCATGGATGCCCGCAACAAGTGCGAGCGTGACAGGTGATTGTAGAGAGATCAGCACACGGCATGCACCGGAACGTCATGGCCGGGCTGCGACCCGGCCATCCTTTTGCCCACCCTGCGCCTCAGATATCCAGATCGCCCTCGCCGACGAACTCGGCCCGCTCGGAGATGAACTGGAAACGCGATTCCGGCTTGTTGCCCATGAGCCGGTCGACGGCATCGGCCACCGCCGCGCGCTCGTCCTCCTTGAACCCCACCCTGAGCAGGGTACGTGTGGCCGGCGCCATGGTGGTTTCCTTGAGCTGGGCCGGCATCATCTCGCCCAGACCCTTGAAGCGCGAGATCTCCACCTTGCCGCGGCCACTGAAAGTGCTGCGCATGAGCTCTTCGCGGTGCGCATCGTCGCGGGCGTAAGCGGTCTTTGCCCCTTGCGCCAGCCGGTAGAGCGGCGGCACGGCGAGATAGAGATGGCCCTCCTCCACCAGCTTCGGCAACTGGCGAAAAAAGAAAGTGATGAGCAGCGAGGCGATATGCGCCCCGTCCACATCCGCATCGGTCATGACGATGACCTTGTCGTAGCGCAGATCATCGCTGTGATAATGATTGCCGGTGCCGCAGCCGAGCGCCTGCATGAGATCGGAAAGCTGCTGATTTTGCGCCAGCTTGTCGCGCCCGGCACTGGCGACGTTGAGGATTTTTCCGCGCAGGGGGAGCACCGCCTGGATGGCGCGGTCGCGCGCCTGCTTGGCCGAACCGCCGGCCGAATCGCCTTCCACGATGAAAAGCTCAGAGCCCGCCGCGGCGGCGGCCGAGCAGTCGGCAAGCTTGCCCGGCAGGCGCAGCTTCCGCACCGCCGTCTTGCGCCCCACCTCGCGCTCCTGGCGGCGGCGCAAACGCTCCTCGGCGCGCTCGATGATCCATTCGAGCAGCTTGTCGGCCTGGGCCGGATGGCCGGTCAGCCAGTGGTCGAAATGATCGCGCAAGGCCTGGTCGACGATGCGCACCGCCTCCTGGCTGGCGAGCTTTTCCTTGGTCTGGCCCTGGAATTCCGGCTCGCGGATGAACACCGACAGCATGACGCCGGCCGAGGCGAGGATATCGTCGGCGGTGATGTGGGAGGCGCGCTTGTTGACCTTGAACTCCCCATAGGCTTTCAGCGAGCGGGTGAGTGCCAGTCGCATGCCCTGCTCATGGGTGCCGCCTTCCACTGTCGGCACGGTGTTGCAGTAGGAGGAAATGAAGCCGTCGGCACCGCCATACCAGCCGATCGCCCATTCCACCGAGCCGTGCCCGCCTGGCTTGGCGACACGGCCGGAGAAAAGCTCGTCCACCACCCGCGGACGGCCCCTGATGGCATCGTCGAGAAAGTCCTTGAGCCCGCCGGGGAAATGCAGGACCGCCTGGGCCGGCGTATCCTCGCCGTCAGCGATCAGCAAGGGATCGCAGTGCCAGCGCACCTCCACCCCGCCGAACAGATAAGCCTTGGAGCGCGCCATGCGATAAAGCCGGGACGGCTTGAAGGCACAACCCTTGCCAAAGATATCTTCGTCCGGCTTGAAGCGCACCCTTGTGCCGCGCCGGTTGTGCACCTTGCCCAGATGTTCGAGCGGCCCCGTCGGCTTGCCGCGTGCATAGGTCTGGCGATAGCCCATCTGGCCGCGCCACACGTCGACCTCGAGTTCCGACGAAAGGGCATTGACCACCGACACGCCCACCCCATGCAGGCCGCCCGAGGTCTCGTAGACCTTGGAGTCGAACTTGCCACCCGCATGCAGCGTGGTCATGATCACTTCCAGCGCCGACTTGTCGCTAAACTTCGGGTGCGCATCGACCGGAACGCCGCGCCCGTTGTCGGTGACGGTGAGGAAGCCGTCGGCGCCATACTCGACCTCGATGAAGCTGGCATGGCCCGCCAGCGCCTCGTCCATGCAATTGTCGATGACCTCGGCGAAGAGGTGGTGCAACCCCTTTTCATCGGTGCCACCGATATACATGCCCGGACGCCGCCGGACCGGCTCAAGCCCCTCCAGCACCTCGATATCGGCGGCGGTGTAGGCATCCTCCCCCGAGCGTGGCTCGGGCTTCATCACCCGAGCCTTGGCAGCGCTTGGCGCCACCTCGGCTTCCAGCTTGTCGAAGAGGTCTTTCACCTTGGGCGTGGATTTCGGCACTTGCGCGAGAACTCCGGATCGAATGGGTGAGGCCGCCCTTTTGCCGCCCCGAATCAGGCCTCAGTATGCCATCGGTCAGCTGTGGCGGCGAGGCGCGGCACGCCCTTGGACATCGCCTCGCATTGGCGTTACACTCATATATTGCGGGATGGCAATGGCGCCACGAAGGGAATTCGTTCATGACGGGTGTGCAGAGATGGCTTGCGATCATCGTTCTTCTGGTGGGCGCGGTCGCCATGGCGCTGCCGGCTGAAGCAGGCGACCACGGGGGGCATGACTTCCAGAATAGCGGCAACTGGAGCGACCCGCATGTGCGCTATCCGGGCGACGTGGCCTATTCGTTCGGCACCGCTCGCCCCAAAGGGCCCGACAAGGGCCCATATGTGGAGCGCTGCTGGTGGACGGCCAACAACACGCTCTTCGGTTTGCCGCTCGGCTTCACCCAGAATTGCGTGCGCTATACCAACGACAACACCAACTGAGACCGCCGGCCGTTGCGCTTGGCCTCCTCCGGTCGTGCACGGCACAGGAGCGATGAACGTGGTTCGTGCGCCCCTCGGCGTCCGTGCTGCGTGACCCTCCCGGTGGGCGAGGAGCACAAGGCATGGGCTCCGCCACAATGATGTGTGCGGAGCCCTGTGCAGGGGATTAAACCCTCAGGCCGGTCTTACAACCGCCTTTTCTGCGCCAGTCGTTGCGAACCCGTCCATCAGGGGCAGAGGGGATGTTACTCACGGGCTCATGACTGTCGTCGAATTATCCGGACCGGAGTCCGGATCGGATTGCGGGATGGCCGGTCTTCGAGCTTCGTTTGTCAAACGGAAACAGGGAGGCCGGCCGGTGAACTCGTCGGCGGTATCATCTGCGAGACCTCCTTTCCTTGACGCCCGAAGTGTGCCTTCAATACGCTGACCGGTCAAATCACAATTTCCCTATCGGGGCCAGCCGAACCGCCTCATGCACACAACGATCAGACCGATGAGCGCCAGCGATGGCGAGGCGGTGCTGCGCATCTACGGCGAAGGCATCTCGACCGGCCATGCCACCTTCCAGGACCATGTGCCGTCATGGCCTGGCTGGGACAGGGGCCACCTCGCCCGCTGCCGACTCGTTTCTGAGACAGGCGGAGAAATCACCGGCTTTGCCGCGCTTTCCGCCGTATCGGCGCGGCCGGTCTATGCCGGCGTTGCCGAGGTCAGCGTCTATGTGAGCGAAGCCGCGCGCGGGCACAGGCTCGGGCTGGCGTTGCTGCAAGCGCTCGTCGTCGCCTCGGAGGAAGCCGGCATCTGGATGCTGCAAGCCGGCATTTTCCCCGAAAACGTGGCGAGCCTGGCGTTGCACGCCGCTTGCGGCTTTCGCGAGGTCGGCCGCCGCGAGCGGCTGGGCCGCATGCGCTATGGGGACCTCGCCGGGCGCTGGCGCGACGTCATCCTGTTGGAGCGGCGCAGCCCCGTCAGCGCTCAGGACTGATCCCCGTCCAGCCATTCGTCCAGCAGCCGGTTGACGGCGTCCGGGCATTCCATGGTCGTCAGGTGGCCGCAATGGGGAATGATTTCCAGCCGCGCGCCCGCAATCACCTCGGTGATCTCGCGCGAGCGCTCCGGCGGCGTCAGCGCATCGGCATCGCCAACGATCACCAGCGTCGGACAAGCGATGGCGCACAGGTCGGCACGGCGGTCGGGCCGCGACAGAATGGCGGCCTGCTGCCTGAGGAAAGCATCCGCACCGGTATCCTCGGCCATGTCGATGACGCGCCGGACCAGCGCCTTGTCGGACAGGCGATCGGGATGGATGTAGAGTTTTAGGAGGATGTCGCGGCTCACGGCGGAAAACTGCCCGTTCCTTGCCATCTCGTTGAGCTTCAGCCGGCGCGCCACGACCTCGGGTGTGTCGGGCATGGCCTGGGTATCGAGCAGCGCCAGGCGCTCGATGCGATCCGGCGCCATCGTCATCATCTCCATGGCGATATAGCCGCCCATCGAGAGCCCGGCGAGGCTGAAGCGTGGCGGCGCGGAAGCGAGGATCGATGCGGCGATTTCGGCCATGGTCTCATGCCGGGTGTGATCGCCGAACGCCACCTCGGCCTTCGGGGCGAGATGGGCGATCTGGTCCCTGTAGAGGTCGCGGTTGCACAACAGACCCGGAACCAGAACCAACTGCGGCCGCGACATCGTCTTCCTCCCCGCCGACGACTTACCCCCACGCAACCCACCACACCCGGATCGCCGCGACAAGACGCAACCTGCCCCTGCAACACTAAGAGCGGTCACGGCGGGCGGCGCGGCCTTTTCCATGCCCCGGTTGCGTGATAGGGAAAGGCATCCGGATAGGATTGGGTTCGCTGATGGTTTATGTTCGCTATGGCGCCATGACGATCTTTCTCGCCGTCGGCCTGGTGCTCCTGGCCCACGGCGGCCACTGGCCGTGGCTGGCGTTCGCTGCCGGCATCGGCTCGACCACCGTCATCGACGAACTGGTGGGCAACAGCCGCAAGGAATACGGCAAGGTCGTCACCGCCATCCTCGATGCCTTCCTTTACCTCACCCTGCCCTTCATCCTCGTCATCAGCGCCCTGTTCGCCACCTTCCTTAGCGCCGGCGATCCCTTCGGCCTGATCTGGCTGTTCGACCGCGCCCTGGGCATCGATCTCACCGCCGTCCGCGCCAGTCTGTCGAGCTTCGACATGGTGGGCGCCTTCTTCACCGTCGGGCTCATCTACGGCGCCGGCGGGGTCAATGTCTCGCACGAGCTGTTTCACCGCACGGGCAATCCGGTCGCCGCCATCATGGCGCGCTGGTTGCTCGCCTTCACCTGCGACACCACCTTCGCCATCGAGCACGTGCATGGCCACCACCGCCACGTGGGGACCGACCGCGACCCGGCGACGGCGCGGCGCGGTGAATATGTGCTGAGCTTTTTCGTGCGCTCCACCCTCGGCCAGATCGCCAATGCCTTTGCCTTCGAGGCCGCGCGCCTGAAGCGGCGCGGAAAGCCATGGCTCAGCCTCTCCAACCGCGCACTGCGCGGCCAGTTCATGAGCCTTGCGGTCATCGCCGCCTACGGGTACGCAGCCGGCCTCAAGGGCGTCGTCGCCTTTTTCGGCCTCGCCTTCATCGGCAAGCTCTATCTCGAATCCGTCAACTACATCGAGCATTACGGCCTGGTGCGGGTTCCTGGCACCCGCATCGAAGAGCGCCACTCGTGGGATTGCTACCGCCTGATCTCCAGCGCCGCCCTCTACAACCTCACCCGCCATTCCGAGCACCATCTCAATGCCGCCAAGCCCTATTATGAGCTCGGCACCAATCGCATCGCGCCCACCATGCCGCATGGCTACATGACCATGATCCTCATGTCTTTCCTGCCGGGAATGTGGAAGCGCAAGGTTCATCCGCTGCTCGGGCAGTGGGACAGTCACATGGCGAGCAGCGGCGAGCGCTCGCTGGTGGCCGAGCGCGGCTGGCAGATGTCATGAAGGTTTTGCGGCAATGTGCGGCATAGCGGGAGCCTTCGTCCGCCGTCCGGACCAGCGCATCGAGACCGATGCGCTGTTTTCCATGGTCGATGCCCTCAACCACCGCGGGCCCGAGAGCGTGGGTTATTGGGTCGATGCCGACCATCGCGTGATGCTCATGCACGCGCGCATGGCCATGGTCGATCCCGAAGGCGGTGGCCAGCCCATGTCGAACGAGACCGGCTCGGTGTGGATCTCGCTCAACGGCGAGATCTACGATTTCCGCCGCCAGTCGCGCCAGCTCATGGACCGAGGCCACCGCTTCCGCAGCCGCTGCGACGTCGAGGTCGTCCCCCATCTCTACGAGGACCACGGCATCGACTGTCTGTCGCACCTGCGCGGCGAGTTCGCGCTGGCGCTCTACGATGCCAAGGCGCACACCCTCTATCTGGCGCGCGACCGCTTCGGCACCAAGCCGCTGTTTTATGCCGAGGCGGGCGGTACCATCGTGTTCGGCTCGGAAGCCAAGGCCGTGCTCGCCCATCCGGCCATCACGCCCGAGCTCGATACCGAGACGCTGAAGCTCGTGTTCCTCGGCCTGCCGCTGCCCGACCGTTCGGTGTTCAAGGGTTTGCGGCAGGTGCGCCCCGGTCATGTCCTCAAGATCAGCGCGCAGGGCATGGAGGAGCGGCCCTGGTGGCGCCTCAAACTCGAACCCGGCCGTTTCAAGGGCAACTTGGACGAAGCGGTGGAGGAGTTCCGCGCCCGGCTCGACGATGCGGTGAAGGTGCGGCTCGATGCCGATGTGCGCATCGGTGGCTTCCTCTCGGGCGGGCTCGATTGGCCGCCGTGATGGAATCCATGGCCCGCCAGTACGATCAAAAAATCGAAACCTTCACCATCCGCTTCGGCGACGACGAGCGCGACGAGGCCAACGCCGCTGCCGCCGCCGCGCGCCAGCTTGGCGTCGAGAACACCTCCGTCAGCATCACCGGCGATGCCCTGGGCGATCATTTCACCCGCTCGGTGTGGCATGCCGAGATCCCGGTGATGAACAGCCACGGCACCGCCAAGATGCTACTCGGCATGGCCGCGCGCGATCACCTGAAGGCGGTACTGACCGGCTCCGGGGCCGATGAACTGTTCGGCGGCTACGGCATGTACCAGCACCAGATGCTGATCGAGGAGGCCCGCGCCGGCAAGAACGTCTCGGCGGAAATGAAGGCCCTGCGCGCCGGCGAAGACGTGGTGGCAAGCCTCCTGCCTGTTACCGGCTACCGCCGGCATGGCCAGGTGGGCGCGCTGCTCGGCGCTTATCCCTATCAGGCCATCCGCCCCTTCATGTTCGCCCGCACCGTCGGCCGGCTGTTGAACCGCGATCGGGTGGGAACCATCGATCCCATCGCCACCCTGAAGCAGGTGGCCGAATGGCTGCCCGAAGGCCGCCTCAATGGCCTGTCCCCGCTTGCCGCCAGCCAGTACATGAAGATCGCCTGCGATCTGCCCTGGTACATCATGACCTCGCTGGACGACCGCCCGGAAATGGCCGCCTCCATCGAGGGCAGGACACCGTTCCTCGATCACGAACTGGCCGAATTCGCCTTCGGCCTGCCGCAAGAGCTGCTGTTCGACCGCCAGCGCGGCAAGCTCTTGCCGCGCGCCGCGCTCAAGGGCCGGCTGCCGGAGGGAACCGTTTCCGGCCACACCCGCCTCTTCCGCACCCCGCCGCGCCTCAACGACCGCATCCTTGCAAGCGAGGAGGCGCGTTATTACCTTTCCGGCCGCATGACGTCTGACGTCGGCATTTTCAGCGGCCCCCGTGTGGCGCTAGCGCGCGCGGCCATGCGTCTTGTGCCGCACTCCACCTGGCAAGGATCGGGCATGCGGGCCATGCTCATGTCGATCCTTTCGGTGCACATGCTGCACGACCTTTACGTGAAGCGCTTCGAAGACAGCGTCACGCGCTTTTCCAGCCCGCGCCGGCGCTGGACCCGCGCGGACCTGCGCCACGTCGCCCCCCAGCGCCCGCCCGTGGCGGCGTGAGAAAATTAACTTAAGGTTGATTTGTCGCGTGTTGGGGGTTTGACTTTTGCAATAGCGCCACTATGTTGCGTTTAAATCACGGGTTTCCCGGGGTTGGCGACTCTTATATGGCTGTTATCGGCCGAAAGGAAACGCCATCAGGCGGACAAGTTTCGTTGTTACGGGATACGTGGTTCAACTTACCCCCTAGGCCGCATTGATGCCGATATAGGTGGATGCCACTTTTTCCGGCAGATGCATGACACAGGTTATTAATTCTCCAATATGACATTCGACGAACTCGGGCTCAGCGACAAAGTTCGCGATGCCGTCAAGGCGGCGGGGTTTGAGACCCCGACCCCTATCCAGGCCCAGGCCATCCCCCCTGCTCTCGAGCGCCGCGACGTGCTCGGGCTTGCCCAGACCGGCTCCGGCAAGACCGCGGCTTTCGCCCTGCCGATGCTCACTATGCTGGAAAAAGGCCGTGCCCGCGCCCGCATGCCGCGCTCGTTGGTGCTGGAACCGACACGCGAGCTGGCGGTGCAGGTGCATGAAGCCTTCGAACGGCTCGGCCGCGACCACAAGCTCACCATCGCGCTGCTCATGGGCGGGGTTTCGTTCGATGAGCAGAACGCCAAGATCGATCGCGGCGCCGACATCGTAATCGCCACGCCGGGCCGCCTGCTCGATCATCTCGAGCGCGGCAAGCTGATGCTGCACAGCATCGAGATCCTGGTGGTGGACGAGGCAGACCGCATGCTCGACATGGGCTTCATCCCCGATGTCGAGCGCATCTGCCGCATGCTGCCGATCACCCGTCAGACACTGTTCTTCTCCGCCACCATGCCGGCCGAGATCCAGCGCCTGACCAGCCAGTTCCTGCACAACCCGGTGAAGGTCGAAGCGACCCCGCCGTCGTCCACCGCCGCCAGCCTCATCCAGCGCGCCGTGTGGACCTCGGCCGATCCCGCCGACAAGCGCGCCAAGCTGCGCGAGCTTCTCAAAACCTACGACAACATCAAGAACGCCATCGTCTTCTGTAACCGCAAGACCACGGTGGCGACGCTTGAGAGATCGCTAAAGCGCCACGGCTTCAATGCCTCGGCACTGCATGGCGACATGGACCAGTTCTCGCGTCTGCGGACGCTGGAGGCTTTCCGCAAGGGCGAGGTCACCTATCTCATCGCCTCCGACGTGGCCGCCCGCGGCCTCGACATTCCGCAGGTGAGCCATGTGTTCAACTTCGATGTTTCGGTGAGCCCGGAAGACTATGTGCACCGTGTCGGCCGCACCGGCCGGGCTGGCCGCGAGGGCCATTCCTTCACCCTGGTGACGCCGGAGGACTTGCGCGCCTTCCATGCCATCGAGGCCCTCATCCAGATGCAGATCGAGTGGCAGGACCATGCGCCCAGCGAGGACGACATCGCCGAGGCCAAGGCGGCCAAGCGTCGTGGGCGCGGCTCGTCGGCCAAGCGCAGCACCGCGAAACCTGAGCCAAAGCCTGCAAGGTCGAAGCCCGAGCCCCGGCAAGCCAGGGCCAGGACGAAGCCCGAACCGCGTGAGGCCGATGCGGAGACCAAGCCCCGGTCCAGGTCCGAGCCGCGCAAGAATGGCGAAGAAAAGCGCCAACCCAGGCCGCGCAAGGACGACAGGCGCCACCGCGGCGACGATGACGCAGCGGACGCACTCGGCTTCCATGACGGCAACATGCCCGCCTTCCTCGCCCGCCCCCCCGTCAGGAGCTAGGCTCCCGACCAGTCACGTTCGTCATGCGCGGGCTTGACCCGCGCATCCTTTTTGCAACGCTCATCGGCGATCAAAAAGATGGCCGGATCAGGTCCGGCCATGACTGTGATCGGGGCGGGACTATGCTCCGGCCTTCTTCCTCTTCTTCTTCGGCTTGCCCGCACTGGCGCGCAGGGCCGCATCGAAGGCCAGACGGCACCAGCGGACCATCTCGTCCGGGTCGTCGAAGCAGGCCTCCGGCGCCCGCATATACGACATGATGGTGTTGCGGCCCTTGGCCGTCGCATAACTGAAGGGCTCGAGCCCCTCCGCCGCGAAAGTGGCGCGCGCCTCCTCGTCGGCCTTGAGATAGAGCACATCACCCGCCACCAGCGCGAACATCAGCCCGTCGCAAAAGAACCCCGCGCCGGAAAACATGCGCCGCGTATGGACCGGCCCGAAGCCCTCCATCTGCTCTTTCAGAAACGCTATCAGCTCACTGGAAGCAGCCACCGGCAAGGATTCTCATCAGTGCCATCCTCGGGCTTGCCCCAAGGACCCAGGAGCCAAACGCTCAGGCGTTGCCGTGTGTCATGGATCCTCGGGGCAAGCCCGAGGATGACACTGATGAGTGAAACCCCACCAGTCCCTCACGGCCTGCGTGCGATCACCCGCCCGCAGCGCGGCTATCGGCCGGCCTGAGCTCCACCAATTCGCCACACCCGCAGGCCGAGGTCTGGTTGGGGTTGTTGAAGGTGAAGCCGCTTTTCAGCTTTTCCACCTTGAAATCCATCTCCGCGCCGAGCAGGAACATCACCGCTTTGGCATCGATGAGCAGGCGCACGCCCTTGTCCTCGATCACTTCGTCGAACTTGTCCGGCTGGTCCACCCAATCGACGGTGTATTCCATGCCGGCGCAGCCGCCCTTCTTGATGCCGACGCGCAACGCGGCCTCGGGATCGTCGGTCTTGGCCATAAGCGCCCTGATGCGCTCGGCGGCGGCATCGGTGAGGGTCATCACCTTGGGGCGGGGGCGCGATGTCGGAGTCACATTCATTGGTCGCAATCCTTATAGCGGCTGAGCCACATTACCACATGTTGAGCGCAACACGGGCCTCGTCCGACATACGTGAGGGGTCCCAGGGCGGATCGAACACGAGGTTCACCTTCACGTCCTGCACGCCTTCGACGCTGGCGACGGCATTTTCCACCCACCCCGGCATCTCGCCTGCCACCGGGCAGCCGGGCGCGGTGAGCGTCATGTCGACGGTGACGTTGCGGTCGTCGTCCACGTCGATCTTGTAGATGAGGCCGAGTTCAAAAATATCGACCGGAATTTCCGGGTCGTAGACGGTCTTGAGCGCGGCAATCATGTCGTCGGTCAAGCGCTGCAGCTCGTCGGCGGGAATCGCCGATTCCTGACCGTCCACTTGCGGCTCTGAGTGGGCCGTCGGCCCCTCGGGCGCTGCCGGTGCGCAGGATGTGCTGTTCTCGGTCATAGTCATTGATCCTCAAGCCCTTACATGAATATCCTTGCCGCCGCCTTCAAGGCGTCCACCAGCCGGTCCACGTCCTCCCTGGTGTTGTAGAGCGCAAACGAGGCGCGGCAGGTGGCGGTGACGCCGAAGCGTTCCAGAAGCGGCATGGTGCAATGGGTGCCGGCCCTCACCGCCACCCCGTGCCGGTCGATGACGGTGGCGATGTCGTGCGGATGGGCGCCCTGCATGGTGAAGGAGATGATGGCGCCCTTGTCGCGCGCCTGCCCGATCACCTTCAGCGTATTGATGGCGGAAAGCTGTTCCATCGCATAGTCGAGCAGCATCTTTTCGTGCGCCACGATGGCCTCGCGGTCAAAGCCCATCATGTAGTCGAGCGCCACCCCGAGCCCGATCGCCTGCACGATGGCGGGCGTTCCCGCCTCGAAGCGGTGCGGCGGTGGGGCATAGGTGATGACGTCGGTCGAGACCTCGCCGATCATCTCGCCGCCGCCCTGGTATGGCGGCATCGCCTCCAGATGCTCCTTCTTGGCGTAGAGCACTCCGATGCCCGACGGCCCGTAGGTCTTGTGGCCGGTGAAGGCGAAGAAATCGCAATCCATATCGCGCACATCGACCGGCATGTGCACCGCGCTCTGGCTGCCGTCGACGAGCACCGGCACGCCGCGCGCATGGGCGATGCGCACCACTTCCTTCACCGGCACGATGGTCCCCAGCGCATTCGACATCTGCGTGATTGCGACCATCTTCGTGCGCGGCGAAAACAGCTTTTCGAATTCCTCCAGCAGGAAATTGCCGTCATCGTCCACCGGCGCCCATTTCAGCACGGCGCCCTTGCGCTCGCGGTGAAAGTGCCACGGCACGATATTGGAATGATGCTCGAGGATGGAGAGGATGACCTCATCGCCCTCTCCCAGCACCATGCCGCCGAAGCTTGCCGACGCCAGGTTGATCGCCTCGGTGGCGTTGCGGGTAAAGATGATCTCTTCGGTCGAACCGGCATTGAGGAACCGCCTCACCGCCTCGCGCGCATCCTCATAATTCTGCGTCGCCGTGTTGGAGAGGTAATGCAAGCCCCTATGGACATTGGCGTATTCCATCTCGTAGGCGTGCTTGACCGCATCGATCATCACGCGCGGCTTCTGCGCCGAGGCGGCATTGTCGAGATAGGTGAGTGGCTTGCCGTAAATCTCGCGCGAAAGGATGGGGAAATCGGCGCGCGCCTTATCGGCATCGAAACGGGCGGGCCCGGCGCTGCCGGCAGCCACGGAGATGATGGCGCTCATGTCCCGGGCCTCCCGTGCCCGGCCAGCCAGCGCGCGGCGATGTCGGTCAGGCAATCGCGCAAGGCCTCACTCTCCACCGCCTCGATGGCCTCGCCCACGAAGGCCGCCACCAGCAGCGACCTGGCCTCATCTTCCGGGATGCCGCGGGCGCGCAGATAGAACATATGGTCCTCGTCGATCTCGCCGGTGGTGGCGCCGTGGCCGCAAACCACGTCGTCGGCAAAGATCTCGAGCTCCGGCTTGGCATCGAATTCGGCCGTCGGCGACAACAGCAACCCGTGGCTCGACTGCTTGCCGTCGGTCTTCTGGGCATCGGGCCTCACGACCACCTTGCCTTGAAAAATGCCGCGCGCATTGTCGTCCATGACGCACTTGAACAGTTCACGGCTGGCGCCGGCCGGCACCGCGTGATCGACCAGGAGGCAGGTATCGGCGTGCTGGCGCCCGGCCAGCAGATAGGCCCCGGCAATGCGTGCCGTCGCCCCTTCGCCGTCGAAACGGATGAAGCCCTGCTGGCGGGTGACGCGCGCGCCCATGGTGAGGGTGAAATCGTGGAAGGTCGAACCTGCCCCCAGCCCGGCGACGAGATTGGCCAGATGGACCGACGCCGTATCGTCGCGCTGCAGCTTCACCCGGTCGAGCCGCGCGCCCTTGCCTAGATGCACTTCGGTCACGCTGTTGGCCACATGCGCCACGTCGTTGCCGAGATGGCTCTCGATGACGGTCAGCGCGGCCCCCTCCTCCACCACCACGACATTACGGGTGGTGAGCGTGGCCGCTGTGCCCGGCGCTGCGACAAAGCATAGCTCGACGGCGCCTTCGGGCGTCTTGCCCGCCGGCACACGGATGGCCGCCCCGTCGCTCAGATGGGCGAGATTGAGGGCATCGATGGGATCGTCCTGGGACGCCGTCACCTTCACCCAGTCCGGCCGTTCGGCCGCCGCCATCGGCACGATCTCGATCCCGGCGTCGTCAGCAATACGCGAGCGCGCGGCATCGAAGCAGCCGTTGATGAAGATGAGCCGGGTGGCGGCCAGGTCATCGAACGGCGAAGCGGCGATCAGCGCATCGACCGCGGCAGCGTCGGCCTCACCGCCTGCAAGCGGCGGATAGGCGCCGTCAATCAGGCGCTTGAGGTCGGTCCACTTCCAGTCCTCCAGCCGCCGGTTGGGCAGCCCGGTCCTGGCAAAGCTTTCCGCCGCCTTCGCCCGTTCGGCCTCGAGCCAGGAAAGCCCGCCGCCGGCTTCCAGCCACGCCGCTTCGGCCGCGGTCTTGTGCACGATCTGGTCCATCAGGCGGCCTCGTCGGCATAGGCCGCATAGCCCTGCTCTTCCAGCTCCAGCGCCAGCGATTTGTCGCCCGAACGCACGATGCGCCCCTTCGACAAGACATGCACGACGTCCGGCACGATGTAGTCGAGCAGCCGCTGGTAATGGGTGATGACGATCATGGCGCGGTCGGGCGAGCGCAGCGCATTGACGCCGTCCGCCACCACCTTCAGGGCATCAATGTCGAGGCCGGAATCGGTTTCGTCCAGAATGCACAGGGAAGGTTCCAGCACTGCCATCTGCAGGATTTCGGCCCGCTTCTTCTCGCCACCCGAAAAGCCCACATTCACCGGCCGCTTCAGCATCTCCGGAGCGACACCGAGCTTGCCGGCCCTGTCGCGCACCAGGCGCATGAAGTCGGGGGTGGAGAGCTCCGTCTCGCCGCGCGCCTTCTTCTGCGAGTTGAGCGCGACTTTCAGGAACTGCATGGTGGCAACCCCCGGGATCTCCACCGGATACTGAAAGGCAAGGAAGATGCCCTTGGCGGCGCGCTCGTCCGGCTCCATCTCCAACAGGTCCTCGCCCTTGTAGGTCACCGAACCGTCCGTCACCTCGTAGCCATCGCGGCCGGTGAGCACATAGGAGAGCGTCGATTTCCCCGAGCCGTTCGGCCCCATGATGGCGTGCACCTCGCCCGCCTTCACGGTGAGGTCGACGCCACGCAGGATTTCCTTGTCTTCGTTCTCAACTTTCGCATGCAAGTTCTTGATTTCAAGCATTTTGTTTCCGTCGTCCGTTGAATTGCGATTGTCTCGTCAGTGATCCATATGGCGTCCGAGCGGCTTGCCGCCCCAGTGCCAGCTCCATCCGCCCCGCGTGCGCTTGCGGCTGAACCTGGCAAACAGGAACGCCGCGATCAGCCCCACGCTCAGCCACAACATCCATCGCGCCGAACCGGGCTCCTGCCCTTGCGCCCACAGCGGAAGCAGCATGCACGCCGTCCAGGCGAGGAACGCCACCAGAAAGCCGATGCTGGCTGCCCAGCCCTTCCAGTTGTCCGGGTAACCGCCGTAGCCATATCGCCGCTGCCTGAACCAATAGTCCTCCGCCTTGTTCCCGTTGTTCTGCATCGGGTGTTCTGCCTGTTTCAGGCCCGTTCATCGCTCAGCCCACGCTGCCTTCCAGCGAGATGCCGATGAGCTTTTGCGTCTCGGCCATGAACTCCATCGGCAGGTGCTGCAGCACGTCGCGCACAAAACCGTTGACCACCAGGGCGACGGCTTCCTCCGCGTTGAGGCCGCGCTGCTGGCAATAGAACATCATGTCGTCGGAGATCTTCGAGGTCGTCGCCTCGTGCTCGAAATGCGCCGTCGAGGTCTTGGCCTCGATATAGGGCACGGTGTGGGCGCCGCACTTGTCGCCGACGAGGAGCGAGTTGCACTGGGTGAAGTTACGCGCGTTGGTGGCCTTGCGGTGGGCTGAGACGAGGCCGCGATAGGTGTTGTCGGAATGCCCCGCCGCGATCCCCTTGGAGATGATGCGCGAAGAGGTGTTCTTGCCCAGGTGCAGCATCTTGGTGCCGGAATCGATCTGCTGGTAACCGTTTGAAATGGCGATGGAATAGAACTCGCCGCGGGAATTGTCGCCGCGCAGGATGCACGAGGGGTACTTCCACGTGATGGCCGATCCGGTCTCGACTTGCGTCCACGAGATCTTGGAACTGTCGCCGCGGCAGTCGCCGCGCTTGGTGACGAAATTGAAGACGCCACCCTTGCCGTTCTTGTCGCCCGGGTACCAGTTCTGCACGGTGGAATACTTGATCTCGGCATCCTCCAGCGCGATCAGCTCGACCACGGCGGCATGAAGCTGGTTCTCGTCGCGCGTCGGCGCCGTGCAGCCTTCCAGATAGGAGACATAGGCCCCCTTGTCGGCGATCAGCAGGGTGCGCTCGAACTGGCCGGTATTGCGTTCGTTGATGCGGAAATAGGTGCTGAGCTCCATCGGGCAGCGCACCCCTTCCGGCACGTAGACGAATGAGCCGTCGGAAAACACCGCCGCATTGAGCGCGGCATAGAAATTGTCGCCCTGCGGCACCACCGAGCCGAGATACTTCTTCACCAGATCGGGATGCTCCCTCAGCGCTTCTGAGATCGAGCAGAAGATGACGCCGGCCTTGGCCAGTTCGTCCTTGAAGGTGGTGATGACGGAGACCGAGTCGAACACCGCGTCGATGGCCACATTGCCGTAGGGCGCGGCACCGCCGGCCTCATCCAGATCGCTGGGCTCGCCCTGCTGGCGCACACCCGCCAGAAGCTCCTGCTCCTTCAGGGGGATGCCGAGCTTGGCGTAGGTGGCGAGAAGTTCCGGATCAACCTCGTCCAGCGACTTCGGCGTGTTCTGGCCCTTGGGCGCGGAATAGTAATAGAGATCGTTGAAGTCGATCTTCGGGTAGTGGACACGCGCCCATGTAGGCTCGTCCATGGTGAGCCAATGGCGATAGGCCTCCAGCCGCCACTCCAGCATCCACTCCGGCTCGCCCTTCTTGGCCGAGATGAAGCGCACAATATCCTCATTCAGCCCGCGCGGCGCCTTATCCAACTCGATCAGCGTCTCGAAGCCGTACTTGTACTTGTCGACCTCGATTTCGCGCACCCGCTGGATGGTTTCCAGATCAGCCATGTGAAACGCCTCTCCTGTTCGTGTTCATGCGGCCGGGCGCGCCTTGTGACGCGCCACCAGGCCGTCCCAGGCGGTAATCGCCGCCTCGATGTCCTGTGTCGTGGTGGACCAGCCGAGGCTGATACGCACCGCGCCGGATGCCAGTTCGTCCGCGATCCCCATGGCCGCCAGCACATGCGAGCGCGAAACCTTGCCCGACGAGCAGGCAGACCCCGACGACACCGCCACGCCTGCCAGGTCGAACCCCATCAGCGCCGTCTGCGCATCGAGGCCGGGCAAGGCAAAGCAGGTGGTATTGGGCAGTCGCGATGCGTCAGCGCCAAACACTCGGATGTCGGGCGCAATGGCCTTCAAGCCCTTCTCAAGATCGTCGCGCAACTCACCGGACGGCAAAGGTTTTTCGGCGATTTCCGCGATGGCCGCACCGAAGCCGGCAATCGCCGCCACATTCTCGGTTCCCGCCCGGCGGCCGAATTCCTGTCCGCCCCCCTTGATGAGGGGATCGAGCCTCACGCGGTCATCGGCAATGAGCGCGCCTGCGCCCTGCGGTCCGCCCAGTTTGTGGGCCGAGACGGTCATCAAGTCGGCTCCCAGCACCATGAAGCGCAACGGAATGCGCCCCGCCGCCTGCACCGCGTCCACATGCAGCAGGCCGCCGTGCGCGTGCACCAGATCGGCGACCGCCTTCACCGGCTGGATGACGCCGGTCTCGTTGTTGGCCAGTATGACACTCACCAGCGCCGGCTTTTCCGCCGCCTGCAAAAGGTCACCAAGCCGGTCGAGATCGACGATCCCATCGCCGTCGACCGGAATTTCTGCCAGCGGCCGCCCATCGGCACGGGCGGGCGCCAGCACCGAGGGATGCTCGATGGCGGAGACAATGAGGGAGCGCGCCTCCTTCACCCTCAAGGCGAGGTTATTGGCCTCACTGCCGCCCGAGGTGAAAGCCACCATGTTGGCGCGTACGCCGAAAAAGCGGGCAACGGCCTCGCGCGCCTCATCGATCAGATGATGGGCAGCGCGGCCCTCGGCATGCACCGAGGAAGCATTGCCCATCTGGGCCAATGCCTCGACCGCAGCCGTCCGCGCTGCCGCGCGCAGCGGCGTCGTGGCGTTGTGATCGAGATATGTGCGCGACCGTCCGATCATGTTCGTCCGTCAGTTGACCACGTGAGAGGGCTGTGTCTTGGCGCGCCTGACCGAGGCGGCGAGCGCCAGATTGCGCCGTTCCACCACGTCGCCGAGGGTGACGGACGACAGGAAGCCAAAGATCTGCCGGCCCAGCGCGGCCCATAATTCATGCGTCAGGCACTTCTCGCCGGCCACGCAGCCCTCGATGGCATCGCCCTGGCAGCGGGTAACCTGAAGCCCTTCGTCCACCGCCTGGATGATGTCGGCTATGGCCAGGTCCTCGGCCGCCACGGCGAGCAGATAACCGCCCCCCGGTCCGCGCACGCTGTCGACTAGACCGGCCCGGCGCAGCTTGGCGAAGAGCTGTTCCAGATATTCCACCGAAATCAATTGCCGGGTGGCCACGTCAGTGAGTGCAACGGCCGCGCCGCCAGAATGAAGCGCGATGTCGGCGAGAGCCATGACGGCATAGCGCCCTTTGGTCGAAAGCTTCATATTCGCTCGCCTTTTCCCGCCCTTTCGATCGCCACAGGCCACACAACGGTTGCAATTGCTGCCGTCAGTCGTATATGACCCGCCGGTGTCGGTGGCATAGTCCAGCGGTTCTCAGAACCGTTCTAAGCTAGCATATATAAAAGCCGACTAAATTAGTCAACTATTCAGCGACGGCCAAACGTCGCAGCGAGTCGAACATCCATGCCAGAGGTCATCGTCAGCGGGCCCGCCGGGCGCATAGAAGCGCGTTATCACCACAACAAGGAAACCGGGTCGCCTATTGCGATCATCCTGCATCCGCATCCGCAGTTCGGCGGCACGATGAACAATCCCATCGTGCATTCGCTCTATTACATGTTTGCCCAGCGCGGCTTTTCGGTGATGCGCTTCAACTTCCGCGGGGTGGGCCGGAGCCAGGGCCTGTTCGACAACGGCGCCGGCGAGCTTGCCGATGCCGCCGCCACGCTCGACTGGTTGCAGGCGATCAACCGCGAGGCGCGGGTGTGCTGGATCACCGGCATCTCGTTCGGCGCCTGGATTTCCATGCAGCTCCTCATGCGCCGCCCGGAGATTTCCGGCTTCATCTCCATTGCGCCGCTGGCCAAGCACTACGACTTTTCCTTCCTCGCGCCCTGCCCGGCCTCCGGCCTCTTCGTCAACGGCGACCAGGACCAGGTGACGCCGCCGACTGTGGTGCAGAACCTGGTGACCAAGCTCAAGACCCAGCGCGGCATCACCATCGACCACATCGTCATGCAAGGCGCCAACCACTTCTTCGCCGACCGCATCGACGAGCTGACGCAGATCTGCTCGGACTATCTCGACGAGCGGCTGAAGGCGTAAGTGACCATCAGGCCCGGTAGAGCACGCCGCCGGTCATCGGCTGCGGCACGCGGGTGGTGGACGGCCAGGTGATCGGCAAACCTTCCAGCGAGCGCACCGCCAGATAGGCCCAGGCCTCGGCTTCGACGATATCGCCGTCGATCCCGGCTTCCTCCGCCGTTTTGACCTGTTGGCCCAAAGGCTCCAGCAGCCCGCGGACCGCCTTCATCAGCACCGGGTTACGCCGCCCGCCCCCGCAGATCACCCACAGAAGCGGCGGCGCCGGAAACCAGCCGACCGCGCGCGCGATCGAGGTAGCGGTGAAATGCAGGAGTGTCGCCATGCCGTCGACCGGGTTCAGGCCCCCGAGCGGCGTAGTGTCGAAGGCATTTCGGTCGAGCGACTTCGGCACCGGTTGCTCGAAATAGGGGCTCATGGCCAGGGTCTGCAAGACGTCGGCATCGACAACGCCTGCTGCCGCCAGCTTGCCGTCGCGGTCGCAGGGCTCGCCAGTGTGGCGCAGGGCCCAATCATCCATGAGCGCATTGCCGGGGCCGGTGTCGAAGGCGAGCATCTCACCGTCCGCCCCGATCCAGGTGACGTTCGCCAAACCGCCGATATTGACGAAGACTACCGGCCGCTGCTTCAGCGACGCCGCCAGTGCCCGGTGATAGGCGGGCGCCAGCGGCGCCCCTTCCCCGCCTGCCGCCATATCGCCGCCGCGTAGATCGGCGACGACGGATACGCCGGTCGCCCGTGCAAGCGCTGCCCCGTCGCCGATCTGCACCGTCAGATGCGCTTCCGGCCAGTGCAGCACCGTCTGCCCGTGAAAGCCGATCACGTCGATCATCTCGGGCGTCAGGCTCGCCTGCCTCAGCAACGCCGCGACCGCCTCGACGTGGCGGGCCGTCACCATTGCCTCGGCCTCGCCCAGGCATCCCGGCCGGGCGTTACGATCGGCAAGATCGCGCCCATCCGCCAATGCCCGCACCAACAGGTCGCGCTCACCCGCCGCATAGGCAAGGCTCAGGGCCGCGACATGCTCGACCGCGTCCTCGCCGTCGGTGCGGATCAGCGCGGCATCGATGCCGTCCAGGGAGGTGCCGCTCATCAGGCCGATGGCGGCGAGAGGTTTCACCATCAATCCACTCGTGCTAAATGCCCGCCCACACTCGCATCAGATGGTTAACATGAGCCAGTACAAATCGGATTTCCTCAATATCCTCGGTGAGCGCGGCTACATCCACCAGATGTCCGATGCCGAGGGGATCGACGCTCTGGCGGCAAGGCACGACCTCGTTGCCTATGTCGGCTATGACTGCACCGCGGCCTCGCTGCATGTGGGCAGCCTCTTGTCCATCATGATGCTGCACTGGCTGCAGAAAACCGGCAACCGCCCCATCGCCCTGATGGGCGGCGGCACCACCAGGGTGGGCGATCCCTCGGGGCGCGACAAGTCCCGCAAGCTTCTCACCTACGATGAGATCGAGGCCAACAAAAACTCGATCAAGCAGGTCTTTTCCCGCCTCATGGCCTTTGGCGATGATGGCAATGGCGCCGTCATGGTCGACAATGCCGAATGGCTCTCCGGCCTCAACTACATCGAAATGCTGCGCGATGTCGGCCGCCACTTTTCCATCAACCGCATGCTGACCATGGATTCGGTGCGCCTGCGGCTGGAGCGCGAGCACGAACTCTCCTTCATCGAGTTCAACTACATGATCCTGCAATCCTACGACTTCGTGGAGCTGGCGAAGCGCTATAGCTGCAACCTGCAGATGGGCGGTTCCGACCAGTGGGGCAACATCGTCAACGGCATCGACCTCGGCCGCCGCATGGGCACGCACCAGCTCTATGCCCTCACCTGCCCGCTGCTCACCACCTCCTCCGGCGCCAAGATGGGCAAGACCGCCGCCGGTGCCGTATGGCTCAACGCCGACATGCTCAAGCCCTACAACTACTGGCAGTACTGGCGTAACAGCGAGGACGCCGATGTCGGGCGTTTCCTCAAGCTGTTCACCCTGCTGCCGCTTTCCGAAATTGCCCGCCTGGAGGCACTCGGGGGGTCCGAGATCAATGAGGCGAAAAAGGTGCTGGCCACCGAGGCGACGGCCCTCATGCACGGCCGCGAAGCAGCGGATGTCGCCGCCGCCACCGCGCGCGAGACGTTTGAGCAAGGCGTCATGGCCGAGGGCCTGCCCACAGTTGAGATCGCCCGCGCCGACCTCACCCCGGGCCTCGGCCTCCTCACGGCGATGGTGAAGGCCGGCCTTGCCGCCTCCAACGGCGAAGCCCGCCGCGCCATCGACGGCGGGGCCGTGCGCATCAACGATAAGCCCGTCTCCGACCCCCGCCACAGCCTAACCAAAGACGACCTGACCCCGGACGGTCTCATCAAGCTCTCCATGGGCAAGAAGCGCCACGCTTTGCTCAAGATCAAGTACCGTAGCGGCCTGGTGCCGTTCCAGGATCAGCACGGATCCAATTAACCGCAGGGGCCCGGACCGAAACGGCGAGTAGCCCGGATGCAGCGAAGCGAAATCCGGGATTGACCCGCGCCTGAGACGAAGACCCGGATTGCTCTTCGCTGCATCCGGGCTACGCTTGCTTCCTCCCCCGTCATGGCGGTGCCCAACACCTGAACCCTACTTGTTGACGGCGCCGCGCGGCGGGGCTTTTGCCGGCGAGCCGGGGGTGCCGTCGGCGTTGATGCCGCTCACCCCGCCGATGCCGAAGAGGTTGCGCAGGAAGCCGGGGGCGATCGCCGAGACCGGGTTCACCAGGAATTCCGGCTTCGACATGGTTCCCTTCAACGCATAATTGAGGCCGAACAGGCCCTGGCCCTTGCCGCCCACCAGGATCTGGCCCAGCACCGGCACCTCGCCCAGCGCCGCATTGAGGGCATAGGCGGGGATGATGGTGCCGCCGATATCCAACGCCCCGTCGGCCTTGCGCACGATGCCTTGCGCCGAGGCGCCAAGCTCGGGACCGCGGATCAGCGCATCGCCGATGCGCACATAGTTCGCATCGGTCGAGAACGGCAGCGTCAGCTTGGAGAAGAACTGGCCATTGCCGGGCCTCGGCGCGGGCGCCTGCTTTTGCTGCTTGCCGGGCATCTGGCGGGGGATCGCCTTGAGGGCCTGTTCGCCCAACACCTCGAAATCGCGGATGGTGAGCCTGCCCTTCTGGATGGAGGCATCGGTGCCGGCCCCCAGGAGCGCGTCGAACTCGAGCGCACCGCCGGAGATCTTCGAATAGAGGTTGGATGCCCTGAGCGCCGCGCCGCCGTTCTTGGCCACGATGCGCAAGTCGCGCAGACCCTGCTGATTGGGCGATATCGTCAGCGCAATGGGCGCATTGCCCGATTGCACCCCCTTGAGGTCGGCGCGCAGAACCTGGCCACCGACCAGTTGCAGGCTACCGGAGACGTTATTAATCACCTCGCCGCGATTGGCATAGATTTGCCCGATATTGACCGTCACCTGCACCGGCGGCGGCGCTTGCGATTGCTCGCGCCCGCTGCTGGAGAACAGATCGCCGATGAGCGGGCGCGCATTGAAACTGTCGCCAGAGGCATCGACCACCAGCAGCCCTTTGGAGTCCTTCAGCGTCACCTTGAGGTCGTTGGTGGCGTCGAGCCTGAAGGAAGAGAATTTTGCGTCGCGAAATTGTCCATCGGCGCCGAGGTGCAAGTCGCCGTCGATCTTCAGATCCCCGCCCGTCAGCGTGAGGTTGGCGATGCCGAGGATGTCGGGATTGCTCAAATCGAGATCAAAGCTGGCCCTGGTGTCCTTGAGTGCGCCGCGCTGCCACTTGATCGCATCGAGTTTGATGGTCGCAGCGGAGAGATCGGCCTCGACATGGGCGGAGGTGATCTTGCCGTTCTGCACCGCCGCCATGACCTTCACCGGCGTCGTGCCGATGAGATAGTCGGTGAGATCGGCCCCCAGCTTGGCGCGCATATCGCCATTGAGGCGGGCATCGACCTGGACCTCGGCCCCGCTGCCGTCCAGCTTGCGCACATAGCCGAGCTTTGCCGGGATATCGTTGACCTTGGCGGTGCCGCTGGCCGTGATCGTGTCCTTGTCGACTGCCAGATCGATGTTCATGTCGGTCAGGCTGACGTCGGGAACGGCCTTGTCGAAGGTGGCGTTGTCGATGTGGGCGTCGGCCTCGAAGCTCACTTGCTCGGGTTTCAGGTAGATCGACAGCGGCGCGCGCACGTTGAGCCTGGCGCGCACCTTGCCGGCGAGGTGTCTGATATCAATATTCTGCTTGCTCAACAGCCGCAGCGGCTCGGCGTCCATGAGATCGAGAAAGTCCTGCGCCCCGCCGGCGGCCTCGACGTTGATCACGGCCGGCGACTGG
Source organism: uncultured Alphaproteobacteria bacterium (assembly GCA_963770075.1). Classification (GTDB taxonomy): domain Bacteria; phylum Pseudomonadota; class Alphaproteobacteria; order Rhizobiales; family Aestuariivirgaceae; genus CAVVDT01. Next base: position 69,615 of record CAVYOQ010000059.1, read on the forward strand.
CGCGCCGCCAGGTCGGTGATGGCGATATCGCCCTTCACCACCTCGATCACATGGCCCGAGGCGAGCGTGACGGTGCCGCCGCCGCCGTCGATGCGGAAATTGTTGCCGGTAAGAAGCGCTTCGCCCTTTCCGTTGGCGATCGGCGGCAAGTCTTCGAAATAGCGGAATTTCAGGCCGGCGAGGCCAAATTTCGCCTTCACCAGATTGTCCGGCACGGTGGCGTCATGCAAGGCCGCGTCGATCACCTTGGCCGGTAGCCCGATCTGGAACGTGCCGTCTGGGATGTATCCGTCGATGACATTGTCGGTGATCCACGCCCGCGCGCCGGGTGCGACGACGGGCGGCCATAGTTTCTTGGCCATGCCGACGGTCACGTTGCGCATGGCGCCGGCGAGATAGATGCCGATGCCGCCGTCCTCGCCGAGGAAATACCCCTTGATCCTGGCAAGCGCATCGCCTGACTTGAATGTCAGGTTCTCGACGTCGAGCCGCGCATTGGCGACCGATGCAACGCCGGTGAAGGTCACGTTGTCGAAGATGAACGGGTTCTTGCCCCCCCCTGGGCGTCGATAGCCACGTTGTGGGCGTTGATCGACAGGCGCACGCTCTTGAGGTGGCCGGTCTCGTCGCGCTGCGGCTCGATGCGGCCGTCGAGCTGGGCCTGCGAGCCGCCGACAAAGATGGCCGAGTTGCCGATCACGATATCGCCGGTCGAAGGCTCGTAGTCGAAGCGTAACAGCCCCTCGTCAACGATGATCGGCTCGGAGATATAGCCCGGAAAGCCGACCATACCGGCCGACACCGTGAGCTCGGCACTGGCCTTGGTGAGCTTGCCGGTATCGGTGAACTCCACTTCCGCATGGCCCGAAAGGGGCAGCCGCACCTGGGCGAGCTTCGACAGGGCGAACACCTGATTGGACAGATCCGCCGGCACCAGATCGAACACCCGCGCCGAGACGGTGAAGCGATGGTCGGCAACGCGGTAGTTGGCCACCACCTCGGTGCGCCAAGGCTCCTTGCCGGAAGCGATCGAGGCATCGGCGAACAGCGCAAAGCCGTAGGGCATGCGGCGCACCACCAGGTTGGCCTTGGGCGCGAACCACAAGGCATTATTGGCCTCGTCATAGAGCGAGATCGAGGCATGGGTGATGCGCACCGCCATCACCGAGGACACCGGCGAGGCGCCGCGCTGATCGGCGGCGATCTCCTTGCGCAGGTAATCCATCAGGTCGGGTCCCGGCTGTTGCTCGGCAGCGGCGACATCGGCGGTGGCGACGGCGCGGTCCGCCTTGGCGTCCACCTGGCTGGCCGTCCGATCGGGACCGCTTACGCCGAAGCCCAGTTGCAGGCTTCCATCGAGCATGCGTCGGGCCATGATGCGCGGCCCGATCAGGTCGAGCTGCTCGGGCGTCACCCTGCCGCTGAGAAGCGCTGCCGCGCTCACCTCGACGGCGGCGCGTGGGGCGCGGGCGATCATGTTGCCATCCGGGTCCATAAGGCGAATGTCGCGCAGGCGGATGCGCGGGCTGCCCGTGTCCTGGTCGCGCTCGATGATGACGTCGCCGATCTGCACCTGCATGCCGGTGAGGCTGCCGTTGATGGTACCCTGCACCGTGGGCGTCAGGAAGGTGAGCGCCACCGGTCCCTGCGACAGCCGCCACATGAACGAGCCTGCCAGCGCGATGGCCAGCAGCAGTATCACCATGAAGGTCAGTCCGACCGCCTTGACCACGCTGCGGCGCAATTCAGTCTTCCTTGCCGTAACGAGAGCCTGCCGGGTATCTTTGCCCTGTGGCCCTCAGGTTGTCGAGGATCGTGCGCACACTGCGGTGCAGGCGCGGCGCAACCCCGTCCCGTCGCCTGCGGCCGGTTCTGCCCGCCGCGGGGCTGCCTGTGCCCCTTGCGATGGGGGCATCGCGCTGCACACAACGTCGAGATATGGTCAAAAGCATGGCGACCCCGCCCTCCCGGCCGGCAAGCAGCGACAAATCCGGCCGAATCGCCTGGCACCGGCGTGTTTCTTTTGCATGATGCCGCAAAATCGACAAAGACTCGCCTGACAAACGATAAGGTGTATGCGGCTCGGGGGACCTGCGGGCCGACAGAGGTTGTTTGCTCGAGGGAGGGGGATGCGGCACCACCGCGCCCATCAAACGCGGCCCCGCAAGCGGGGACTCATTTCGCGGATCACCGGTGTTTTTCGCCCGCGTCAGATCTATCTGCGCAGCGATCGCCAGGTGCGCTTCATCGCCCTCAAACCCTGGCACCAGATCGCCGCGCTCGTCTTCGGCCTCGCCGGACTGTTCTGGGTCGCCTATGCCAGCATAAACGTGGCGTTCAAGGACCAGCTCCTGGTGGTCAAGGAGCGCCGCCTCTACCAGGCGCGGCTGGAATACGAGGACCGCATCGCCGAACTGCGCCGCGCCATCGACCGCATGAACGACAAGCTGCTGCTCGACCAGAACGCCTATCTGGACAAGGTGGACCAGGTGCGCGCCGACTACGACAAGCTGGTCGAGCGCCAGCGTCTGCTCGACCAGTTTGTGCACCAGGACCTGAAGGCGCCCGGCGACAAGGCCGCAGCACCCAAGTCGGGCGATCCGCAACAGCCCGCCAAGATGCAGACGGACGGCCTCAACGAGGAGAGCTTCCGCACCAGATATGCCGATGACTTCCACTCGCGCGAGCAGGCGCTGGCGCCGTTGGCCGACATGCGCCGCATGTTCCAGTCCTACGAGGACACCGAAGCCGACATTCTCGAAGGCGTGATCTCGGAGACCGGCCGGCGCATGGCCAATGCCCGCCACGTGTTCGCCAAGCTCGGCATCAATGCCGATGCGGTGATCGCCGGCTCGCGTCTCGATACCGCCCATATGGGCGGGCCGTTCGTCATGGCGCCGGCTGCCGACTTCGGGTCGGGGCGTATATCCGATCTGATGGGCGAGGTGACGGACAATCTCGCCGCCATCGCCAAGCTGCGCTACGAGGGCGACCGCATGCCTGTTTGGCTGCCCTTGCATTCGGCCGAGCGCATTACCAGCCGCTTTGGCGTCAGGCTCGACCCGCTCCTGCATGTGCGTGCGCTGCACACCGGCATCGACTTCAAGGCTCCCTACGGCACGCCCGTGCTGGCGACGGCATCCGGCAAGGTGAACATGGCGGGCTGGGACGGTGGCTATGGCCGCATTGTGGAGATCGTCCATGGATTCGGGGTCGCGACCCGCTTTGCCCACCTCAAGAAGATCAGGGTCAAACGTGGCCAGTATGTCAAGCGCGGCGAGGTGGTGGGCTATCTCGGCAACACCGGCCGCAGCACCGGCTTTCACTTGCACTACGAAACCCGCGTGAACGGACGTCCCATCAACCCCGTGCGTTTCTGGAAGGTGCGCAATGAACTTCAGGCGATTGCTGAGTAGGCTCAAGCGCCCCGCAAAGCCGGTCGAGCCGCACGTCGCGGCCCCTTCCATCATCGCCGCCGATGTGGACATCGACGGTGATCTGCATTCCACCGGCGAACTGCAGATCGACGGCAACGTGCACGGCGATGTCAGGGCGCAAGTGGCGGTGATCGACGTCAATGCCGTGGTGCACGGCGGTGTCGTGGCCGATGAGGTGGTGGTCCACGGCCACGTCGTCGGCCCCATACGTGGCATCCATGTGCACATCTTCGGCGCCGCCCAGGTGGAAGGCGGCGTGATCTCGAGCACGCTATCGATCGAGAAAGGCGCCTGGGTGGCGGGCGACCTGCGCCATTCAGGCGACCCCTTGAGCGAGTCGGCTTACACCTATCTGGCCGGCAACACAGCCCGGCGGGAGTGGCCGCAAGCCGCCGACCCCACCACCGCTCGCCCGCTCTATCCGCGCCGCAAGGCCGCCGGATAGGGCCGGATCCCCTTTCCCCCGGCCTAACCCGCCAGCGCCTCGCCCAACAGCCGCGCCAGGCGTTCGGGCATGGCCAGGTGCTTTGCCGCCTGCAGCCCTTCGTCGGACATCTTCGCCGCCGTCTTGGTGAGGATGGAGACGACCTTGTCGTCGTCATGCTTGGCGATGAAGTCGCCGGCATAGTGCTTGAGGAAGACCAGGCACACCACGTCTTCCAGCACCTGCCCCTCGGGGTCGTATTTGAGCCGCTCCTTCTTGATCAGCGCCACCACCCGCTCGACATCGGGTGGCGCATAGCCCGCTTCGGCCATCAGGGCGCCGACGCGGGCGGCATGATAGTCTTTCAGGTCCTTGCGCCACTTGAGATAGCCGGTTCGGCCTTCCGGGTAGCTGGCGCGCGACGATGTCCAGCGCTCGATGTGCTGGCCACGCGCCGCGATCGCCAGGTGGTCGCCGGCGCCGGGGTGGAAGCGTGCCAGCATTTCGCTGATGCGCTGGCCGTAGACCAGTTCGGCCGGGCGCGGCCCTTGCGGCGTCGTCACCATGTTGGGATCGGCGGCGTTGGCGGTATCGATCAGCTCGAAAACGCGGGCGCGGCGCTCACTCGTCATGGGCGGGGTGTCTCCTTATGGCAGCGATCTGAGCCTCAGAACTGGGCCCGGCGCGTGTAGCCGCCATCGACCACCAGGTTGACGCCGGTAATGAACGCGGCGGGCTCGCCGGCAAGGAACGCGACCGCGTTGGCGATGTCTTGCGGGCTCGCCATACGACCCATGGGGTTGTTGTCCATGGCGTTCGCGAAGGTGGCCGGGTCCTCGATCTCCATATGGTGCCAGAATCCGTCGATGAAATAGGTGGTGCCGGGGCTCACCACATTGGCGCGGATGCCGCGCGGCGCCAGCTCACGCGACAGCGTCTTCACATAATAGAGAAGCGCCGCCTTCATAGTGCCGTAGGCGGCCTCGTCATAGCCGTAGTCCTCCACCCCCGAAACGGACGAGATGGCGACGATCGCGCCCGAGACGGACTGCTCCAGCCACGGCAAGGCCATGGTCACGGCGTTGACGGTGTGCATGAGATCGGTCTCGAAGGCCTCCTTGAAGGCTTCCGCAGTGGCGCCGGCGGTGAGCGCCGAGGCATTGGCCACCAGCACATCGATACCGCCCAGATGTTTTGCCGAGGCGTCGATCCAGCCTTCGAGTTCGCCCCGCCGGCTGACGTCGCAAGCCTGGCCGAAGGCAAGCCCGTCCGCCTTCACCGTCTCCTCGACATCGCCGCGATGACGCGCGCAGATCGACACGTGTGCGCCCTCGCCTGCCAGTTGCGCCGCGATCGCCCGCCCGATCCCGCGCGTCGCCCCCGTCACCAACGCCCGTTTGCCCTTGAGCTTCAGGTCCATGAAAGCTGCTCCCGCCTTGTTGCGTCGCCCTGGCGCGAACCGCTTGCGCGCTGCTCGCTGCCGACTACTTGGCGCACCGGGGAGTAATCCCTGAACCCCATTATTTCAAGAGCTTGAAAAGTCCAACCGCGAGAAATTGCGGCATTGAACTCATTGCAGGATTTTCCCGACTGTCCAACCCGCTGAGGGCAATGCGCAGCTTCGAAGAGGAAAGAGCATCGCCTGCTGGACCGGCCAATCGCAGCACATTCGCGAAAGGCGCACAGGCACCTCAAATCCTGGTGGAGGCAAGGAGGGTCTATCAAAGAACGAAAATCGCCGCGATGAACGCCGAAGCCGCAATCCCCTGCAACCCTACACGCAGGCGCTTCATCCCTTATGACTTCGAGGCCTGCAAAGCTCGAAGCCTCACCGAACGATGCGTCCAACAAGCTCAAGCACTTCCGCCGCATCGCAACACGTTTCGACCGCCGCGCCATCCATCTCCTCGGCTTCACCCACATCGCCGCCGCCGCGCACTGGATGCGCTGAATGTCAATTCAGCCTGGAGCATGATGCCGAAACATGGACACCACTCTTCGGAAAACATCATGCTCAACTCCTTGGAATCGATCAGCTTTTTTTATTGGGTGATTCTACCCAGTTACAGGCTCATCTAGTGCTGAAGAACAGCCTGCGCGAGCACCCGGGGAACCGATTGCGTTCCATCCTGTGATTAACTCATTGGTATAATGACATACCATTAGCTGCGAGGGGAGCGTAGCGGGCATGAGCGTCATCGAAAGCGGGCCGGCGGACGAGGCGGTTAAGGGCCGCCGCGGGCGCTTCGCGCTGCGGGTGAATTCACACACGCGCGTGCCCCTCTATCATCAGATCTTTGTCATCCTGCGCCACCGCATCTATGGCGGCGCCATAAAGCGTGGCGACCTCGTTCCCGGCGAGCAGGACTTGTGCGCGGAATTCGGCGTGTCGCGGATTACCGCCAAACGTGCCCTGAACGAGCTCGCCGATGCCGGCCTCGTGGTGCGCGAGCGCGGTCGCGGTACCCGCGTGGTCACGCGGCCGCCCGCCCCAACCGTCACCACATCGCTGGAGGGCTGGCTGGAAAATGTCTCGCTCATGGGCCTGTCGACCCAGGCCCGCGTCCTCGACTTCGGTTATGTTCCAGCCAATGAGGATATTGCCGCGGCGCTGGAGGTGGAGCCCGGCACGGAGGTGCAGCGCGCCGAGCGGGTGCGAATCCTCGACGGCGAGCCGATGTCGTTCCTCGTCACCTATGTCCCCGCCGACATCGGCAGGGCCTTCGACCGGCAGGACCTGGACACGCATCCGTTGCTGCATTTGCTGGAGCGCGCCGGTGTCGATGTCGCCTCGGCGCGCCAGACCATATCGGCAACGCTTGCCGAGCCTTATGTCGCCGGTGCCTTGAATATTCCCGCCGCAACCGCGCTCATCGACGTGCGCCGGATCGTGCGCGACGCGGCCGATCGGCCGGTCGAATATATCCGCGTGGTCTACCGGCCCGACCTGTACCGCTACGAGATGTCCATGCGCCGTGTCGAAGGTACCGAAGGCATGCGCTGGACGACCCTTTCGTCATCGCCGATGCCCGGTTTGAGCGGCGGGACGAACGATAACATGGGTGATCGCTAGGACTTTGTTTGAGTGCGTTCAATCTTTCCGCCGTCAGTCGCTTTGCCGGATGAAAGATTGATAGGAAAGACGTCCGGTCACAAAGGAGGAACTCATGACTGGTAACAAGACGAAAGGCGGCTTCTCGCGCCGCGACATACTGGCGACGGGCGCAGCGGCAATTGGCGTTGGCGCGGTCGGATTCCCGGCGGTGCTGCGGGCAGCACCTGATCCAGTGAAGGTCGGGCTCATTCATCCGGTGACAGGCTTCATCGCCTTTTCCGGCAACCAGTGCCGTCAGGGCGCCTTGATGGCCATCGCCGATATCAATGCGGCCGGCGGCATCAAGTCGCTGGGCGGCGCCAAGCTGGAGGGCCTGCTCGGCGACAGCCAGGGCAAGCCCGACATCGGCGCCTCCGAGGTGGATCGGTTGGTCGAGGCCGGCGTCAATGGCATCGTGGCCGGCTATGCCTCGTCGATTACCCTGGCGACATCGCAGGAGGCCGCCAAGTCCAACACACCGCACGTTGTCGATGTCGGCGTCTCCGACAAGATCGTCACTCGCGGCCTCAAGAACACGTTCCGCTTCGGCCCCGGCTACGGCAAGATCGCCAGGTTCGCCGTCGACAATCTCGACACCATCAACAAGAACGCCGGCTCGCCGGCCAAGACCGCGATGATCATCCATGAGGAATCGCTGTTCGGCACCGGCACGGCGAACCTGCTCTCCAAGGAGCTTCCGGCAAAGGGCATCGAGGTGATCGATGTCATCAAGCACGCCAACCCGACGCGCGACTTCACCAACATCGTGCTGCAGATCAAGGCCAAGAAGCCGGACCTCATCATCCCGGCCGACTACTACAACGAGTATGTGCTGCTCGCCCGCACCATGCGCCAGCAAAAGGTCGAGGCCAAGGGCATCTACTCGGTGCTCGGCGGTGCCGCGTCAAGCTACAAGTTCGTCAAGGAGTTCCCCGAGGCGGCCGAGCAGATCATGGACTGCAACCACTGGTTCGACCCCACCTCGGCGCTCGCCCTGGAGCGCAAGAAGGCGGCCGAAGCCAAGGGGCTCTTCTACACCTACGAAGTGTTCCTCGCCTACAATGCCGTGTCCTTCCTCGCCGATGCGATCGAACGCGCCGGATCGGTGGACAAGGATGCGGTGATCGCGGCGATGGCGGCTTCGACCTGGGACAAGCACGGCATGCCCTACGGGCCGACCAAGATGATGGACGGCCAGAACGAGGGCGCACAGCCCGTCAACACCCAGGTGCTCAAGGGCGTCATCGAGGTGATCTTCCCCAAGAAGTTCGCATCCGCTGACCCGGTGTTCCCGCGGACGATCTGAGGCCTCGACTTCAACCGACCGGGCGGAGCAATCCGCCCGGTCCCTTTCTCAACGTTGTCCGCCTGATGCCCGATTTGGGGATTATCATACCGTCCGTTCTCAACGGCCTGACCACGGGTGCCCTCTATGCGCTGGTGGCGCTGGGGCTCACGCTGATCTACGGCGTGCTGCACATCATCAATTTCGCCCACGGGGCCCTGCTGATGCTGGGCCTCTATGCCGTCTATTACCTGAACACGCGCTTCGGCATCGATCCTTACGTCTCGCTCCTCATCGTTCCGCCGATCATGTTCGCGCTCGGCTATGTGTTCCAGCGCGGCATCATCGGCAAGGCGGCCCACGGCCGCGACGAGAACATCCTTCTGGTTACGCTCGGTCTGGCCATCGTGATCGAAAACCTGTCGCTCTATTTCTTCCGCTCCGACACGCGCATCGTCGACACGCCCTATTCCTTCGAGACGGTGGAATTCCTCGGCGCCTTTCTGCCGCTGCCCAAGGTGGTCGCCTTCTTCGGCGCACTGGCGACAGCAGGGCTCTTGTGGCTGCTCATGGCCCGCACCGATCTCGGCCGCGCCATCCGCGCGCTCGCCAAGGAGCGCAAGGGCGCGCGCCTTGTCGGCATCGACATCGAGCACGTCTTTGCCATGAGTTTCGGGCTGGGCATTGCCTGTCTCGGGGTCGCGGCGTGCCTCTTGCTGCCCAGCTATTATGTGAACCCGCAAGTGGGTCACGGCTTCGTGCTGATCGCCTTCACCATCGTGGTGCTCGGCGGCATGGGCTCCTTTGTCGGCGCGTTGCTGGGCGGACTCATTATCGGCGTGGTCGAGGCGCTGGGCGGACTGTTCCTTGGCGAGAGCCTCGGCCAGATCGGCATTTTCGTGATCTTCATCCTGGTGCTCATCTTCAGGCCGACCGGCCTGCTCGGTCACAAGGTCTGAAGCGATGCGGCAACTGGCTATCCTCATCGCCCTGTTCGCCCTCATGGCCCTGCTGCCGGCGGTCACCCGTTCCGACTATCTCATCAACATTGCCATCATGACCCTTTACGGGGCGCTGCTCGGGCAGGCGTGGAACATCCTCGGCGGCTATGGCGGCCAGTTTTCCTTCGGCCATGCGGCCTTCTTCGGAACCGGCGCCTACACGGTGGCCGTTCTCCAGGTGCAGCTGGGTGTCAATCCATGGATCGGACTTATCGCCGGTGGACTGCTGGCAATGGCAGTTGCCGCCTTCATCGGCTTTTCGACCTTCCGCTATGGCCTGCGCGGCTCCTATTTCGCGCTGGTCACGCTGGCCTTCGCCGAGGTGCTGCGCATCCTGTCGAACTCGGTGCCCTTCACCGGCGCCGGCGTCGGCATCCTGATCCCGCTCAAGCATGGTGTCGCCAGCCTGCAGTTTGCCTCGAAGAGCGGCTACTTCTTCCTCATCTGGGCGATGACACTGGCCGCGTTTCTCGCGGTCTGGTGGATGGGCCATTCCCGCTTCGGTGCCTCGCTGATGGCGGTGCGTGACAACGAGGACGCAGCCCGCGCATTGGGTGTCGATGCCTTCCGGGTGAAGATGGGTGCGATCATGCTCTCGGGCCTGTTCTCGGGGCTCGGCGGCGTCTTCTATGCCCAGTATTTTCTCTATCTCGATCCCTATATCGCCTATGGCCCCGCCATTTCGGTCGAAAGCCTCTTGGTGCCGATCATCGGCGGGTTGGGAACTCTGTTCGGTCCTTTGCTGGGTGCTGCGGCGCTGCACGCCATCGCGCAGGGAACGAACGAGTTGATCGGCGATGTTCCGGGGATAAGCCTTGCGCTTTACGGGGCCCTGCTGGTTACCATGGTCCTGTTCCTCCCGCGCGGTCTCGCCAGCTTCAGCTTGCGCAAACTGACCAGCCGCATCGCCCTGCAGGCGCGGGGGAAACGCGGCCATGCTTGAGGTCTCCGGCATGGCCAAGAGTTTCGGCGGCGTCCAGGCGGTCAAGGACGTCACCCTCACCGTGCCCGCGGGGAAAATAACCTCGCTGATCGGCCCGAACGGTTCTGGCAAGACCACACTGTTCGCGCTGATCACTGGCTTTCACCGCCCGGATGCCGGACGGGTGCGCTTCCTCGGCGAGGACATCACCGGCCTTGCACCCGAAGCCATCGCCCGGCGCGGCATGGTGCGGACCTTTCAGATCGTCCAGCCCTTTGCCGGCCAGAGCGTGCGCGAGAACATCGCGGTCGGCGCCCATCTGCACGTTCGCTCGCGCACCGCGGCACTCGCCAAGGCTGAGGACATCGCCCACCAGATTGGACTGGGCGACCGCCTGGACATGGATGCGGCCTCCCTGACGGGTGCCGGACGCAAGCGCCTGGAGGTGGCACGCGCACTCGCCACCGACCCCAAGCTCATCCTCTTTGATGAGGTGCTGGCCGGCCTCAACCCGTCGGAGATCCGCGACGTCGTGCCGGTCATCCGCGCCATCCGCGAAGCGGGCGTCACCATCTTCCTGATCGAGCACGTGATGGAAGCCGTGATGAGCCTTTCCGAATACACCTGGGTGCTCAACCAGGGCGAACTGATCGCTGAAGGTGTTCCGCGCGACGTCGTTGCCGACCCCAAGGTCATCGAGGCCTATCTGGGCGAGGGCATGGCGAAGCGCATCGCGAAGCGCGAGGCGCAGAATGCTTGAGGTCGAAGCGCTCCATGCCGGCTATGGCAGCATCGAGGTGCTGCACGGTATCGATCTCGACATCGCCGAGGGCGAGATCGTTGCTCTGCTTGGCTCCAACGGCGTCGGCAAGTCGACGTTCGCCGCCGTCCTGTCCGGCCTTGTGCGGGCCTGGAGCGGCTCGGTCCGCTTTCTGGGCCGTGAAATCGCCGGGCTCTCCTCTCAAACCATTGTCGATGCCGGCCTGATCCATGTGCCAGAGGGCCGCCACGTCTTTCCCAACCTGTCGGTGCGGGAAAATCTCGAACTCGGCAGCTACCGCAGGGGAAAGCCCAATCGTTCGCGCAATATCGAGCGTGTCGGCGAGGTGTTCCCGCGCCTGAGGGAGCGCCTCGAGCAGAAGGCCGGAACCCTGTCGGGCGGCGAGCAGCAGATGCTGGCGATCGGCCGCGGCATGATGAGCGAGCCAAAGCTGCTGGTCCTCGACGAGCCCTCCATCGGGCTCTCGCCGCTGCTGGTGGAAGAGATGTTCGACCTCATTGAGCGCCTCAACGAGGACGGCCTGACCATCTTGCTGGTGGAGCAGAACGTGCTGCAATCGATGGAAATCGCCAGTCGCGCCTTCGTCATGGAGAACGGACGCATCCGGCTGTCCGGCAAGCCGGCTGCGATGATGGACGATCCCGAACTGCAGCGCGCTTATCTGGGACTGGCATGATGGCAACCACGCTAGCGCAAAAGATCATCGCACGCGCCGCAGGCCGCCAGACGGTCACACCGGGCGAAATCGTCACCGCCAGGGTCGATCTCGCCATGATCCACGATTCGGGCGGGCCGCGCCGGGTCGAGCCGATCCTGATCGAACTTGGCGTTGGCCTGTTCGATGCCGAAAAGGTGGTCCTCATCTCCGATCATTTCGTTCCCGGCGACACCGATGAAGGCGCCCGCATCCTCGACCTGACACGGGCCTGGGCGAAGGAGCGAAAGGTCGCGTTCCATGACGGCGAAGGGATCTGCCACGTCGTGCTGCCCGAACGCGGCCATCTGAAACCGGGCATGTTCGTGGTCGGCGGCGACAGCCATTCGCCCACCGGCGGGGCGTTCGGTGCCTACATGTTCGGTGTCGGCGCGACCGAGATGGCGGGCGTCCTCGTGACGGGAGAAATCTGGATCAAGGTGCCCGGCACCATCCTGATCGAATGGCAGAACCACCTGTCGCCCGGCGTCACCGCCAAGGACATGATGCTCGCCCTGTGCGCCCGCCTCGGCATGGACGGCGGCCAGTACCAGGCGGTGGAATATGCCGGCGATGCGATCGAGGCCCTGTCGATGCAGGAGCGCATGACGCTTTCCAACATGGCAGCCGAACTCGGTGCCCAGGCGGGGCTCATCGCGCCCGATGAGACCACCGCCGGCTGGCTAGAAGGCGTCGGTGGCGATGCCGGCAACTGGCACGGCCTAGAGACCGATACTGACGCGGAGCTCCTCGCCCGTCACGTCTTCGACGCTGCCGCACTCGAGCCGCAGGCCGCCGCACCCCATTCACCCGCCAATGCCGCCCCTGTCGGCGAGGCGGCCGGTGTGGCGATCGACGTGGCCTATATCGGGGCCTGCACCGGCGCCAAGTACGAGGACCTTAAGGCGGCCGCCGCCATCTTGAGGGGACGCAGGCCCGCCTCAGGGGTTGAACTCATGGTCGCCCCCGCTTCCAGACGTGACCAGGAGCGTGCGGCTTCCGAGGGCATCATGGCCGTCTTCGAAGACGCCGGCGCCCGTATCCTCCCCAATGCCTGTGGCATCTGCGCCGGCTACGGCAGTAACCGGCTGGGCGAGGACGTCACCTGCATTTCCTCCACCGCGCGCAATTTCAAGGGGCGCATGGGCGCGGCCTCCTCGAAGGTGTGGCTTGGCTCGCCGCTGACCGTCGCCGCCTCGGCGGTGAGAGGCCGCATCGCCGATCCGCGTGACTTCATCCAGGGAGGCGGGCAATGACCGGGCGAGCCTTCGTCTTCGGCGACGACGTCGACACCGACCAGATCGCACCGGGCCAGTATATGGCTGGCGGCGTCGAAACGCTCGCCAGACATGCGCTGGAGACGCTGCGCCCGGACTTCGCGCAAACCGTGAAACCGGGCGATGTTGTCGTGGCCGGCCGCAACTTCGGCATGGGCTCCTCGCGCGAGCAGGCCGCGGAGGCATTGAAGCTGCTCGGGGTCTCGGGCGTGGTGGCGCGCTCCTTTGCCGGAATTTTCTATCGCAACGCAATCAATCTGGGCTTGCCGGTTATGATCGCGGCCGACCTTTCTGCGGTGAAGGACGGTGATGCGGTGAGCCTCGATATGACGGACGCCCGCCTGCACCTGACGCAAAAGAACGTCGACATCGCGCTCGAGCCGCTGCCCGACAATCTCAAGGAAATGCTGGCCGACGGCGGGCTGGTGCCGCATCTGAAAAAGCGCTTCGCGGCGGAGCGAAAGGAGCATTGCCCATGACAGCGAGCCTGAAGAGCCGCCTGAGCGAGACGCGCATCCTCGTGGCGCCCGGCGTCTACGACGCCCTTACCGGGCTGATCGCCGAACAGGCGGGCGCCGAGGCGGTCTATCTCTCGGGGGCTTCGATCGCCTATACGCGCTTCGGCCGCCCCGACATTGGCCTCGTCTCGATGAGCGAGGTGGCCGACACCCTCGCCGCGCTGCGCGACCGCATCGCGCTGCCTGTCGTGGTCGATGCCGACAACGGTTTTGGCAATGCGCTCAATGTCCAGCGCACGGTGCGCGTGTTCGAGCGCATGGGGGCAAACGCGATCCAGCTCGAAGACCAGACCATGCCCAAGCGCTGCGGCCATCTGGACGGAAAGAGGTTGATTGCGGCCGAAGAGATGGCGGGCAAGATCCGCGCCGCCTGCGACGCGCGGCAATCGCCCGAAACGCTCATCATCGGGCGCACCGATGCCATTGCCGTGGAGGGTCTGGAGGCCGCGATCGATCGCGCCGGCGCCTACGGGGACGCAGGCGCCGACATCCTGTTCATCGAGGCGCCGCAGTCGATCGCCGATATGCAAACGGTCGTAAAGACGTTTCGCGGGCGTGTTCCCTTGATGGCCAACATGGTCGAAGGCGGCAGGACGCCGATGATGGACGCAGCCGCACTTGAACGTCTCGGCTACAGCTTTGTCATTTTCCCCGGCGGCATCGTGCGTGCCATTACAGCGACGGCACGCGACTATTACGCCAACCTCGTCGAAAAGGGATCCAATGAGGCGTTTCGTAACCGGATGCTCGATTTTGGCGGCCTCAACGACGTGATCGGTACGAATGAGATGCTTGCCGAGGGCAGGCGCTTTGACGAGGGCGGACGGTAATGACGATAGACCCTGTCACCCTCGCCATCCTCAAGGGGCGGCTCGAACAGATCGCCGACGAGATGGACGCGACACTGTTTCGCTCCGCCTTCAACCCCATCATCGCCGAGGCCCACGATGCCTCGCACGGCATCTATGATGCCGCGAGCGGGGATACGCTGGTGCAGGGCAAGTCCGGCCTGCCGATCTTCGTTGGCGTCATGGCGTTTGCGGTCAAGGCGGTGATCGACAAGGCGGCCGCCCAGGACGGCGTGCATGAAGGCGATGTGTGGATTTTCAACGACCCTTACGACGGCGGCACTCACCTGTCCGATTTTCGCCTGGTCAAGCCGGTGTTTCGCGGTGGCGATCTGTTCTGTTACCTCGCCTCGGTCGGCCATTGGCACGATGTCGGCGGCAACGTGCCAGGCAACTACAATCCGGCGGCCACCGAGTGCTTTCAGGAAGGCATGCTGATCCCGCCGGTCAAGCTCTTTGACCGCGGCACCTTCCGCCAGGACATCGTCGATATCCTGTCCGCCAATTCGCGCCTGCCGATGTCGCTCTACGGCGACCTGAACGGCCAGATCAATGCGCTGGAGCTTGGTGAGCGGCGCATGCAGCAGCTCATCGACGACTATGGCGACGAGACGGTTGCGGAATGCCTCGGGCAGCTCAAGGCGCGCGCCGCGCAGATGATGCGGGCGCAGATCGCCGAACTGCCCTCTGGCAAGGTGTCGGCGGAGGACTTCCTCGACAATGACGGCATCAAGGACGAGCCGCTCAAGGTGGCGCTCGATCTGACCATCGACGGCGACCGCATGATCATGGATTTCTCACGCTCCTCGCCGGCCTGCGCCGGACCGGTGAACATCTCGCGCTCGACCACGATTGCCGCCTGCTATGTGGCGCTGAAGCACATCTTCGGCGAGGTGCCGGCCAATGCCGGGGTGCTGGAACCGGTCGAATTCCGCATTGCCGCGGACTCGCTCCTATCGGTCAAGGCCCCCAAGCCGGTCGGCGGCTATACCGAGACCATCCTGCGCCTGATCGACGTGGTGTTCCAGGCGATGGCGCAGATCGCCCCGGCCGAGGCCATGGCCTGCGCCTATGGCACCATCAACGCCCTGTCGCTCGCCGGGCACAGGGCCAATGGCCAGCGCTGGGTGATGTTCTCCTTCTTCGGAGGCGGCCACGGCGCCCACAGCCGAGGGGATGGCCTCAATCACGGCAACGCCCCCATCTCCACTGCGACCATCCCGCCGCTGGAGATCCTCGAAGCCGCCTACCCCATATGCTTCACCCAATGGGCCCTGCGGCCCGATTCGGGCGGTCCCGGCCGCTTTCGCGGCGGCCTCGGCGCCATCTATGAAATCGAGTTGCTGGAAACCCAGGCGGACGTGTTCCTGTTCGGTGAACGCGGCAAGTTTCCGCCCCCCGGCGTCGTTGGCGGCCATCCCGGTGCGGCCAACCGCTTTACCTTCGAGCAGTCCGACGGCGAGCATTCCCCGCCCATGGTGTCAAAAATGGTCGGCATCCACATCACGCAGGGCCAGAAGCTGCGACTTGAAACGCCCGGCGGCGGCGGCTATGGCGAACCCCTGTCGCGCGATCCCGCAGCCGTCGCCCGTGACGTCCGCCTCGGCTTCGTCAGCAAGGCCAAGGCGATGAGCGACTATGGTGTCGTCATTGGCGAGGACGGCGGACCCGAGCCCGCGGCCACCGAGCGGTTGCGCAATACGGAGGCCGCCGAATGACCAAGCCGGCTTATGTGATCGGCGTCGATGTCGGCGGCACCTTCACCGACGTCTTCATCCTCGATGAGGCGGCAGGGACAGTCACGACCGCCAAGGTGCCGACGACGCGCGGCGATCAGTCCAGGGGCTTCGTCGACGGTATCGGCCAAAGGATCGAGAATTTCGCTGACATCTCCACCGTCATCCACGGCACCACCGTCGGCACCAATGCGCTTCTGGAGCGCAAAGGCGCACGTACCGGGATCATCACCACCAAGGGCTTTCGTGATGTCCTGGAGATGCGCCGGCGTGATCGGCCGACGACCTGGGGCCTGAAGGGCTCCTTCACCCCGGTGGTGCAGCGCACCGACCGGGTGGAAGTGACCGAGCGCGTCCTTGCCGACGGTTCGGTGCTCGCCGTCATTGACGAAGACGAGGTGCGAGAACGCGCCCGGGCGTTGGCAAAACAAGGTTGCGAAGCCGTCTGCGTCTTCTTCATCAATGGCTATGCCAACAACGATAACGAGGGGCGCGCGGTGGACGCCGTACGCTCGGTGTGGAACAACTCCTACGTCACCGCCGCCACCGAGATCCTGCCGGAGATCCGCGAGTTCGAGCGGCTGTCGACGGCAACGCTCAACGCCTATCTGCAACCGGTGGTGTCTTCCTATCTCGACCGTCTCGGCGCGGCGCTCAAGGCCGGCGGCTTTGGCGGCGATATCCTCATCGTCCAGTCCAACGGCGGCGTGATGTCGGTGGAGACCGCCAGGCGCTATCCCGTGCGCACGGCGCTGTCCGGACCCGCGGCGGGGGTGATCGCCGCCCGCGCTATCGCCAGCGCGGCGGGCTTCGACAACATCATCTCGTGCGACATGGGCGGCACCTCCTTCGACGTCTCGCTGACCGCCAATGGCGAGGTGGCGCTGGCGGCGCAGACGGCCATCGACTTCGGCATGGTGGTACGCACGCCGATGATCGAGATCACCACCATCGGCGCGGGCGGCGGCTCGATCGCCTTTGTCGACAAGAGCGGGCTGTTGCAGGTCGGACCGGACTCGGCCGGCTCCGATCCCGGCCCGGTCTGTTACGGGCTCGGCAATAACCGACCGACGGTCACCGATGCCAATCTCGTCCTTGGCCGCATCAATGCCGACCGGCCCATTGGCGGCAAGCTCGACCGCCTCGACGTGGAAGCCGCCCGTTCCGCCATCGCCCGAGAAATCGCCGAGCCGCTCGGTCTCGGCATCGAGGCCGCGGCGGAGGCCATTCTCAAGCTGGCGAATGCGAAAATGGCCGGCGCCATCCGGCTGGTGTCGATCGAGAAAGGCCACGACCCGGCGAAGTTTGCCGCCATGCCTTTCGGCGGCGGCGGCGCGCTGCATGCCGGCGCGCTGATCAAGGAGGTGGGGCTCGGCTCCGCCCTCGTGCCACGCTTTCCCGGCGTGACATCGGCGCTCGGTTGCGTGGTCGCCGATATGCGCCACGACCGGGTGCAGACCGTCAACCGGCTGGTGAGCGATATCGATGCGGCAGAGCTTGGCCGCCAGATGGCGCAGGAAGCAGGAGACATAGAGAAGATCTTGAAACGTGCCGGGGTGGCGTTCTCGAACATCGAGCATGTCTACGAGCTGGACATGCTCTACCTCGGCCAGACCCATACGGTAAGCGTCCCGCTCACCCTGCCCGCGAGCGGTCTCGGCCGCGAAGATATCCAGGCTGCCTTCGACAAGGCCTATCGCGAAGCCTACGGCCGCCTGCTGAACAACATACCCACGCGGGTCATGAACTATCGCATCGCGGTGATCGGCCGCCGCCCTGGTCTCGACATGTCGCTGTTCGCCCCCACCGACGGCAAGACGGCTGTTGGCTGCCAGACCGGGGTGCGCCGGATCTACGCCGACGGCGCGTTCCATGAGGCCGCGATCTACGAACGGCTCGATCTGGCAGTGGGTGAGACGGTCCGTGGCCCGGCCATTCTCGAACAGCCCGATGCGACCATTTACGTCGATCCGGGTCTCGTTGCGCGGGTCGATGAGTTCGGCAATCTCGTCATCCGGCCCGTGGGGGATCAGGCATGAAGCAAGCTCGCCTCGACCCGGCCCGCACCGGGCTCCTGATCGTCGATCTGCAGAACGACTTCTGCCACCCGCAAGGTGCCTATGCGCGCGGCGGGCAGGCGAACGCCGATATCGCGGCGCTGCCTGAGCGTGTGCTGCCCGTTGCCGAGGCCCTGCGCGGCAAGGGCGGCTGGATCGTCTCCACCCAGTTCACGCTGGTGCCCGGAAAACGGGGCGAGCCGTTCATCTCGCCGCATTTGAAAAAACTGCGCCCCTTCCTCGGCAAGGGCGACTTTGCACCGGGCAGTTGGGGCAACAGCCTCATCGACACCCTGCAACCGGCCGACCTGGTGGTGGAGAAAGTGGCCTATTCCGCCTTCTACATGACCCGCATGGAATGGGTGCTGCGCAAGGCAGGGATCGAGACGCTGATCGTCTGCGGCATTGTCACCAATGGCGGCGTGGCATCGACGCTGCGCGATGCCCATGTGCGCGATTTTTCCACCATGCTGCTGACCGACGGCTGCGCGGCCTTCTCGCGCCAGGTCGCATGAGACGGCGATTGCCGATCTCTCCACCATTTCCACCCCCCTCACCTGCGCCGAAGCGACGGCCCTGGTCGAGAGCCTGTAGCATGGCCGGCGGCGAAGTCAGCTTCTCTGCCCCGCCACGCATCGACGTCGAAGCAGAGGTGGTGGTGATCGGCGCCGGGGCATGCGGGCTGGTCGCCGCGTTGCGGGCCAAGGCCGCGGGCGCCGAGGTGATCGTGATCGAGCGCGATCCTTCGCCCAGCGGATCGACGTCCATGTCTTCAGGCTTCGTGCCGGCGCCGGCCACCCGCTTCCAGCGCGCCGTCGGCGTTGACGACGATACGCCGGCCCGCTTCGAGGCCGACATCATGGCGAAGTCGAAAGGCTTGTCCGATCGCCGTTTGGCCCGACTGGCCAGCCGCACTATCGGCCCGGCGATCGAGTGGCTGGCCGACGAGCACGGACTCGAATGGATCGTGCTGGATGATTTCCTCTATCCGGGCCATTCGCGCCACCGCATGCACGCGGTGCCGGAAAAGACCGGCGCAGCACTGCTCGCCCGGCTTCTGGCCGCGGCCGAGAGGGCGAACATCCCGGTGGTGCCCCATGCACGCGCCTTGCGCCTGTTCGTGCGCGAGCGCCGGGTGGAGGCCGTCGAGGTCGAACGCTCGAATGGCGATAGGGAATTTGTCGGCTTGCAGGCACTCGTCCTTGCCTGCAACGGCTACGGGGGAAATCCAGCACTCGTCAAGCGCTACATTCCCGAGATTGCCGATGCGCTCTATTACGGCCATGCCGGCAACACCGGCGATGCGATGCTGTGGGGCCAGGCACTGGGCGCCGAATGCCGCCACCTGTCGGGCTATCAGGGGCACGGATCGCTGGCGCATCCGCATGGCATCCTGATCTCGTGGGCGCTGATGATGGAAGGCGCCATCCAGATAAACGCTGAAGGCAAGCGCTTTTCCAACGAGCACGGCGGCTATTCCGAGCAGGCCGTCAAGGTGCTCGACCAACCCGGCGGGATCGCCTGGGACATCTTCGATGAGCGCATTCACGCCTTCGCCCTGTCGTTTCCCGACTATCGCGAGGCAGTCGAGGCCGGAGCGATCCGCCGCGCCGGCGATGTCGCCGAGCTGTCAATTTTGACGGGCACACCACCCGAAGTGCTGGCGGCGACGCTTGCCGAGGTCAGCGCCATGAGCAAAGGCGAAAGACTTGACCCGTTCGGGCGCGATTTTACCGGAAAACCAGCTTTGCAGGCTCCGTTCTTCGCGGTGAAGGTGACCGGTGCCCTGTTCCACACCCAGGGCGGCCTGTTGATTGACGACGAGGCGCGCGCCGTCGACCCCGACGGCAAGAGCTTTTCCAACCTGACCGCCGGCGGTGGCGCCGCATGCGGCGTGTCGGGACCCGACGTTGCCGGCTATCTGTCCGGAAACGGACTCCTGACCGCCGTCGCCTTTGGTTTCATCGCCGGCGCGACAGCGGCCCGCAACCGATGACGATCAGTAGGCGGCGGGCGGCCATCACGAGATGTTTGCAAAGCGTCAGTCGTTGAATTCAATACAATGGCTGCACGGCGTCGAGCGGCGCCTTTGGACCCGCCATCAACCGCGGGGTCCGCTGCGCTTCAGAAATCCGCTCTTGGCCCATCGCTGCCGAAATGAGACCCTTCCGGGGACGGCAGCTATCGGGGGTAAAGCAGACATTGTCCCCGAACGTCAGTTTGCGGGTGTACCTCGTGTGCTGTGGGGGCAATTGGGCGGCCGTGAAGCGGTACGTGTCATCATTTCGCGTTCCACAGCGGGACCACGTTGACGTCCGCCGTGGCAGGGGCAGCAATGAGTTTCGCCCCTGAGGTGAGCGCCTTGCGCGTCAGCCATAGGCCAGCTTCACCCGCATCCAATGCCGCCATGCTGGCCTGACAGGCCCTCGTCGGTTACGCTGCCGGCATTGAGCGGAGGCGATGGCGATGCTGAAACGACTGCTGACGGCGTGCTTTGTGGTGTCGATGGCCGGGGCTGCGATGGCGGGGCCGTATGAGGACGCTGCCGATGCTTACAAGCGGGGCAACTATGCCACTGCATTGAGGCTGTTGCGGCCGCTTGCCGATCAGGGGGATGCCGACGCCCAGTTTAACCTCGGCCTCATGTACGCCAGGGGCCAGGGCCTGCCGCAGGACAACGCCGAGGCAGTGAAATGGTACCGCAAGGCGGCCGAGCAGGGATATGCCGCGGCCCAGTTCAACCTCGGCAACATGTATCGCAGGGGCCAGGGCCTGCCGCAGGACAATGCTGAAGCAGTGAAATGGTACCGCAAGGCGGCCGAGCAGGGATATGCCAAGGCCCAGTTCAGCCTCGGCAACATGTACGCCGACGGCCGCGGCGTGGTGCAGGACTATGCTGAGGCAGTGAAATGGTACCGCAAGGCCGCCGAGCAGGGATATGCCGCGGCCCAGAACAACCTCGGCAACATGTACGCCAAGGGCGAAGGCGTGGTGCAGGACGATGCTGAGGCGGCGAAGTGGTACCGCAAGGCCGCCGAGCAGGGAGATGCCACGGCCCAGTTCAACCTCGGCCTCATGTACGCCACGGGCCAGGGCGTGCCGCAGGACAATGCCGAGGCGGCGAAGTGGTACCGCAAGGCGGCCGAGCAGGGCGATGCCGACGCCCAGTTTAACCTCGGCAACATGTACGCCAAGGGCGAGGGCGTGGTGCAGAACTACGTATTCGCCCACATGTGGTGGAACTTGTCGGCGGCGCAGGGCACCAGGAGTGCTGCAGAGAACCGGGATATGGTCGCCAAATCCATGTCCCCCGACCAGATCGCCGAGGCCCAGCGGCTGGCCGCAGAGTGGAAGCCGAAGGGGCAGTAGACCTCGGCCGTGGGAGCCTTCACCTCCACAGGTACCACCAGCGCGCGGAACACGGCAGCGGTTCGATGGTGGCCTGACACCCATTGCGGCCATGCTGAAACGGTTGCTGACAGTGTGCTTTGCGGCGAGGAAGACCCGAAGCGGGCACGGCTGTCTGTCTGCAGTTAGATTCGCACCAGCATCCTCATCGGGGCATTTCCCAAATCTTGTTCAGTTTTCCGATACCGTCTCAGGGTGGCAGTGGCGCGACCAATGCAACGGCTTCGTAGGCGCCAAGTCTGGACCTCCAATGTAAAGAGTGGCACATAGGGCGCGTTCCAAACGCGCATCGTTACGATGCGGCCAAGCCGGTGCAGCCGACGCCATTCACTCGCATGGGAAGACTTTCAAATGCTGACGAAACGCGATTTCCTTCGTTCCGGGTCATTGACTGCAATTGCCCTCGCAACCTTGAAACCAATGACGGTGAGTGCGCAGACGAGCGCCGAGCGTCCGGGGCTCCTTGAGGCAAAGGACATTGCAGAGGCAGGCTTCATCTACGGCCTGCCGATCGTGATGAACTACGGTGTCATGTATGAATTCGTCATCGATCATAATTCGGGACAGTTCAAAGCTCCATTCAATCAGATCTACAACGAAGCGCGCGTATTCACCTACAAGGATACGGCCGTGGTCACGCCTAACAGTGATACGCCTTACTCAATGGTATGGGTGGACTTGCGCGCGGAACCGATTGTGCTGTCCGTACCGGCGGTTGAAAAGGCGCGCTATTACTCGGTGCAACTCTGCGACGGCAATACCTACAACTACGGCTATATTGGCAGCCGTGCTACGGGCAATGAGGCTGGCAATTATCTGGTCGTCGGACCCGGCTGGGAGGGCCAGACCCCTCCGGGCATCAAGAAAGTATTCCGCTCGACGACGCAGTTTTCGCTGACCATCTTTCGGACCCAGCTGTTCAATCCTGACGACATGGACAACGTGAAGAAGGTTCAGGCCGGCTACAAGGCCCAGCCACTTTCAACCTATCTGAAGAAGTCACCACCGCCGCCCGTAGCGCCCATCAGCTTTCCAAAATTCGACAAAGAACTCGTGAAGAAGAATTTCTTCGAGTATCTCGATTTTGCGTTGCAGTTTTCGCCAGCACAAGAGAACGAGAAGGAAATCCGAGCCCAGCTTGCGCGTATCGGCATCGGACCGGGCAAGACCTTTAACTTCAAGGATCTTCCGTTGGAGCAAAAGCTGGAGATCGGCCTGGGCATGAAGGAGGGTGAGCGCAAGATTGTCGAGGCCGTTGCCAACGCCGGCAAAAATATCAACAACTGGCGGGTCAGCTCGCTGGCAGGCGACAGTGCCTTCTTCAACGGTGACTGGATGAGGCGCGCTGCCGCCGCGAAGGCTGGTATCTACGCCAATGACTCGGCAGAGGCGACGTATCCGTTCACGCGCACCGACAGCGATGGTCAGACGCTCGACGGCAACAAGCATAATTATACGCTGACATTTCCGTCCGGTCAGCTGCCGCCTGTGAACGCCTTCTGGTCGCTGACGATGTATGATGGAAAGACGCAGTTGCTGATCGAAAACCCGATCAATCGCTATCTCATCAATTCGCCGATGCTGCCCGGCATGAAGAAGAACGCGGACGGGTCGCTGACGATTTACATTCAGAACAAATCTCCGGGCGCTGACAAAGAAGCCAACTGGCTGCCTGCTCCGGATGGCCCGATCTATTTGCTGATACGGCTCTACTGGCCGAAGACAACGCCACCCTCGATCCTGCCGGTGGGCGAAGGGACCTGGCAGCCGCCTGGCGTAAAGCGCGTCTCATAGACCCTCCAGACCAATCTCAGCACTCGACGCACGAACGAGATGAAAGGTTCCAACTCATGAAAACCACCTTAACACGAAGAGCCTTTGCGGGCGGCATTGCCCTACTCCCGTCACTCCGCTTCCCAGCGGCCCGAGCCCAAACCGGCGTCACCCCGGCGGAGGCACGCGCCATTGCCAAGGAGGCCTATATCTACGGCTTCCCGATGGTGGACAGCTATCGCGTCCAATACGCGTACTTCGTTGATCGCCAGGCTGACGAATTCAAGGCCTCGTGGAATCACATCGTCAATACTGCTCGCGTTTACACGCCGGCGGACACGGCGATCCAGACACCCAACTCAGACACGCCCTATTCCTTCGTGGGCATGGACCTGCGCGCCGAACCGCTCATTCTCACGGTTCCGCCGATCGAAAAGAAGCGTTACTTCTGCATCCAGCTCATCGACGCCTACACCTTCAATTTCGCCTACATCGGCAGCCGCGCCACGGGTAACAGTGGCGGCAACTATCTCATCGCCGGACCAAATTGGAAGGGTGAGAAACCCAGCGGCGTGAAGGAGGTCATTCGCTCCGAGACGGAATTCGTCTTCGCCCTGTATCGCACCCAGTTGTTCGATCCGGACGACATCGCCAATGTCGAGAAGGTTCAAGCCGGCTATAAAGCGCAAACGCTGTCGCAGTTCCTTGGGACGCCGGCCCCCGTCTCCGCACCGGTTGATTTCATCAAGCCGCTGACGCCTGCAGAAGAGAGGACCTCGCCGCAGTTCTTCGACATCCTGAACTTCGTTTTGCAGTTCTGCCCCACGGTCCCGTCCGAGACAGCCCTCATGGCGCGCTTCGCCAAGATCGGCGTCGGCGCAGGCAAGACCTTTGACGCCAGCAAGCTCTCGCCTGAAATCAAGGCAGCCATTGAGCAAGGCATGGCCGACGCCGGGGCTGCCTTCGCTGACCTGAAGATACAAATTGAGGCGGGGAAGGTGACCTCGGGCGATGTCTTCGGCACGCGGCAATATCTCAAGAACAATTATCTCTACCGCTTGGCCGCCGCCGTGCTCGGTATCTACGGCAATTCGAAGCAGGAGGCGATGTATCCGACGTATTACGTGGATGCGACTAAGTGTCCGTTTGAGAATGAGGGTTTGCAAATCAGCGGCGTTGTGATTCACGATTTCCATGTGGACACGAACGACGCGAGGCCGTATGGCCGCGATCGAGCGGAAGACGAAGCGTTATCCGACCGATCTCACCGATGAAGAATGGCAACGGATTGCGCCGCTGCTGCCCAAGCCGGCGAAGCGGGGGCGCAAGCGGGATGTGGACCTGCGCGAGGTGCTGAACGCCATCCGCTATATGACCCGCTCTGGCGGCGGTTGGCGCATGCTGCCGAAGGATTTTCCGCCCTGGCAGACCGTCTATTGGTGGTTCCGCCGCTTCGTGCGGGTGATGCTGTTCCGCACCATCCACGACATTGCGCTGATGATGGACCGCGAGCGGGCCGGACGCGAAGCGAGCCCGAGTGCAGGCGTCATCGACAGCCAAACGGTCAAGGCGCTGGCGCCGGGAGCGCGGCGGGGCTATGATGCCGCCAAGAAGACGGTCGGACGCAAGCGGCATGTGGCGGTGGATACCGACGGTCGCCTGCTGATGGTCAATCTCACCCCGGCGGGCCTCTCCGACAGCGCCGGCGCGCAGATGATCCTCGATGCCGTCCGCAAGCGCTGGCCGTGGCTCAAGCACCTGTTCGCGGACGGCGCCTATGACAGGACGCAACTCATGGACAAGGCCGCTTTCCTCGACTTCGTCATCGAGGTCGTTCGCCGCATCGACAACGAGCCTGGCTTCAAGGCGTTGCCGCGGCGCTGGGTGGTAGAGCGCACCTTCGGCTGGCTCACGCGCTGGCGACGCCTGGTGCGCGACTACGAGCAGCGCATCGACGTCTCCGAAGCTATGATCCACGTCGCCATGGGAAGCCTGCTGCTGCGAAGGATCAGCCATTGAACACATTTTCAAACGGACTCTAAGAAGAAGCTGGACGGTGGCAACCGTTACAGCCTGCGCTTTGCGCCGGGCCAATTGCCGCCCATCAACGCGTTCTGGTCCCTGACCATGTACGAAGAGCCGCAGAGCCTGCTCGTGGCCAACCCCATCAACCGCTATCTCATCAACTCACCGATGCTGCCGCAACTCAAGCGCGATGCCGACGGCGGGCTGACGCTGATTGTCCAGAACCAATCCCCCGGCAAGGACAAGGAAGCCAATTGGCTGCCCGCGCCAAAGGGGCCATTCTCCATGATCATGCGTCTCTACTGGCCGAAAGAAGCAGCGACGGAAGGCAAGTGGAGGCAACCGGCGCTGCAGCGGGTGGCTTGACGTCGCCTGAAGGTGCTGGGCTTCCACGGGTCATCACGGGTGGTCAGCGAGTGGGCAACCCGGCGTCGGCGTGCCGAGGAGGCAAGCGATCAGTAATTGCAGAAAGTTGCTTCGGCCAGTGCTGATGGCGCCGCTCCTTGTCAGGTCGACGCCACGAAGCAGGGACGGCACGGCCACCTGCACGGATGCTTTTTGATTATCGGGTATTGGGCCGGCTCTTGTGACTATGGGATGGCCTGCACCCTATGGAGCGATTAAACAGGATTGTTCTGTCTAAAACGAGATCGGCGCGGCAATAGCGATCGATCAGCGATCAACTTGGATCAATGATTTGGGGTCGAACAAGACTACCGCGAAAAAACCCACAGAACGATGGCGTCTTGATCACCCTGCGACGTCCACACGTGGCGTGAATTGGCGTCGTAGTAGATGGAATCCCCCTCGTTGAGCACGACCGGAGCATACATCTCGCTGTGCACAACCACGGTGCCGCTCAGAACGGTCAAAAACAGCTCCGCATCATAGCAGGCCCACTCGGAATAGTCCTCGACCGACCGGGCGTGCACCCGTGTTCGGATCGGGGTCATCTTCTTGCGCGCCAAATCATTGCACAGCCAGACATTGTCGCAAGTTCCTGTCGGGCTGAGCTTTCCGTCCTTCGCTCGCGTAATGCAGCGGCGACCGGCTGCGTTTGCCGAACTCTCGGTCAGCAGCGATGCAACCTCGATGCAAAAGCCTTGAGCAATGCGTGACAGCGTCGTGACCGTCGGCGACAATTCCTCACGCTCAATTTTCGAAAGTGCAGAGATGGAAATTCCTGTTGCGCGGCTGGCCTCTTGCAACGTCCAGTTCCGCTCGCGCCTGAGGCGCTGAAGCTTCGCGCCGACCTCCAGCATATTGCCGAGCCTCGGCGCCATTCGGCTTTGGGCCGAAGCCGCTTCTTCCTTGCTGAGTATAACGTTCATGTAAACTCCATTGGGCCAAGGCGCCTGAGCCAGCCATGAGCGTCGCCCGGAGCCGCCAATGCCCTTTTGTGCGCTCCTTCTATACGAGTTGCAGCCAATGCGCCACAATTCGCTGAAACGACCTATTTTTTCACATACGAAAATTTTGATATGCGGATTTCGGGGTTAAAGATATGATGTATCGGCGGCATCGACCGGTTCGGGCTGTGAGCTGCCGTCGATCGCCGATGCTTGTCGACAGATGCGCGGGTTTTCGAGATGCGCCTTCTGAACGTTGCCGATTATCGCCGTGCCGCGAGGCGAAGGCTGCCGCGGGGCCTGTTCGACTATGTCGACCGCGGCAGCGAAGACGAAATCGGTCTTGCCGGCCTGCGGCGCTCATTCGACAACATAAAGCTGTTGCCGCGGGTTCTGCGTGACGTGTCGCAGCGCAACCTCTCGGTTGAGCTCTTCGGCAAGCGTCTGCCATGCCCGTTGATCATCGCTCCGACGGCCGTCGCCGGCCTTCTGTGGCACGACGGCGAGGTGGCGCTCGCCCGGGCCGCAGCACGGGCAGGGATTCCGTTGTGCCTGTCGACGCAGTCGATGGCGTCTGTGGAGGACATCGCGCAAGGCGCGCCCGATGCAAACTTATGGTTCCAGCTCTATGTGTGGCAGGACCGGGACCTGACGCGGGCCCTCATCGAGCGTGTCGCCGCCGCCGGGGTGACGACCCTGGTGCTGACCGCCGACACCCCGGTAGTGCCTAAAAGAGAATACAATATCCGCAACGGGTTCGGCATTCCGGTCGTGCCCTCGCTGGCGGGCGGGATTGATGTGGCCATGCACCCGCGCTGGCTCTGGTGCGTGCTCCTTCGCTACATTCGCGAACGCGGCATGCCGGTCTATGGCAATTATCCCGCGGCGTACCGGCAGACGGTCACGCGCGGGATCGTCGCCGAGAGGGTGAAGCTCGCCGAGCGCCTGACATGGGACGATGTGGCCGCCCTCAGGGATTGCTGGCAGGGAAAATTGCTGGTGAAGGGGATCCTGCACGTTGACGATGCCCGGCAGGCCGCCCGCCTCGGCGTCGATGGCATTGTCGTCTCCACGCATGGCGGCAGGAACCTCGATTCGGCGCCTTGCCCGGTCGACGTCCTTGCGCAGATCACAGAGGCGGTGGGGCATGAGCTGACCGTTCTGGCCGACAGCGGCGTCAGGCGCGGCAGCGACGCAGTCAAGCTCGTCGGATTGGGGGCGCGAGCCGTTCTGCTCGGGCGGTCGGTGCTGTACGGCTTGGCGGTCGGGGGCGAGGACGGTGCGTCGCAGGTTCTGAAAATCATCGAGGACGAGATCAGCGGATGCCTCGCCTTCCTTGGCCAACCGTCTATGGGGGAACTGGCCGGCGATCTGATTTTCCGGCAGAATTATGCCGACGGTGGCTGACGCCTCGCCGTTGCCGAGCCAGAGACCGGTCTTGCCGGCGCCGCGCACCAGGGGAGGCCATCAAGCGATCTCCGCGGCGTATCGAGCAGCGCATATTTTTATTAAAAGAAAATATTGCGTCGATAATAGAACTGTGTGATGCTTGTTGTTGGCATGAACCCGACCGTCCGAGCAAGGTCGCCAGGCTGCGCGCTGGTCCGGGCGGACAAAGGGTGACTGCCAAGGGGGAAACCGGAAAACCACCGCAAAGCAATGCCGTTTCCTTGTGTCGGCCAAAGAACAACAGGTGAGGCTGAAATGAGAAATTCCAACAGGTTGCTACACCTACTAGCACCCGCCGCGATCGCTTTTGCTGCCTTGTTTGCATCCGCTCCGTCGCAGGATGCCAGGGCCGAGACGGTCGTGAAATTCGCCACCGTCGATTGCGAGGGCGACCTGATCAAGTGCCCGTATTACGCTTATTCGGAGGTTTTCAATCAGGTGCTGGAGCACGGCACCAACGGCCGCTACAAGCTGCAGGTCTTTCCGAACTCCCAGCTCGGTGACCTCGGCTCGCTGACCGAACAGACCGCGCGCGGCATCATCCAGATGACCGCCGGGCAGAACGCCGGGCAGCTCGCGGGCTACTATCCGAGCATCCAGATCGTCGAGATGCCCTATACCTTCCCCTCGCTCGAGGTGGGTCGGGCCGTGATGCAGGGCAAGTTCGGCAAGGAACTGTCCGACGCGGTAGCCAAGGCCAGCGGCATTCGCATCATCTCCTGGCTGCCGTCTGCCTTCCGCAGCTTTTCCAACAGTGTGCGCCCGATCCAGACGCCCGCAGACATGAAGGGGCTGAAGATCCGCGTCCAGCCAGTTCCGATCCATGTCGCCATGGTCGAAGCGCTGGGCGCTTCCGCCACCCCGATCGCCTGGGGCGAGCTGTACAACGCCCTGCAGACCGGCGTCGTGGACGGCGAGGAGAACGCGCCTTACGTGATCCTGCTCGGCCACCTCGAGGAGGTGCAGAAATACTATACGCTCGACAATCACCTCCTGAACATGCCGCTCGTCTTCATCAACGAGAAGTTCTACCAGGGTCTCGCACCCGAGGACCGGGCAGTGTTCGACCAGGCCGCGCGCGAGGCCAGCTTCGCGATGCTGGGCATCATCACCGCCAAGGAAACGCAGGATCTGAAGAAGATCGCCGCGGCGGGCATCAAGATCTACACGCCGACCACGGCCGAGTTCCAGCAGTTCGTCAAGGCCACGCGCGGGCCGGTCCGCAAGCTTCTGGAGAAGAAGGTCGACGCCGTCTGGTTCGACAGGCTGGACAAGGCCATAGGCGGCGCTGAGAAGAACCTCGGCATGGGCCAGTAGAAGTCTGTTCCAACGCATGGGCCGGCGGAGTGACACTGCCGGCCCACATTCCGGAGTCAGCAGATGTGGAAGGTTCTCGAGAAGAACGGCCGACGTGCTTGGCTGGATTGCCAGCGTGGTCGCTCGTGCTGATGCTCATTTTCGTCGCGGCGATCCTGTTCATCCAGGTCGTGCTCCGCTACGTGTTTCTCTTTTCGCTGCCGTGGCCGGAAGAGGCCGCCCGCTATCTCATGATCTGGGTGGTGATGCTGGGTGGGTCGCTGCTGGTGAAGGACGAGCAACTGGTGGCGGTCGACTTCTTCGACAAAATCTGGCCGCGAAAGCTGCTGCTCTACCGCAACGTCGTGTTCCGGCTGCTGCTCGCCGTGATGCTTGGCGTTCTCTTTTGGCAGGGGATCGGCCTTGCCACCTTCTCGGCCAACCGCACGACCACGGCGCTGGAGATCTCGTGGTTCTGGCCCTATCTCGCCATTCCGGTCGGCGCCGGCCTGATGCTGTTCCACATGATCGTACTGGCGCTGCGCGACCTGCTGCGCGGAGCGCCGAAGGACGAGGGTCCCAGCATCCTGCGGGCGGAAATCTAAAAGGCGCACCATGCACAGCTCGCTTTTCGTGATCATCGGCCTGCTTTTCGTGCTGCTGCTGCTCGGCAGCCCCGTCATCTTTGCGATCGGTTTTGCCGCGCTCGCCTACTTCTTCGTCGAGCCTGGCATGCTCGCCATGCTGCCGATCTTCGCGCACAAGATGTACACCGGCATGGACGTCTTCATCTGGCTGTCCATTCCGCTGTTCATCATGGCCGGCGAGATCATGACCTCGATCGGCATGACCGACCGGCTGCTCAACTTCTCCAGGCTGCTGGTCGGCAGCTTCCGCGGCGGCCTGGCCTATGTGAACGTCGTCGGCTCGATGCTGTTCGGCGGCGTCTCGGGTTCGGCTCTCGCCGACATCTCGGCCCTCGGCCCGGTCGAGATCGAGATGATGAAGAAGGACGGATACCGCGCGGACTTCTCCGCCGCCCTGACGGTGTGTTCGGCCGTGCAGGGGCCGATCATCCCGCCGAGCATTCCCTTCATCATCTTCTCGAGCCTGACGCAGACTTCGGTCGCGGCGCTGTTCCTTGCCGGCGCCATGCCCGGCATCCTGATCGGCGTGGCGCTCATGGCGGTCATCTTTGTCATGAGCCGGATCGGCAATTTCCCGCGCAATCCGATCAGCAATCTCAGCGTTGCTGTCGTCGTCCGGATCGTGCTGCGAGGCGATGTGGGCGCTGCTGATGCCGGTCATCATCATCGGCGGCATCATCTCGGGGGTGTTCACCGCCACCGAGGCCGCGGCCGTCGCCGTTGCCTATGCCGTCTTCGATCGGCGTGTTCGCCTACCGCAACCTGACGCTTGCAGGACTTCTGGGCGATCACCGACCGCACCGTGCGCACATCGGCTTCGATCTACCTGATCGTCGGCTTCGCCACCGTCATCTCGTGGATCCTCGCCTATCGAACGCGTGCCCAGCGAACTCGGCATGCTGATCGCGGACGCGCACATGCCGGTCTGGCTGCTGCTCCTGCTGATCAACATCTTCTTCCTGATCAACGGATTGTGGATCGGCGATTCCGTGCAGCTCCTGCTGTTCGCGCCGCTGTTCACACCGATTCTCGCCCATCTCGGCGTCAACCCCGTGCATTTCGGCGTGATCATGGTGATGAACGTGATGATCGGCTTGCTGACGCCGCCCTATGGGCTGGCGCTCTATCTGGGTTCGGCGGTCAGCGGGGTGAGCCTCGGCGCCATCGTGCGCCAGTCACTGCCGTTCGTGCTCGCGTGTTTCGTCGTGCTCCTGCTCGTCACCTACGTGCCCGCAGATCTCGCTGACGCTGCCAAACTATTTCGGTTTCCACTGAGTCCGCTTGCCTGGAGGTCAAAATGCCAATGAACGCCGAAGATCTTCGTGGCGTCTTTCCCGCGCTGGTGACGCCATTCGACAGCGCAGGCCGGTTCGATGAGGCCGGGATGTCCGCTCTCATCGTGCGGATGTTCGACGCAGGCATCGCCGGAATCGTGCCGCTGGGGGGAACCGGCGAGTTCACGGCCTTGTCCATGAGCGAGCGCAAGGCGGTCATCGAGGCCAGCGTTGCTGCCGCACACGGCCGCGGCCCCGTCATCGCGGGCGTCCTGTCGCCGGGATTCGAGGAGGCGGCCGAGGCGGGTGCGGCCTTCGTGGCGGCCGGCGCCGATGCCTTGATGGTCGTGACGCCGTTCTACGTGCTCAGCAGCCAGCAGGGCATCCTCGATTATTACCGCAAGATGCACGACACCGTCGGCGTGCCATTCGTCCTTTACGAGATCCCTGAGCCGCACCAATGTCAGCTACGAGCCGGAAACCGTCGCGAGGCTGGCGGAAGAAGGCATCGCCATCGGCATCAAGTATTCGAATCTCGACGTGGTGAAGTTCACCCGGGTGATGTTGGCCGCGGGTGACAAGATGGCCGTAATGGCGGGCGACGACAGCCTGCTGGTTGCGCATATGGCCCTCGGCGCCCCCGGCGCCGTCCTGGCGACCGCCAACCTCTATCCCGAGATCTGGGTGGAGTGCTTCCGGCTTGCCGCATCGGGGGATTTCGCCGCCGCGGCGCGGTTGCAGAAGGCGCTCTATCCGATGATCGAGGCCGTCTTCTCCGAGCCGAATCCCACGGCGCTGAAAAAGGCCATGGCGATGATCGGGCAGGATGCCGGACCGGTGCGCCTGCCGCTCAGAGAGCCCTCCGCCGAGACCGTCAAGAGGCTCGAACGGGTGCTCGCGGCGGTGCCGGCGATCCTGGGTTCGGATCGGCTGGCCAATATTGCCTGAAGGCAAGCGTCGGGCGAGGGTTCAATTGCGTCAGGCTGAAACCGGAGAAGGTTGAATGGCCGACAAGCTGCTCGAAAAGCTCGCGTCCATCGTGGGCCCCAAGGGACTGGTGAGCGAAGGCGACCGGTCGCGATTTCTGGTCGACTGGCGGGACTGGGTGCATGGGGATGCCCGTGCCATCGTGCTGCCGCGCACGACCGAAGAGGTGGCAGCCGTCGTTTCCCTGGCGGCGGCGGAAACCGTGCCAATCGTCCCCCAGGGTGGCAATACCAGCATGTGTTACGGCAGCGTTCCGCACGCCGGTGACCGAGGCATCGTGCTCTCGCTCTCACGCATGGACCGGATCCGCGAACTGGACCGCGAAGGCTCGGCGGCGATCGTCGAGGCCGGCGTAGTCCTCGCCAACCTGCACGAGGCGGCGGCGACGATCGGCAGGCAGTTCCCGCTGCACTTGGGCGCGGAGGGGACGGCCGAGATCGGGGGGCTGGTCTCCTCCAACGCCGGAGGCACCGGAGCGCTGCGCTTCGGTCCCATGCGCGATCTCGTGTTCGGACTGGAGGTGGTGCTGCCCAACGGACAGGTCCTAAGCGATCTGAATGCGCTCAGGAAGGACAACCGGGGATACAACCTCAATCACCTGTTCATCGGGGCCGAAGGCACGCTCGGCGTCGTGACGGCGGCCGCTCTCAAGCTGCATCCGTTGCTGAACGCCGATGCCGATGCGTTCGTGGCGGTCGCAAGCCCGAAGCACGCGCTCGATCTTCTGGCGCGCACGCAGGAGCGTTTCGACACTGCCGTCCAGGCCTTCGAGCTGCTGTCGGGTTCCGAGATAAAGCTTGTCGAGGACATGCTGCCGGGGATGAGATCTCCCTTGAGCGAGATGCCGGCATGGGCCGTCATCATCCATCTCGGGGACACGGACTCCGAAGCGCCTCTGCGTGAAAGGCTCGAGACGCTTCTCGGGGAAGAACTGACGGCCGGCCGCGTGATCGACGCCGTCGTCGCGCAGAGCAGCGCACAAGCGCAAACGTTCTGGAAGCTGCGGCATTCGGTGACCGAGGCCAACCTGAAGGCTGGCATGGGCACGACGCTCGATGCCTCGGTGCGCGTGTCCGCCGTTCCAGCTTTCATTGAGGACGCATCGAGGGTGCTGGTTGCGGCCTTCCCCGACGCGTTGCCCGTCGTCGTCAGTCATCTGGGCGACGGCAACGTGCATTTTATCGCCATGTTCCGGTTCGACCGGGACGGGCCGGAGCGCGATCCGAAAGAGACGGCGGCGGCGGTGCAGTTGCTCATTCACGACGTCATCGTCGCGCATGGCGGTTCGTTCAGCGCCGAACACGGTATCGGGCGAAAGCTGGTCCGCGAACTGAAGCGGCTTTCGGAGCCGACGCGCTACGATCTGATGCTTGACATCAAGCGCTTGCTCGACCCGCATAACATCATGAACCCGAACGTGCTGTTCGAGGCCGGCGACACGAGGAAAGCCTGAGCGGGTTCAGGCCATCTGCAGCTTTGCCATGTCCGCATGGACCGCTTCGAGCGCAGCAACCGTCTCGCTGCCGGGCTCGGACAGGGGCAGCCTGATGCCGCCTGCCGGCCGTCCGGCCAGCTTCATGTAGTGCTTCAACGGCCCCGGATTGGTTTCGCGGAAGACGACCTCGATGAAGGGTGCCAGCTCGTCATAGGCGGTGAGCGCCTCCTGCAGCTTGCCCGCGCTCGCGAGCCCGAAGACCTTTATCCAGTGCCTGGGATAGATGGAGGCGGATGCAAGGACCCCGCCACGCGCGCCGGCGGCGACATGCACGGCGAAAAGCGGTTCTTCCCCACTAAGCACGGCGAGCTTGCCCGATGCCAGGCGTATGGTCTTGAGGAACGCCGGCATGTCGAGAGAGGAACTTTTCATACCGATTATGGTCTGATCCTCGGCCAGCGCCGCAATGGTCTCAGGCTCGAGGCCGACGCCGGTGCGCCGGGGGATGTCGTAGGCGAGGAGGGGAATGCCCACTGCGTCGCGAGCATTGCGGAAATAGGCCCTCATGCCGTCTTGAGTACCGGGCGCATAATAGGGCGTGATGAGCATGACGGCGCTTGCGCCGGCTGCGGCAAAATCCTTGCCGGCTGCGACCGCATCAGCAAAGCCCGTGGCCAAGACGCCCGGCAGCACCGGCGCGCCGTCGGCGGCATCGACGCATGCGCAGACAATATCGGCCCGCTCGGCTGCGGAGAGTGCCGGATATTCCCCCGTGCCGCCGATGGGCACAATCCCTGACGCCCCGCTGTCGAGCTGGAACCTGACCAGAGTGGTCAAGGTGGTGAAGTCGACCGACTTGTCGTCGTGGAAAGGCGTCACGATGGCTGTGTAGAGGCCGCGCAATTCGTCTTTCGTCAAGGGCATATATTAGTCCTCATTTTGATGTGTGGAACCGGAATAGAAGGTATTCGGGCCGGTAGCCCCATAGCGCTGGGTAATGCGGAAGTGCACACGCAAGGAAATCGTCACCGGCCGAAGCACTCGCTTCAACGTTCCAATACGGCCAAGACGCATACCATACAAAGATTGGCATGTTTTTCGCATTCACACAATATTCCTGTTTAAGAAAAAATTGTGCGAATTTAACACCGCGGTGGATTTTCTCTGTTCGCCATCGGCGCCAGCAGCCAATCCCCCACAGAGTCAGCCCTCAGAGCCGCTGGTATACGCCGGCTATCACCGCGCACAGCGACATGGGCCCCCAGCGCCAAGTACTCCAAAGCTGGTGCAAACCGGTCAGCGATGCGTGTAACCAGCTTCCAAGGCACGGCAACTGAGTTGATGTTGCTTCCGCGCAGGCTGACGATCGCAACTGACCGCGAGCTTTCGCTTGGCCATCACAGGATATGCCAGCCGCCGCTACATCAGCGTGCGGCGCACGGCATCCTTCCAGCCGGCATATTTTCGCTCCCGCTCATCGGCGGGCATCGCCGGCTCAAAGCGCCGGTCGCAGGCCCATGATTTGGCGAAGGCCTCCGGTCCGTCGCATAGACCCGATTGCAGGCCCGCCAGAAACGCCGCCCCCAGGGCCGTCGTCTCCAGCACCTTCGGTCGGTCGACCGGTGCATCGAGGATATCGGCGAGGCGCTGCATAGTGAAATCGGACGCCACCATGCCGCCGTCCACCCGCAGCACCGTGCCGGAACCGGCCTGCCAGTCCCCGCGCATGGCCTCGACGAGATCGCGGGTCTGGTAGCACACCGCCTCCAGGGCAGCTCTGGCAATCTCGCTGCGGCCCGTGCCCCTGGTCAGGCCGTAAAGCGCACCGCGACATTCCGCGTCCCAATAGGGAGCGCCCATCCCGACGAAGGCCGGCACCATGTAGACGTCCTGGCTGTGATCGGCCGTCTCGGCGAGTGCGCCCGAATGCGCCGCGTCATCGATAATCCTGAGACCGTCGCGCAGCCATTGCACCGCGGCACCTGCCACGAAGATCGCGCCTTCGAGCGCATAGGTTACCTTACCGCCCAGTCGATAGGCGATGGTGGTCAACAGGCGGTTGCGTGATTTGACCGCATCGGCACCGGTGTTGAGCAAGGCAAAACAGCCGGTGCCGTAGGTCGATTTCATCATGCCGGGCCGGAAGCAGGCCTGGCCCATGGTCGCGGCCTGCTGGTCGCCGGCTATTCCGGCAATGCGGATGCCCCCGCCAAAAAATTCCGCTTCGGTCACACCATAATCGGCGGCGCAATCGCGCACTTCGGGGAGCAGCGCACGGGGCACTTGTAGGAGCTCGGCAAGCTCTTCGCTCCAGCGCTGCTCATGGATGTCGTAAAGCAGCGTGCGGCTGGCATTGGTGACATCGGTTGCGTGCTCGCGACCACCCGTTAGCCGCCATAGCAGAAAGCTGTCGACGGTCCCGAAGGCGAGGCGCCCGGCCATCGCCGCTGCGCGGGCGCCATCGACATTGTCGAGGATCCACGCCGCTTTAGTGCCAGAGAAATAGGGATCAAGCAGGAGTCCGGTGCGCTCGCTGACCAAGGGCTCGTGTCCGCCTGATCGCATCGCTGCGCAGCGCTCGGCGGTGCGCCGATCCTGCCAAACGATGGCCCGGTGCAACGGCTTGCCGGTGGCACGGTCCCAAATAATGGTGGTCTCGCGCTGGTTGGTGAGGCCGATGGCAGCCACCTGCGCGGCGCCGAGGCCGGCCTTGGCAAGCGCCTGCCGGCAAGTGGCAAGGGTAGTCTGCCAGATGTCCTCCGGCTCGTGTTCCACCCAGCCCGGCTGCGGGTAGTGCTGCTCGAACTCCTGCTGGGCGATGGCGACCGGTCTGTAGTCTAGGTCGAAGACGATGGCGCGCGAGGAGGTCGTTCCCTGGTCGATGGCAAGGATGTGAGCGCTCATTGCACCGTCTCCCTGGCTGGCGTGTTGGCCTGATGGTTCTGCACCCAGGCCTCAAGCCGGGCCATCTCGGTCTGGTTCATTCTCAAGCCCAGCTTTGTGCGGCGCCAGCAGATGTCGTCGGCCGAGCGTGCCCATTCACGCTCCACCAGATAGGCAGCCTCACGCTCGCAAAGGCCGGCACCGAACTGGTGGCCGAGATCGGCAAGTCCGGTGGCACCTTGCAGCCAGGTCCGCGCCCTGGTGCCGTAGGTGCGGGCCAGGCGCTGCGCGGTTGCCTCATCGAGCCCGGCGACCTGCTGCATCAGCTCATCGGCCAACGCTGTGCTGCCGCCGGCCGGCACGTCGCCGCCCGGCAGACTGCTGCCCCGGGTCCAGGCAGCACCGCCGGCGCCGAGATGATCACTCAACCGGTCGACGGCTTCCTGCGATAGACACCGGTAGGTGGTGATCTTGCCCCCGAACACGTTGAGCAGCGCCGCCGCGCCGGGCGGGGCATCGAAGTCGAGCACATAATCGCGGGTGATCTCCTGAGCACTGGCCGAGCCGTCATCGAACAGCGGCCTGACGCCAGAATAGCTCCACACCACGTCCTCGGGCACCACCGGGCGGCGCAAATAGTCGCTCACCGCCGCGCACAAATAGTCGACCTCCTCAGCAGAGATGCTCAGCGGCTCGCTCGAGGCAGTGACATCGACATCAGTCGTTCCGATCAGCGTGAACTCGCCTTCATAAGGGATGGCAAAGACGATGCGGCCGTCGGCGTTCTGGAAGATATAGGCGCGATCATGCGCAAACAATTTTGGCACCACGATATGGCTGCCCTTGACCAGCCGCACGCCCGCCCGGCGGTTGCCGCCGATGCGGTTGGCAAGCACGTCCACCACCGAAGGGCCGGTGGCGTTCACGAGGGCCCGGCATGACACCTGCGAGAGGGCCCCGCCCGCCTGGTCCTTCAAGGTGACCTGCCAGCATCCCTGCTCGCGCACCGCCGCCATGGCCTCGCAGCGCACCCGCACATCCGCTCCCCGGTCGGCGGCGTCGCGGGCATTGAGGATCACCAGCCGCGCATCGTCGACCCAGCAGTCGGAATACTCGAAAGCCGTCCTGTAGGTGTCCTTCAGGCACTCCCCCGCCACATCGTTGCCGAGATCCAGCGTCCGGCACGGCGGCAGCAGCTTGCGTCCGCCGAGGTGGTCATAGAGAAAGAGCCCCAGCCGGATGAGCCACGCCGGCCTGAGCCCACGGTGGTGTGGCAGGACGAAGCGCAGTGGCCAGATGATGTGCGGCGCCATGCCCAGCAGCACTTCGCGCTCGATCAGGGATTCGCGCACAAGCCGGAATTCAAAATGTTCCAGATAGCGCAGGCCCCCGTGCACCAGCTTGGTGGAGGCCGACGAGGTGCCGCTGGCCAGGTCGCCTTTTTCCACCAGCAGCACCTTGAGGCCGCGACCGACCGCATCGCGGGCGATACCGCAGCCATTCACGCCCCCGCCGATGACGGCGATGTCATACACGTGACCGCTCCCGCAACAGATGCGCCCCTTAAATCGTGAACACCGACGGATGGCAATGAAAAATAACCGCGCCAAAAAGAAAGCGCAACGAAAATAACCGAGCGTCAGTCCTCCGACGCCGTCTCATCGGCAACGACCACCTGCACATCGTTGTCGCGGCACAGGCCGGCGAGCCGTGGCGGCAGCGGCTTGTCGGTGACAAAGCAGTCAAGTTGCGACAGGTGGCCAATGCGCACCGGCGCCGAGCGTTCGAACTTCATGGCATCGGCTACCAGGATGGTACTGCGTGCATTGTCGATGATCGCCTGCGCCACCTTCACCTCGCGGTAGTCATAA
The DNA here is from genome assembly GCA_963770075.1 of uncultured Alphaproteobacteria bacterium. Taxonomy (GTDB): domain Bacteria; phylum Pseudomonadota; class Alphaproteobacteria; order Rhizobiales; family Aestuariivirgaceae; genus CAVVDT01. The sequence goes on from CAVYOQ010000059.1 coordinate 108,086, forward strand.
TCGAGCAGGGAGCCGTCGGCATCGATGGCCGACGTCCCAATGATGGCATGGTCGACCTTGAACTGCTTGATGAAGTCAACCGCCGCCTCGCCGACGATGCCGCCGTCGGCGTGGCGCACAAGGCCGCCGGCGACGATCGTCTGGATTTCGGGATATCCATACAAGATATTGACAACATTGATATTATTTGTGATGACTAGGAGCCCGGCCTTGGTTCTCAGCGCCATGGCAACCTGTTCGGTGGTGGTCCCGATATTGATCAGGATCGAGCACCGGTCGGGGATCAGTGAGGCCGCCGCGCGGCCGATGCGCTGCTTTTCGCCTGCCGCCAGATTGCGCCGCGCTTCGTAGCCGACATTGACGGTCGCCGAGGCCACGACGGCGCCGCCATGAACCCGCTGCAGCAGCCCGCGCTCGCACAGCTCGTTGAGATCCTTGCGAATAGTCTGTGGGGTGACATTGAACTGGCGGGCCAGCTGCTCGACATGCACACGACCGGTATGGCGCGCAAGGTCGAGGATATCGGCCTGGCGTGGCTGGACAGTTTCCGGAAGTGGGGAGCCCATTTGGGGAAGCATGATGGATTCACCTTAGCGAATCTGCGGTTGCAAGCAAATGATTTGCGATTGACCCGATGTCACTTTCGTTTCATATTCTCATTGTTTCAGTTTTTGTTCTCGGGAGGAACGCCAATGAAGAAATGCATATTGACCGCCTGTGCGGCGGCTGCCATGGCGGCCTGTATCGGGCCGGCCTTTGCCGGCATGGATGAGGCCAAGAAGTGGGTGGACAACGAGTTCCAGCCCTCGACACTTTCCAAAGATGAACAGATGAAGGAGATGGCGTGGTTCATCGACGCCGCCAAGCCGTTTGCGGGCATGGAAATCAACGTACTGTCGGAGGATATCCCGACCCATCACTACGAGGCCGAGGTTCTCGCCAAGGCGTTCGAGGAAATCACCGGCATCAAGGTCAACCACCAGATCCTCGGCGAGGGCGAAGTGGTGCAGGCGGTTCAGACGCAGATGCAGACCAACCGCAATCTGTATGACGGCTACATCAACGATTCAGACCTGATCGGCACCCATTCGCGCCTGCAGAGCGCCATCAACCTCACCGACTGGATGGCCGGCGAAGGCAAGGACGTCACCGACCCGATGCTCGATGTCAACGACTTCATGGGCAAGTCGTTCACCACCGGGCCGGACGGCAAGCTGTGGCAGTTGCCCGACCAGCAGTTCGCCAACCTCTACTGGTTCCGCAAGGACTGGTTCGACCGCCCCGACATCAAGGAAAAGTTCAAGGCCAAATACGGCTATGAGCTTGGCGTTCCGGTCAACTGGTCGGCCTATGAGGACATCGCCGATTTCTTCACCAACGACATCAAGGAAATCGACGGCGTCAGGGTCTATGGCCACATGGACTACGGCAAGCGCGCCCCCGATCTCGGCTGGCGCATGACCGATGCCTGGCTGTCGATGGCCGGTGAAGCCGACGTCGGCATCCCCAACGGCCGTCCGGTGGACGAATGGGGCATCCGCATGGAAAAGGATTCATGCAACCCGGTCGGCGCCTCGGTGACCCGCGGTGGCGGCACCAACAGCCCGGCGGCCGTCTACGCGGTCAGGAAATGGGACGAATGGCTGCGCAAATATGCGCCTCCGGGTGCGGCTGACCTCGACTTCTACCAGTCGCTGCCGTCGCTCTCGCAGGGTAACGTCGCCCAGCAGATCTTCTGGTATTCGGCCTTCACCGCCTCCATGGTGGCGCCCAAGGACAAGGGCAACAACACCGTCGACGACAAGGGCATGCCGCTGTGGCGCATGGCGCCGTCGCCGCACGGGCCCTACTGGAAGGAAGGTTCGCAGCGCGGCTATCAGGACGCCGGTTCGTGGACGCTGTTCAACTCCACGCCGGTTGATCGCCGCAAGGCCGCCTGGCTGTATGCCCAGTTCGTGGTCTCCAAGACGGTTGACGTCAAGAAGAGCCATGTGGGTCTGACCTTCATCCGCGACAGCACGGTGCGCCATGCCTCGTTCACCGAGCGCGCCCCCAAGCTGGGCGGTCTGATCGAGTTCTACCGCTCGCCCGACCGCGTGGCGTGGACGCCGACGGGGATCAACGTGCCTGACTATCCCAAACTCGCCCAGTTGTTCTGGGAGAACATCGGTGACGTCAACTCCGGCACCTTCACCCCGCAGCAGGCCATGGACCGGCTTGCCGCGCAGATGGACCAGGTGATGGCCCGCATGCAGGCGGTGGATGAGTCCAACAACGTCTACCATGGCTGCGGCCCGCGCCTGAACCCGGAGAGCGATCCCTCCAAGTGGCTCAGCGACGACCATGCCCCGTGGAAGAAGCTCGACAACGAGAAGCCCAAGGGCGAGACCATCGCCTATGACGAGCTGATCAAGCGCTGGACGGAACACCAGTAGCGGTTCGGCGCTGCATCATCGACCCTCTCCGGAGCGTTGCGCCTGCGCTCCGGAGGGATTTTGTGCGATAGTCAAGCCAGCACGCGGCAAAACCGGCGGCGATCCCATGTCACTCGAACTCAGAGGCATCACCAAGCGCATCGGCGCCGACGTGCATGTGCACGAAACCGACCTCGTGCTCGAGGAGGGCTCGTTCAACACCCTGCTCGGGCCCACCCTGGCCGGCAAGACCACCCTGTTGCAGATCATGGCCGGCCTCGACAAGCCGACATCGGGCGAGATCTGGTTCGACGGCAAGAACGTGACCGGCGTCGCGGTGCAGAAGCGCAACATCTCCATCGTCTACCAGCAGTTCATCAACTACCCCAATTTCACCGTCTACGAGAACATCGCCTCGCCCTTGCGGGTGCAGCGCCTGCCCAACGCCGAGGTGAAGGAGCGGGTCCATCGCATCGCCGAGCTGATGCGCCTGACGGAGATGCTGCAGCGCCGGCCGAGCGAACTCTCCGGCGGCCAGCAGCAGCGTACCGCACTGGCCCGCGCCCTGGTCAAGGACGCCGACCTGGTGCTGCTCGATGAGCCGCTCGCCAACCTCGACTACAAGCTGCGCGAGGATCTGCGCGAGGAACTGCCAAAGCTGTTCGCCGACCGCCATTGCATCGTCGTCTACGCCACCACCGAGCCCGGCGAGGCGCTGCTGCTGGGCGGGCGCACCGCCACCCTCAACGAGGGCCGGGTCACCCAGTTCGGCGACACGCTGTCGCTGTATCGCCATCCCGGCGATCTGACCACGGCGCGGATTTTTTCCGATCCGCCGATCAACAGCGCCGGCATCACCAAGCGCGGCGGCGAATTCGTGCTGAGCGACGACGTGCGCTGGCCCGCCGAAGGGCCGTTCGCCGACCTGCCGGATGGCGCCTATACCCTCGCCATCCGCCCGCATCACGTGCAGACCACGGCGGCATCGTCCGCACGCGGTGCCGATCGAGGGCACGCGTCATCATCGCCGAACTGAGCGGCTCTGAATCCATCGTGCATTTCGAGGTCGACGGCGGCACCTGGGTGTCGCAATCGCCGGGGGTGCGCCCCTTCAAGGTGGGCGAGCGCGCCCACCTCTATATCGATGTCGCCCACTGCCTTTATTTCGATCAGGACCAGCGCCTGATCGCCGCGTCAAACGCCGGTGAGGCGCGCTAGCCATGGCCAGGATCACCCTCGACCATATCCGCCACAGCTACCTGGACGAACCGCGCCAGGACGCCGACTGGGCGCTGCAGCGCATGGATATGGAACTGGCCGACGGCGGCGCCTATGCGCTGCTGGGGCCGTCGGGGTGCGGAAAGACGACGCTCCTCAACATCATCTCCGGCCTTGTTCCGCCGAGCGAGGGACGGGTGCTGTTCGACGACCGCGACGTCACCAATCTGGCGACCGACAAGCGCAACATCGCCCAGGTGTTCCAGTTCCCGGTCATCTACGACACCATGACGGTCTACGACAATCTCGCCTTTCCGTTGCGCAATCGCGGCGTCGGCGAGGCGCGATGTCGATACCCGGGTGCACGAGATCGCGGTGATGCTGGAACTCGAAGGCTCGCTCAGGCATCGCGCCTCGGGCCTCACCGCCGACTTCAAGCAGAAGATCTCGCTGGGCCGCGGGCTGGTGCGCTCCGATGTCAACGTCATCATGTTCGACGAACCGCTCACCGTCATCGATCCGCACCTCAAATGGGTGCTGCGTTCCAAACTGAAGGAACTGCACCAGCAGGTGGGCGCCACCATGATCTATGTCACCCACGACCAGACCGAGGCGCTGACCTTTGCCGATCAGGTGATCGTCATGCATGCCGGCGAAGTGGTGCAGATCGGCTCGCCGGTGGAGTTGTTCGAGCGCCCCCGCCACACCTTCGTCGGCTACTTCATCGGTTCGCCCGGCATGAACGTCCTGCCGTGCACGCTGGATGAGGGCTTTCCGCATTTCGCCGGCCACCGCATCGCCTTTCCGCAGGCGCTTTCAGCCCCTGCCGGTGCCAAAAAACTGGAAATCGGCGTGCGGCCGGAATTCGTCCACTTCGCCGCGGACGGCATCCCCGTCGAGATCGTCAAGGTTTCCGACGTCGGCCGCCACAGCGTCGTCGAGGCGCGCCATGAAGGCACCTCGATCAAGCTGCTCACGCCCGAGGGAGCAAGCGTCCCCGGCAAGGCGCCGCATATCCGCTTCGATGCCGCCCATACGCAAGTTTACGCCGATGGCTGGATGATCGACGAGGGGCAGCAGCCATGAGAAAGACCATCAACAACAAGGCGTGGTTCTTCGTCCTGCCGGTGGTGGCGCTGGTCGCCTTCAACGCCATCATCCCGTTGATGACGGTGGTCAACTATTCGGTGCAGGAAACCTTCGGCAACAACATCTTCGTGTGGTCGGGGGTCAGGTGGTTCGAGGAGATCCTGCATTCCGAACGCTTCCATGCCGCGCTTGATGCGCCAGGTCATGTTCACCGCCATCGTGCTGGCCATCGAGGTGCCGCTGGGCCTGATGATCGCGCTGGCCATGCCGCGCCGCGGCCCGTGGGTCTCGGTGTGCCTGGTGTTGATGGCCCTGCCGCTGTTGATCCCGTGGAACGTGGTCGGCGCCATGTGGAACATCCTGGCGCTGCCCGATATCGGCCTTCTGGGGCGTTCGCTCAACGCGCTCGGCCTGCACTACAACTACACCCGCCAGCCGGGCTCGGCATGGTTCACCATTGTCCTGATGGACGTATGGCACTGGACCTCGCTGGTGGTGCTGTTGTGCTATGCGGGGCTGGTCTCCATTCCCGATGCCTTCTACCAGGCCGCCAAGATCGACGGCGCAAAGCCGTGGGCGGTGTTCCGCTATATCCAGCTCCCCAAGCTCAAATACGTGCTGACCATCGCCATCCTCCTGCGCTTCATGGACTCGTTCATGATCTATACCGAGGTGGTGGTGATGACCGGCGGGGGGCCGGGCAACTCGACGACGTTCTTGTCCATCGATCTGGTGAAGACGGCGCTCGGGCAGTTCGATCTGGGGCCGGCGGCGGCCATGTCGCTCATCTACTTCCTCATCATCCTGCTGGCCAGCTGGCTGTTCTACACGCTGATGATGCGCAACGAGGCGAGGTGATCATGCGCAAGCGATTCCTCATCCCCACCGTCTACATCGTGTTCCTGCTGCTGCCGATCTACTGGCTGCTCAACATGTCGTTCAAGACCACCAACGAGATCCTCGGCAGCTTCACCCTGTGGCCGCACCACTTCACCCTCGACAACTACCGCACGATCTTCACCGATCCCACCTGGTACAACGGCTACATCGCCTCCATCGAGTATGTGGTCATCAACACCATCTTGTCGGTGGCCGTCGCCCTGCCGGCGGCCTATGCCTTTTCGCGCTTTCGCTTTCTGGGCGACAAGCACCTGTTCTTCTGGCTGCTGACCAACCGCATGGCGCCGCCGGCGGTGTTCGCCTTGCCCTTTTATCAACTCTATTCGGCGGTCGGCCTGTTCGACACACCGTGGGCGGTGGCGCTGGCCCATACGCTGTTCAACATTCCCCTGGCGGTGTGGATCCTCGAAGGCTTCATCTCAGGGGTGCCCAAGGAACTGGACGAAACCGCCTATGCCGACGGCTATCCGTTCTGGCGCTTCTTCATCAAAATCTTCATGCCGACGATTGCGGCGGGCATCGGGGTCGCCTGTTTCTTCTGCTTCATGTTCTCATGGGTCGAACTGCTGCTCGCCAAGACGCTGACCTCGGTTGCCGCCAAGCCGATTGCCGCGCTTGATGACCAAGACCGCCAGCACCTCAGGCTACCAGCTTGGCCTGCTCGCCGCCGCCGGCTCGCTCACCCTCATCCCCGGCGCGGTGGTCATTTATTTCGTGCGCAACTACATCGCCAAGGGCTTTGCCCTGGGCCGGGTTTGAGGAGGCCGCGATCATGGGCCTTTCGTGGATGGCATGGACGTGGCCGACGGCTGCCTTCTTCATCTTCATCGGGCTGGCGATTGCTTCGATGGGGGTGTGGGAATGGCGCCAGCCCGGCGGCGATCCGCGTCACGGCGTCCTCGGCCTCGACACCACCCGCGGCGACCGGCTGTTCATTTCACTTCTGGGCAGCGCCTTCATCTTTCTCGGCTGGCTGGGCATCGTCGGCACCCCGCTATGGGGGCCGCTCGCCCTCTCGCTTGCCTACGTCTTTGCCGTCTTCCGCTGGGTCTGATTATCTCTTGCGCGGCATGAACTGCTTGAGATCGACGCTTTCGTCGCCCGCCTGCTCGCGGGTCGGGCTGATGCCGGCCTCGATGAGGCGGCGGGCCAGCATGTGGTCGGCCGGGCGGTTCATCGAATCGACGCACACCAGCCGGTCGCCGGCAAAGTGGAACACCGAAAACCGCTTGGTGGCCGGGTCGCCGCGCACCACTTCGGCGTCCACCCCGATGGGCAGGCCCGCCATCTGCAATTTCACATCGGCCTGATCGGACCAGAACCACGGCACGCTGTCATAGGCGACGCGCTGGCCGAGCAAGCGATTTCGCGGCGATCTTGCCCTGATCGGTGGCGTTTTGCACCGATTCCAGCCGGAAGCGCCCGCCGGCGAAGCGGTTGGGGTGCTCGGTGCAGTCGCCGGCCGAGACGATCAGCGGATCGGAGGTGATGGCGAATTCATCCACCACGATGCCGTTGCCGCACTCAAGACCTGCCTCCGCCGCCAGTTCCATGTTGACGCTCGCCCCCACCCCGATGACCACGGCATCGGCGCCGATACGCCGGCCATCGGCCAGGTCCACATGGGTGACCTTCCTGCCGTCGCCACCGAGCCCGGCGATCTGCGTCGAGACATGAACCGTATTGCCGAGGCTCTTGTGAAAATCGGCAAAGAACGCCGAGGTGGCCGGCGCCACGGCGCGGCCCATGAGGCGCGGCACCGCCTCGATCACCGTCACCTGCTTGCCCAGCACGCGGCCCGAGGCCGCCACCTCGAGGCCGATGAAGCCGCCGCCGATCACCGTCAGGGTTTCGGCCGTTTCCAGCAGGTGCTTCAAGCGGTGGGCATCGGCCAAGGTGCGCAGGGTGACGACGCCTTCCAGCTCGGCACCGGCGATGGGCAGGCTGCGCGCCCGGCTGCCGGTCGCCAGCGCCAGCCGGTCATAGGAAAGCGATTTGCCCGAAGCCGTCTGCACCCGACGGGCCTGCCGGTCGATCGCCGTCACCTTTTCCCCGCGCAAGACCTCGATGCGGTTGGCCTCATAAAAATTCTCCTCGCGGATGGGCAGCGAGGTCTCATCCGCCTTGCCCATGAGATAGGCTTTTGACAGCGGCGGGCGCTGGTAGGGCAGGAACGGCTCGTCAGCGATCATGGTGACCGCGCCGTCAAAACCTTCCTGGCGCAGCGAGGCGGCGATCTGGTAGGCGGCCTGGCCGCCCCCGATGATGATGATGGTTTCGGTCATGGGGTATCCCTAGAACGGACAATCGGGATCGAAGTCGGGTTTGCGCTTTTCCTTCAGCGAGGCAAGCCCTTCGCGCACTTCCGGGCCTGAAAAGCCCAAGAACTCCAGCGCCAGCGAGGCATCGAAGGTGGGACCGGCCAGGCGCAGCCCAGTCGTCGGCCATCTTCTCGACCAGCTTCAGGTCGCCGCCGGCGGAATAATTGCCGCCCTCGCCGCGCAGCACCACCACCGAGGTTTCCGTGTCGCGGTCGATGTCGCGCCACACCTCGGCCAGTTCGCGATGGCCGTCTTCATCGAGCGCGTTAAGGCGGCCGGGCCTTGAGAGGATGACCTCGAGGATGCGCGCCTCCGGCCGGTTGAATTTCAGCGCCTTGTAGCGGGCAAAATCATGAGCCATGGGGCGTCTCCGGGGGCGCTCAGTCAGGGGTGTGGATGGAAAGGCCGAGGCCGGCGCGGCGTTTCAGCCACAGGCTGGGGCGGTAGCGGTCATCGCCGGTGATGGCTTGAGCCCGTTCAAGGATGGCGAGGGTGTCGTCCAGCCCCATGTGCTCGGCCAGTTCAAGGGGACCTTGCGGATAGTTGAGGCCGAGGCGCATGGCGAGGTCGATCTGATCGGGCGCGGCGATGCCGATCTGCGCCATCTCGCAGCCGAGATTGGCGATCATGGCGCGCATCCGCTGGGCGATGAAGCCGGGCGAATCGTTGATCGCCGTCACCGCCCGTCCGCTCGCCGCAATCAGCGCGGCCACGGCATCGCGCATGGCCGGATCGGCACCCGGCGCCGTCATGATGGTAACGCGCTTTGCTCGTATCGCAGCTGAGATCGACGCCGACGAGGCGGCGGTGATCGACCTCGGTCCTGATGGCGTGGGCGCTGCAGTCCTCGCCCAGCAGTTCGGCGACGATAGGGCTCTTGCCGTCGTCGCTGTCAAGCAGCTTCGTCCCGAGGCCGGCAAAGAACGGTAGCGCGGATTCATCCACTTCGTTGAGCACCAGGCTCATCGCCGCCGCGGCGGTGGTGAGGTAATCGCCCGAGGCCTCATCGATGCGGTGGCCCTTTTCGTCATAGCTGTAGCTGCCCTGCCCCGACTTCCTGCCCAGCCGGCCGGCTTCCATGAGGGCGCGATGCGGAAACGACGTCTTCAGCCGCGGGTCCTGATTGTAGCCGTCATAGACGAACTGGCTCACCGGATAGTTGACATCGACGCCGGTCAGGTCGGCCAGTTCCAGCGGTCCCATGCGGAAGCCGCAGCAATCGCGCATCACCGCATCGATCTGGGGCGGCGTCGCCACCCGCTCATAGAGCAGACGCATGGCCTCGGTGGTATAGGCGCGCCCGCCGAGGTTGACCAGGAAGCCGGGGGCATCCTTCACCGTCACCGGCACCCGTCCCATGCGCTTGCCCAGCGCGGCGAGGAAGGCGATCACCTCAGCGCTGGTGTCGGGGCCGCGCACCACCTCGACCAGCTTCATCAACGGCACCGGATTGAAGAAATGCATGCCGGCACCGGTTCGAAGAAAAATAACGTCCGGTCAGCATTTCTGATCTTGTCGGGGCACTAAGGGGACATACATAAAATCTGTCAAAACTCATGCTTTGACTGGCAAGTCTGTTTATTGTTGGGGTAGAAACATTGTCATTGCCATTCAGGTTGAGGTCGCCCCATCCCATATCATCAGCCAGAATAATAACAATATTTGGCTTTGCAGCCTTTTTGGCTGAATTCACACAAGCCGTCGGCAAGGTTGCAATCCCAATAATTCCTAATCCACAGGCAAAAATTCTGTTTTTTTTCATCTGATTGAGTTAAGTTTTGATAATTATATCTAATTAATAATTATTCCTAATTAGTAATGATTCCTAATTAGTAATCATTCCTATTTGATAAATTTTTCTTTTCAAGTATAATCTCCAATTAGTCATATCATAACTAAGATTTTCACTTGGTACCATCAGTATGGATTTTTAATAACCTGTTCTGAAAGAAAATTATTTAATAATCATGACCAGCAAATTAATAAGAATTAGCTGAACACCTTACCAGAAACTATAAATTTTTCCTGAATCTTATCTACCTGAATCCAAATATAATAATCATTCATATCATACAAGGAGTAATTATAGAAAAAAAGTATTTCGTAAATTGTGACCTTCAAAAATAGTCTATGAAAAAAACAATCATTTGTGTTGGTCAGTTATTTACAGGACTGGTTATGCTTATGCTTTTCAACAGCTGCGCTGTAGTAAAGACTCCTTATATTAAAACAGAGTACTATGAAGATACTAAATCTGAATTAGATAATGTTATAACTGAACTGGATTGGGTTAATGACTCGGTCTATGCAGGTTTTGCCAGAGTAAGTATTACACCTGATATGCAAGCCGGGTTCAATAGCAATGCAATTAACAAACCAGCGGAGATTCCAATTGCCGGCTATGGTCAGTTAAAAGAGAAGCTTGCTACAGGTATCCATGATAGTATTTTTGCAAAGGCTGTGGCAATTAAAACTGGTGATAGAATAATCATCATTATTAGTGCTGATCTTCTCCTTATGCCACCAAATATAATTGAATCAGTTACATCAGAACTCTTTAGCGAAGGTATTCAAAGAGATCAGCTTTTCTTCTCAGCTACCCATACACATTCAAGCATTGGAGGTTGGGGTTATGGAGTTATGGCACGACTAATGGCAGGCAGGGAAGCAACGGATATTGAAGATTTTCTGGTTGATAAAATGAAGACTGCCATACTGGGAGCTGTAAATGATTTGCTAATTGCAAAAATTGGTTCAGGAAGTTTTCATGGATCACAATTTATCAGGAACAGGCTGACTGGTGACCCCTCTCAAATAAACGATATATTCAATTATATAATTATTGAACAATCGATGGGACGACGTGCTGTTATTGGTTCATTTTCAGCCCATTCAACTAATATCGGGAGGAAAAATACAC
>CAVYOQ010000060.1:0-12240 GCA_963770075.1 uncultured Alphaproteobacteria bacterium
ACGGCGGAAATCCAGCACTCGTTAAGCGCCACATTCCCGAGATTGCCGATGCGCTCTATTACGGCCATGCAGGCAACACCGGCGATGCGCTGCTGTGGGGCCAGGCACTGGGCGCCGAATGCCGCGACTTGTCGGGCTATCAGGGGCACGGATCGCTGGCGCATCCGCATGGTATCCTGATCTCGTGGGCGCTGATGATGGAAGGCGCCATCCAGATAAACGCTGAAGGCAGGCGCTTTTCCAACGAGCACGGCGGCTATTCCGAGCAGGCCGTCAAGGTGCTGCGCCAACCCGGGGGATGCGCCTGGGATGTTTTCGATGGGCGCATTCACGCATTCGCCCTGTCGTTTCCCGACTATCGCGAGGCAGTCGAGGTCGGAGCGATCCGCCGGGCAGGCGATGTCGCCGAGCTCTCAATTCTAACGGACGCACCACCCGAAGTGCTGGCGGCGACGCTTGCCGAGGTCAGCGCCATGAGCAAAGGCGAAAGACTTGACCCGTTCGGGCGCGATTTTACCGGAAAACCGGCTTTGCAGTCTCCGTTCTTCGCGGTGAAGGTGACCGGTGCCCTGTTCCATACCCAGGGCGGCCTGTTGATTGACGATGAGGCACGCGCCGTCGACCCCGACGGCAAGAGTTTTTCCAACTTGACCGCCGGCGGTGGCGCCGCAAGCGGCGTGTCGGGACCCGACGTTGCCGGCTATCTGTCCGGAAACGGACTCCTGACCGCCATCGCCTTTGGTTTCATCGCCGGCGCGACAGCGGCCCGCAGCCGATGACGATCAGGAGGCGGCGAGGTTGGCGATGTCATCGTCGGAGAGCTGCTTGGCCACCACCGACATGATCTCATGCGTACGCTTGCTGGAGCGGAAAGCCTTGAGCTGGGCCTGAAGATACATCTCGCTCTCGCCGGCCAGATTGGGCGCCAAGGTTGCCTGGTGCGCGTCGCCAACCAGCAGCGCCTGCCAGCGCGGCAAGCAGTCCAGTTCCTCTACGTTCTGACATGATGTGCTGCCGGTTTACCTCTTGTTCTCGCTCCATGAACAGGGCATCGCCCCGTTCAGTCCCGTCGCAGTTGATGCCGATGGAATGTCAACGTCAGGAAAATCTGCAAGCAAATGGGCGCTTGCAGGCTATGCCTGAGTTTACTTAAGGGTCAAGTGGCAATTGGTGGATCGCGCGGCCGCAAGTCAGTCGCACACCGAGCCGCCCGTCACTGGCTTGGCATGGTGACGGTGATCTTGATGGAGGAGTACCAGGCGGCGAGGTTGGCGATGTCGTCGTCGGAGAGCTGCTTGGCCACCACCGACATGATCTCATGCGTACGCTTGCCGGAGCGGAAGGCCTTGAGCTGGGCCTGAAGATAAATCTCGTTCTCGCCGGCCAGATTGGGCGTCATTGGCGTCTTGGCGATGCCGTCGATGCCGTGGCAGAGAGCGCAGGCGGCTGCCTTCTTGCGTCCCAGCATGGCATCGCCGGCATGAGCCCCGGTTGTGGCGGCGAGGCCAAGTACAAGCGCCGCCGCCCCCGCAGAGATGAGACAAGTCCGCATGGTCCCTAGATCCTTGCCTTGAAGAAGCGGCAGCCGACGTTGCCGTCGGCTGCCTCAAGTGTCGTCGTCAGGCGCTCATTGGCCGTAGGAGATGCGGTAGACGGCGCCCGTCAAATCGTCGGAGACGAGCAGCGAGCCGTCGCGCATCTGCATCACGTCGACCGGACGGCCCAGATAGGTGCCGTTGTCGTTCCAGCCGTCGGCGAACACAGAAGTCTCACCCACCGAGCCGTCGGGATTGACGGAGGTGTACATGATGCGCGCCCCGATCGGCGTGGTGCGGTTCCACGAGCCGTGCTCGGCATTGAAGATGCCGCCCTGGTATTTCGCCGGGAACATCTTGCCGGTGTAGAAGGTCATGCCGAGGTCGGCCGCATGCGCCACCATCTCAACCGCCGGGAACACCACGTCCTTGGGCGGTTCTTGGTCCTTGTACTCGTTGGTGCGCGTATGCCCGCCGCCATACCAGGGAAAGCCAAAATTCTGGCCCATGGCGGTCTGCCGGTTGAGCTCGCCAGCCGGGATGTCGTCGCCCATGCCGTCCACCTGGTTGTCGGTGAACCACAGTTCGCCATTGGCCGGATTGAAGTCGAGGCCGACGGAATTGCGCACTCCGTAGGTGTAGGTCTCGCGGCCGGAACCGTCCTGGTTCATGCGGATAATTCCGCCCATGCCCCACTTGTGGAACTCGTCCAGCTTGGAGGCCGGCGGCACGTTGAAGGGCTGGCCGATGGTGATGTAGAGCTTGTTGTCGGGTCCCACCCGGCACACCCGCGCGGTGTGGTTGTAGCTCTCATCCTCCGGCGGGATGAGCTGGCCCTGCGGCACGATCGGCACCGCCACCACGTCGGCGCTCTCATAGAAGAAGGCCGCCGCCGGATATTGCAGCACCCGGTTCTGCTCGGCGATGTAGAGCATGCCGTCCTTGGAAAAGCACGGTCCGTTGGGGAGATTCTTGTCGATGGTCGGGGCGAAATCCTTCACCTCGTCGGCCATGTTGTTGTGGTCGCGGTCGGTGATGGCCCACACGTCTTTCTTGCGGGTGCCGACGAAGACCACGAAGCCTTGCGGATCGACCGCCATGTGGCGGGCATCCGGCACGATGGCGAATAGCGAGATCTTGAAGCCGGGCGGCAGCTTGATCTTGGACAGCGTCTCGTTGATGGCGTCGGCCTTGTCGCCGCCCTGGGCGATGTAGGTGAAGCCCTTCTTGGAGTGCGTGACCTGGAACTGACCGAGCTTCTGCAGATTGCTTTCCGCCGCCGCGACGCCACTTGCCACCAGCAGCGAAGCCGTTGCAAGTAATAGGGTTTTCATACGTAACATGACGTCCTCCCGTCGAATTATAATGTGCACCCGCCGTTTTCTGGCAAGAGCGCAAATATACGACGAAAGTCTCGACACCGGCAGACAGCTTGCCACGCCTTGGAATGCTAATCCCGCTCTTCGGAAGGTCAGAACTGGCGGTAGGCAAAGGCCGGGCTCTGGCAGGAAGATTCGCGCTCGGCGATCGCCACCATTTCGCTGTGCAGGCCGGAGAGCGAACAGGCCGGATCGGTGGCGGTAGCACGGCCGGCGAAGGCAAACGCCTGACAGCGGCAACCGCCCCAGTCGATCTCGCGCCGCTCGCAACTGCGGCACGGCTCCTCCATCCAGCCGGTACCGCGGAACGCCAGAAAGGCCGGCGAGGAGGCCCAAATTTCTCCCAGCGAGCGCTCGCGCACGTTGTCGAAGTCCAGCCCGGCGATGGTCTCGGCCGCGTGGCAGGGCAGCACCTTGCCGGTCGGCGTGACATTGAGCCCGGTGCGCGCCCAGCCGCCCATGCAGGGCTTTGGATAGCGGGCATAGTAGTCCGGCACCACGTAGTCGAAGGCAATCCGCCCTCTGAGCCGCTCGCTCGCTTCGGCGACGATGCGCGTCGCCTCATCGAGCGCAGCACGTGTCGGGATGAGGGCCGCCCGGTTCTTCAGCGCCCAGCCGTAGTACTGGACGTGAGCCACCTCGAGGCGCCCGGCATCCATCTCCAGGGCGAAGTCGATCATGCGCTCCAGGTTGTGGATATTGTGGCGGTGGATGACGGCATTGACGGTGAAGCCGATGCCGCGCGCCTTCACCTGGCGGGCCAGTTCGAGTTTCTTGACATGAGCGCCATCGAGGCCGGCGATGCGATCGGCCCCTTGGGCATCGATATCCTGGATGGAAAGCTGGAGATGATCGAGCCCGGCATCGATCAGGCCATCGAGGCGGCCCTCGTTCATCAACACACCGGACGTGATGAGATTGGTATAAAGGCCGGCCGTGCGGGCATGGGCGATGAGTTCGGCGATATCGCGACGCGCCGTGGGCTCGCCGCCGGACAGATGCACATGGCGGATGCCGAGGCCGACAGCCTCGTCGAAAACCCGCATCCAGTCCGCCGTGGCGAGTTCGCCCGACCGCCGCTCCAGCTCCAGCGGGTTGGAACAGTAAGGACAGCGCAAGGGGCAGCGATGGGTCAATTCCGCCAACAACGCGCTCGGCGGGCCGGGATCGGCGGGACTGGTGCGCTCATCGCTCATGCGACGACGATCCTCTTGGTTGTCAGCTCGGCGACAAGCTCCGTCACGTCGTGAAGGATGACGTCGCGGTCGGCTGCGAATGTGCGGGCCAGATCGTCGGCGATGTCGGTGAGACTGGCCTTGCCGTCAATGCGCGAAATAATGGCATGCGAGATATCGTCCAGTTCCAGCATGCGTTCGGGCGCCAGCAGCAGCCACAGCCCGCGCGCCGCATCGTGCTGCAGGCGCACTCCGCGCCCCAGCCGGGGCACCGTGGCGGCGTCAGGCTGTCGGGCCTCGGTGTTCACGCCGCGCTCTCCGGCCGCCACGCGCCGGGCGGGATGTGCCCGGGCTCGACATAGGCATGATAGAGCGCATCGAGTTGCGCCCACAGCACGTTGCACTTGAACACCAGCGCATCGAGGCATGCCGCCTGCTGGTCGGGCCGCAAGGCGTTTTTCTTCACGTAATCGAGGGCGAAATCGGCATCGCGCGGCGCCTGGGTGAGGCGCTTGTTGAAATATCTGAGGATGTCCTTGTCGACAAAATCATAGCTGGCGAGCATCCCCGACACCCGCTCGGAGATGATATTGGGCGAAAAAAGTTCGGTGAGCGAGGAGGCGATGGCTTCGAGCAGCGTTTTGTCGCGCACGAAATGCACGTAGGCATCGACGGCAAAGCGGGTGGCCGGAAGCGCCCCTTTCTCGAGGTCACGTAGTCGCGGTCGAGGCCAAGCCCGTCGGTGAGCGCCAGCCAGCGGCGGATGCCGCCGTCGTCGTCGCTGTCGCCGTCGTGATCGAGGATGCGCTGGCGCCACACGCGCCTGAGCGCTGCATCCTCCATGCGCGCCAGGATGGAGGCGTCCTTGATCGGTATGGCGACCTGATAGCAGTAGCGGTTGAGGGCCCAGGCGCGCACCTGGTCCTTGTCGAGCTTGCCGGAATGAAGCAGGCGGTGAAACGGATGATGGTTGTGGTAGCGCTCGGCGCCGATGCGGCGCAAGGCAGCCTCCAGCCCATCGGCATCGAGCGGCAGCGACGGGGCAAACTCATGCGCAAGGCTCATCTTCACAAAACCACCTCCATACCATCACAAGCGATCTCCCAGCCGGCGGCCTCGGCGGCGGCGCGCTCGCGCGATCCCTCGATCAGCGCCGGATTGGAGTTGTTGATGTGCACGAATATCTTGCGCCGGACATCGAGATCGGCAAAGGCCGCCATCGCACCTGTTTCCCCGGACATATGCATGTGCCCCATGCGTTGGCCGGTCTTGGGGCCTAGTCCGTGGGCCGCCATCTCGTCGTCGCGCCACACGGTGCCGTCGAAGAAAACCGCGGCGCTGCCGCGCAACCGCCCGGCAAGTTCGGGCGTCATGGCGGCGCAGCCGGGGATGTAATGGAACGATGCGGACCCGTCGCTGCGCGAGATGCGCAAGCCCACGGTATGGTCGGTCTCAGCCGCCGTTTCGAGCTGGCCCGAGCCGGCCATCGCCTCCTTTTCCAGATAGAGCGCGACCTTGCCGGGAACCCGGTAGGCCTCGATCCTGAGGTCGGCCAGCGGCTCGAATGGCTCGCCCACGCGAAACGGGTGCCGCGCCACCAGTTGCTCGTCCAGCACCTCGAATATCGGGTTGCGATCGATGACGCCCAGCACCGCCTCGGTTCCATAAACGTCGAAGGGCTGCTTTTCTCTCAAGGTCAACAGGCCCGCGATATGATCGACGTCCGCATTGGTCAGCACCACCGCCTTTATCGGGCTGTGGCGCGGCCCCCTGTCGGCGGCCGGATGCAAAGGCGGATTGGCCAGAATCTGCGCCCGGACATCGGGCGAACAGTTCACAATGCACCAGTCATGCCCATCGGCGCTGACGGCGATGGACGACTGGGCCCGCGCCCTGACAGCCCCAGCCGCTCGCCAGGCCTGCCGACAGACGTCGCAATTGCAGTTCCACTGGGGAACGCCACCCCCGGCGGCGGATCCCAGGACGATAATCCGCACGTGGCCCGTCGCAGGGGGCATTTACCTGTCTCTTCAAATCACCCGGCGTCGCCGGGCAAGTCCAATTCAGAGTTCTGCGGGAAGGTACTTGGTGATTTCAAAACCGCAGCACACTTCCTTGTAGGCGGGTTTCTTCCAGGCCATGACTTCCTCCATGATGAGTTGAGCACCGTCGGCTATGATAGCACCGCCGGCGCCGGCTTGGCGACCGATACGTCTTCCACGGCGCGAAATTGGCCGCGTCATTATGCGACCGATCACCCCATGTGGCGCCCTGCCGTTCCACGGCGCGGATCGTAGGCAACGACGGCGGCGGCGGTGAAGACGCACAGCGCCAGCAACGACCAGCCGGCGGCGGTGGGGTTAGGCTTGAGGTAGAGGCTGAAGCGGACGAGTTCGACCGCCTGGGTGAAGGGGTTGAGGGCCGAAATCCAGTAGAGCGTATCGCTCGCCTCGCGCAGCTTCCATAAGGGATAGAGCGCGCTCGACAGGAAGAACGCCGGGAAAATGACGAAATTCATCACCCCGGCGAAATTCTCCAGCTGCCGGATGAAGGAGGAGAGCACGAGGCCGAGCGCCCCCAGCATGAGCCCGGCGACGATAATGGCGGGCAATACGGCGACATAGCCCATGGGGGCAAAGCGCACCCCCATGATCGCAGCGATGGCGAGGAACGCATAGACCTGCAGCACCGAAACGATGGTCGAGGCGCAAAGGCGGGAAACCAGCAGGAACCAGCGCGACAGGGGCGCGGTGAGCAAGAGGCGCATTGAGCCCAGTTCGCGGTCGTAGACCATCGACAACGAGCTCTGCATGCCGTTGAAGAGCTGGATCATGCCGATGAGTTCCGGGGCGATATAGACCTCGTAAGGAATGTAGGTCTCGTAGGGCGGGATGATGGAGACGCCGAGCACGGCGCGGAATCCCGCCGCGAACACCGCCAGCCACAGCAGCGGGCGCACCAGCGCGGCGATCAGGCGTCCGCGCTGCTGCAGGAAGCGTAACAGCTCGCGCCGGGTGATGCCGGCAAAGGCGCGTGCAGCCTCTCTCGCCATCATGAGGCCCCCTCCCCATCGGCGGCGGTGAAGTGGCGAAAGGCCTCGTCCAGATCGCCCGCGCCGGCGGCGGCAACAATGTCGCGGCGCCTGCCTTTCGCCCTCACCCGGCCCTGGCAGAGGATGACGATGTCGTCCTCCTCGCCCACCTCATCGATGAGATGCGTGCCCCACAGCACCGCCATGCCGCGCTCGGTTGCAAGCGCGTGCAGATAGGCGACCAGCGAGCGGCGGGTGGGCACATCGAGCCCCACCGTCGGCTCATCCAGCAGCATGAGCACCGGCCGGTCCATCAGGGCGCGGGCGATCTCCACCCGGCGGCGATGGCCGCCATTGAGGCTGCGCACTTTGTCGGCTGACCGCTCTGCCATGTCGAGGCGTCCGAGTTCCTCCATCAACCGGGTTTCGCTCTCGGCGCGCGACAGTCCGCGCAGGGCGCCGTAATAGACGAGGTTCTGGCGCACCGTCATGTCGGGATCGATGGTCGGTTGCTGGAACACAATGCTCATGGACCGCAGCATCTGCGCGCCGGCGCTTATCGGGCAGCCGTCGACATCAATGGTGCCGTGGCGCAGGGGTAGAAGGCGGCAGATCAGCGAAAACAACGTCGTCTTGCCGGCCCCGTTCGGCCCCAGCAGCATGGTCACGCGGCCGCGCGCGGCATCGAAGCTGACCTCGTCGAGCGCCTTGCGCAAGCCGTAGGAAAAGCTGACGCCCGATAGCCGCAAGGGCGGCATGGTCCCTTTCCCGCCGGCCTCGTCACTCATGGCGCGCATTTGAATTCCGGCTTGTCGAGGCCGAGCGTGTCGAGCACATTGGTCTGGTGCAGGACACCCTCGACCGGAGCAATGCCGGCCACCGCTTCGCCGGTGGTGAGCAGGATCGGTTGGCGCAGCTGGCGGCTCCACGGACGGAACGAGCCGGGAAAGCCCTTGTAGAGCTCGAGCCTGAGGTTCTGGTCCAGAAGCGCCTTTTCGAGGTCGCGCGCATCGAGACCGGGTTTCAGGCGCAGGGCTTCAACGACAGCACGCACCACCACCCAGCTTGCCCAGTCCTCATCCAGCATCGGCCGCCCGGCCGCCCTGAGGAAGCGCTTGTTGAGCTGCGGTGCGCCCTGGCGCTCGTAGAGCGAACTCCAGGCCGCAGGCACAAGGCCGGCCGAGCCGACGACAAGGGCGGGTTCGGGGGTGTTGTAGGGCACGAAGCGGGCGAATTCGCGCGAGGCATCGGCGATGAAGATCACCCGCGCCGAGGAGCCCGCCAGCAAGAGGCGGACGTTCGACTGGTTGCGCCGGCGCGGATCGTTGACGTCGGCAAAGGTCTTCTTCTCGTCGATCGCCAGGCCGTATTTGTGTGCCGAAGCCTCGAACGCGGCAGCGATGGCGCTGTCTGCGGGCGTCTCGCCCACCAGTTCCGTCAGGTCGCGCCAGCCGCGCGTCAACAGATGCTGGGAGAGCGCATCGGCCAGCATGGCGCGGCTCGGGATCGCGTGGAAGAGATGGGTGCTGCAGGTCTTCAGCCGCAAATCCATGCCGGGATCGCGGATGTTGAACAGCGCCAGCGGTGTCGATTTGAGCGCCAGCGCGGTCGCCTCGATCTCCGAGCCCGGCAGGTCGAGAATGGCCGCCGTCGGCGCATCGGGGTCGCTCATGGCCTGCAACGCCGCGACGGCCGTTTCACCGTCGCCGAGCGCCTTTTCGACCAGCGTGAACTTGAGGCCCACCGCGCGTCCCACGATCCTCGCGCCCTTGATGGCCATGCGGGCCGCGGCGATGGCAGGCTCGCGCCCCTTGCCGTAGATGCCGGTATAGCCGCCCGAGGCGGCATAGAAGGGATCGTCGCTGCGGGTGATGTAGACGATGCGGATGTCGCGCGGCGTTGCCGCCCGCGCCGGCGGCAATGCAAGGCCGGCCAAAAACAGCGCCAGAAGGGCTGTCAGGATTGTCGCCTTATTGGTCATCGATGAGAATGCCGTAGGGGACCTTGCCGACCGGAATGGACACGATCGGCGTATCGCTGGCGGTATCGATCACGGTCACATCGTCGGACAGGCCGTTGGCCACGTAAAGCTTCTTTTCATCGGCCGTGAGCCGCATCCCCCATGGCCGCTTGCCGACCAGGATATAGTCGATGACCTTGCGGGTTTTGACGTCGACCACCGCGACATGGTTGGCATGGCCAAGGGTCACATAGGCTTTCGAGCCGTCGCTGGTCATCACCAGGTCGACCGGCGTCACCTGTTCGCGGCGCATGCCCTTGGGCAGGAACGAGATATGGGCGACGGGCTCGAGCGTTCGGGTATCGACGATGTCGACGATGCCGGCAATCTCGCACGATACCCACAACTGGCTTTCGTCCGGCGTCATGGCGAAGCGCCGCGGCCGCGCGCCGACCGAGATGTCCTTGATCACCTCGCCCTTGGTGGTGTCGATCACATGCACGAGGTTGGCGGCTTCCGAGGTGACGAACACCAGCCTGCCGTCCCTGGTGATTTTCACCCCTTCCGGCTCGGCGCCGGTATCGTAGGAGGCGACGATCTTGCCCGTCTTGACGTCGACGGCGCTGGCTTCGGAATCGTCCTCGTTCGAGGTGTAGAGGTACTTTCCGTCCGGCGTGAGATCGAAGGTTTCCGGATGGGGAATGTTGCGGATGCGCTTGACCAGCTTGAAGGTGGAAACATCGTAGGCCGCGATGGTATTGTCGTCGGCGCAGCCCACATAGAACCAGCTATGGTCGAGGTTGAAGTGCATGCCGCGCGGGCGGGCGCAGGCCGCGATGGTGTGGACCACCTTGTTGTCGGCATCGAGCACCGTGATGGTGCTGCTCTTCTCGTTCGAAACGAAGATGAGGCCGGTGCCGCGTGCGTGCGCGTCCATGCCTGCACCTGAAAGTCCTGCCAGCACCAAAAGCACCGGCATCACACGCCTGGTCGCCCGGCCCACATCACTAGTCTTCATCGGAGACGTTCCCTGCGCACCCGCTGCGCGAGGTTTCGAGGTTAGCCAAAGCGGTCGCGCAATCATAGCGTCACTCCTGCGACGGCTGGCCGCTTGCCAAAGACTTTCGGCGCGGGCATCGTTGCCGGCGACGATGGTTTGACGGGTGGTGCGAGACAGACATGGACGGACGGTTGCGCTTCGGCGGCAAGATCGGATTTGGCGCGTTTGCTGCGGCGTTCGTTACCGCCCTCACGCTTGGCGGCAGTTTGGCGGCAAAGGCCGGCGATCTCGAATGCCAGAGCCTTGAGAGCCGCATCGTGCAAAAGGGCGACGATCCCGATATCTCCCTGCTCAATGCCTTCCTGTTCCAGGCCGCTGAAGATGATTGCGTCGCCATCGGCGAAAAGCTGCTGGCCAAGGGGGCGAGCGTCAAGGCGCGGCGCAGGGAGGGTGAGACCGCGCTCCATCATGCGGCAAAGGCAGGCAGCGTCGATTTTGCCGCCATGCTGATCGCCCGCGGCGCCCTCGTAGACGAGCGCGATCTCAAAGGCGCGACGCCGCTTTTCCTCGCCATCGAAGCCAACCGCGGCAAGGTGGTAAAGCTGCTGCTCGAAAAAGGCGGCCTGCCCGACACTCCCGGCCGCAGCGACGTCAGGCCGCTGGCGGCGGCCGCCTATACCGGCGCCGATAGCCTCGTCGACCTGCTGATTGCGAAAAAGGCCGACATCAATGCCGTCGACCGATCGGGCAAGGCGGCCATCATCTATGCCGCCGCGCGCGGTTTCACCGGCATCGTCGAGAGCCTCCTGAGGGCGGGTGTCGACGTCAACCGGCGCTACGGCAACGACCTCACGGCGCTGATGTGGGCGGCGGGCTATTCCAATGACGTGCCCGAAGCGGACGGGGTCGACACCATCACCCTGCTCATCGCCCACGGCGCGCGGCTCAACGATACCGACAACCGTGGGCGCACCGCGCTGATGACGGCGGCCGAGCTCGGTCATGCGGCAGTGGTCAGCACGCTCCTCAAGGCGGGCGCCCGCGCCGATCTGCGCGACAAGGAGGGCAAGACCGCGCTCGACCTCGCCACCGACGATGGCGTGAAGCTGGCCTTGGCCAAGCCTTGAACGCACCGGCCTAACGCCTGACGTGGATGCCGCCCAGGTAGCGCGCCATGGCCTTGAGGTCGTCGCCCGAATAGGTCGAGAGCAGATTGGCCATGTCGGGATTGTTCATGCGCTCGCGCCGTTTGAAGGCGAGAAGCTGCCGCTCCAGGTAGGTGACGCTCTGGCCGGAGATGCGCGGCGTGACACTGGTGCCGACGAAGCCGCCCAGATGGCATTCGGTGCACAGGCCGGCGGTGGCCACCCGCTGCCCGGTGCCGATGTCGGTATCGCTCGCCTTGTAGGTGGTGAGCGGCCACGGCTTCTGGGAGAAATAGTGCGCCAGCGCCTTGATGTCGTCCTTCGTCAGGTCGGCGACGATGCCGTTCATCAACTCGTTCTTGCGCAGGCCGGATTTGTAGTCGCGCAGCTCGATATAGAGATAGCCCTCGTTCTGGCCCCAGATGATGGGCACTTCGGGCCTCACCGGCATGCCCTTCTCGCCGTGGCAGCCCTCGCAGATCTGGGCCGTGTCCTCTACCGAGTAGCGGCAACGGGCATGGCAGTCGCCAATGAGAATGCCACAGCCAGTGCCGGGCACAACGCGTAAGCGAGCTTCATAAGCACTTTCACCGTTTCTCGTCGTCGAGGCGGGCCTGTCGCCGCCTGCCGGTCAAGACAGAGGGCGAGCCCGTCACGCGGCCTCGCCCCCATGTTCTCGTCGTTGTTCGCTCAAGCGATCATGCCGTCATTGCGGCAGCGTGAAGGCAATGATGGTGTTGCCACGCCTGTAGTCGAGCTGTGTGTTGCCGCCGCGCGGCGACCACGACATACTGGTGCCCGTCGACGGTGTAGGAGGCCGGCGGCGCATTGACGCCGGCGCCCGCCTGGAACTTCCACAGGATGGAACCGGTCTCGGCGTCATAGGCCTTGAAGTAGCCGTTGCCCTCACCGGTGAACACGACACCGCCCGCGGTGGCGAGCACGCCGCCGATCATCGGCTGCGGGGTCTTCACCTGCCACGAGGGATCTTGCCGGTGTTGGCAGTCATCGTGAT
>CAVYOQ010000061.1:0-9072 GCA_963770075.1 uncultured Alphaproteobacteria bacterium
TTTCCCGAGATCGCCGGCCGCATCAGCTTCTTCGTCAACGCCGGCATGAAATTCATCACCGAGATCTGCAAGCTCAGGGCATTCGCCGAACTGTGGGACGAAGTCTGCCTGAAGCGCTATGGGGTCAGCGATGAAAAGCTGCGGCGCTTTCGTTACGGCGTGCAGGTCAATTCCCTCGGCCTCACCGAGCAGCAGCCGGAAAACAATGTCTACCGCATCCTCATCGAGATGCTGGCCGTCACCCTGTCGAAGGGGGTGCGCGCCCGTGCCGTGCAGCTTCCGGCCTGGAACGAGGCGCTGGGCCTGCCGCGGCCCTGGGACCAGCAATGGTCGCTCAGGATGCAGCAGATCATGGCCTACGAGACCGACCTGCTCGACCATGACGATATCTTCGATGGGTCCGGCGTTATCGCCGCAAAGGTCGATGGGCTGAAGACCGCGATGCGTGCCGAGATGGCGGTGATCGAGAAGATGGGCGGCGCCATCGCCGCCGTCGAGGCCGGCTACATGAAATCCGGGCTGGTGAAATCCAACGCCGCCCGCCTGAAGGCCATCGAGGCGGGTTCGGCGACCGTGGTCGGGGTCAATGCCTTTACCGAAACCGAAACCTCACCGCTTTCCGGCGGCGACGGCGGCTCGATCCTGTCGGTGCCGGACCATGTGGAATTCGACGCGGTCGAGAACCTCAAGGCCTGGCGCAACCGGCGCGACCCCACGGCGGTGCGCAAAGCCATCGCCGAACTGGCCGCCGCCGCCAGGGAGGGCCGCAACATCATGGAGCCCTCCATCACCTGCGCCAGGGCCGGCGTTACCACCGGCGAATGGGGCGAGACCCTGCGCGAGGTGTTCGGTGAATACCGCGCCCCCACCGGCCTCGGCACCATCGTCGCGCTCGATAGCGCCGACGAAGCCGAAGCCCGCGCCGCGGTCTCGGCACTCGCCCGCCAGCTTGGGGTGACGCCGAAATTCCTGGTGGGCAAGCCGGGGCTCGATGGTCATTCCAACGGCGCCGAGCAGATCGCGGTGAGGGCCGGCGAAGTGGGCTTTGAAGTCATCTATGACGGCATCCGCCTGACCCCCGACGAGATCGTCGCCGCCGCCCTCGACAACGGCGTGCATGTGGTGGGCCTGTCCATCCTGTCGGGCAGCCACGTGCCGCTGGTGCGCGAGGTGGTGATGCGCCTGCGCGCCGCCGGCCTCGATGACGTCCCGGTGGTGGTGGGCGGCATCATTCCCGAAGAAGACCAGCACGTGCTGAAACAGCTTGGGGTGGCCCGGGTCTACACGCCCAAGGATTTCCGCATCAACACCATGATGACCGAGGTCGCCCGCCTCATCGCCACCCGTCACGGCGAAGCCGCCGCCTGATCTCCGAGCCGCACCACGACAAATCGCCCCTGCGGCACGCCGCCGGCGATGATGGCTTCATGGGTATGCCGAAACGACAGCGATGCGCCCCGCATCGGCCAGCCCCGCCAGCGCCGCATCGAACCCGCCCGCCTGCCACACCGCATCGGCGATGACGGCGGCGACGAGGCCGCCGGGTCTGACGATGCGCAACACCTCTCCAAGCGCCCCGGCCCCCACATGGCCGGAGGTAAAGGTGCCGGCCGAAACGGCGGCATCATAGGCGCCTGAGGCGATGTCGAGCGGCTGGTTGAGGTCGGCTGCCATCAGGTGGCGGTAAAGCCCCTTGGCCCGCGCCACCTGCAGCATTTCCGGCGACAGATCGAGACCATCGATCACCGAAAAGCCGTGGAAACAAAGCCGCGCCGTCACCTGTCCGGTGCCGCAGCCGAGATCGATGACGGCGGCCTGGCGATCCGCCAGGTGCGCGGCCAGCAGGTCGGCGATGCGGTCCGAACCGATGACTTTCTGGCCCTCGAAGACGTCCTCGTCATAGCGCGCCGCCCAGTCGCGATAATGCGCCGCCGCATCCTCGCCGTCCTTGAGCCGGCGCGCCCGCGCCAGCATCTCAGCCGACGAGGGCCGCGGCTTGCAGCCATCGGAAGGGGGTGGCGGGTTCAATATTTTCTCCTGGCCAAGGTCTTGCGGCGATCACTTTAGGCGAGACGGGTGCGCGAGGCAAAAGCACTGGTCGCTGGCAGGGATCGCTGCTAGATCATGGCGCTCCACCCCCTGCCCGCCCGGAGCCCGTTCAGCGATGATGGCTGTCTTCGAAACCGTCGTGCCGGTCTTTGCCCTCATCGCCATCGGCTATGGCGTCGGGCTTTCCGGCTACATGGGTCCGGGCGACGCCAAGGTGCTCAACCGCTTCGTCATCGGCATCGCCATGCCGGCGCTCTTGTTCCGGCTGATGGTGACGGCCGACCTGCCCGCCGCCAGCCCGTGGGCCCTGTGGGGCGCCTTTTATGGCGCGCTGCTGATCGTCTGGGTGGGAACAGCGCTCGTTGCCCGCTCCATCCCGGTGCTCGCCCCGGCCGGCGGATCGGCGGCGGCGATGGCGGCCTCCTTCGGCAACACGGTCCTCATGGGCATCCCGCTGGCGCTGGGGCATTTCGGCACGGCGGCAACCCGGCCCATGGCGCTCATCATCTCCATCCACGCGGTCGTCAACTGGGTGGTGGCGTCGCTGTGGGCGGAATGGGCGGCGCGCACCCGCGAGGTGCCGCTTTCACATATGTTGGCCGGCCTGTTCCGCGACCTGGCGCTCAATCCCATCATCGCGCCACTGTTCATCGGGGCGCTGTGGGGGTTCACCGGCCTCGGCCTGCAACCCGATCGTTGACCAGACGCTGATCTTCCTCGGCCGCGCGGCGGTCCCCTCGGCATTGTTCATGCTTGGACTGACGCTCAGCGGCTACAGCCTTACCGGCCAATATGGGGAGGTGGCGCTGCTGATCGGCCTGAAGATGCTGGCGATGCCGCTCATCGCTTATCTGATGGTCACCTGGGTGATCCCGCTCGATCCGCTGGAGGCCAAGATCGTCATCTTGTTCGCGGCGCTGCCGGGCGGCGTCAACGCCTATCTCTTTGCCAGCCGCTATGATGCCGCCGTCGGCCCGGTCTCCGGCGCCATCGCCATCGGCACCGGCCTCGCCATCGCCACCACTTCGCTGCTGCTGAGCCTGATGTGATACCAAAGCTTTGCTTGGCGCACCCCACCTCCACTCCCGTCACCCCGGGGCTTGACCCCGGGGCCCATTCCGCCATCACCGCAGCCAGCCGCGAGGTCGGCGGCATGGATACCGGCATCAAGTGCCGTAGTGTGGAAGCCGCAGAATTCTGCCATTCCCAGTTCTGCATAACAGGTTAAATTCGCAATATTCCTCCGCTATTTCCGCTACTTAGACAAGACGTAGGTTTAGCATTGGCCATTCCGTAGGTTCGGACTGGACTAGTCGCGCGGAATAAGCGACACCGGGGCCAGTCTACAGCGAGACCTGAACCAATATCCAAGCGCAGATTGCATCCCCGCCAGACCGCCGCCCTGGCCTGGCAGACGAACACCGAAGGTGATAGCGACGGAACGTTCCGGATTGCTCCAAATCTGTACCTGCAGATGCGCGGCAATAACTGCTCATGGCTCATGCGGTGGGACACAGATGGGCGGAGCAACTGGATGGGCCTTGGCGCCTATGAGGACGTGCCCCAGGACGTTGCCGAGAGCATGGTCGTCAAGTACCTAGCCGTGGTCAAGGACGGTGGCGACCCGCGTCGGGCACGCGATGAGGACCGCATCGCCGCTGGCCAGCCGGTCAGGTCGAAGGCCGGAGCCACATCGACCAAGGGGCCGATGACGTTTCGGGATGGTGCGCGTGCCTACCTGCAGGAGCACGCCCCACGCTGGAAGCGGGAAGAGTCCGAGCTGCGCTTCGCGAGGATGATGCGCCAGCACGGCTACCCGGTCCTGGGCGATATCCCCATCGCCCGGGTCGACGTCGAGCACGTGGTCGAGGCGCTGCAGCCGATCTGGCACACCCAGAATCCGAAGGCGATACAGCTCAAGAGCGCCATCAGCCAGGTTCTGGAATGGGCGGAGGCCAAGGGCTGGCGGACAGGCGGCAATGCGCCCGAGGAGATTGACGGGCTGTCATACAACCTGTGACGCCCGTCAGGCATCGAGGCGGCACCGGGTGATGCGTCCTGGTTCACCGAACACATCGAGTATCTGTTCCCCGACCCGGTCGTCGCCGGGCAGGTCCTGGACATGCTGGCCCTGCTCATCTACGGACCCAAGCACGGCACCGGCAAAAGCGCCATCGGTGCAATGCTGACCCGCATGGTGGGCTCATCGAACGTGGTGTTCCCGAGCAACGATGAGGTCAGCGAGAAATACACGCAGTGGCAGGAGGGCGCCCAGCTTGCCATCATCGAAGAGTTGATGATGCTGGGGCGGCGGCAGATTGGCAATCGCCTCAAGCCTGTCATCACTCAGCCCGACCTGCGCATCCGGGCGATGTGGCGACCTTGCTACACCACGCCAAACCGGCTCAACCTCATCGCCTTCACCAACTACCCGGACGCCCTGAAGGTCGAGAACGATGACCGCCGCTGGTTCATCGCTGAGAGCCCGGTCGAGCCGCGCGGCACGGATTACTACGATGCGCTGTTCGCCCACGTCCGCTCGAATGCCGATGTCGCCGCAGTCAAGCACATGCTGCAGCATCGCAAGGTCCGCCTCGACCCGAAGGCGCGCGCTCCAGCCACCGACGCAAAGCGCGAGATGATTGAGCACGCGATGCGCGACGAGGAAGCCTTCCTGATGGAGCTGCTCGAGGAGGGGCGTCATCCGTTCGACATCGACCTGGTGCGGCGCGATGACTTGTTGATCGCACTGAAGGAACGGTTCGGCAGCCTGAAGTCCGGCTCGTACAGCCTGGTTGCTGGGCTGCTGAAGACCCGCATCTCCCACTCCCGCCGAGGCCGCCAGCGCTAACCCGCCCTCTGCCATCGGTAGTGAGGGGCCCTTTCGCCGCGCAGGAAGCGAATGGCATCGATGGTATCCACCATGAGCGAAACCATATTCGTGACGAACAGCAGGACGAGCCAGTTGGCAAGGGCCGGTTCGTTCATGATCGTGTCGACGCGTGTTGCCATCCACGCGAACATTGGAACCCAAAAAACATGGGTGAGCCGAGAATGCGCGTAAATCCGATGCGTTGGTAAATCAGCGTCTGACCAGTGACCGCCATCGCAGTGACTGCCAGAACAACCTGCGCCTCGACATGCTCGATGAAATACAGACACGCGACGTTCACGGCGACGAGCCATATGCACCACAGACGTGGAACTGGCCGAAACCGCAGGAATACGACCCCAAACAGTTCCAACATGCGTACCAGAAAGCTAAACATATCCATCTCCGTTGCTGCGGGCCAACCCAGCCGTGCAAGTCTGAGTAGCGCCGGGAGGCTCTGGTTCGATACTGCGCGGCGCGGAGCAGCGAACTACGCCATGCGTAGTTGACGAAAGGCCAGCAACAGGCGAGAGAAGGCGAATGCGCCGATATGGTCAGTTCTGCCCAATAGCAAAATCAGCCGAGATCATTGGCGATCCATGGTCGATTCTAATTGTGCGCGAAATGCTCCTCGGCAGCAGCAGGTTCAACGTCCTTCAACGCGGGCTTCCCCGTATTTCACCCACTGTCCTCAACACGCGGCTGAAGGAGCTGGAAGAACGTGGCGTGATCATCAAACGCCGCTTGAACGGTCAGAGAGGTCATGAATATCGCCTCTCAGCGGCCGGACGCGAGCTTTCGGCAGTGATCGAGGCGCTGGCGGTCTGGGGCATGCGATGGGCACGCGAGGAGATGGGACCTGACGATCTCGACGTGTCTTTTCTGATGTTTGATATCCAGCGGCGAATTGACACGACAGCGCTGCCGGACGGCGAGACAGTGCTGTGCTTTCAGTTCACGGATGTGAAGAACAAGAACTTTCGTACGTGGTGGCTGATCTGCGAAGGTAGGGAAGTGGACCTGTGCTACGAAGACCCCGGCAAGGATGTCGACTGCTACGTCACGAGTTCCTCACGGGAACTGATCGCTGTGTGGATGGGAGATGTTCCGCTGCCGAAGGCATTGCAGTCGCGAGGCATAGAGCTCATGGGCGAGCGTCCTTTGTGTCGCACATTTTCCAGGTGGTTCTCGCTCGCTGTGTTTGCGAATACGCCGCGGCCGACGCAAGCGGAGAAGTTGTTGGATGATCGACTGAGTTAGCATGCCATGCCGATCATCGCGCGGGCCGGCTGCGACCACATCGGTGCCAAGACCACCACGATCACCCAGCCCACCACGCCGAGCCCGCCACGGACCGCCTGTTGGTACTTCTGTAGCGACGAACGAGCAGACCGGCGCGGCCCCCCAGCCGACGTCGGAGGTCTGCCTTCACCGGCCTCATTCTGGAACGGACTTCTGGGCCCTGATGATTGCCGCCATGGAGCGATCAACATCGGCATCCGTCGTCACCCAGGAGCTAAGGCTGATCCGCATCGCCGCCCGGCCGCGCCAAACGGTTCCCCCGCACCAGCACTCGCCGTCCGACTGTATCTTCTCGATAACGCGCCCGGTACGCTCGTCATCGCCAAAGGCCACCGCAATCTGATTGAGGGCAACGTCATTCAGGACCTCGATCCCCGCTTTGAGCAGGCCATCGGCGAGGTGTCGAGCCTGACGACAGTTCCGGTCGATGAGTTCGGCCAGACCGGAGCGGCCGACCGACTTCAGGGCCGCCCACACATCTATCGCCCGGGCCCGCCTGGAACTATCGGGTGTGAGGTTCATGGCATCGCGCCGCTCTCCACCCAACAGGTAGGCACCGCTGATCGACATGGCATCCGCCAAGGCGTCCGGATCGGCGACAAGCGCAATACCGCAATCGTAGGGAGCATTCAGCCACTTGTGCGCATCGAGCGCCCAGGAATCCGCGTCGGTATACCCTTCCGCTAAACAGGCATGTTCGTGAGATGCCAGGGCCCAAAGTCCGAATGCCCCGTCGACATGCATCCAGGCACCGCTGCCGTGTGCCCACGCGATAAGGGGGCCCGCTGGATCGAACGCACCGGAATTCACGTTCCCCGCCTGAATGCACAGGATCGCCGGGCCTTCAAATGGTGGCAGATCATTTGCTTCGATTGCGCCCTGATCGTCGGTGGGCAATCGCAACACCCGGTCCCGGCCCAGTCCCAGCATCGACAGGACCTTGAACAGGGTCCCGTGAGCTTCTCCCCCGACTATGACTTTGATCTCAGGCGCGCCGAACAACCCTTGCCGATCGACGTTCCAGCCCGCAGCCTTCAGCACCTTGTTTCGCGCCGCGGCCAGGCAAGTGAAATTTGCCATTGTCGCACCGGTAACGAGCGCACCCTCGGAGGCCATGGATATGCCGAGTGCCTGCTTGACCCACCTAAGCGCCACTTCCTCAAAGGCGGCGACCGCCGGTGAGCTCACCCAGTTGAAGCGTCTGATCCCAGGCCGCAGCCAGGTGATTGGCGGCCAGTGCAGCTGGCAGGCTGCCGCCGGTCACAAATCCGAAATAGCGTCCGCCGGCACTCGCTACAGTCGCCGGGGAGCCCCATTTGTCCATGAAGGCGAGAACGTCTTCCGCCTGGCTTGCGTACTCCGGAAGGGGTTCGTTCAACGCCTCGATCAGCTTCTCGACCGCTCCGTGTGACTGACCGACCGCTCTGTCTGCCAGAGCTTCAAGGTAGTCCGCGGCGCGGTTTGCTGCGTCGGCAAGCAGCTCTCGAGTGGATTTGGACGGCATGGGTCAAGCCTAAGGGCGTTGAGGCGGCTTGACAACTTCCGCCATGGCAACCGTCAGATGCATCGACGGCGCGCTGCCAGGTCGCGGCGGATGATGACGAGCCCAGCGGCAGGCAGGCATAGACGCCGAAGTCATACCGGGCCGACCAGACACCTTGCCGCCACGTCCCGAACCGGGCGCGCTGTCGGTCCTTGAGTCCCCAATTACGGGAAGGCCGGTGTCGCCAGCAGAAAGAATAGCCGTATGGATTGACGAGTTGACGTGCAATACAATGACGCAGCTGTAGGAATGGCTTTCGATCCGGAGATGATCAGCTGCGCTGACTATCGGTCGTATGGCCCAGCACCAATTGAATGACGCCCCAAAGCAGCATCATGGCAAGCACGAAGATGAGGAGTGCCCTTGTCCCGCCGAATTCTATTGCCAGGCCGCCAAAGGTCCCTCCGAAGAAGATGACGATCAACTGCCCGCTGGAATACAGGCCCGAGGCCGTGCCCTTGGCTGACGCTGGTGCGACCTTGGTGAGGGCTGATGGCAGCAACGCCTCAAGGGTCGTGAAGGCTGTGAAGAAGACCACGAGCGCTGCCACGACAGCGATGGAACTGCCGCCGAAGAATAGCATGGCCAGTTCGCTCAGGCCAATGAGCCCGATCGACACGAGGCGCACCGCATCCATTCGCCCATGTTTCTCTGCCACGATGACGAATGGGACCATCAGGATGGCCGCTACCGCAAGCACCGGCAGATAGAGTATCCAGACGGACCCGCCGCCAAGCGCCAGCGTGTGCAAGACCAGCGCGGGGACGGCGAGAACAGCGCGGTTAACGTCGCGTGCAAGGTAAAGATCGCGTAATCCAGTTCCAGGAGCCGAGGGTCAGTCAGGAGTTGCCGCAACCTCGTTTAGGTGATGTTGATCCCCGTTTCATGCGTGTCTCGTGTGGGAATGGAGAAAGCGGCGATAGCGATACCGACAAGCGCTAGCAATGCCGTGAGCCAGAAGATGCCGGACAGACCGGCAAACACCGCGATCGCCGGGCCGAGCACGACCGCGACCATGAAGGAAAAACCGATCGAGACGCCGACAATGGCCATGGCCCGGGTCCGCGTCTCCGGCCGGGTCACATCCGCGACCGAAGCCAACAGCACCGAACCGATGGCGCCGGCCCCCTGCAGCGCACGGCCCAGGAGAATACCCCATATCGAATCGGACAGGGCGGCAACGAGGCTCCCGATGCAGAAGACTGCGAGACCGAAGACCACCATGGTCCGCCGACCGAGGCGGTCCGAAAGCAGTCCGAACGGTATCTGCAACAGACCTTGCGTCAATCCATAGGCGCCGAGGGCG
>CAVYOQ010000062.1:0-85677 GCA_963770075.1 uncultured Alphaproteobacteria bacterium
TGGCGTTGAGCATCTCCTGCTCATCGGCGGCAACGAGGACCTGGTGGTGGAGACCGGCATCACCAGCGAGCAGGCGGTGCAGCGGGTGAGGCGGCGCATGCCGGCAAAGGCCGAAGACGAGGCGCTGGAGCCGAGCGAGCCATCACTGGTGTCGGTCAAGCCGCGCCCGGCGCCGCGTCCGCCGGTATTCGGGGATCACCCCCCAACACTACGCGCGGTCGAGCGCGAGCCGAGCAAGCTGGCGGGTGGCGGACAAGGCCAGGACGGGGAATAACCGGCTTCTTGCTAGTCGTCGCGGTAGACGCGCTCGCGCCGTTCGTGGCGCTCCTGGGCCTCGATCGACAAGGTGGCGATGGGCCGGGCATCGAGCCTTCTCAAGCTGATGGGCTCGCCCGTCTCCTCGCAATAACCGTAGGTGCCTTCGTCGATGCGCTTGAGGGCGGCGTCGATCTTGGCGATCAGCTTGCGCTGGCGATCGCGGGTTCTGAGCTCCAGGGCCCGGTCGGTCTCGGTCGATGCGCGGTCGGCGAGGTCAGGGAGGACGTTGTTCTCGTCCTGCAGGTTCTGCAGTGTCTCACGGCTCTCGCGCAGGATGTCGTCTCTCCATTCCAGCAGCTTCTTGCGGAAATAGTCACGCTGCCGCGCGTTCATGAACGGCTCTTTGTCGCTGGGATAATAGGAGTGGGCCCTCTTCGTCGTCATTCGCGAACGTTCTCCCTAGACGCCTGCTTGCGACACTAGTGGCGCCTATATATCGACGTGTCCGCACGCCTTCAATAGGCTTGTGGTGCCCTTGTGCAGGTTTTGGACCATGCCCACGCCAAGGGCCCATCACCATAAATCTTTTGTGAAATTTCGTTAACAGCCGGGTCGCTCAGGTTGCCGTTGCGCCAGCTTGGGCGAGTACCCTGCGGGGACACGAAGGTGGTGGACTGGGGCCCGGCGGTCGATTAAATCAGCCGTTTGGAGCACAAGCAAAGGCAGATGGGGTCCCATGCGTTTTGAAGGCACCAGCGATTATGTCGCCACCGAAGACCTGCGCATCGCCGTCAACGCGGCCATCGTCCTGGAGCGCCCGCTGCTGGTCAAGGGCGAGCCCGGCACCGGCAAGACGGTGCTCGCACAGGAGGTGGCCAGGGCCATCGGCGCACCGCTGATCGAGTGGCACATCAAGTCCACCACCAAGGCGCAGCAGGGGCTTTACGAATACGACGCCGTGAGCCGCCTGCGCGATTCACAACTGGGCGATGAGCGGGTGCACGACATCGCCAACTACATCCGCCGCGGCAAGCTGTGGGACGCCTTCACCCATCAAGGCCGCCCGGTGCTGCTGATCGACGAGATCGACAAGGCCGATATCGAGTTCCCCAACGATCTGCTGCTCGAGCTCGATCGCATGGAGTTCCATGTCTACGAGACGGGTGAGACGGTGGTGGCGAAAGACCGGCCCATCGTCATCATCACTTCCAACAACGAAAAGGAGCTGCCCGACGCCTTCCTCAGGCGCTGCTTCTTCCACTTCATCAAGTTCCCCGACCGCGACACCATGGGCGAGATCATCGAGGTGCATTTCCCCGGCCTCAAGGGGCGGCTGGTGAACGAGGCGCTCAACATCTTCTACGACATGCGCGATGTGCCGGGGCTTAAGAAGAAGCCGTCGACCTCGGAGCTGCTCGATTGGCTCAAGCTGCTGCTCAACGAGGACGTGAGCCCGGAAACCCTGCGCGAGCGCGATCCACGCAAGCTCATCCCGCCGCTCGCCGGAGCGCTCATCAAGAACGAGCAGGACGTCATGCTGTTCGAGCGGCTGGCCTTCATGGCGCGGCGCGACGGACGCTGATCGCAACCGGGTCGCGTGCCCGCCGAAAGTCGCTGCCAGCGGTTGCCCCCAGGTGAGCGGTTGTGGTTGGATGGCCGGGCATATCTCGCGGTGGCGGGCGCAAGATCAGCCTGCAATTGGGTGAAATCGCCCAATTGCAGAAAAGCTGATCGGTTCTTGGGAGTTGAGCATGATGTTGTCCGAAAAGCGGTGTCCACTTTTCGGCATCATGCTCTAGCCCCGCATTTCAACGGACTCGCGGCTCATGGCATTCAAGAGCGGTGGCAGCGGCGATGACACTCTTGCCGGCGGCGCGGCCATGGACACCTTGCAAGGCTATGCCGGCAGCGACCGCCTGGCCGGGCGTGGCGGCAACGACCTCCTCATTGGCGGCATAGGCGGCGACAGCCTTCTGGGCGGCAGCGGCAATGATCTGCTGATGGCCGAAGGGGCCCTGTCGGTGGGCCACGGCGGGATCATGGTGAAGCCGGCAGGCTTGTGGAACAACGCGCTTGCCATGGCGGCGGAGGTGGATGGAGCCTTCAGCCTCACCGCCGATCAGAATATCGACAATGCCACCACGCGGCCCCATGTCACCGTGCAGGGCACTGGGGACGGCAGCGTCGATTATTATGCCTTCACCGTCATCACGGCCGGAAGCAACGCCACCTTCGACATCGACGGAGCCTATCCGGGCTTCAATTCATGGCTGCAGCTCCTGGATGCATCAGGCGATGTCCTCGCCTACAAGGACGACGGCCCCGTCGATCCAGGTAGCGAGGCCTATTATTCCGGTGGCGGCTCCAGCTACAGCCGCGACAGCTTTCTTGCCTATACCTTCTCCGCTACCGGCACTTATGTCATTCGGGTGGGCTCAAACGACAACGTGACACCTCTGGTGGACCTGCCAAAGCCCATACCCTCAGGGGCGAGCTACACACTTCACATCAGCCTCGATCATGGCGCTGGCCGCGCGGCGCAGGGCCCCGACAGCCTCAAGGGCGGCAGTGGCGCCGATACGCTGATCGGCGGGGCGGGACGCGATCGCCTTTGGGGCGGCTCCGACGACGACAGCTTGACCGGCAAGGGCGGAGCCGATCGTTTGCATGGCGGAAGCGGTGCCGATGCGCTGCAAGGCAACGGCGGCGGCGACAGGCTGGGGGGTGGCGGCGGCGGCGATCGGCTTTCAAGCGGTGGGGGTGATGATCGCCTGCATGGCGGCGCCGGCGCCGACAGGCTCATCGCCGGGCCTGGTAGCGATGTTCTTTATGGTGGCGGCAGCGCCGACCGGCTCAAGGGCGGCAACGGGACCGATCTCCTGGTCGGCGGACCGGGCAAGGACGTCCTGACCGGCGGGGCGGGCGACGATGTCTTTGTCTTCCGCGCGCCCGCCGACAGCCCGGCCGGCAGCGGGCGCGACAGGATCTCCGATTTTTCGCCCGGCATCGACCACATCGACCTCACGTCCATCGACGCCGATCCCGCCCAGGCCGGCAACAACGCCTTCAGTTTCTCCGGGGAGGCGCACTTTTCGCACCATGCCGGCGAGCTGCGCTATTTTCACAACTCCTCGGCCACCATTGTCGCAGGCGACATCAGCGGCGACGGCCATGCCGACTTCCAGATAGTGCTGGTGGGCGATCTCACCCTGTCGGGCAGCGATTTCGTGTTTTGAGGCCCGGCCGCTGACCGCGAGCCGTTCGCGCCCGTGGTGCCTGCAGAGCAAGGCGAATGCCGGCGCGGCTGGGCCAGGTTGACAGAACGTCAGGTTGTTCTAACATTCCAATTGATCGCGCCCACGATCCAAACGACGTGTGGCTGATGCAAAGTAATTCTTGAGCCGTTTGCGCGGCGGGCTCAGTCGCTTCTTGCCCGGGCATCCGTATCACGACTCGATTGCTGCTGGAGGAAAACCATGAGTCTGATTCCGGGTACTAGCGGTAATGATACGCTGGCCGGCGACCAGAGCGGCGTAGCGGAAAACGATACAATATTTGCCAGCGGCGGCGACGATTCCGTTGACGGGTTGCTTGACGACGACGTGATCGACGGCGGCACCGGCAACGATACGCTGAATGGCAATGACGGCAACGACACGCTTTACGGAACCTTTGGCGACGACAGCCTCGATGGCGGGACCGAGGACGACAGCCTGGAGGGCGGCGACGGCGCCGACACCCTGATCGGCGGGGCGGGCGCCGACATCCTCATCGGCCGCGGGCCGCATGGCGGCACCTCTGACTTCAATGACACCGTGGTGGACATTCTCAACGGCGGCGACGGCAACGACACGCTGCACGCCGGCCTCGGCGACAGCCTGACCGGCGGCAAGGGGATGGATACCTTCGTGATGCACCGCGCCATCAATTTCCCCTCCGGGCCGAACCTCGACACGGTGACTGATTTCAGCCATGCACAGGGCGACCTGATCGATGTTTCCGATATGCGCATCACCAGCTTTGCGGAGGTGCAGCCGTTCTTGAGCGATCTCGGCGCCGACACCCAGCTTTCGCTGCGCTTCAACGGCCAGGCGGTCGGCTTCATCCTGTCCGGTATCGCGGATCCGTCGAGCCTAACGGCGGCCGATTTCATCTTCAGCACCGATGTCTCCAACGATTCCATCAACGGCACCACAAAGGGCGACGACCTGTTCGGCGGCCGGGGCAACGACACGCTGCGCGCCTTGAGCGGCGACGACGTGATCTACGGCAATGCCGGCAGGGACCTCCTCGACGGCGGCGGGGGCAATGACACGGCATTCGGCGGCGGCGGCAGAGACATCCTTGTCGGCAGCCCCGACGCGGATCACCTCGATGGCGGGCCAGGGGGCGATACCGCAGACTATTCCCCGTCCTTCGGCGCGGTGAACGTCGACCTAGCAGCGGGCACCGCGGCCGGCGGCTATGCCGAGGGCGATGTGCTTTCGCATATCGAGAATGTGACCGGGTCTTCGGGTGACGATACGCTTAGCGGCAACGGCAAGCACAACGTGCTCGATGGCAGCAGCGGCAACGATCTCGTGTCGGGTGGCGGCGGCAGCGACAGGCTCATCGGCGGAGAGGCGAACGACACGCTCGATGGCGGCGACGGCAACGACAAGCTTTTGGGCGGGGCCGGCAACGACAACCTTGCAGGTGGCGCCGGCGCCGACACCCTCAATGGCGGTCCGGGCCATGATACCGCCGATTACTCCGGCTCGGCCGGGGCGGTGACCGTCGCCCTCGGGTCCGGGACGGGCAGCGGCGGAGATGCACAGGGCGATGTGCTTTCACATATTCAGAACGTTTCCGGGTCTTCGGGCGACGACAATCTGAGCGGGAACGGCGCTGCCAACCGCCTGTTGGGCAATAACGGCAACGATACGCTGAACGGAGGGGCCGGAAACGACCGGTTGTTCGGCGGCACTGGTGCAGATGTCCTCAACGGCGGGAACGGGAACGACCATCTCATCGGTAGCGGCGGCAGGGACCTCCTGCGCGGTGGCGGCGGCAATGATCACCTCGTCGGCGGCAAGGGCCGCGACGTCATGTTCGGCGGCGACGGCAATGATCGCTTCGACTTCAATTCGTTCAACGACACCGGGCTGGGAAGCCAGCGCGACAAGATCGCCGACTTTTCGCAAGGCGCCGACAAGATCGACCTGTCGAGCATCGATGCCATCCCCGGCGGCAGCGACGATGCCTTCACGTTCATCGGCACGGCGCACTTTTCCGGCACTCCCGGCGAATTGCGCTATGTGCAGACGGCCTCGGTCGGCATCGTCACCGGCTCTGTGGTCGGCTTGGGCGACTTCCAGATCGCAGTGACCGGTGCCCCGGCTCTCACCGATGGCGACTTCATACTTTGAGGGCAGGCTCCGGCGAGAGCACGACACGATTGTTGTGGATGCCGTGTGGATAAGTTGACGCAGCGCGAGACAAGCGCGGTGGAACGGGGCAACATCAACCTTGCACAAACCCTCCAGGGGGTTGCGGAAACGGACCAGGGTGGTCCAACCAGTTGCTTCAGGCAGTGCAGGCCGGTCCTTCGGGGCAGGGCGGCACAGGTCAGAAGGGATCAGTTGGGAAGCCTCAGGAAACCGGCCCGACTGTCTGCTCTGGTGTCCTGGCGACGGGACGTGGTGCTGGCAGGTGTGCGCTGCCCGAACACGGCGGCGCCGGCCTTGGCCCTTGTCTCACAAGGATGATGGTTGGCCGCGCAATCGGATCGAGGCAGAAAAGCGCGGGGTGGCTTTCGGGCGACCCCGCGTTTTTCTTTTTCCGCCCGGTTTGCCCTCAAGATCTGCCGCAGCCTTCCGCGACGGTGCGGCAAGCGTGCCAGGATGACAGGGCGTGAAGCGGCATTGTATAGTCGATCAGCTATATGACAGGCCGCTCGAGAGCGCATGCGCCGATTGAGGCCGGGCCCGCCGTTGTGAAGGAGAAAACGATGCCGCATCGCCCAGAGATCAAGGGGTTTTTCGACGAGCCCACCAACACCGCCAGCTACGTTGTGTGGGACCCGGCCACAAAGGCGGCGGCGGTGATCGATTCGGTGCTCGACTTCGATGTCGCGGCGGGGCGCACGTCTTTCCGGGCGGCCGATGCGATGATCGCTTTCGTCAAGGCTGAAGGGCTCGCCTGCGAATGGGTGCTGGAAACCCATGTGCATGCCGACCACCTGTCGGCGGCGCCCTATATCCAGGAAAAGCTCGGCGGCAAGCTGGGGATCGGCGCCAATATCATCCTGGTGCAGGATACATTCGGCAAGATTTTCAATGCCGGCACCGAGTTCGAGCGCGATGGCAGCCAGTTTGACAGGCTGTTCAAGAATGGCGATGAGTTCGCCATCGGTTCGCTGCCGGTGGCCGTGCTGCATACGCCAGGTCATACGCCGGCCTGCATGACCTATGTGATCGGCGATGCGGCGTTCGTCGGCGATACCTTGTTCATGCCCGATTACGGCACCGCGCGCGCGGATTTTCCCGGCGGCAGCGCGCGCCAACTCTACCACTCGATCAAGCGGGTGCTGGCGCTGCCGGCGCAAACGCGCCTGTTCATGTGCCACGACTACAAGGCGCCGGGGCGCGACAGTTTTGCCTGGGAAACCACGGTCGCCGAAGAGCGGGCGCGCAACGTGCATGTGCATGACGGCGTCAGCGAGGACGAGTTCGTGGCCATGCGCGAGGCGCGCGACAAGACCTTGTCGATGCCGCGGCTCATCGTGCCCGCCATCCAGGTCAACATGCGTGCCGGGCGCATGCCGCCGGCCGAAGACAACGGGACGGTCTACCTGAAGATGCCGATCGACCGGCTTTAGCGGATGGACGGCGGCTGCGCTATCACGCCTTCGCTCCGGCGCCGCCGCTCTCCGGCTCCTCCAGCGGAATCGTGGTATCGGCGGATGAACCGCGGCGGATGACGACGATGCGGCGGCGTTCCTCGGGGCCCGGTGCCATGGACTCCAGGGGGGCCGCCTTCACCTCCTTGTCGGCGGAAGCTGCCTCGGCCTCATTGTCGCGGCAAGGCGGTGCGACCGGTTGCATGCCGTGCTTGGCGGCGGCATCGGCGAACATCTTCATGATGGCTTCGGGACCCGGCTCGGCTTCGGCCGTGGAGGCAGGCGCAGGCTGATCCGGTTGCGCGGCGGAAGGCGCCTGCGGCACTTCCGCAGCCGCTGCCTGCGCTTGTTCAGGGGCGGCAGGCTGGCTGGGACTTGCTGCTTCGGCTTTGCACTCATCGGCAGGTGAGGGTGCAGCGGACGGAGCTTCGCGCACGATGATCACGCGCGGTGTCTTTGGGGCTACGGCCTTCGCCGGGGCCTCTGCGGTTTCGACGGCGGGCGGTGCAGGCGATGATGGCTCAGCGGTCGGCGCTTCGTCCCTTTCAGACGCTTGGGTGGCTTCGGCCGCTGCCGGGGCCGCATTGCCCCCAAGCTGCATGCCGGCAAGGACGTCTTCGAGCATGTCGGCCAGATGCGGCGCATTCTCCGGATCGTCGGCGGCTAGCTCGGGCACCGGGGCGGGCGTGGCTTCGGGCGGTGCGAACAGTTCCCGGTCGGCGTCGAAATAGCTGATCTCGCCGGCGTTCAGCGCCTCGTCGGGGGCTGCGCTTTCCGCGCTCACTTGCTCTTGTGGCTCGTCGCCACGATCCAGGCTCGCGTGGATGCGCTGCTGCAGATGAGTGATCAGGTCCATCGCCTTGGCGATGCGCTGGTTGAGCACCTCATGGGTGAGGTTGTGTTCGGCGAGCCGCGAGAGGTCGTCGTCGATGCCGGCGATGCGCTCGCCGACGGCGGAATCCTGCTTGAGGTCGTCGCTGGCGGATTTCAGTGCCTCGGTCGTGGCATTGAGCCCGGCGGCAAGATTTTTGGCGCGCGCGCTCACATCCTCGAACACCGTCCTGCCCTCGGGCACGGCACCGCCGTCGGCCAGCCGGTCGCTGGAGACGCTGCGCATGTCGGCCTCGGTGGCCTTGAGCGCCCGGGCCATGGCCGAGAGTTCCCGGCCGAGAGCCTCGTTGCCGACCGGCGGGCGCTGTTCGCTGATGACGGCCTCCAGCTTGTGGATGGCCTTGAGCAGCGCCTCGGTGTCGACATTCTTCTGGCGGCGGGCCAGTTCGGCAAGGAACCAGCGGCCTCGCTCGGTTTCCAGGACAGCCGCCTCGATGGCCTCGAAATCGTACTCGTTGTTCTCAGTCACTTTGTGCCTCAACCCACAGACATCGCAGGAAATCAGGCGCAGTCGCTCGGTGAGGACGCGCCGTCCTGCATCGAAGGCAATTATTGAGGAAACTGGTTAGCGTTTGGTTAGCCGCCGCGGCAGGCGCTACCGTTGCGTGTATGGCCGTTTTCCCCTCGCGCTGACCTCAAACCAAGGGCGAACTTATAAAGTTATGCGGATCAATGGTTTGTGTTGAAGAGTGGGTAAATTGATTTAATCGCAGCGCAGCGACTTCCACACCGCGGCGTGTGTCAGCTCCCCCTCGGCGGCAGGTCGCGCATGGCCTCGCGCATCGCTGAGCGCTTCCATTCGGGGTGCTGGCGGGCGGCATCCTTCAGGGCGTGCAGCCATCTGAGATAGCTGGCCGGCGAGGGCAGGAACGGGGTGTGGGCAATTTCCCAGTGGATGCCGTTGATGGGATCGTCGAAGAAGACGGCGTAATAGCCGGGCGCATAGATGGTGTATTCGGCCGGAACCTCGGTGACGGGGATGGCGTTGGAGATGAGGAATTCGCGGTGGAAGGCGTCCACCTCCTTGCGGTTTCTGGCCCACAGGGCGATGTGGTGGACGCCGGTTGCCCGCGCCGCGTGGTCGAGCTTTTCACCCGTTTTCGCCGACTGGATGCCGACATAGCTGTGGGGCAGGGGAAAGCGCGCCATGTAGTAGGTGGAGTGGTAGCCGAGATCGAGGGTCCAGAAACTCTTGCAGCCGAGCCAGCCGAACATCTTGTCGTAGAACGCAACCGAGGCGTCGTAGTCGAGGACGGAAAATTCGACGTGATGAACGCCTCTCTGGCGCATGCCTGACCTCCTTGGAAAGGCCCTCTATCCCCACAATTCGGGCGGCGGCGGGTACATGAGGCTGCCGTCGTAGCGGATGCCGGGGGCGCGGTCACGGGCGAGCAGGAGGGGGGCATCGAGGTCCACCACCTGGCTGAGCTGGCCCACCAACATGGCGGGCGCCATGGAGAGCGATGAGGCCAGCATGCAGCCGGTCATCAGGGTAAAGCCGGCCTTGTCCGCCGCCCGCGCCAGCTCAAGCGCCCCGGTGAGGCCGCCGGTCTTGTCGAGCTTGATGTTGACGGCGTCGTATTTGCCGATGAGCGCGGGCAGGCTTTCGGCATCGTGAGCGGCCTCATCGGCGCAGATGGGCACGAGGCGATGCTTGAGGCCTCGCAGGGCCTCATCATCGCCCGCCGGCAGCGGCTGCTCGATGAGCTCGACGCCGAGACGGTGGGCGGCGGCCATGAGATCGCCGAGGGTTTCGGGTGAGCAACCCTCGTTGCCGTCGACGATGAGGCGCGCCTGGGGCGCCGCCCGGCGCACCGCCTCCAAGCGCTCGATGTCGCCCGATCCGCCCAGCTTGAGCTTGAGGAGAGGGCGCGAGGCGGCCTTGGCGGCAGCGGCTGCCATCGCTTCGGGGGCGCCGAAGCTGATGGTGTAGGCGGTGACAAGCGGGCGCGGCTCTCCAAGGCCCGCCAGTTGCCATACAGGCGTTCGGCTGCGCTTGGCCTCAAGATCCCACAAGGTACAGTCGAGGGCGTTGCGGGCGGCTCTCGGGGCAACCAGGCGGGCGACATCGGCGCGCGAGATGCCGGCCTCGATGGCGGGGCTTGCGGCCTCGATGGCGGCTATGCAGCCTTCAACCGTCTCGTCATAGCGCGGATAGGGCAGGCCTTCGCCACGGCCGGTCGCGCCGTCGTCCTCAAGGGTGACGACGATCACCTCGGCTGAGGTCTTCGAGCCGCGTGAGATGGTGAAGGACCCGGCGATGGGAAAGCTCTCATGGGCGACTGTGAGCCTCATGGATAGCGCCGCTGCAGCTCATCGATGATGGCACCGACGCCTGTGCGCATGGGATCGACGGCCGGCAGCCCGTGCTCGGCGGCGGCCGCTTCGAGGCAAGCTTTTGCTGCCCGATCATCAAGCGCCTCGGTGTTGATGGCGATGCCGATGGGGGCGATGGCCGGATTGGTGAGGCGGCCCTCAAGGACGGTGCGCTCGATCACCTCGGCGATGGAAGGCAGGGGGTGTTTTACCCCGCGCATATTGGTGCGCGTTGGCTCGTGGCAGACGACGAAGGCATCGGGCTGGGCGCCATGCAGAAGGCCCAGCGTCACCCCGGCGAAGGAGGGATGGAACAGCGAGCCCTGGCCTTCGATCACGTCCCAGTGGTCGGGATCGTTCGCCGGCGACAGCCATTCTGCCGCCCCGGAGATGAAGTCGGCGACCACTGCGTCGATGGCGATGCCGCGCCCGGAGATGAATACGCCGGTCTGGCCGCTGGCGCGGAAATCGGCCTTGAGGCCGCGCTTCGTCATCTCCTGCTCAAGCGCCAGGGCTGCGTATTTCTTGCCCACCGAACAGTCGGTGCCGACGGTTATGAGCCTGAGGCCGGGGCGCTTTGTGCCCTTGCCGGTGGCAAGAGCGATATCCGAATAGCGCACGTCATGCAGCTTGCGCCCGCTGCGGGCGGCGGCCTCGGCGATGGCGGGGACGGAGCCCAGGCGCTTGTGCAGGCCGGTGGCGACATCAAGGCCGGCATCGAGGGCTTCGATGATCACCTCGATCCAGTGATCGGGCAGGACGCCTCCGGCATTGACGACGCCCACCACCATGGTTTTCGCGCCGCGTTTCAAGGCCTCGGGGATGGTGATGTCGTCAAGGCCGCAATCGGCCTTGCAGTCATCGATGCGAAGCTGGCCGATACACCAGTCAGGGCGCCAGTCGACGATGCCATGGGCGGTCTTGGCGGCAAGGTCGTCAGCGACGTCGCCGAGGAACAGAAGGTAGGGCTTGGCGATTTCCATGGGGCTCTCGCGGAAAGGTCACGGGAAGGCGCTATTGAGCACAGGCCCGGCGTGGCGTTCAAGAGGAAGCTCTCGTGGTCCGGCGCCTCAGGCCGATACCAGGCGGCCGGTGATCTGGGCGAGCGCGATATAGACCTTGCCGCTTTCCGAGGCGAGGCAGGCATCGATCATCTCGTTGCCGCGCGGGGCATCCGCCACCGTGTCGAGCAGGTTCTCGAACAGGCGCAGGAAAGTGTTGACCTGTTTGGCCACTTGCCGCTCGCTGCGAAAGCGCCGCGACACATCCTTTTTCAGCCGGTTGTCGCGCATCTGGTAAAGGCGCTGGGCAAAGACATGCTCCTCGCCGGCGGTGTAGCGCTTTTCGAGATCGCCCGGCAGCTTGCCTTCGACCGCTTCGACAAGCGCGCGCGAGGCGGCATTCAGCTTGTCGACCAGTTGCTGGGTCTGCGTCGGAAGCCCG
The DNA here is from genome assembly GCA_963770075.1 of uncultured Alphaproteobacteria bacterium. GTDB lineage: Bacteria > Pseudomonadota > Alphaproteobacteria > Rhizobiales > Aestuariivirgaceae > CAVVDT01. The sequence continues at coordinate 11,789 of CAVYOQ010000062.1, forward strand.
CCGGGCCGAGCCTTGCCGTCCGCGCTTGCGGCCAGTTGCGGTGCGAGATCGGCGCTGCCTCGCGGCGAGGGGGTGGCGATCAGCTGATCGATCTGGCGACCGCGGATCTCGCCGTTGCCGCCCTTGCTCCCGGCTTCCTTTCCGCGGGCGCCCTGCGTCCCATTCTGGGGAGCAGCGGACGGGGCGCCCTCAGTTTTTCCCGGCGATGATCCTCGATCATCGGGAGGCAGGTAGATGCCGGGTCCGGAGAAGCTGGCAAGGCCCGACTGGCGCTTGACCACATCAGCGAGGGCGCTCAAGGCGGTGATCTGGTCGGCCACCACGCGGCGCATGGCATCGGCGTTGGCGCGGGTCTCGTCGGGCAGCTCGAGAATGGCGCGCTTGAGTTCGCCACGGGCGAAGTCGATGTCCTTGACCACCTCCTGGGCCGAGGTGCGCATCTCGCGCGCGGTGGCCCCGAACTCGCCGGTGGACTTGGCCAGCATTTCGGCCAGCGAAGAGGCGACCTTCTCGTGCTGCTCGCGCAGGGTGTGGGCGATCTCGGCGATCTGCCTGTCGGAGACCTCCTCCAGCTTGCGGATCTCGCCCTGCAGGCTGTCGGCCGCCGCAGTGGTCTGGGAGGAGATGATGCGGGCAAGCTCTTCCGAGCGGGAGTGGGTGCGGTTGAGTGCCTCTTCGACCAGCGTCACATAATTGCGCATCATCGAATTGAGGTCTTCCGACCGGCTGGCGAGCATTTCCACCACGCCGGAGAGAATGTCCTCGCGGTTGGTGAGAACCTTTTCCACCTCGGTGTTAAAGCGGTCGACGGAACGCTCCACCGCGCTCGAGGCATCGGCGAGGCGCACCGACACCTTGGCCGAGGTGCCTTCCAGGCGGCCGGTGAGTTTGAGGGAAATATCCTCCAGCTTCTCGTCCAGTTCGCCGGCGGCTTCGCCTAGCTTCTCGCCGAGGAAGCTGTTGGCCCTGGCGACGTGATCGGCGAACTTGTGGCCCGCCTCGTCGAGGCGGCGCGAGGTCTGGCCGGTGCTGGTTTCCATCTCCTCGGCGGCCCGGTCGATGCGCTCACCCAGCGCCCCTGTGGTCTGCTCGAAGCGACCGGTGATCAGGCGAGTGCTCTCCTCCAGGCCGTCGGAGAAGGCGGCGCTGGCATTGCCGAGCTCGGCCATGATGCGGTTGCTCTCGCTCTCCAGCAGGCCGGCGAAACGCTCCCCCGATCCCTCGAAGCGGGTCGAGACGTCGGCGGTGACCTTGTCGAGAAGCGATGTGGCCTCATCGAAGCGGCGGCCCATGTCCTTGGAGGTCGTGTCGATGCGCTCACCCAGCGCCCCGGTGGTCTGCTCGAAGCGGCCGGTGATCAGGCGAGTGCTCTCCTCCAGGCCGTCGGAGAAGGCGGCGCTGGCATTGCCGAGCTCGGCCATGATGCGGTTGCTCTCGCTCTCCAGCAGGCCGGCGAAACGCTCCCCCGATCCCTCGAAGCGGGTCGAGACGTCGACGGTGACCTTGTCGAGAAGCGATGTGGCCTCATCGAAGCGGCGGCCCATGTCCTTGGAGGTCGTGTCGAGGCGCATAAACATGGCTTCGCCCGCCTCGTCCAGCGTCTTGGTGAGCTGGAGCGAGGTCGACTTGAAGCGCTCGGCCACGGCGGCATTGGTCTTGTCGAGATGGCCGTCCAGCCGCTTGATGGTCTCGTCCAGCGAGGTGGTCATGACGCCGGAGACGTCGCCGAGGCGCGCGGTGACGCCGCTCGATGTGCTGTCGAGGCGGTCGATGAGCTTGTTGGCGGTGGTGTCGAGTTCATCGGAAAGCCGGGCGGTGGTCTCGTCCAGATGGTGGGACAAGGCTGTCGATGCCCGCTGCAACTCACCGGTCAGGTCGTCGGACACGGTGGTGAGACGGCTGGTCAGGCCGGTGGAGGTGGTCTCCAGTCGGTTGATGAGCTCGGCGCTCGCCCCCTCCAGGCGATCGTTCATGCTGGCGGTGGAGGTCGAGAGCTGTGTCGTCAGGGCATCAGAGGTGCGCTGCAGATCGCTTGTGAGCCGCGTGGTGGTGGAATCGAGGCGGCCGGTCATTTCGCCCGAAGCGTGGTCCAGCTTGTCGGTGATCTCACCGGCGGCCTCGACCAGGCGGCCGGTCAGTTCCTCGGAGGCACTACCAAGCTGGCCGGTGATCTTGGAGGCGGTGTCCGACAACCGCGTCGTCATGTCGCCAGAGGCCTTGTCGAGCTGGCCGGCGAGCTTGGACGTGGTGTCGTCGAGGCGGATGGCCATGCCGCCCGATGCCTCGTCGATCTGGTCGATCAGGCGCGTGGCGGTGTCGGCCAGGCGATTGGTGAGATCGCCGGTGGCGCTGTCGAAATACTGGGTGATCTGCACCGTGGTCCCGTCCAGCCGGTCGAGCATCTCCTGGCCCGAATGATCGAGCCGGTCGGCGACCTCGCTGGAGGTCTTCGACAAACGCTCGGTGATGCGGATGGATGAGGCATCGAGGCGGGTCGCGACCTGCTCGGAGGTCGATTCCAGGCGCTGGGCAATCTCGCCGGAGGACTGCTCCAGGCGGTCGGTCAGCTCGCCGGAGGTCGCCGACAGGCGCTCGGTGATCTGGGCAGATGACGAATCCAGCCGCGTGGCGAGTTCGTCGGAGGTGGCTTCCAGCCGGCCGGCAATCTCGCCGGACGTAAAGGAGAGCCGGTCGGTCAGCTCGGTCGACGTCACCGAAAGGCGCTGCGCGATTTCGCTAGAGGAGTCCTCCAGCCGGTTGGTTAGCTCGTTCGATGTGCTCGACAGGCGATCGGTGATCTGGATCGTCGAGGTATCGAGAAGCGAGGCAAGGTCGCCGGAGGTGGATTCCAGACGCTGGGCGATCTCGGCGGAGGAGTGCTCCAGCCGCCCGGTCAGCTCGCCCGAGGTCGCCGAGAGGCGCGCGGTGATCTGGGCCGAGGAGGTATCGAGGCGCGAGGCCAGGTCGTCGGAGGTCGACTCCAGACGCTGGGCGATCTCGGCGGAGGAATGCTCCAGCCGCCCGGTCAACTCGCTCGAGGTCGCCGAGAGGCGCGTGGTGATCTGGCTCGAGGAGGTGTCGAGGCGCGAGGCCAGCTCGTCGGAGGCGGTCTCCAGGTGCGCGGCGATGTTGCCGGACGCGACTTCCATGCGGCCGCTGATCTCGCCCGAAGCCGTTTCGAGCCGCTCGGCGATGGCGCCGGAAACGCCCTCGAGCTGCCCCGTCAGCTCGACGGAAGTGGTTTCGAGCCGCTCGGCGATGTTGCCTGAGACGCCCTCCAGGCGCCCCGTCAACTCGACGGAGGTGGTCCCGAGCTGCTCGGCGATGGCGCCGGAAACGCCCTCCAGGCGTCCCGTGAGTTCGACGGAGGTGGTTTCGAGCCGCTCGGCGATGGTGCCGGAGACACCCTCCAGGCGTTCCGTCAACTCGACGGAGGTGGTCCCGAGCTGCTCGGCGATGGCGCCGGAAACGCCCTCCAGGCGTCCCGTAAGCTCGGCGGAGGTGGATTTAAGTCGCTCGGCCACGTCGCCCGAGGTGGTGATCAGCCGCTCGGTCAGCTCGCTGGAGCTGGTGTCGATGCGCCCGGCAATGTCCTCGGAGATGCTCGACAGGCGGGCGAAAATATCGCCGGAGGTGACATCGAGCTGGTTGGCGAGCTCGCTGGAGGTGGAATCGAGGCGTCCGGCGAGCTGGGTCGTTGTCGCTTCCAGGCGCGAGGTCATCTGGCTCGATGCGACATCGAGAAGCTCCGACAGGCGCGAGGTCGCCGTCTCCAGCCGCCCCACCATCTTCGACGAGGTGGAGTTGACGTTTCCGGCCAGCCTCTCGGTCGATGCATCGATATGGGCCGACATCTGGGTGGTGGCCTCGGCCACCCGGTTGAACAGGATGCCGGAGGTGTCCTCCAGACGTGTCGTCATGTCGCCGGTGGCGGCCTCGACGCGTGCGAACAGGGCCGAACTCACGTCTTCCAGCTTGCCGGTCATGTTGGCGGAGGCGCGATCGAGATAATTGTAGAGCTCGTCGCGGGCCTGGGCCACGTGTTGCACGAATTCGCCGGAGACCGACAGGAGCTTGTCGGTCAATGCAACGCCGGAATGCTCGATTCTCTGGGAGACGTCGATGCCCGACTTCTCCATCTGCTGGGCGACCTCCGACGAGGTCGACTTCAGATGGTAAGAAATGTTCTCGCCGGTTGAGCTCAAGAGCTCGGCGAACTGGCTGGAAGTGGAGCGCAACTGATCGCTGACGGTGGAGGTCAGGTGTTCGACGGTACGCGTCACCTCGGAGTTGACGGTGCCGAGCTCGCCGGAGCTTTCCCGCAGGCTCTCGATGACGCGCTGCTCCATCTCGCGCACGTCGTGCTGGAACTGGCCGGAGCCGGCACTGAGGGCGTGCGCCGATGTCTGCAGCGTTTCGATCTGCGATCCCAGCGTCTGGGAGAAGGCGCGCATCTCGTTCATCAGCAGGCCCGACATCTGGTCCATGCGCGCCGTCTGATCGCCAAGCTCGTTGTTGGCGTTGGCGGTGCGGCTGGTGAACTCCTCGATGGTCTGGGTGAGGTCGATGGTCGAGGCCTTGAGACCGGAATCGAGCGTGGCGAGGGTCGAAGAGGCGGTGTCGACCAGCGAGCCCAGCTCACCGGTGTTCTGCTCGAGCCGCGACAGGAGGGGATTGGTCTGGGTCGACAGGATTTCGCCTGCCTCCTGCAGCGCGGTGCGCTGGTTCTGCATGCCGTTGAGCAGATTGCGGATGCGGTCCTCGTTGGCGCCGAAGGCACGCTCCATGTTGGCGATCTCGCGGTGCACGACGGTTTCAAGCTCGCCGGCGCGCTGGATGGCGTGCTCGATGCCGCCGACCAGGTTGTCGACCTCATAGCGCACCGTCTGGGCAACCGACATCAGCCCTTCGCTCGCCACTTCCTGCGGGCGCAACAGGCGCAAGGCGGCATGCACCAGCGCCTCGGAGACCTGCCGCATCTGCTGGGCGCGGTAGAGCAAATAGGTCGCGGACCACACGAGCGCCACCGGCAGGAGAAGGAACATGGCGGTGTTGGCAAGTTGCGGCAGGCTGGCCGTGCCGGTGGCGAGCTGCGGCAGATAGGTCGCCGCCCACACCATCACCCAGACGAGGGTGATCAGGAAGGCAATCCAGTAGGGGGCCGAAGAGGGGCGCTTGCGCAAGCGGGTCAGCAGCGATGCGGTGCCCGGCTCGTTCTCGTTGGCGGGCCTGGCGCGCAGGGCCTTCTGCCGCCGGTGCTGATCCTCGTGCTGTGCCTTCGCGCCGCGCTCGACGGGCTCAGCTTCGCGCCCGTTGGGGCGATCCGCCTGCTTGGGGGAGTTGATTTTGTTGGCCATGACGCCTGTACCCCGTACTCTGCTAACGCCTCGCCGCCTGCCGCCGGATTTTCCATCCGTTCGGCGTGAGCGGCTCTGTCCGTCGTTTCGGTCGTGGACTTGGCCAACCCTGAAAGCGCCTTACCGCTCAAGCGGTTGATAGCGCAAATCCCGAAATCCCGCCGATTTTCCGTGACTTCAGGTCTTCTTGAAGCCGGCACGGCTGCAGGACAGGGATGCGGGTTGGCCTCCTCCTCACCCTTTACCACAGACCGTAAATCCTAGCCCATCTTTTGGCCAGCATGAACCGCCGTCGGCCCGCTTCCCCTGTAAAAGTGAAAGTTTGGTTAAAATTGTGGCTGCGATTGAATCAACCGCGTTGGCGACCGCTTCACCACGCTGGTCGAGAAGAGTTCAAATTTACCCGGTCGGAACTATCAAAGGACAAGGATCGGCGCCGCCAGGGGTGAAGGATGAATGCATGACCGCCACGCGACATTGGAATACCGAGATGCAGATGGACGGGGCCGGCGGCAGCCTGGTGCTCGATCTCCATCACTTGCGCGGCTACACCATGGACAGCCCCGGCCTCGAGCGTGAACTGCTCGGCCTCTTCCAGGTGCAGATGCGCGAACATCTCACCGGGTTGCGGCAGGCGAGGTCGCGCGAGGACTGGAAATTTTCCGCCCACACGCTCAAAGGGGCGGCGCTGGCGCTGGGCGCCGGCCGGGTGGCGGATGCAGCGGCGGGACTGGAAAGCCTCGGCTTCGAGGCCAGCGCGGATAAAAAGGCGCACCATTTGGCCTGTCTCGAAGACGAGATCGAGGCTTGCGAACGGGTTATCTGCGAGCTCATGGCATGATCGATCCGGCATGATGCGCTTTCCGGCGGATCACCGGGCGCACTGGCGCATTGTTTTTGCACTAACAATCCACTAAGAAGCGCGCGGCTGGTCTTGAACCGGCGGCCGGTCTCACGGCCGCCATGGCGTTGAAGGCCGCTCAGCTCCTGAATTTTCGATGGTTTGAAGGATATGGCCAAAATTACCTTTATCGAGCACGACGGTAGCCGCCACGAGGTCGATGCCAAGAACGGCATGTCGGTCATGGAGGCCGCGGTCAAGAACATGGTGCCCGGCATCGATGCCGATTGCGGCGGGGCCTGCGCCTGCGCCACCTGTCATGTCTATGTGGAGCCGGACTGGCTGGAGACGGTGGGCGAGCGCTCGGAGATGGAAGAAGACATGCTCGACTTCGCCTTCGACGTGCGCGACACTTCGCGCCTGTCGTGCCAGATCAAGGTCACCGACGCGCTCGACGGGCTGACCGTCAAGGTGCCGGAAAAGCAGTTCTGACCCCGCCCAATCGTTGCCAGCGCCTGCGGGCGCCCGTGCCTCTTTGATTTCTCAAATGGAGTTGCCGCTATGAGCCAGGAGGCAATCAGCACCGATGCCGTGATCATCGGTGCCGGACCCATCGGACTTTTCGCCGTGTTCGAGCTCGGATTGCTCGACATCAAGGCGCAAGTCATCGACATTCTCGACCGGCCGGGCGGCCAGTGCGCCGAGCTCTATCCGGAAAAGCCCATCTACGACATTCCGGGCCTGCCCATCGTCTCCGGCCAGGAGCTGACCGACCGGCTGCTGGAGCAGATCAAGCCGTTCAATGCCGGCTTTCACTTCAACCAGATGGTGGCGGGGCTCACCAAGCGCGGTGACAATGATTTCGTCATCGAGACCGACGGCGGGCTGGTGTTCCATGCGAAAATCGTGGTCATCGCGGCCGGCGGCGGCAGCTTCCAGCCGAAAAAGCCGCCGATCCCGGGCATCGATGCCTATGAGGGCACGAGCGTGTTCTATTCGGTGCGCAAGATGGAGGATTTTCGCGGCAAGGACATCCTGGTGGTGGGCGGCGGGGACAGCGCTCTCGACTGGACGCTGAACCTGCAGCCGCTGGCGAAGTCCATGACGCTCCTGCATCGGCGCAGTGAATTCCGCGCCGCGCCCGATAGCGTCAACAAGATGCGAAAGCTGGTCGAAGATGGCGCCATGAGCATGAAACTCGGCCAGGTGACGGGGCTCGAAGGCGAGAACGGGATGCTGTCAGGAGCGAAGATCAAGGGCCCGGAGGGCGCGTTCGCCATCAAGTGCGATACGCTTCTACCCTTCTTCGGCCTCACCATGAAGCTGGGACCGGTGGCGGACTGGGGGCTCAACCTCGAAAACAATCTCATTCCGGTGGATACGGCGAAATTCGAGAGCTCGGTTCCCGGCATCTTCGCCATCGGCGACATCAACACCTATGCGGGCAAGCTCAAGCTCATCCTGTCGGGCTTCCACGAGGCAGCGCTCATGGCGCAGCAGGCTTTCCACTACATCAATCCCGGCGAGCGGCTGATGTTCCAATATACCACCTCGTCCTCCAGCCTGCAGAAGAAGCTCGGAGTCGCCTGACCCAGCGCACGACGGGGGAGAATGGGCCCGACAGTCCTGCCTTCGCGGCCAGCGCATCCAGCTTGCCGTCCCTGAGCAGTCGCCAGACGCATTCGACGGTTGCGTCGAACGCGACCAGTTCTTGCGCATTGGCGCCAGCCCGGTCGAACATGTTCAACGGCGCCGGGCACCAGCAGTCCTCGCCGAAGACCTCGTTCCATGGCTTCGACCAAACGGTATTGGAGAAAACGTCGTTGTCCCCGGCAAAGCGCTTGCGGATCCGTTCCGCCTGGGTCGCGGAGATGCCTGAAAAGCTGCTGGCGTTCCAGCCCTGCCGGTCGCCCAGCTTGAGCACTGCGCGGCTGGCGATGGACCGGGCATCGCGGTCGAGCTCGACGGCATCGGCGGCGAGTCGGCGGGCAATCTCGATACAGGCTGCCACGGTCTTCGGTCCCGGCCTCACATTGCGTGGCGGCGGGAGCTTCATGGTGGCGACGGTGGCGGCATCGAGACCCAGCGCAAGCAGGAAATCCTGAACCACGCCGCGTTCCAGCACCGCGCGGTTGAAGGCGCGGAATTCGATATCGACGCCGTCGGTGTCCGCGCCCGCCGCCAGGAGCCGCCTGAAATCGTAGCTTGGGTTGTCGAGCGCCTGGGCGATGAAGTCCTCGACATCGAGCGTGTTCTGCAGCGCCTTGCTTTGCTGGGAATAGGCTAAATCGATGAAGGGCACTTGCGGCCGCAGGTAGCCGATGAGCCGCACACGGTATCCCATGGCGCCAAACGTGTCGCGCAGCCGCTCCACATAGGCCTGCCTGCGAAGCACCGCCTGGAAGAACTCCGACGACATGAGGATGTGCTCGGGATACCCGGCACGCCGCAGTTCGGTTGCGAGTTTGCCGAGCGGGCTCGTCGGTGCGGGCTTCAGGTGGCGTCCGACCAGCTGCATGGCGACAATGTGGTGCTGCAGCGTGGGGGTGGCCTCAGCGGCTGCGGGAATGTAGATGCCGTTGGCGGCGAGCCGCGGCCGATTGACGGCCATTGCATCCTGAATGCTGCTCGATCCGGCCTTGGGCAGGCCGATATGAAGTGTGCACAGACGCATTCAGCTTTCCGGTTGAGGCGGCGCGAGTGCCTGTTTTGAAGCATCGCGCCATCGTGTCAAGCTGAACGGTGCATGGGCAAGAAGCAGCGGCAGGGTTTAGCTAAGGCGCTTCGACCGCAGGCCCACTGAGGATGCGCGCAGCCGCGTGACCCATCGCTGCAGGGGGCTGGCCCCGGCCGCTATGCCGGCATCCATCGCCAGCGCTTCCACCTTGCCGTTCTCGAGCCGCTGCCAGATGCGTTCGACGGTCCTGTCGAACTCGCCGGCCTCGCGCGCGTCCGCGCTGGCGCGGTCGAACATATTGAGCGGCGCTGGGGTCCAGCAGTCCTCGCCGAAGACGTCGTTCCACGGCCGGCCCCATACGGCCTGCGAGAAAATTTCGTCGCCCTTGGCAAAGCGTTCGCGGATGAATTCGGCCTGGGCCGCGGTGATGCCCGAAAAGCCCGACTTGTTCCAGCCCAGCTCGTCGCTCAACCTCAGTATCGAGCGGCTTGCCAGGCTGCGGTCGTCGAAATCGAGGGTAATGGACCTGTCGTGCAGGCGGCGGGCGATCTCGACGCACGCCGCTACCGTCCTGGGGCCCGGCCTGACATTCTTGGCCGCGGGGATCTCCAGTGTTTCGATGACGCTGCGGTCGAGGCCGAGGGCGGACAGGAAATCCTCGACGATGCCGTGCCGCAGGGCCTCGCGGTTGAAGGGGCGGAAGTCGACGGCGCGGCGGCCGATGCACGACCGCGCCACCAGAAGCCGCCTGAAATTGTAGTGCTTCGTCCTCAGCGCGAGGTCGATGAATGCGTTCACATCGAGCGTGTTCAGAAGGTTCTTGCTCTGTTGCGAATAGAACGAGTCGATGTAGGGCACCTGCGGACGCAGATAGCCGATGAGTTGCACGCGATATCCCATGCCGCCGAGTGTATCGCGCAGCAGCTCCACATAGTCCCGTTTATGCAGTTGCGCCTGGAAGAACTCCGAGGAGATGAGGATGTGCTCGGGATTGCCGGCCTCCTTCAACTCGGCCGCCAGCTTGTCGAGCGTACCCGTTGGGCCCTGTCGCCGCTTGTGGAAGAGGAATTCCCGGGCGATCTCGTGGTGGGGCAGGGCGGGGGCGGCCTTGCCGGCGTTGGGGACATAGATACCGCTGGCGGCGAGCTTTGCCCGGTTGATCGCCATCGTGTCCTGAATGCTGGTCGATCCGGACTTGGGCAGCCCAATATGAATTGTGCAAAGGTGCATTCACTAGGTTCCGGGGCAGGCGACGCGCACGCTTCTTGTGACGGTTCAGGCCATGGTGTCAAGTTGTCATGGCACGCAAAGCGATTCCGCCAGTTTGAGCACGATATTGTCCGCAAAACGGCATTGGCCGCGGTAAACTGCGCGCCGGTCGGAGCGTGCGGATGCCAGGCGCCGCATCGTGGCGCGGCAATTGGGTGCGATGTTGCGATGTGCGCCTGCGGCGTTCTATTGATCGCACCGCCCGAAGCGAATAAGGGAAGCGAAAATCCGCGGTGCTGGCGGGCGACCGGAATTGTGGCCGCATGGCTTGTGAACGGGATGTAGTCGGCTGGCGCGGCGAGTGTTGTTTGCTTCAAGGGATTGCAGGGCGTTGTTGAGCAGGAAGAGTGCATTGGGCTTTTTGGCCGGTCTGAAGCGGCGCCAGGACAATGAGGAGGTGCCCCAGGTTCTGCTGACCGGGCGCCAGCCGCTGCACGCGCCGGATTTCCCGCTGGCGCTGCTGTTCAGCCCGAAAGCGGGATGCACTTCGTTCACCAAGTGGTTCTTTTTCCAGACCGGCAAGCTCGAAGAGGCGCTGGCATACGCCGCGTGGATACACAGATACCGCACCGACGTCTGGATGCGGCAGAAGGGCTATGCGGCCGAGAGCCTGCGGTTGTTGCAGACCCGCGAACGCCCGATTGTCAAGCTGGTACGCAATCCCTATGACCGGGCCGTGAGCTCGTTCTTGCACACGGTCCGCGGCGCCGGCCACTCATCGGGCGGCACGGGCTGGGAACGGCTCCTGGTGCAGGCAATCCGGGAGCGGGCCGGCAGGCCGAATGGCGAGGTGCTTCGCCTGTCGTTTCGCGATTTTCTGCGCCACGTGGCGGCGGTGGGCACGGCGGTCGGGAAGATCAACGGGCATGTCGCCCGGCAATATCTGCCAGGCGAGGAAGCGTTCATCTCGCGGGTTATCAAGCTGGAGAATTTCGTGCCCGAAATCAGGCGGCTGGAGACCGAATACGGCCTGCGCGAAGCGCCGCTGGAGGAACTCTCGTCCTCGGTGCACCACATCAGCAGCGGCGATCAGACCGCCGTCGGCGCGTTCTCGTCGCGGCGTGCGCCCGCGGACATGCAGATCGGGCGATCGCGGGTGCTTCGGAGCGATCTGCCTTCCTATGGTGACTTTTACGATGCCGAAACCGAGCGCCTCGCCCACGAGTGCTTTGCCGCCGACTTCGAGCACTACGACTACCCGCGAAGGCTGCCGGACCAGGGCGGAGATTAGACCGCCGCGCGGCTCTTCAGGACCGCCATCAGATCGTCATGCGGCAACGCCCGCACAACCTGCCCGTTGATGCCGGTCATCGAGCGGTTGGCGACCATGGCGTCGATGACGGCTTCCTCGACCGCCTCGACCACGGCCTGAAACAGCGGGTCCAGGCAATCGTTGGCGAGCGCCTCGTGGCGGGCCGGCTTGTCCGGCGGGGCAGCGAAGGCCTCGCGGTTGGCGGTGGAAAAGGCGAGAAAGATGTCGCCCGAGCCGTTGTGGCCGACAGAACCGGTGCGGGCGAGCCCCAGCGGCACGCGCCGCGCCAGGCGCTTCAATTGATGCGCCAGCAGCGGGGCATCGGTGGCGATAACGGCGATGATGGAACCGGCGCCCTTGGAGAGAAATTCGCCGCCCGTCAGCATGCGGCCCACCGGCACCCCGCGCACCGTCAACTCATGGCGGCGGCCGAAATTCGACTGCACGAAGGCGCCGATGACGTAGCGCCCGCCCGCTGCCTCCACCAGGCGCGAGGCCGAGGCCGAGCCGCCCTTGAACTCGTAGGTCATCATGCCGGTGCCGCCGCCTATGCTCCCCATCTCGATGGGGCCGCCGCGGGCGCTGTCGAGGGCTTGAAAAGTTGAGTCAACGCTGACGTGGAATCCGTTGATATCGTTGAGAAAGCCGTCATAGGTTTCGGCTGCGACAGGCAATCCCCAGTCCTGCCCAATGCCGATGCCGCGCTCGACCATCCAGCGGATGGTGGCATCGCGGGTCACCCCACAGGAATGGGTGTTGGTGATGGTGATCGGGGTCTGCAGCTCGCCTGCCTCCTCGATCCAGGCAAGCCCCGTCATCTCGCCGTTGCCGTTCAGCGAATAGGCCCCGGCGGCGCACGGCACATCGGCGCCGTCGCGGCCGCGCGGCAAGATGGCGGTGACCCCGGTCCTCACCGGCCCCTTGCCGACGACCAGCTCGCCGTCGCCGCGGATGAGGGTCTCGTAGCCCACCTCGATGCCTTCGACGTCGGTGATGGCGTTGAAGGGGCCGGGCGCGCCGTCGAAGGCGATGCCGAGGCCGCGCGCGCGCGTGAGGCCGGAGGGTGTCTTGAGCCAGTGGGGAGATGTCATCGGGGACCTCGAAAGACGGATGGATGCGCCACAATCGCCAACGAGGGGCGTGAGTCAATGCCCGCCCGAAGCGTTAGCCAAATGGTAATGGCGGCCCTTTATCCTTGGCCCCCACACGATTGCCTTTTGGGGAAAGGGACGCCAGGCCATGGCCCAACCGATGCCGGATGTTATGCAGCGCGTGCTCAAGGCGCGCCGGATCAACGATGACGACGTGCTCGCCATGCGGCGGGAGGTCTATCCCGACGGCGTGGTCCAGGCGGACGAAGCCGAATGGCTATTCCGCCTAAATGACGAATGCCCCGAGCAGTCGCCGGGGTGGATGACGTTTTTCGTCGAGGCAATCACCGACTATACGGTCAACCAGGTCGATCCGTCCGGCTATGTCAGCGAGGACAACGCCGACTGGCTGATCCGCCGCATCAGCCGCCAGGGCAAGGTGAGTTCCTCCTCGGAGCTGGAGCTGCTGGTGAATATCCTCGACAAGGCCGAAACCAGCCCGCGGATCCTGATCCGTTTCGCGCTCGAGCAGGTCAAGCAAGGCGTCCTGACCGGCAGCGGGCCCACGCGCATCGGTGTCGATTTGTTGCCGTTCCGCATTGGGGCGGGCGAAGTCGACCTGCTGCGCCGCATGCTCTATGCCTTCGGGGGAGAAGGCCATTCCGCCATCACGCGCGACGAGGCCGATCTGTTGTTCGACATCAACGACGCGGTGGGCAATGCCGACAACCATCCCTCGTGGTCGGACCTGTTCGTCAAGGCCATCGCCAACTACCTGATGGCGGCCTCGGGCTACACGCCGCCGTCGCGCGAGGACGCCCTCAGGCTGGAGACGTGGGAAGACGATGACCGGGTGAGCACGGTCGACTTCTTCACCCGCGCCCTGTCGGGGGGCCTGCGCGGCATCCTTGCGGCCTATTCCAAGGACACCACCTGGGACGAGCGCCTCAAGCACCAGCAGGACGACATCACCAGCGCCGAGCGCATCACCGACGATGAAGCGAAATGGCTGATCGGCCGCATCAACCGCTCCGGCGGCATGCAGGAGAACGAGCGCCAGCTCCTGCGCTTCATTGCCGAGGAATCGCCCGACATCAATCCGCTGCTCAAGCCGCTGATCGCACAGGCCGCCTGAAAGGGCCGGCGCCGCGAACGAAAACACCCGGCGGGATGACCGCCGGGTGTTTTTTCGCGTGATCGCGGTGGCCGCCGTCAGAAGGCAGTCACGCAGTACAGCCACACCGTATCGTTGTCGCTGGCGTTGTGGCCGGCTCCATCGAAATTGGACGATGCGCCGAACAGCTTGAAATAGTGGGTGTACTGGACGCCCATGCGGAGATTCATGGTCTTGTAGGCATCGGGCCCGCCGTCCATGAACGGCGACCATGAGGCATCGATCGTGACGTACTGGGCATTGGGACTGCCAGTGGCGCTGTCGCCATAGAGCAGCGTATCCTTGCTGCCCCACACGCTGGAGAACCCGGCCTGCAGGCTGTAGACCTTGTCGTAGACCCAGGTGCCCGACACGTTGAAGACGTCGAGATGGTTGTTGACGTTCGAGGAAGCGCCCTGATTGAAGCTCGAGTGCAGGTGCTGACTCTCATAGATATTGCTGACCTTCAACGTGAAGATGTTCATCTCGCCCACATACTGCAACTGGGCATCGGCGCCGAAGTCGACATAGTTGTCGGTTCCGAAGCCGGCGACGTACCCGGGCTGCAGGTTGGCGCCCATGACGAAGCCGCCGACCATGAGATCCACGTTGTCCCACGTGTTCTCGATGGCGAGGCGACCATAAGGTGCCGGTGAAGTGAGCTTGTTGTCGCCCAGCGTGCCGAGCGTTCGCTGCAGGCTCTTGCCCATGGGGATATAACCGCCCACCTCGGCATAGACCATGTCGTTCCAGAAGGTGTAGCCGGATACCCCGGCCACCTGGCCCGCCAGGCCTTCCTGGATCACGGTTTCCGGCGGCCCGAACTCAGGCGCCAGCCCTGAGGCGAATTGCGGCCAACCCCAGGCCGGTGTCGTGTTCCAGACGTCCTGCACCGTGGGGTTGTTGTTGATGTCGAGGCCGAGGACGACATCGCTCCCCATTGCGCTGGTCGTGTGCGCATATCTGATGTCGGTGTTGTCGAGGGCGACGGATCGCTCGACGCCGTCAACGGTGCCCTGCACGAAGGCGCCGAGATCGCCAACGATAGTGCCGCCATAGAAAGCACTGACCTGGTCCACCTCGAAATTGTTGTTCTTGTCGAAGCCGGGAGCCGGAGGCGCCGTCTGGTCCTTCTTAGTGTGAGTGAAGCCCGCAATCGCCATGCCGGCGATCGGCGGGAAGCCGGAAAACAGCGCAGAACCGCCCAACGTATAGCCGCTGAGCTTGAATCGGCGCCCGAACGGCGTCAGTTCCGGAAAGGATGTGTGACAGGCCGAACAGGGCTGGCCGGTCTGGCGCGCAAAGCTGGGCACCGCTTGTGCCATGTCGGGCCGGCCGGTCAAGGCGAGCAGCGCGACGAGAAGCGGCAGCAGCATGAGTGAAAACTTGCCGATGCCATCGATACGAAGTCGACGCAACGTCAAGTCATGAAGTTTGAATTTCATCGATGGTTCCCCCTCAAAAAGCAACACTTCAACCTCCGGCAAGTCGCTGATGGGGCAGACTGCCGGTGAATTCAGTCAGGCGGGAACCATTGCGGATCGATTGGGTAATTGTTCGTGTAAGTTGCCGTCACGCCAATTGCACGATGTCAAAACTTTACGCTTCCGTAAAGAAAAGATATCAAGCTTCTGGAAGACGCGTCGACAGCACCATGTTCAAAACCCGTTGCATCCGTCTCTGTCGCAATAATCCCAGCCCAGAGATCGACGCCCGGTCGAACAAAGTGCGTTCGAACTCAATCCCTGTGCTTTCAATACCTCAATTGTTTCGTGCTTGTACATTGATTTCGATCAATGCCGGTTCCACAGAGCGGGAGCACAAGCGTGCCACGGATGTCCTATCCGTGCTGCACGCGTTTGGTGCAGGGCACTATCGAAAGAAATCACCGGCGACACGCGACTTGATGGATGAAGCGAATGGCGGGTAACTGCCAAGCGTATGATCCGGCAAGGAAAAGGCCGCTGACACAACATTGCGGAGATAACGATGAATAAAGAGAACACGGCTGGCCGGATGGACCGGCGCACCACGTTGAAGCTGATCGGCGCGGCGGTCCCGTTCGTGGCGTTGGCCGCCGGTCCCGCCGAGGCGAGCAAAATGTCGCAGAAGCTGTCGCACTATCGCGACGATCCCAAGAACGGCAAGGACTGCCAGGGCTGCAAGTTCTTCGTCCACCCCCACTCTTGCACGGTCGTCGATGGCTACATCAGCCCCAAGGGCTGGTGCATGCTGTGGCAAAAGAAATAGCAGCGCCCGGGCCCGGAGCGTCTGTGTCGCGGTGTTGGGGGTGGCAGGTGCGCTTGGCGGGGCGCCCGACATCGCAAGGCAAGCTGTTTTCCGACTGCGGGTGCTCTTTGTCGGCACCCGCGGCCGGAGCCCTGCGGCGATGCAAGCTAGTACGCACGGTGGTTGCAAGTGGTTAAACGGGCGCCTGTCGGCCACAGAGCGGGGCGGGCAGGGGCGAAACCGTAGCCTGGGCGGGGGCCGGTGCGAAAGGTGGGCACGCTACGCTTTGCCAAGCGTGCGGCGCTATGGCCATTTATCCCAAACGAGTGTCGGTCCGGTGTACTCGGGCGATTGCGACCGCGCTGCCGCATACAAGCCAGTCAGGCAGTTGCCGATGACTTGTCATTGCCGTCGATATCACTCGCGGGCGTGCCGGGCGACTTTCGCTGTGACCAGTGCGGCAACGGCTTGTCGTCAGCATCGCTTTCAAGATTGCTCAGGAATCGGTTCAATCGAATAAGAGATTGGCGAAGAGCATTGAGTTCCTCCTCGCTGAATGCCTCACGTGCAGGGTTGAGGCGCTCCAGCTTTCCTAACTCCTCTTCGATCGTATAGACCACCCACTCGCGTTCACAGAGATAATTGAGGCGCGACAATTTCGTCTCCCTCGCTGCCACCGGCATCACGCCAGCAGCGCTGCAAAACCCTCCGCCACCTGATCAATAATGTTACTATGCGTCAATCAACGCCCTGCTGGCAACCCTTGCGTCCGGTGGACAGCCTTGCCTGTGCAACAAGGCAAGGGCGGGAACGGCTGGTAAGCTCGTCGTCAGCCCATTGCCTTCTGCAAGTTCTCGTCCACCTTGTCGAGGAAGCCTTCGGTCGACTGCCATTTCTGCTCGGGGCCGATGAGGATGGCGAGGTCCTTGGTCATGTCGCCCGCCTCGATGGTGTCCACCACCACCTTTTCCAGCGTGTCGGCAAAGCGCTTGAGGTCGGCGTTGTTGTCGAGCTTGGCGCGGTGGGCGAGCCCGCGGGTCCAGGCGAAGATCGAGGCGGTGGAGTTGGTGGAGGTGGCCTTGCCCTGCTGGTGCAGGCGGTAGTGGCGGGTGACGGTGCCGTGGGCGGCCTCGGCCTCAACCGTCTGGCCGTCGGGGCTCATGAGCACCGAGGTCATGAGGCCGAGCGAGCCGAACCCTTGCGCCACGATGTCGGACTGCACGTCGCCGTCGTAGTTCTTGCACGCCCACACATAGCCGCCGGTCCATTTCAGCGCCGAGGCCACCATGTCGTCGATCAGGCGGTGCTCGTAGGTGAGGCCGGCCTTGTCGAATTCGGCCTTGAACTCGGCATCGAACACTTCCTGGAACAAATCCTTGAAGCGGCCGTCATAGGCCTTGAGGATGGTGTTCTTGGTGGAGAGATAGACCGGATAGTTGGTGGCGAGGCCGTAATTGAGCGAGGCGCGGGCGAAATCGCGGATCGAGTCGTCCAGGTTGTACATGGCCATGGCCACGCCCGAACTGGGGGCCTTGTACACCTCGTGCTCGATCACCTTGCCGTCTGATCCCTCGAACTTGATGGTCAGCCTGCCGGCGCCGGGGAAGCGGAAGTCGGTGGCGCGGTACTGGTCGCCGAAGGCGTGGCGGCCGATGACGATGGGCTGGGTCCAGCCCGGCACCAGGCGCGGCACGTTCCTGCACAGGATGGGGGCGCGGAAGATGACGCCGCCCAGGATGTTGCGGATGGTGCCGTTGGGCGAGCGATACATGCGCTTGAGGCCGAATTCTTCCACCCGCGCCTCGTCGGGGGTGATGGTGGCGCACTTGACGCCGACGCCCACCTTGTTGATCGCCTCGGCGGCATCCACCGTCACCTGGTCGTCGGTGGCATCGCGGTGCTCGATGCCGAGGTCGAAATACTGCAGGTCGATGTCGAGATAGGGGTAGATCAGCTTGTCCTTGATGAGCTGCCAGATGATGCGGGTCATCTCGTCGCCGTCGAGTTCAACCACCGGGTTTTGGACTTTGATCTTCGCCATGATGCGCCCTTTTCTGCTCCTGCCGTCGGTGAAGTGGCCGCTTCCTAGCAAAGCTTTTTGCATTGCGATAGAGCGACGGAAGGATGAGGGCGCTTTTCGTCACGCACGCTTCGGCTATGATGGCGAAAACGGCAGGGGGCTCATCCATGCAACTCGGCAGGCTCGATCACGTCAATATCCGCACCGCCAATCTCATCGCCATGACCGACTTCTATTGCCGGGTGCTCGGCATGCAGCAGGGCAAAAGGCCGCCCTTCGACTTTCCCGGCGCCTGGCTCTATGCCGACGGGCAACCGTTCGTGCATCTGGTGGGGGTGTCCGAGCAGCCGGCGGGCGGCGAACTGAGGCTGGAGCATTTCGCCTTTTCCGCCAGCGGCATGGCCGAGTTCGCCAGCCGGCTGGAGGCCGAGGGCATCGATTACCGGCCGGCAAAGGTGCCGGGGACGGCCATCACCCAGATCAATCTCTTCGACCCGGACGGGAACCACATCCATATCGATTTCACCGGCGAAGCCTAAACCGGGGCGCCTGCCTGATAGAGCCCCACCTGACCCTCGGCGCCTTGCGCCAGGGCGGCGGACTGGGCTTGCAGGATTTCATCGTAAAGCGCCAGCGCGGCGGCATCGAAGAGGCGGGCCGGCGGGGCGACGTTGATCCAGTTTCGCTCCCGATCAGCCCCGCGCATGAGCATGGCGTAATCGCGTTCGGCCACTTCCTGGCGCACCCCCGGCGTCACGTAGCGCAGGGCAACGCCGATGCGGCGGTCGTCCGAAATGTTAGGGCCGGAGGCGTGGAACATGCGGCCGTGATGCAGGGACATCTGGCCGGGGTGCAGTTCGACGAAACGGGCATCCGCCTCATCGACCTCGACCGCGATCTCCTGGCCGCGCGATAAGAGATTGTCGGCATGGAAGGTGTCGCGGTGGGGGACGATGCGCTGGTGATGCGAGCCGCTAACGAAGCGCATGCAGCCCGAGGCGCGCGAGACCTCAGACAGCGCCAGCCAGGCCGTCACCTCATCGTCGGTCTCGCCCAGGCCCCAATAGGTGAGGTCCTGGTGCCACGAGACGATCTTTGCCGTTCCCGCTTCCTTGATGAAGAGTTCGGCCGACCACAGCATGATGTCGGGGCCGATGAGGCTTTCGACGCCATCGAGGATGGCGGGCGTGGCGGCCAGCCGGGCGAGCAGGGGGATCACCACCTGGCCGTTGACGCGGAAATACTGGTTGAGCGGGCGCGGTAGGCGCGGGTGGGGAAAATCCCGCTCCAGCGCCTCCACCTCGGCGCGCAGGGATTTGGCCGCGTCCTCGGAGAAGATGTCGAGGGGGAACAGGAAGCCGTCGCGGGCATAGGCCTCGACGGTGGAAGCATCTAGCGAACCGGCCATGACGGCGTGCCCTTCTGTGGACTGCGATGGTCGCCATTAGACATAACGCCCGTTTGGTGAAAAGACGGGATAATTTGCGTTTGAGCAGAAGTTTTGCTTATCCTCAAGCATGACCGGCCGCCGCATTCCCTCTCTCAACTGGCTGCGTGTGTTCGAGGCGGCTGCGCGGCTGGAAAGCTTTGCGCGCGCTGCCGCCGAACTCGGCATGAGCGCGCCCGCCGTCAGCCAGCAGGTGCGGGCGCTGGAAGACCATTTCGGACAGGCGCTGTTTACCCGCGGGGCGCGCCAAGTCCGGCTGACACGAGCGGGGGCGGCTTTCCTGCCGGCGGTGCGTCAGGCGCTCAGCGGGGTCGAGACGACGGCGGCGGCGTTGTTCGGCGAGCGCGACGTGGAACCATTGATGATCGAGGCGACGACGCTGCTTGCCGAAAGCTGGCTGGCGCCGCGTCTCGGTGGCTTCCAGGCGCTCAATCCATCGGTGCATCTGGTGCTGACGACCGGCAACCGGCTCGAGGAGATGCGGGCCGGCCATGCCGACGTGCTCATCGCCTTCGGCTCGGCCGCCGATTTCCCCGACCATGCCGAAGCGGTGATGGACGAGCGGCTCTATCCGCTGGCACGGGCCGACATCGCGGCAACGGTTGAGGTGCCCGGCGATCTCCTCAAGCACCGCCTCATCGAGATCGCCACCCATCGCAGTGGCTGGGCGCAGGTGCTGACGGCGGCGGGGGTGGAAGAGGAGCCGGGCCGCGCCGTCACCTTCGTCGATGCAACGCCGCTGGCTCTCGCCATGGCGGCCTCCGGCCACGGCATCGCGCTTGCCCGCGCACCCGCCAGCGACGGGCTGGCCGAGGCCTACGGGCTGAGGGCCTGTCTCGGCGATTTTGCCGTGAGGGGCAGTCAGGCCTATTACCTCGTGCTCGCCTCGGAGGCCGCGCCACGGCCGGCGGCGCGCGCTTTCCGCGATTGGCTGCGGGCCGAGACGATGGCCGCGTCCGGCTGATGCCCGAGAGGACGGAAAGTCCGGGTCGGGGGCCGCCGGGACAACCGGTGCAATCGCAGACACCGGATGGTTGAGGAATTGAATCGGGAAACGCCGATAAGTACTTGCCATGGCGTGAGATTTCATTTGACGCGGAACGTTGGAGTGCCTTCGCGTTATTTCCGCGAAACGTCTTAGCGCCCCCTTCGCGGGGCTCATCGTGCTTGCCGTATCCACCGGCGCCGCGCTTGCCGACGGCCACGAGGCGAAGGTTCAGGCCTATCTCGATGCCCACGTCAGGGGCTGGCTCGGATCGCCCGAGATCATCCAGGGCGTGGACCAGCAGGACATCGACAACATGGCGTTGACGGATGCCGACATCGAGGCTCTCGACCAGCGCTGGCGCCAGGAAAAGCTGCGAGGCGGCGGAACCCTGATCTCCTCGAAGATGGACAACCAGCTTTCGGACTTCCTGCGCGGCATCAAGGCCGCTTCGGGTGGCGTCATCACCGAAATCTTCCTCATGGATAATCACGGCCTCAATGTCGCCCAGACCAACGGCACCGGCGATTATATGCAGGGCGATGAGGCCAAGTGGCAGAAGACCTATCTGGTCGGTCCCAAGGCCGTGTTCATCGATGCGGTGGAGGAGGA
Source organism: uncultured Alphaproteobacteria bacterium (assembly GCA_963770075.1). Taxonomy (GTDB): domain Bacteria; phylum Pseudomonadota; class Alphaproteobacteria; order Rhizobiales; family Aestuariivirgaceae; genus CAVVDT01. Next base: position 32,722 of record CAVYOQ010000062.1, read on the forward strand.
CGGCGGGCTCAACGTGGCGCAGGCGAGCCTTGCCGTCGCCCGCGACAACGGCTACCGCCTCGGCGCCGTCACCATCGGCATCAATGTGGACGCGCTGAAATAGGCGGCAATCGCGACTGACGGCCGGGTTTCGGGCCCGGCCGTCTCGTTTTGCCTCAATAGATCTTTCCCGGGTTCATCAGGTTCTTCGCATCGAGCGCGGCCTTGACGGCGCGCATGGCGGCGAGCTTGCCGGGATCGCCCTCGCGATGCAGGCTTGCGCGCTTGTCGAGGCCGATGCCATGCTCGGCCGAAATGGCGCCGCCAATGGACTTGAGGCCGTGCTCGACGGCGCGCGCGACCGGCTCCTTCAGGTGGCCGAGGGGCTCGCCCGTCGCCACCGTCACATGCAGGTTGCCGTCGCCCAGATGGCCCATGGCATAGAGCCCGAGCGTGGGGTCGATGGCATCGAGGCGCTGCCTGAGGCCCGTCATATAGGCATCGATGCTGCCGAGGGGCACCGAGACGTCGAACCACAGCCCGGCCGGCTTTTGCCGCTCCACCGCCCAGGTCTCCTCGCGCAACTGCCAGAAGCGTGCACGCTCGGTCTCGGACTGGGCGACGAGGGCATCCATGAGGCCGTCGCCCGCCTCGATGGCGGCGGCGAGTTCGACTTCCAGATCGGCGCCTGTGCCTTCCATCTCGACCAGCACATAGGCGGGGGCGGGGCAGAAGCCGGTGAGGGCTTCGAGTTCCAGGTCGGTGGCGGCGAGGCGGGCATAGTCGGCGAACATGATTTCGGCGGCGAGGAGGCGTCCGCCGCCCGCTGCACGGCGCAGGCGGTCGAACAGTTTTACCGCGGCAGTGGCGCTTTCCACTGCCACCAGCGCGGTTGAGCGCTCGCCGGGAAGCGGGGTCAGGCGCAGCACGGCGCGGGTGACGATGCCGAGCGTGCCCTCGGCGCCGATGAACAACTGCTTGATGTCGAGGCCCTCGTTCACCTTGGTGACGCGCGCCAGGTCGTTCATCACGCCGCCGTCGGCGGTGACCGCTTCGAGACCCAGGACGCGGGCGCGCATCATGCCGTTGCGAAAGGCCTCGATGCCGCCGGCATTGGTGGAGATCATGCCGCCGATGGTGGCGCTGCCGCGCGCGGCAAGGTCGATGCCGACCGAAAGCCCTTCGGCGTTGGCCGCGTCCTCGACTGCCTGCAACTTCGCTCCCGCCCCCACCACCGCGAGCGCTTCCAGCCGGTTGATCTCCTCGATGGCATCGAGCTTCTTGAGCGAGACGATGAGCTGGCCCTTGCTGGTGGCAGCGCCGCCCGCCAGGCCGGTGAGCCCGCCGTGCGGCACGATGGCGATACCATGGGTCGAACAGAGCCTGACGACGGCCTGCACCTCGGCCGTCGAGCGGGGGAGCGCGACGAGGCCGGCATTGAGGTTCTGCGGGTGGTGGCCGGGGTCGATCTCGTCCATGCGCGCTTCATCGCGCAGGCCGTTCTCGCCCAGTTTGGCCGCCAGTTCGGCGCGGAATGCCGGATCGGATGCGTTCATGGCGGGTCGTTCCTTCCTACAATCGTTCATTGCCGGAATAAGTCCTGCCATGGCAAGCAGAACCACACCCCACGGAATGAGGGTCCGGCCGGGAGCCCCTTCGGCCTATGTCATGCCCGAAACCTTTGCGTCGCCGTCTTCCCCTCAAGGCCGCCAGGGGCTATTCGCTTTGGACCATGGCCGGTACAGATTCCACCCGCGAACAGCCCTTCGGGCCCGCTCCCGCCGTCGTCCTCGTCAACCCGCAGCTTGGCGAGAACATTGGCACGGCGGCACGCGCGATGGCCAATTTCGGCCTGAGCGAACTGCGCATCGTCGATCCGCGCGACGGCTGGCCCAATCCCAAGGCCAAAAGTGCGGCCTCGGGCGCCGACTGGATCATCGAGGGGGCGCGGATCTTTGCCGACCTGCCGGCCGCGCTGGCCGATCTGCATCACGTCTATGCCACCACCGCCCGCCCGCGCGGCATGACCAAGGAGGTGGCAACGCCCGAGGCGGCGGCCGTTGACATGCACCGGCGCATCGCTGAAGGCGAAAGGCTCGGCATCCTGTTCGGGCGCGAGCGCTGGGGGCTCAACAATGACGAGGTGTCGCTGGCGCACGAGATCGTCACGGCACCGGTGAACCCGGCCTTTGCCTCGATCAATATCGCCCAGGCCGTGTTGCTCATGGGTTATGAGTGGTTCAAGGGGCTGGCGACGTCGCTCGGCCAGGCGACGCCGGAACTGGCTGCGCTGGCCGGGCCCGGCCTCAGGGCGCCCGACATGCGCCCGGCCACGCAGGACGAGATGATGGGCTTTTTCGCCCATCTGGAAGCCGAGCTCGATGCCGCCGGTTTCTACAAGACGGAGGAGAAGAAACCGGGCATGGCGCGCAACATGCGCAATCTGTTTCAGCGCGCCAGTCTCACCGAGCAGGAGGTGAAGACGCTGCGCGGCATGGTCGCCTCGCTCACCCGCGCCCATGTGGCGAGGAAGGCAAAGGGGAGGGGAGATTGAGCCCGGGGCCAAGCGTGCTTGTCTTCGATTCCGGCTCCGGCGGTCTGACGGTGGCGCGGGCGGTGCGCGAGGCGATGCCTGGAGCAGCCCTCGTCTATGCCGCCGACAATGCCGCCTTTCCTTATGGCAACTGGGCCGAGGCGAAACTGGTCGCGCGCATCGTCATGGTGATGGATCGGCTGATCGACGCGGTGAGGCCCGATTGCGTGGTGATCGCCTGCAACACCGCCTCCACCCTGGCGCTCACCGCCTTGCGCGAAGAGTTTCGCCTGCCCTTCGTTGGCACCGTGCCCGCCATCAAGCCGGCAGCGCGGATGACCGTATCGGGCGTCATCGGCGTGCTGGCGACGCCGGCCACGGTGAGGCGCGAATACACCCAAGCCCTCATCCACACCTATGCCTACCACTGCAAGGTGCTGTTGCACGGCGCGCCTCGGCTGGCGGAACTGGCCGAGGCCAAGCTGAGGGGCGAGACGGTGGCGGCGGATGCCGTGGCGGCCGAGATCGCGCCAGTGTTTCGCCGGCGGGGCGGCAAGCCCACTGATGTGGTGGTGCTCGGCTGCACCCACTATCCGCTGCTTATCGATGAGATCACCGCCGCTGCCCCCTGGCCCGTCACCTTCGTCGATCCGGCCCCGGCGATCGCCCGGCGGGTGGTCTCGCTGATGGAAGGGCGCAGCGGCGGCAGCCCGGCTGGCGTTGCGGCGAATACCGTTATCTTCACCGCCAATCGCGGCACCACGCCACTGCAGCTTGCCGGTTACCGGGGCATGGGCTTTGGGGCGGCCGAGGTGATCGATCTGCCCATTTGACGCGGCATTGCGGCTGGTGTATGGACCCCTCGCGTGGTGCATTCATGGATGCGCCGCGGTTTGCCTATTGCCTGTTCGTGGACCGGCTCGGGCGCCAATTCGCGGCGCTTGGTTGGGGTCCTGTCGGCCGGGAAACCGGCGGTAAGGAGAGCGGGCTTCATATACGGGCCGGCAGGGGTTCTGCCGGTCAGCCATATTGAACGATTTTGGAGTGAGACAACCATGACCAAGCGCGCATCCGCGAAGTACAAGCTCGACCGGCGCATGGGCGAGAATATCTGGGGCCGCCCGAAAAGCCCGGTCAACAAGCGCGAATACGGCCCCGGCCAGCATGGCCAGCGCCGCCGCAGCAAGCTTTCCGACTTTGGCACCCAGCTCAAGGCCAAGCAGAAGCTGAAAGGCTATTACGGCAACATCTCGGAAAAGCAGTTCCTCGGCATCTATGCCGAGGCCTCGCGCATCAAGGGCGATACGTCGGAGAACCTCATCGGGCTTTTGGAGCGGCGCCTCGATGCGCTGGTCTACCGGGCAAAATTCGTGCCCACCGTGTTCGCCGCCCGCCAGTTCGTCAGCCACGGCCATGTCAAGGTCAACGGCCGCCGCGTCACCATCCCCAGCTACCGCCTCAAGGTGGGCGATACGATCGAGGTGGCCGAAAAAGCCAAGCAGATGGGCATTGTGCTCGAAGCGATCCAACTCGCCGAACGCGACGTGCCGGAATATGTCGAGTTCGACCACGGCAAGTTGACCGCCAGGCTCACGCGCCAGCCGGGTCTCGCCGATGTGCCCTATCCGGTGATGATGGAACCGAACCTGGTGGTCGAGTTCTATTCGCGCTGATCCGGCGGTCCCCGCCTTTACCCTTTCGGACCCCGCCGGCGGCCAACCGGCGGGGTTTTGAATTCGGCAGCGAGGCTGCTAGAGCAGTGACTATGGCTGAAAATTTGACATGGCTGGAGGTGAAGGCTTGGCGCAAGGGTGAGCGCGAGCGCCTGATCGGCGAACGCCTGGCGATGCCGGCCGAGACGCGGGCCGAACTTACGGGTCGCATGGTTCACCATCTGGATGAGGTCATCGGCAAGGTCGAGGGCCGCGTGGCGAGCTTTTACTGGCCGTTCCGCGGCGAGCCGGACCTCAGGCCGTGGGCGGCGCGGGTGGTGGCCAATGGCGGTGCGACGGCGCTGCCGGTGGTGGTCGAAAAGGGCCGGCCGCTCATTTTTCGCGCCTGGACGCTGGGTGACAAGCTGGAGCGCGGAGTGTGGAACATCCCCGTGCCGGCGGCGGGCGAGGAGGTGTTGCCGGACATCGTCATTGCCCCGCTGGTGGGCTGGGATGAGACTTCTACCGGCTCGGCTATGGCGGCGGCTTTTTCGACCGCACACTGGAAGCTCTGCGCGACAAGAACCCGCTCGTCATCGGCATCGGCTATGCCGCCATGCGGCTTGCCACCATCCATCCCCAGCCGCACGACATTCCCATGCAGGCAATCGTGACGGAGGAGGGGGTGCAGGGCTGACGCCGGCCGTTTGGTACCGGCAGCCGCAACCCTCATTCTGAATGAGCCTAATGCACCCGCCACTCTGCGCCGACGAGGCGCATTTCGGCGGCGCCTACGAGGGGATTGTGGGCCACGCGTACCGAGGCCAGAGGGCCGTCGAGATTGTGGCTCCAGAAATCGAGGAACTTGATCAGGCGGGGAAAGCGCGGGGCGAGGTCATAGTCCTGCCAGATGTAGGATTGCAGCAGGTCCGTGTGATCGGGCATGCGGTAAAGGATTTCCGCGGTCGTCAGACTCCAACCCTTCAGCAAAAGCTCCAACTCTTTCGACGGCATGGACCGGTCTCCTTGTGATCGTTACGCGCTGCTCCTCGTCACCCTCACGCCGTCCATGTTAGCGACGATTATCATACCGTCAACTGGCTGAACGGGAGATTAACACGCAATTTCATGGACTTAGCAGCCGGGCTTGACGAGTGCTGCCAGAGTTGGGCCAATGCGCCGCATGGTCAGGGTGGATTTCAGGGGCTAAACAGCGCGCCTGCGACTGGTTCTCACCTTGCCGGTGTCGCCGCGTGGCGGCGTCCGCAGGAATTCATGCATGACAGGACTTCTGGAACTCGACGGCCTTGAAAAGCGATTCGGTCAGGTGGTGGCCGTCGACGGCATCAGTTTGAGCGTGCCGGCGGGCGAGGTGCTGGGCTTTCTCGGGCCCAACGGCGCCGGCAAGTCGACCACCATGAAGATGGCGACGGGCTTTCTGGCACCCGATGCCGGCACGGCGCGCATCTGCGGCTTCGATATCGTGCGCTACTCCATCGCCGCGAAGCGGCAGGTGGGCTATCTGCCGGAGGGCGCACCGGCCTGGGGCGAGATGACGCCCATGTCCTTCCTCAGGTTCTGCGCCCGGGTGCGTGGCTTCGCCGGCGAGGATGCCACGCAGGCGGTCGCGGGGGCCATCGAGCGCACCGGGCTGGAGCCGGTCGTTCAGCGCAGCATCGAGACCTTGTCGAAGGGTTTCAAGCGCCGCGTCGGCCTTGCCCAGGCCATTTTGCACAACCCCAAGGTACTCATCCTGGATGAACCGACCGACGGGCTCGATCCCAACCAGAAGCACCATGTGCGCCAGCTTATCCGCGACATGGCGCCGGGCCGCGCCATCGTGGTCTCCACCCATATTCTGGAGGAAGTGGACGCGGTGTGCTCCCGCGCGGTCATCATCGACCGCGGGCGCATCGTCGCCGACGGCACCGCCGATGAGCTGAGAACACTCATTCCGGGCAAGAAGAAGGCCGGGCTGGAGGAGGTCTTCCGCTACATCACCACCGGCCGGGAGAAGGTCGATGCGTAACGTGACGGCGATCGCATGGCGCGAGCTTGGCGCCTATTTCGGCACACCGATTGCCTATGTGTTCCTGGTGGTGTTCGTCATCCTCAGCGGCATCATGACCTTTTATGTGGGCAATTTCTTCGGCCGCGATGTGGCCGACCTGGTGCCGTTCTTCACCTATCTGCCGTGGCTCTATCTGGTGTTCGTGCCCGCCGTCGGCATGCGCTTGTGGGCGGAAGAGAAAAAGAGCGGCTCGATCGAACTGCTGATGACGCTGCCGATCACCGTCACCGAGGCGGTCGTCGGCAAATGGCTGGCGGGCTGGCTGTTCATCGGCGTGTCGCTGGTGGCGACGGTGCCTCTGTGGGTGACGGTGAACATCCTCGGCTCGCCCGACAACGGGGTCATCGTGTTGAGTTATCTGGCGGTCTTCGTGCTGGCGGGCGTCATGCTGGCGGTTGCGGCCTGGGCCTCGTCGCTCACCCACAACCAGGTAATCGCCTTCGTTATCGCGGTCGCGGCCTCGTTCCTGCTTGTCACCAGCGGTACCCCGCTGGTGCTCGATGCGGTGCGCACGGTGGGCGGCGACGCGGTGGCCGATGCCATCTCGTCGCTGAGCGTGCTCTCCCACATCGATGAGCCGTTGCGCGGCGTGATCAATGCCGCCGACGTCGTCTATGCCGCCGCCATGATCGTCTTCTGGCTGTTCGCCACGAGCCTGATGATCGAGCTCAAGAGGGCGGATTGACGATGCAGCGGCTCAACTCCGTTTCGCGGTCCACCCGTGTCGTCATCGCCCTGGCGCTGGCGGCGGTCACCCTGGTCTCGGTCAACCTGTTTGCCACCGAATCCATGCAGCAGTGGCGCGCCGACACCACCGAAGGCGGCCTCTACACCATTTCCAAGGCGACGCGCAAAGTGCTCAGCCACTTGCAGGACCCGATCACGCTGCGGTTCTATTATTCGCGCGAGATCGGCAACAAGGTGCCGACCTATGCGCAATATGCCAGCCGCATCCGCAACCTGCTGTCGCTCTATCAGTCACTGGCGGGCGGCAAGCTGCGGGTCGAATATTACGATCCCAAGCCCTTTACCGAGGACGAGGACCGGGCCGTCGCCGCCGGCCTGCAGGGGGTGTCGCTGGGGGACGGGCAGACCTCGGTCTATCTCGGGCTCGTCGGCAGCAATCTCACCGACAACCAGCAGGTGATCCCGTTCTTCAACCTCGACCGCTCCGACTTCCTCGAATACGACCTCACCAAGCTTATCTACAAGCTGGCCGATCCCAAGCGCAAAGTGGTGGGGCTCGTCACCAGCCTGCCGCTGGCGGGCAGCATGAACCCGCAGACCGGCCAGCCGATCCCGCCATGGCTGGTGTACCAGCAGATGAGCGATTTCTTCACCGTCAAGGCGGTGAGCGCCGACATGAAGGTGGTGCCGAGCGACGTCGACGTGCTGCTGGTGGTTTCGCCCGAAAAGCTCACCGAGCAGGCCGCCTATGCCATCGACCAGTTCGCGCTCTCGGGCAAGCCGGTGATGGTGTTGGCCGATGCCTTTTCCGAGACCGGCCAGGTGCGCCAGTCGAGCCTGAAGAAGGGCGATGCGCTGGAGCGCCTGTTCAAGTCCTGGGGCGTCACCATCGCGCCCGACAAGGCGGTGGGCGACATCGTGCATGCCCGGCGCGTGCAGTATCAGGTGCAGGGTCAGCCCACCGTCACCAGCTATGTGATGTGGATGAACTTCGACAAGTCGAGCTTCGATCCCAGCGATGCCATCTTCGCCAATGTCGACCGGCTGGTGATCGCCAGCCCTGGCGCCATCACGCCGGTGGGCGGCGCCAAGACCACCGTATCGCCGCTCATCACCACCAGCGACAAGGCGATGCTGATCGACGACAAGGAACTCGCGCAGCCCAATCCGATCAAGCTGTTGCAGGCCTACAAGCCCGCCGGCAAGCCGTTCACGCTGGCCGCGCGCATCACCGGCGAGGCGGCGAGTGCTTTCCCCGACGGGCCGCCGGTTGCCGATACCGCCGCCCAGATGTCCACCGCAAAGGGCATCAAGTCGGGCAAGATCAACGTGGTGCTGGTGGCCGATTCGGACCTGCTGTATGACTCGTTCTGGGCCCAGACGCGGCAGGTGATGGGCCAGAGCGTGGTGCTGCCGCGTGCCAACAACGCCGATTTTCTGCTCAATGCGCTGGAGAACCTCTCGGGCGGCCAGGCGCTGGCGGGCCTGCGCGGGCGTGGAGTTCAAGCGCGGCCCTTCACCCTCATCAACGACATGCAGCGCGAGGCCGAAAGCAAGTATCGCACCCGCCAGCAGGCGCTCAACGACAAGCTCGCCGAGACCAAGAAGAAGATCAAGGAGATCCAGTCCAAGGCGCAGGACGGCATGGTGGTGCTCAACGATGCCGACAAGCAGTCGATCCTCGGCTTCCGCCACGACGTGCTGCAGATCCGCAGCCAGTTGCGCGCCGTGCAGGCTGCCTTGCGCGCCGATATCCAGCGCCTGGAGACGCGGGTGAAGTTCATCAACATCGCCGGCGTGCCGCTTCTCATCATCGTCGTGCTTGGGCTTTACGCGCTGGTGCGCCGGTTGCGGCAAGGCAAGCCGGGAAGCGACGCGAGGTCGCCGTCATGACGCCGCGCGCACTGATCATCCTCGCCTGCCTCGCCATTGTCTCGACCACGGCGGCGGTGTGGAGCTACACCGCCCACCACCACTACGCCGTCGATGCGGCCGCGGGCGAGCGGGTGCTGCCCGGGCTGGTCAACAAGGTGAACGACGTCACCGCCATCGAGACCAGGGACAGCCACGGCACAATCCGGGTGGAGCGCAAGGACAAGGGCTGGGTGGTGGCCGGGTCCGGCTATCCCGCCGACGGCGAGAAGCTGCAAAAGATCCTGGTGTCGCTGGTGCAGCTCTCCAGGCTCGAAGCCAAGACCTCCTCGGCGGCGAAATATGCCCAGCTCGACGTGGGCGATCCGGGCAAGAAGGACGCCAAGGGTCGCCTCGTTACCCTCTATGGCAAGGACGGCAAGACCATCGCCGCCATCGTGCTCGGCAAGCTGGCGCCGGGCCGGGCGGGCGAGGGCAGGGATGCGCAATATGTGCGCGTGGAAGGTGAGGCGCAAAGCTGGCTGGCGGTGGGCCGGGTGGATGCCTATAGCGACGTTACCCGGTGGGTCGATCCCAACGTGGTGTCACTGCTCGTCGAGCATGTCGAGCGGGCGCGCATCATCCATCCCGACGGCGAGGTGCTGGAGGTTTATCGCAACGGCAAGACCAGCGCCGGTACGCCAAAATTCGACATCGTTGGCACCATCCCCGAGGGCAAGAAGATCAAGAGCGACATCGGCGTGCGCTACACCGCCACCGACCTCGCCAATGTGGATTTTGTCGACGTCAGGCCGGCGAAGAAAGACACCACCGAGGTTTCGCGGGCGGAGCTCATGATGGATGACGGCCTGAAGATCGGCTACCGCCTCAGCGAGGAGGACGGCAAGGGCTGGATCACCGTCTCGGTGCTGGACAAGGGCAAGGATGAAAAGAAGGCCGACGAGATCGCCAAGCGCACCGCCGGCTGGGAGTATCAGGTCTCCGGCTACAAGGAAAAGCAGTTCAACAAGCGCCTGGCTGATCTGCTGGAGTAGGCAATCCCGCGTCCCCCTTTCCCATGTCATCCTCGGGTCACGCCCGAGGATGACACTGGCAGAGGGCGATGATGGCACTTGAGGGGTGTGCGTCCTCCTACGGCCTCACCTCGAACAGCTTGGTCGTCTTCTGGTCGACATAGGCAAAGCAGCCGGCGATCTGGGGCGAGAACGGCATCTCGCGATAGGCTGCCAGCGCCCCCTCGGCCCTGAGCCGCCCGACGAAGCCCGACCTGTCGCCTGCCACTACCCACACGCCCGGCACCCAGGTCTTGCGCATGGGCCGGCCGCCGGCGCGGACGAGGGCGGCAAACACCAGATCGTCGCCGTCGGAAGCGGGAAACACCGCCAGCATCGGCCCCGATGCTTCGGGCGGCAGGGCGGCTGCGTGCATGGATACGGCCATGGCCGCGATGGAGACGGCCAGCACCGCCCCTGCGAGTGCAAGGGCCAGCCGGTGGCCGGGCCAGCCGGCCGAGCTCACCGCGCCACGGCGGCGGCGAAAGCGCCGGCGCGCTCCTCGCGGATGGGCAGGTGTACGATGGCCGCGAACAGCCCCAGCGCCACGGCCAGCCACCACACCATGTCGTAGGAGCCGTAGCGGTCATAGACATAGCCGCCCAGCCACACGCCGATGAACGATCCCACCTGGTGCGACAGGAACACGAAGCCGTAGAGCGTCGCCATGTAGCGGGTGCCGAACATCAAGGTCACGAGCCCCATGGTGAGCGGCACCGTTGCCAGCCACAGAAGGCCGATCAAGGCGGTGAAGGCGATGACGCTCGCCGTCGATATGGGAGTGAAGAGGAAGGCGACGATGAGGACGGCGCGGGCGAGATAGATGAAGGAGAGCCCCATGCGCCGCGAGCCGCGGTTGCCGAACATGCCGGAGAGGTAGGAGCCGACGATGTTGAACAGGCCGACGATGCCGATGGCCCAGGCGGCAAGGAACGGCGAAGCGCCGCGCTCCACCAGGTAGGGCGGCAGATGCACGGTCATGAAGGCGATCTGGAAGCCGCAGACGAAAAAGCCGAAGTTGAGCAGCAGGTAGCTGGAATGGCCGAAGGCCTTGCGCAGGGCATCGGAGAGGCCCATCTCGCGCTCCTCCTCGCCCATCGCCACGCCGCCGCGCGATACCCCCAGCGGCACCGCCAGGAAGACCATCGCCAACGTGGTGGCGGCAAGCAGCAACAGCGCCGTCTGCCAGCCCCAGGCGGCAATGAAACCCTGGCCCAGGGGAGCGAAGACGAACTGGCCCATGGAGCTGGCCGCGGTGGCAAGGCCGAACGACCACGAGCGCCTTTCCGCCGGCACCAGCCTTCCGAAGGCCGACATGACGAGGGCGAACGAGGTACCGGCGATGCCGAGCCCCATCAGCAGGCCGCCGCCCAGGTTCAGCAGCAGCGGGTCGGGCGCCAGGGCCATGATGATCACGCCGGCACCGTAGATGAGGGCGCCGGCCATGATCACCCGCATGGCGCCGAAGCGGTCGGCCGCCATGCCGACAAAGGGCTGGGCGATGCCCCAGACCAGGTTCTGCAGCGCCATGGCGAGGCCGAAGGTCTCGCGGCCCCAGCCATGCGCCTCGCTGACGGGGCTGAGGAACAGGCCCATGGTCGAGCGGATGCCGAAGGCGATGAGGGCGATGAGGCAGCCCGCCACGATCACCACGGCCGGGCGGTGAAGGAGGGAAGGCCTGGCAGTGGCGGCGGTGGACATGGGGGCCGGGAGGCTTACTTGAGGGTCAACGATCCCATAGCCGCTTGGCCCAGCGCCGACAATTCAAAAGACTAGCGGCTTCAGGTCAACGCCGTTTATGTGATGTCTGCCCTGCAGGTACTGCCCCGCCAGGCTCGCAGCGGTGATCAACCCGGATCGGCGATGCGGCCGCGATTGTACCAGCTCAGCATGTTGACGTAGGTCGGCGGCAGCACGAAGGTTCCTTCCGGCGCCTTGAGGCCGATGGCGTAGGCGGCATCGCGCACGAAGCGCACACAGTTCTGAGTGTAAAGCCAGAAGACCTTCCTGTCCTTGCGTTCGCGTTGGATGAAGCTGTCGAGCTTGCGGTATTCCTTCTCGGTCAGCAGCACCCGGTATTTGGTGGCCGGGGGGCTGGACTTGTCCCAGGAGTAGCCGTTGTAGTTGGACGGAAAGGGTATGATGCTGCCAAGGACCAGGCCGAAGATGCCGCCGGCCGGCTCGTGGCTAACGTAGGTGTATTTTAGTGGCTTTCCATTGCGGTCCAGCGTGCCGTAGATGAGCGAGGTGTTGCCGGGGAAGTAATTGAACTCGCCGTGGAACTCGACAAATTTCTGGCCTCGCCGAACTTTCATGCCCGGCTTGGGGTTGGCGTTAAAGCCCTCTTCGGCGGCCGGAAGCTTCACGCTAAGCGCGGTCGATGCCGGCGCGAATGGATGCCCGTTACGCGCGCCGTCGGCGCTCGCGGGGAGGGTTCCCGCTGCAAAAGCGCAAATGGCGGCTGCGATGATAATTGCAGACAAGCAAATCACGGCAAGGCCCTCTCAATCGATTGTGCGTCCCGCTGCCCTTATACGTGATCGCGCGAAGATGTGGAATATGCCTTAACGGTCTTGTGCATCAGTTGGCGCGCATCGGCCGGGCCGCGTCGTCGGCGCTGAGGCGGCGATGGCGGCCGCCATACCAGCGTTTTTTGACGTTCACACCTATTCGCCAACGACCGCGAAACCATTTGATTCAAAAGAGCAAAAATTTATCCTCATTCATTATCGTTCGCTGACGTTTGCCACAATCCGGGCTTTGTGCTAGGACAGGAACTAGGACACAACCGGTAGGGCAGGGCCATCATGGCACGCGGCATCAACAAACTCAGCGCCCGCACCGTCGAAACGCTCAACAAGCCGGGGCGCTACAGCGACGGCGGCAATCTCTACCTGTTCATCTCGCTCAACGGCGGCAAGCGGTGGACCTTCCTCTATCGCTGGCAGGGCAGGCCACGTGAGATGGGCTTGGGCTCGGCAGCAAGGGGCGGCATTCCGCTCGCCAAGGCACGGGAAAGGGCCGCTGTCGCGCGGGCGTTGTTGCATGACGGCATCAACCCTCTTGAGGAAAAACGCAAAGCAGCAAGGGCCGGCGACAAGGTGCCGACTTTCGGCGAATTTGCCGACCAATACGTCGAGGCCATGCAGCCGTCATGGCGGAACGCAAAGAACGTGGCGCAATGGACGATGACACTTGAACAGTACGCAGCGCCAATCCGCGACCGTTCCATTGACACCATCGACACCGAGGCGGTGCTTGAGGTGTTGAAACCCGTGTGGGAACGGGTGCCGCCCACGGCCGAGAGGCTGCGCGGCCGGATCGAAAAGGTTTTGGACGCGGCCAAGGCCAAGGGCCATCGCAATGGCGAAAACCCTGCCCGCTGGCGCGGCCATCTCGATCAGCTCTTGCCCAAACGCCAGAAGGTTTCTCGTCACCACCACCCTGCATTACCCTATGAGAAAATGGCCATCTTCATGGCCGATCTGCGCACACGGGACGGGCTGGCAGCATTGGCGCTTGAGTTTACCATTCTCACCGCCTGCCGCACTGGTGAAGTGCTGGGGGCACGCTGGGATGAGTTTGATCTTGAGAAAGGCGAGTGGACCATTCCTGCGGCGCGCATGAAGGCAGGGAAGCCGCATCGTGTGCCGTTATCGACTCGGGCAGTTGACATCATCGCGAGCCTTGCCGAGACGCGACAAGGTGAGTTCGTGTTTCCGGGGTACAGGCCGCACAAACCGCTGTCATCGATGGCGATGGCGATGCTGCTGCGCCGTATGAAAGTGGAAGGCGTCACCGTTCACGGTTTCCGCTCGGCCTTCCGTGATTGGGCAGCAGAAACCACCAGTTTCCCGCATGAGGTCTGCGAAATGGCGCTGGCTCATGTCATCGCCAACAAGGCGGAAGCGGCCTACCGGCGCGGCGATCTGTTCGACCGGCGCCGCAAGCTCATGGAGGCATGGGCCGCATACTGTGAGTTGCGCGAGGCTGGTAGTGTAGTTGCGTTGCACGGAGCTGGCAAAGGCTCGCCCTAAACCGCCGCTTGTGCCAACAGCCCTCACTCATCAGATCAAGGATTCCTATGCGGCAGTCCAGGCGAACATCATTGCGAGCATGATTGATTCCATGGCTTGCTCCGACTTTGATTTCGGCACGCCGCTTGTACACTCGCCAAGATATCGTCATCATCATGCCGCTGCAATCATTGGCTGCAGTGTGCTGGACAGGCATTTGGTATCGCGCAGGAACTGAGCGGTGGCTCGAAAGCTTGAGAACCTGGTCTTCCTCCCAATCCTCGCGCACTGTGAGGTGAGGCAGTGACGGATTTCAGGCCCAAAGGACACATCGCGTTAACGGCCGCCTTGCAGCGAGCTGGATCGACTATCGTGGAGAGGTGGACTGGCGATGAAATCAAGCCCGAAATCTGGTTTACAGACACGAGCTTGAAGTTTTTCGAAGAGCGTGAGTCCTTTATTGCGAGCGAGATTTCGGAAGCAGCATACAAAGAGTGGGGCGACCGATGGATAAACGCCGTGACGCGCTGGCTCGATGCCCTAAGTGATACCGAGAAACTGGCAATGGCAGATCGCCATCGGGATCAGATCGACGCCCTCGCACGAAACCTTGGTAGCAAGGGAAAGGCCTGGGGGGCAATCGCACTGACGGAAGGTGCCCTCTGTTTACTGCACCGGGCGAACCTGAAGCACAACTCATTGTTGAGCGGTCTCCCACCCGGAAAAGATGGCTCTGCCGTTCCAATGATCGACATGGGCGGGACGCTTGAGGAAATTGAGATCGACCGCGAAACGCTCCTTGGCTACCAGAAAGCCGCTGATGAGCATTTTGGTAAGATCAATCAGTCAAGATTGGTCGCACAAGCAAGGTGGCGGGAAGCTGTCGTCTGGTTCCGCCGGGAGTTTCACGCGGGCACGCTCGGCTGCTCTTACGTGGCGAGCGACGGGTCCCAGGTGACCCTGGAGTTCGCGCATTTTTGGTAACGATGACTGCGAGGAACTCTTCCGCTCAGGTGAATTCGAAGGGCGCGAGTTGCTGGTGGCGGAGGCGGCATTCGAAGCCGCATTGCCCAATTTAGAGGACACACAGACGGCAGCGGCGAGCGGACAGTGCGTACAGCCACAGACCGTGAAGCCCGACCCGGCGGATTTCAACCCGATGCGGCTCTCGCGGTGGACCACGCCGATGGCTGCAGCATGGATTGGCACACGGGACCTCGACGCCGTCCGCGAACAGTGGAATGACTGGCGCCAGAAATGCACTGTGCCGAGAAAGGATGCCGAAGGTACGTGGCATCAAGAAAGGTGCGAGCCTGCCTCGCTCCTGTGGATAAGCCATCCAAATCCGGCCGACCAGGAGGGCGATTGGCTGCTGACGTGGGATACTTTACGGCAGACCCTAATGGATGGGGATCTGGTTGCCACGGGACGAGACATCCAGACTGGCGTCCCCGTGGAAATCCCTGCCGTGCGTTGGCAAGCTTTGGATGACTTCCCCAAGTCACCGGAGGATATGGGCCCCAATTTTCGTATCCGCGGATCGCAGCCCGAGGCCGGTTACGACGACGTGACGGTCCGCCGCGACGATGTGCTGAGAGTTTGGCCCGCCGTGCTGTCACAAATCGTTGAGCCCGATCCAGCAGATTTCGACCCGATGCGCGAGGCCCATTGGACACTGCCAATGGTAGTGGCGTGGATATTCTGGCGAACTGCCGACGCGACGCGAAAGCAATGGAACAAGTGGCTTGAAAGCTGTTATGCTCCGCGAGCGCATCCAGAAATATCTGAGCCTCGGCGCAGAGCGTCCCTAGCGGTGATCTTCACACAGTGGCCGGAAACCCTCACTACATGGAGGGAGCTGCAGCGGCGGCTGGAAGATGGCACCGTCAAAGCAAGGGGATTCTCCGTCGGCGAAGGCAGGAGGGTGGCCATTGATCCCGATGAGTGGCGGTGTCTGAAGGACCACACGACAGGTGAGGATTTCGAGCCGCTGTTTGTCCACAGCCGAAATCCGGCCGTCTTATATGACGATGTGACAATCAGGCGGGTCGATGTGCTCGAAACTTGGCCACTCGAAGCAGGGACTGAGACCGGCGCAATCACCAACTCTGCACCGAAGCCCACACCAACCTCCCCATCAGCCCCGACGCCACACCGATCACCGGAGCTGCGCGAGGCGGTGGTAGAGGTGCTTCGGAAGATGCCGGCAGAACGGCTTCGGGGGAACCGGGAGGCGCTTTTGGCGGAAGTTATTAAACAGCTTGGGCGTAGTTTTAGCCGCGATACCCTGCGTAGAGCACTCAAACAGGTGAACGCAGAAGGGTAGCAAAAGCTTCTGCGCCTTTTGCCACTGTTTTGCGCAGCAGCTTCGCCGCATGAATTGCCTCGTGCCGCTTGAGTCCACTTGCACGAGGACAGACAATGACTGACACCGCCCCACTCGCGATGAGCATCATCGAGGCCGTACGCCTCGCTGGTGTGAGCCGCAGTAGTCTTTACCTTGCCATTGGTCGCGGCGAGATCACCATCAGGAAGGCCGGCAGGCGCTCCCTGATTTTGCATGATGACCTCCGGGCATGGCTCGATCGACTGCCGGCCGCTCCTTCTGCAACCGCTCATCAGAGCTAAGAACATGGCTCAGAAACGAGATGCCCCGGTTCCGCGCACCAACGCGGACCGAGGCGAAACCGCACATCCCCCAATCGCCAAACATGAGGACAATCGGCATTCGAAACATAGGCCGTCCCACCGCCCCGTTCAACTCTTTGCCTCTCGGCGCGTGCGTTTCGAAGCACGTCGGCGATCAGTGTGAGTCGCTGATCATGATTTCTTGCCGCGCCAAAACTGTCACAGCGGCGCTGAAAGGCCTTAGGTCGGGCTGCGGCTGGATGGCACGCTCCCCCGCAAACAACGACCGCACGCCGAGCCTATGGTAATGCAAATTGATCAATTTCTCGCCCGCCTCAAGAACGTGAAAAAAGGCAAGGGCGACGCCTGGACGGCGCGCTGCCCGGCGCATCAGGATGGCAACAACAGCCTGAGCATCGGCATCGGCGACAAAGGCATCGTGATAAAGTGCCACGCCGGCTGCGACACTGCCGACGTCATCAATGCTCTCGGCCTCGAACTGCGCGATCTGTTTGCGGACACAAAAAATAGTTATCCGGTTATCCCCCCCATCCAGCGTGCACACGTGCACACCACGGCCAAGAGTCAGGAAAGAACAGGGACGTCAGAAAAACGGCATGGCCTCACGGTCGTAAGCTCGCAGATCACTCTGGCCGACTACGCCAAGGCCAAAGCATTGCCGGTCGAGTTTCTGTCGGATCTCGGCCTGCGGGACCGCAAGCGCGACGGCAAGCCGGCGATCGCGATCCCGTACCTGGGCAACGACGGCCAGGTGGTCGCCATGCGCTACCGCATCGCGATGTTTGGCGACCGCTTCCGGTGGCGCAGCGGTGCCAGGCCGCAGTTGTACGGTCTCTGGCGGCTTGAAGATGCGAGGAAGGCCGGCTACGTCGTTATCGTCGAGGGCGAGAGCGACTGCCATGCGGCCTGGTATCACCAGATCCCCGCCGTCGGCCTTCCTGGTGCTACCAACTGGCGCGATGAGCGCGATGCGCAGCATCTCGATGGCATAGACAAGGTGTACGTGGTGGTGGAGCCCGACACTGGCGGGCAGGCGGTGCTGAAATGGCTCGCAACGTCGGTGATCAAGGACCGCGTCCACCTGATCGAGTTCGTTGAACACAAGGACCTTGCGGCTCTGCACCTCGCGGTTGGAGATCGCTTCGACGACATCTGGCAAAAGGCGGTCGCCACCGCCATGCCGTTCACCGAGATCGACGCCAGGAGTGCCGAGGCCGAGCACAAGCGCGCGGCCGAGGCCTGCAGCCACCTCATGAAGGACCGCAACATCCTGTCAAGGTTCTCCGAGGCCGTTGCTGCTGCCGGTGTTGTCGGCGAGACCAAGTCGGCCAAGTTGATCTATCTCGCCCTGACGAGCCGCTTTTTCTCCAGGCCGATTTCGGTGGTGCTCAAGGGCCCGTCGTCGGCCGGCAAGAGCTACACGACCGAACGGGTGCTCGACTTCTTCCCAAGGGATGCCTTCTACTCGCTGACGGCCATGAGTGACCGCGCTTTGGCTTATTCGGATGAGCCGCTGGAGAATCGATTCATCGTCATCTTCGAGGCGGCCGGCCTTGAAAGCGACTTCGCCACATACCTTCTGCGTTCCCTGCTGTCTGAGGGCTGCGTCCGCTACGAAACGGTCGAAAAGACGAGCGAGGGCATGCGGCCGCGGTTGATCGAGCGTAAGGGACCGACAGGATGCCTGCTCACCACGACGGCGGCGGTGCTGCACGCCGAGAACGAAACGCGGATGCTGAGCGTCAATGTCAGCGATAGCCGTCAACAGACGCGAGTGATCCTGGACCGGCTGGCCGAGGAGGCCGAGGTCGATGTCGATCTCGAGCCGTGGCGTGCGCTTCAGACCTGGCTAATTGGTACAAACCACCGCGTCACCATCCCGTACGCCAGGGAACTCGCTGCCCTGGTGCCGGAGATCGCCGTCAGGCTGCGTCGCGACTTTCACCATGTTCTGACTCTGATCAGGGCGCACGCTTTGCTGCATCAGGCTTCGCGAGACACTGATGACAAGGGGCGGATCGTCGCCAGCCTGGATGACTACGCCGCCGTATACGATCTCGTCGCCGATATTATCGCCGAAGGCGTCGAGGCAACGGCGAGGCCGGAAGTGCGGCAGACGGTCGAGGCAGTCAGAAACCTGCTCGCCAACGGTGATGACAGCGTTACCGTCAAGCAGGTGGGCGAGCACCTGCATCTGGACGCCAGCACCGTCAGCCGCCGTGTCGCCGTTGCCCGATCCCTGGGCTATCTCAAGAACGAGGAAACGCGGCGCAGAATGCCGGCCAAGCTAGTGATCGGCGACAAGATGCCGGCGGATGTCGAGGTCCTGCCTCATCCTGATCGACTTCGCGACAGTGTGCAGGTGTGCACGTCTGATCGGGGGGATAAACACACAAACAATTTTTCTGAGCCGATGGTCGAGGTGCAGATATCGTGACCGCCACCTCGATCATCGGGCGCATCCGCGCCGCTGGCGGCGACATCACGCTGGCTGACAAGGGCATCAGGCTTAAGGTTCCGGCATCCCTGCACGATGAAGCAATCGGGGAGATCAGAGCGCAAAAGGATGCGATCAGGCGGGTGCTGAAGAACGAAACTGACGATCCGTGGGATGCCGAGGACTATTGCACCTTCCATGACGAGCGCACTGGCATCGCCGAACTGGAGGGAGGGCTCTCCGGGCAGCGTGCGAAAGCCCAAGCGTATGAGGGCTGCACTATCGAGTGGCTCAACCGGCACCATGAGCCGTCCGACCCTGGTCATTGCGCCTGGTGTGGGATGCAGGATCTGACCGGACAAACAGTGGTGCCGTTCGGTGCCGACGGTCGCAGTCACACCTGGCTTCATCCCGAGTGTTGGGCGCAGTGGCACCAAGACCGGCGGGATAGGGCGCAGGCAGCGCTATCGGCGATGGGCATTACTTCGGGCGAGGGTGGAACATGACTTTCACCACGCACTGGACCTACAACATCGAAGCTGATGGCCGGATAGAACGGCGGGAAGGTCAGCTTCCGGCAGTTGTCAAGCGCAGTCCCGTCAGTGTCACCGTCGTCGACGGCACCGATCTGCGTCTCGCCTGCAAGCTTCTGCGGCAACTGGCCAATGTGATGGAGGCTGGTCGGAATGAACTCGACGATCCCAGCGCCAATGTCCGCTAATGCCGGCTTTTCGTCCGCTGTCAGGATCAAAGCGGTCATGCATGTCGCTTTCCAGGTAGGCTCCTTTTGACCCCAAGCGGATATCTGGAGCATCCATTCGGCATGTTGCGTGGCATGGCAATGAACCCTGCCGGATTGGAGGCGGATTATCGCGATACCCGGTGTCGGGCCGACGTCAACGTACCAACCCAGCCAATCACGCGCGCCATCAAGGCAGAAGCGTTTGAAAGACCCGGCTTGAGGGCCATGGTAGCCGACAGCGAAGGCTTTTGCTCGGCGTACATCTTCTGCCGCTCGAGATAGTCGTGGCACGCCAGGTCGTGCCTGAGAGGGGCAACGCCGCCCTGCAAATGACGGTGGCTCGGGTAGTGGGTTTCGATGGTGGAATTGAACATGGTCGTGAACTCCCTTCTGCTGGTGTATCGAACTGTTTCGATGAGCTGCAGAATGGGCGAACGGCATATGCGCAACGTCAGTGTCGGCGTGAAATCGCCGTAAAATCATTCCGGTTCGCGCATAAGCGCCGTTGTTGTAGGCTGGCAACGCTCCGCAGCAGGTCAATCGGTGAAGCATTCTCAGATGGCAGACTTTCAGATCAATGTGCTCGGCGGCCTCGAAATCGCCGGGCCTGGCGAAAAGTCGCTGACCAGGAAGGCCAGGGCGGTTGCCGCCTATCTGGCGCTGCAACGGGGGCAGCCGCAATCGCGTGAACGGATCGCGGCCCTGTTCTGGGAGAACAGCCCGGAAGAGCAGGCGCGCACCAATATTCGCCAGTGCCTGTCGACATTGAGAAAGCTCTTCGCCGGCGCTCTCATTGCCGAGTCCGACGCGGTCTGCCTCGACCCGGCGGCTGTCGCCGTTGATGTGGAACGGTTCGAGGGTTTGATTGGTCAGGACGATCGCCAGGCACTCGAGGCAGCCGTCGGCCTATACAAAGGCGAACTGCTGGAAGGCCTTGCCCTCAAGGAAGAGGCATTCGAGGCGTGGCTCAGGACCGAAAGAGAGCGCTACCGTGGCCTGATGGTCGATGGACTCATCAGGCTGGTCGGTCATTGCGAGGCTGCCAAAGACACTGGGGCCGGGGTGAAGTTCGCCACCCGTCTGCTGGCGCTTGATCCGCTCAACGAGACTGTCCACTGCATGCTCATGCGGGCCTACGCAGCGCAGGGTCGTTACGATGCGGCCCTCAAGCAGTACGAGGTCTGCAAGGATGTCCTGCGGCGGGAACTCGGCGTCGAGCCGCAGCCGGAGACCAGGGCGCTTGGTGACAAGTTAAAGTCGGAACGCAAGACCAGCGGCGCGAACCAGATTGACGACGCAGCGGTGCCGACTGTCGCCGCGGGGCTCGAGAGACTGGGTATCGATTTCACGCTGCCATCAAAGCCGTCGATTATCGTCATGCCGTTCAACGACTTGAGTGCCCATGGTGCGCTCAGCCATCTTGCCGAGGGCATCCGGATTGACGTGCAAAGCGCCTTAGTCAAGATCTCGGGCCTTTTCGTCATCGCGGCCGGAAGTGCCTCGACCTATGCCAATCGCACCGTGCGCCCGCAACAGGTCACGCAGGAAATGGGCGTCCGGTATGTCCTGGAAGGCTCGCTCCAAGGCAGCAACGAGCAGATACGCCTCACCGCGCAACTCAATGACGGGACGAGCGGGCAGGTGGTGTGGAGTGAGCGCTACGACCGCAAGCTGGACGACAATTTCCAGATACAGGATGAGATCGTCGACAGGATCGTGACATCTCTGGATGTGGCCCTGGTCAGCGGCGAACAGGCAAGGGTTTGGCGCAAGACGCTGCGCAACCCCAAGGCGCTGGAACTCTACTACAAGGGCCTGGAGCTCTTGACGACGTTCGACAAGCAGAGTGTCGCGGACGCCCGTCGGCTGTTTGAAAAAGTCGCCGAGATTGCGCCAGACGTGACGCTGGGTCCAACGCTGGTGGCATTCTGCCATTACTGGGATGCGACGATGGGCTGGAGCGCCAAGCCCACGGACGCCCTGGACGAGGCCGCAAGCTGGTCGCAGAGAGCCGGGGCCATGGATGATGCCGATGGCCAGGCGCACGCCATCCTGGCGCATGTGGAGCTGCTGCGCGGACGCCATGGGCGGGCCCTGGAGATTGCGCAAGAGGCCATAAGCATTAGGCCGATTTGCGCCAACACAAACGCGCTGTTCGGGAACATCCTGTTGTATTGCGGGCGGCCCAATGACGCGGTTGACCGGGTCAGGGCAGCTATCCGTTTCGCGCCGGTCTACGCTTCGTGGTGGGTCGAGATTCTGGCTTCGGCCTATAGAGATGCCGGCCAGAACGAGTTGGCGATCGCCGCGGTCAACGAATTGCTGCGCAAGAACCCCGATAGTCCGAACGGGCTTGCAATCCTCGCCAGTGTGCTGGTTGTCGACAATCGCCTGCAAGAGGCAAAAGCCGTTGCAGCAAGGCTGATGGCACTGGATCCTGATTTCTCGCTATCACGTTACGCTGCCCGACATCCCTACCAGGATGAGAAACAACTCAAGGTTCAGTTGGCAAACCTTCGTAAGGCCGGACTTGCAGACTGATGGCGAAGCAGATCAGTCAGTTCCTATGATTGCCTTTCGGTTGGGTGCACTCCTGGTCGTCGAAATCCATTGATGTCCGAAAGTGGCCCGAAGCGGTCGCTCAGTGACACGTCATGCGACGGCAGTAGTCGGGGGTAATGGCACGCTTGGCCCATCAGCGACATCTGGTGCCGCTCTGATAGCGGCAGCTATCGGGGGCAAAGCGGAAATTGCCTGTAAATGTCGGCATTCGCAGCATTTTCGTCTGCGGTTGGGGGCAAAGCGATCGTGGAGGGGTGCCCGTCAGGATGGCTCAAAATGACCCAACTTGGACCTTCGTGCAGGTCTGGCGGTATGGCAATCCGCAGTCAGCCGTTTCGCTACTGCCAGTGTGATGCCGTCGCTTCCGCCCCTGACCGGAATGCTGTCCACCAGCAAATTTTCCCTTGTGCGGGCCCTTTTTCTAAGATCGGTCGCGGTGTGGTGCCAAGCCTTCCAGCAGTGCATCGGCGCCGGTCCACGCGTCGGGCGCGGACCGTAGGTATTGCGGAGGATAAGCGATCTCGGCCCCCAGTACATGGGCAGCGTGATAAGGCCAGCGTGGGTCGAGCAACAGTCCGCGCGCCAGTGCCACAATGTCGGCGGCCCCCGAGGTGATCACCTCATCGGCCTGTCGCGGTGTCAGGATCATGCCTACCGCAGTCGTGATCAAGCCCGATGCCGCTTTCACTCTGCGTGCAAACTCCACCTGATAGCCCGGGCGCGCATCGATCTTCTGGGCGGCGTCGGTGCCGCCGCCTGAAAGCGTGATCATGTCGATGCCACACTCTCTTGCAGCACACGCAAAGGCGCACGCATCGTCGATCGTCCATCCGCCGTCGACGAAGTCGGAGCCGTTGACGCGCACCGCCAGCGGCCTGTTTTCGGGCCAGACATTGCGCACCGCGGCAATGACCTGCAACGGAAAGCGCATCCGGTTCTCCAGCGATCCGCCGAATTCGTCTTCGCGTTGATTGGCAAGCGGCGAGAGGAACTCGCTCAGCAGGTAACCGTGGGCCGCATGGACCTCCAGATAATCGAGGCTCAGTCTCACAGCGCGCCGGGCGGTGCGAACGAACGCCGCCGTTAATTCGTCGATTTCGTCAATGCGCAAAGCCCTGGGCGCGGGATAGCGCCCGAATGGATTGGGCGAAGGAGCAACGGTCTGCCAGCCGCCGTCCTCGCGGGGCACGGCGCCCCCTTTCCACGGCTGGCGCTGTGACCCCTTGCGGCCGGCATGTCCGATCTGGATGCCCAATGGCACGGGGCCCGCCTGCCTCAGATGGGCCACCACGGCGCGCATGGCGTTTTCGTTGTCGTCGCAATAAAGACCGCTATCGCCGGGCGTGATACGCCCTTCTGGCGATACAGCGGTCGCCTCGAAGACCAGCAGCCCCGCTCCGCTCAGCGCCAGGCTGCCGAGATGGAGCAAATGCCACGAATTCATGGAGCCGTCGACGGCGCTGTACTGGCACATGGGCGATACCATGATCCGGTTCGCCATGGCGAGGTCGCGGACGGTTATGGACTCGAACAGAGCTGGCTGCATGGGTCTCGGTTCCGTCTCTGGCGTTGAGGTGGCTGGGGGCGACGGTGAACTAGACAAGTCTTAACCTTGTGGAGCAACGTTTCAAGAAGTTCGTGCGTCAGCCGGCCCCACTGGTTAATCCAGCTTGATTGTCAGCGCATTGACGGTCTGTCGTTTAACGGCATGACCGCTTCTGTGCGGGGTCCTCGGACGCCCTGGCACGGCGTTGGAGGTGGTGCGCGACGGTTGCCGGCGTCGGAGAAGCGCCAAGGCACGAAATCGCGGGGTCGATGGGCGGAGGGTTCAGGCAGTCCTATGGGGAATTGGCGGCGTTGGGACGGTCGTGTGGGGCGGCGGCGAGGCTGCCGTCGCTGGACGGGGCGTGCCGCGGTCCAGTCTTGATCGCTTGTCGAGGGGCGAAGAGCATCGGACCGGGGGTGCCCGCGCCGGAATGATGCTGCGGTCCTGTCGATGGCGCACAGCTGATGGCAGTCGCGGCGGGCTGTGGGATCGGTCATGGCGCGCAGGAGGCGCTGTGGCGGGGTCATGAGCTGTCGATGGTCTCCGGGACGGGTCGATGGTGCGGCGGACCTTCCGGTGCGAACGCCGCGACGATGACCAGACGCCCGCCGCAGCAGGGACACGGGAGCGCGAAAACACGCGGTCCGTCCGCGGTCTCGGGCGCAGGCGCGGGAACGGCGAGCAGTCCGCGGATGCGGGCGATGTTGGCGGTGCGATTGCCGTTTCCCAGGAAGCCGTCGTGCCGGATGCGATGCTGGCCCTTGGGGAAGACGTGGATGAGGAAGCGGCGGATGAACTCGTGGGGCTCAAGGGTCAAGGTCTTGTAGCGGCCGGGTCCGTCGATGCGGTAGTCCTTGACCCGGAAGGTGACGCTGTCGGCGTCGGCCCGGATCAGGCGGCTGTTGGCGATGGCGACGCGGTGGGTGTATCGGCTGAGATAGGCGAGCACCGCTTCAGGCCCGGCGAAGGGTTGCTTGGCGTAGATTACCCAGTCGATCTTGCGCAGGGGGTTGAAGAAAGCCTTGAAGTCGGCCTTGTCGGCGAGGGCCCTGTGATCGTCTATCTCGGCCGGCACGGGACCCACTGCGACCCATGCGCCGACAGCCCGCCACCGGGCACGATCATGTGCACATGGGGATGGTGGGTCATGGCCGAGCCCCATGCATGAAGGACTGAGGTGATGGCGATGCGCGCGCCGAGGTGTTTTGGGTCGGCGGCGATGGTCAGGGTGGTCTCGGCGCTGATCCTCATCAGCAGGTCATAGAGCATCCTCTTGTTCTGGTGGGCGATGTCGGCGATCGGCGCCGACAAGGTGAAGACCACGTGGAAGTAGCCGACGAGCAGCAGTTCGGCCTGTCGGGCCGCCAGCCACTCCCGGGCCGCCCCGGCCTGGCACTCCGGGCAATGCCGGCTACGGCAGGAATCGTAGGCGATGTGCTCGTGCGCACAGTCCTTGCAGCATGCCACGTCACCGCCGAGCGCCGTGGTTCTGCAACGCTCGATCGCACTCATCACCTTCAACTGGTCGAGGCTGACATACCCGGCATTGGCCAGACGCCATGCGGGCCCGTGGTCGCGGAAGATATCCGCGACCTCCAGCGATGGACGGGCCATGGTGTTGCCATGTTACCCGGACGCCGGGCCCCTGGTCTTCCTGGGCTTGCGCCGCCGCGCGCCCAGGTCATCGAGCGGGCTGTCCACCGCCGACATCATGCCGGTCGCAACCCGCGTGTAACACGCCGTTGTCTCCAGCTTGTGGTGGCCGAGCAGCGCCTGGATCACGTAGAGCTGAAACCGGCGGATGTCGTCGGCCGTCGCGGTGTCGGGCGAGCGCCCCAGGAACGCCGCCAACCGTGCGCAGCCGTTCAGGTGGCCGCGCTGGGTATGCGGGTGCAGGTTGCGTGCCGTCATGTCTTCGATCATGCGCTAACGTAGCGGCGTCACCGGGGTGTCGTTCTGGATGTCCATGGGAAACTCCTGTGTCGCTCGAGGCAAGATCACCTCGACCAACACGACAGTTCCCTGAGCCCCTAACGGCAATCACCACCCCGCTCAGCCTGTCTCATGGCAACGCTCCCAACCTATCGCGAAGCGGTTTAGTGTGTTGGCCCATCAGCGAAATCTGGCGCCGCTCTGACAACGGCAGCTATCGGGGGTAAAGCGGTCATTCGCTGCGAATGTCCCCTTTCGTGCCGTTTTTGTCCGCTGCATTCTGGTGGACGCCGGCTTTTCTGCCCTCAAACCACGTTCGACAATGGGACCACCCTGTCAATCCGGATACTGAATATCCAAACCTGAGATGTCCCCCGGCAGAAACTCGTGGCGGACGGTCTGGTCGCTTATCAGCACATCGAACTCCGACAGATCGGCGAAGCGGATCAGCGCCCGGCGGCCGAATTTGGTATGATCTGCGATCAGGACATTGCACCGCGCATGGCGCATCGCACAGCGCTTAACGTCGGTCTTGCCGGTATCGAAATCGAGCACACCACCCTTTTCCTCGATCCCCGAACAGGCGATGACGGCGTAGTCCGGCCGCAAGGACGAGAGCCATTCAGTCGTCCGGGATCCCGTCAATGCACCGTCTATGCCCGCCAACGTTCCGCCGGCTACCTCAACGCGCGCGGTCGGATTGTTGGCGAAGGCGAGTGCGGCCGCGATCGAGGTGGTGAACACGCGCAGGTTCGACTTCGCAGCGAGTGCCGAAGCCGCCGCTTCCACCGTCGTGCCGACATCGAGGAAAATCGACGCACCGTCGGGCAAGGTTGCGGCAAGCGCCTTGCCGATGCGCGTTTTAGCCGAAGATTCCAGGCGCTTTTTTTCCATGTAGCTGTGACGGCCCGGCGTCTCGATGGTGCCGGCCCCGCCGTGGAAGCGTTTGAGCAATCCGCGGCCGGTCAAATGTATGATGTCGCGCCGTACCGTCTGTGCAGAGACGTCGAAGTCTGCCGCTAGGCTTTCGATGGTGACAAAGCCGCGCTGGCGTACCAGATCGAGTATCTCCTTTTGCCTTGCATTCAAGGTGCTGACCACGATCTTGCCTTCCTTCGCCCGGCGCCTGCCGGGGATTTTCACATACCGGGCGACAAGCAATGTAAATTAATTTACACGATTTGACATCACTGCTAAACCGTAACCTGAAGAAATTTCGGTGACGGTCCCATGAACCTTGAAACGCGCCTCTGGTGGGACAAGACCAGCGCGACGATCCACCGCGATGGGCTGGTGTGGAGCCCTCGGCGTCATGAATGGGCGCCCGCCACGAGCGCGCCTCGGGACCCGCAGCTTACCGATCCGGGAGCGGCCATCCGGCAATTGCAGGTATCACGACCGTTCCGCGGACTGCCGATGGGGGTCATCGGTCCCAAGAAGGCATCGCCCGAGATCGTCGCGGTGGCCGAGGCTGTCGGCGTTGCCATCGCCGAGCTTGGCCTTCCCCTTCTCTGCGGCGGCAAGAGCGGCGTCATGGAAGCTGCGTGCAAGGGGGCAAAGTCGGCCGGCGGCCTGACCATCGGCCTGCTGCCCGACGAGGAGTGGAGCGCCGCCAATCCTTACGTGGATATTCCGCTGGCAAGCGGCATCGGACCGGCACGCAACGCCATCATCGCCCGGGCCTGCCCGGTTCTTGTCGCCATCGGCGGAGAATACGGCACGCTCACCGAGATGGCCTTCGGGCTGCATTTCAACCGGCATGTCATCGCCATCTGCAACGCGCCACCTGTTGCCGGGGCCACCATCGCCAACGATGTCGAGGACGCCATTCGCCTGGCCTGCCTGGCCTATCTGCGGCTGCCGCCGTTCGATCCGTCCGTGCCGTAAGGCGCATTGGTCTCTGGAAGCCGGGAATTATTTGTCATATAACGTTCGTAAAGAGCCAATATGTAAGTTTACAATCAAGGGGCTCGGGAGGAAGTTGGCCATGCGCCTCGTCACGGGGGCCTATCTCGTTTACTTGATACTACCCATCGCCCTCCTCGTGATCGGCTCGTTCGGCGAAAGCTGGACCAACAGTTTGCTGCCCACCGGCTTTACGCTGCGCTGGTATGAGGAACTGCTGCAGGACACCAGCTTCACCCGCGCGTTCGTGACATCGCTTATTGGTCGTATCGGTGACCGGCGTTCTTAACATCCTCATCGGCTTGCCGCTTGCCTACGCCATCTACATGGCGGCCAGTCGCTCGGTGCAGTGGGCGGCCAGGCTACTGACGCTATTACCCGTGGCGGTGCCGGAACTGGTGCTGGCGTTCGGTTTCATTCTCGTTTTCTCCAGCAATGCGTTGCCGTGGCTTGGCTCTGTCTGGCTGCTGATTGCCGGCCATGTCGTACTGACGTTGCCCTATTTCATCACCACGCTGCTTTCCGACATGAAGCAGCTTCGCCTCGACCACATGCAGGCGGTGGCAGCGAGCCTTGGCGGGCCCTTCCGCTCGCGCTTCGTTGATATCGTGCTGCCATCGCTGCGCTATTCCCTGTTGTCGGCGCTTGTCACTGTCGCTGCCATTTCAATCGGCGAGTTTCAGCTCTCCAACCTGGTGGCCGGCTTCCTCAACAGGACCTATCCCATCGTGCTGCTGCAGGCCTTCTACGGGGCTACCGGATTTGCCTGCGCGGCAACCGTGGTGCTTCTGGTGCTCGCCTTCATCGCGGCTTCGACCGGCGCCCTGACTGGCCGGCTGGCGCACCGGAGGACGGCATGAGCGTGGCCTTCGAGAACGTCAGCTTCGGCTATCCGGGCACCGATGTCGGGGTGCACAACATCGATCTGGAGATCGCGCCGGGAGAACTCGTGGCGGTGATCGGACCTTCGGGCTCGGGCAAGACCACGCTGTTGAAACTGCTGTCGGGCTTCCTCAAACCCGATACCGGCCGCATCATGGTCAAAGGCCGTGACATCTCCGACCTCCCACCGGAAAGGCGCAATGTCGGCGTTGTCTTCCAGTCCTATGCGCTGTTCCCCCACATGAGCGTCGCCGATAACGTGGCCTACCCTCTCAAGGTCCGCAAAATGCCGCCAGCCGAACGCGGCGAACGGGTGCGCGAGGCCTTGGAACGCGTCGGGCTCGCCGGTCATGGCGGGCGCTCGCCCGATACCCTGTCAGGCGGCCAGCAGCAGCGTGTGGCACTGGCGCGGGCGCTCATTTTCTCGCCCGGCGCACTGTTGCTCGATGAACCGCTTTCAGCCCTCGATGCGTCCTTGCGGGCCGGTATGCGCGACGAGATCATGCGGGTGCAGCAAGAGGCAGGAATTGCCACCCTGTTCGTGACCCACGATCAGGAAGAAGCGCTGTCGCTCGGCCGGCGCGTCGCCGTGATGTTCGAGGGACGGCTGGTGCAGCTCGACGAGCCGCGCGCACTCTATGACGGCCCGATCGATGCCCGCGTCGCCGCCTTCGTCGGCAATGCCAACCTTTTCGAGGCAACCGTCATCGAGGATGGTCTTGTCGGCACCACCATCGGCCCCCTTGTCACCAGCACGAAGTCACACCTGAAAGGCGACAAGGTGATTGCCATGGTGCGCCCGGAGAGGGTGCAGCCGACGCTTGACGGAAAAGGCCAGGCGAACGTGCCAAACCAGCTCCAGGGCACCGTTTCGAAGGACAGATTTCTCGGCGCCGTCCGCCGCTTCGACCTCGAGATCGCCGGCGGCATGGTTCAGGGCGAGACCACCATTCGGGACCCCATCTGCAGGGTTTCGATCCCGCCGGAAGCCATCAGGCTTCTGCCGGCTTCTCCCACGAAAACTTCACAGCAAACAAGGAGCGCATCATGAAGAAATGGCTGATGACAGCTGCGGTGGCAGGGCTGATGGCTCTGTCATCGACGGCAAGGGCCTTCGACGGGCCGGACCTCTACGATGGCGAAAGCGCCCTCTATGACGCCGCCAAGAAGGAGGGGCTCATCGTCTCCTTCGATACCGGCCCCACCTGGGCGAACTGGGCTGCGCAGTTCAAAGCGTTCAAGAAGCGCTACCCGGAAGTCGAGATGGTCTACAATGACCTGGGCTCGGGTGCCACCGTCGTGGCCCTGGACAAGTCGCGCAATCGCCCCCAGGCCGATACCGCTTACTACTTCGCCGGCTCGGCGCTTGCTGCGGTGGACAAGGACGTGGTGACTGGCTTCAAGCCGGTAAACTTCGACAAGCTGCCCGATGCCTTCAAGAACGCCGACGGCAAGTGGTTCACCATCCACACACTCAATGTGGCGTTCCTGGTGAACAAGAACCTGG
The DNA here is from genome assembly GCA_963770075.1 of uncultured Alphaproteobacteria bacterium. Taxonomy (GTDB): domain Bacteria; phylum Pseudomonadota; class Alphaproteobacteria; order Rhizobiales; family Aestuariivirgaceae; genus CAVVDT01. The sequence continues at coordinate 62,746 of CAVYOQ010000062.1, forward strand.
TCAAGGACGTGCCGAAATCCTGGGCGGACTTGAAAAAGGCCGACTACAAGAACTCCATCGTCTATCTCGATCCGCGCTCGACCGGGCAGGGCCAGGTGGTGGTATTCGGGGCCGCGCTCGCCAATGGCGGCTCCATGGACAATGTCGATCCGGGCATCGACTACCTCGGTGAGCTGTCAAAGTCCGGCAATGTGCTGCGCACGGTTGGCACGACGCCTTATGCCCAGTTTCTGAAAGGCGAGATCCCCATCTGGATCGGCTATGAGAACGACGGCCTCAAGGCAAAGTTCAAGGACGGCATGGGCGATGCCGTCGAGGTGGTGATTCCGAGCGAGGCATCGGCGGCGGCGCCGTATGCCATCTCGCTGGTGAAGAATGGCCCCAATCCCAACGCCGGCAAGCTGTGGTTGAACTTCATCATGACCGACGAGGGCCAGGCCCGGTTCGCCGAAGGCTATGTACGGCCATCGGTGCCTGGCGTGAAGTTGCCTGACAGCATCGCCGCCGCCATGCCGGCGGCCCCGCAGCTGATGCCGCTCGATGTGGCCAAGGCGGCCCAGAAAAAGGCCGAAATCGACGAGAAGTGGGCAAAGGCGGTCTTGGGGCAATAGCCCCTCCCGCCTCGTCAGGTATCCCCGCGAGGGCGGCTCCCGGGCCGCCCTCACTCACACGGCCACGGGCCGAAGGTTAAGCCTGTCATGCGACTTGTGCCGCGAGGTCTGATCGTCTTGTTCTGCCTGCCAGCAGGGCTGCTCTTCAGCTTGTTCTTCCTGCTGCCGCTGGGCAGCGTGGTGGTCGAGTCCTTTGGCGATAATGGGCGCGCCTACTACGGCTATTTTGTCGACCCGGTATTCTGGCGGGGGCTGCGGGGAACCATGATCCTTGGCACCGCCGCACCGCTGCTTTCGGTGCTGGTCGGCCTGTTCGTGGCTCTCCATCTCGCCCGCAAGTCGAGCGCTCGGCGAATGAGCCTGCTGTTTCTCATCTCATTGCCGCTGACGTTTTCGGGCCTGATTGTAGCTTATGGCTTCATTCTGGTGTTCGGGCGGGCCGGGTTTGTCACCCTGCTTGCCGCCGAGTTCGGCGCCGATCCTGCAACCCTCGCCGGTTTCGTGTATTCGCCCTGGGGCCTCGGCATGGCCTATTCGTACTATCTCATCCCGCGGGCCGTTCTCATCTTGTTGCCGGCCATTCTCAATTTCCGCTTCGACGAAATCGCCGCGGCTCGCTCGCTGGGGGCAGGGGCATTGCGCGCCCATGTGGACATCATGATTCCGCAGATCATGCCTAGCCTGTTCGCGGCGTTCTGTCTGACTTCGGCGGTGGCCATCGGCGCCTACGGCACGGCCCTCGCCCTGGTCGGGACCCAGGTCAACATCTTGCCGCTGCTGCTCTATTCGAAGATATCCGAAACCGGGTCCGACTTTCCCGCCGCCGCTGCCATGTCGGTCATCCTCATGGCCATATGCTGCCTCGTGGTCACCGCTGCGGAATTATTTGTCCGCCAGATGCGAGCAAGCGGCGAAGCAACCGGCCACAGTGCCTAGCCTAGCTTCGCACAGCCGCAAAAGGCGAATTCGGACTGCGGCGTGTCCCTGGTTATGCAGGCGAAGACATTGGCAGGCGAAATAGGGACACTTGGGTAAATTGCACCTGACAGCCAATGGCAACTTTTTGATGCTTTTTGTCCGCTCTCGGGGGCAAATCAGTCATCCGGTGAGCGCTTTTAAAACGGCAGAAAATGACCCGACTGGGACATTCACTATCATCTCGTCATACGATGCATGGTGCTTCATGGGCCAAGCGATGCCAACCGATCCACCGACAAGATTTGCTTAGAGGTCAACCCTGTCAATCGTCCAACTAATGAGCGGAATGTTCGGCATTTCCCGACCGTCATCGACGCCGATTTCAGTCTTGATCAGCCCTTCGAGCTTGTTGCTCATGGTCTGGACGAGGTCGCCGTTGGCCGCCCTGTCGGCGCCTAGGTTGACCATCTCGCGAGGATCGTTCTGGAGGTCGAACAGCTCGACATCGTTCTTGGCGTACAGATTGTCTAGCGTGGTCGGCCGGTTGCGCTCGCGCGGAGAAAAATAGCGCGTGAACTTGTAACGCCCGTCGAAGGCGGTTCGCAGGCTACCGCGCTTTTTCATGTCCGGGATGAAGCCCTGCTTGAGGAGGTAGAGCTTGGGGTTCTTGCCCTTAATCTTTGCCTCGTCGACCTCGCGCCACAGGTTGCTGTCATTGGTTCCAAGCCCGCTGTAGGTGAAGAGTATGCCGTCGCGGACGGCATTGACATCGGCGGAACCAGGATTGCTCAGGGCCGGCGTGAAGTCCTTGCCCGGCAGCTCGCGCCCGGCCAGGTCACCCGACCCGCCGGGGTCTACGCCTGCCATGGCAAGCAGGGTCGGGACGAAGTCGATGTGTCCGGTGAGTGCCTGGCAATCCTGACCGCCCTGGACATCGGGATGGACGACGTACATTGGCAGATGCGTCGTTTCCTCATAGGCAAACGGGCCTTTACCGTGCAGCCCGTGCGCACCTCCCATTTCGCCGTGATCCGAGGTGAAGACGATGATGGTATTGTCGCTGAGCCCGAGGGCATCCAGTTCGCTCAGGAGCCTGGCGACCTGGGCGTCCACGCTGCGAATGCTGTTGATGTAGAAATTATTGAAACGGTGCCAGCGGTCCTCTTCGGGCGGGATGTGGCCGAGCACGTAGTTCCACGTCTTCTCGAACTCGCCATGCGCTTGCGGGCGTCCTGAGCCATCGAACGACTGGGTGAGGTGTGCCGGCAACGGCACGTCCCAGGTTGCCCTGTAGAATTCGTGCTCGGGTGCCGGCGCGGCATGCATCATCAGCCGGCCAGTGTCTTGCACCCTCTGGCCCGGCAGGTCGGTGTCGAAATACATGATGTCGTGCGGATTGACGAGGCTGACGACCAGCGACCAGGGCTTGCCTTCGTCGGCAAGCGGGCGGCCGTGACGGCGTAGCCAGGTAATGGCGCTGCCGGCGATCAGATGGTCGAACTGGTAGCCGCCCAGGGTGTGACCGATGATGTCGCCGGGGGAGAAAAAGTCGGCAAACCCGTATTCTTCCATCTCCTTGGTGAACAGACGATCCGGTATCTCGTCGTCGAATTCGCGATTGAGATGCCACTTGCCCTTGTAGGCCGTGTAATAGCCGGCCTTGCGCATCATGTGGCCAATCGTGGGGATTTTTGTCGACATATCCTTGACCCACGGCACATTGGTATTCTCAAACATCCGGTTGTCGGGTGTCTGGAGACCTGTCAGCAGCACCGCCCTCGACGACGTGCACATCACGGCCGGGCAATAGTGGTTGTGGAATGTCACCCCGGTGCGCTGCAACCGTTCGTGACCGGGCAGCGACAGGCCCTTCGGCCATTTTGTGGTGTAGCGCTCCTGATCGGTGAAAATGAAGAGGATATTGGGCTTGCCGCGCTTGCCGTTTCCGCTGAGCACGGATGGCGCCGGTTGCGACGTCGCGGCCATCGCGGTCCGGACGCGCGCAGCGCCGATGACCGGCGCCGCCGCGACCCCCGCCGCCAGGGTCAGAAATTCGCGTCGTGAACTCCGGTTCGCGGCCTTGCCGTTGTCATCCATGTCCAAAACTCCCAGGCTGTAAATATCTGATTTGCCGCCGTCTTCGCACGTCCGGGGCGGACCCCGTTCAATGATCATAGACAACCACATATCGACCGCCACAGGGTTCCTGGCAGATCGGAGAACCCGGCTGCCGTGGCGAGCGCAAAGGCTTTTCTGGTGCGCTTACCTCGGGAACCTATTATTAGTCTATCCAGTTTGCGCAAAACGACCTGGCAGGGCTTGCAATGGATAAGCATTCGTCGTTGCCGATTTGCCGGACGGCTATTGTTGATCCTGACCAGCTCGCGAGCGTCGCGTCCGAGACGGAGCTCAAGATCAATCGCCTTTCCCGGGGATCCGGGCCTTCATTTAGCCGACAGACACGCTCGCTGGAACATTGGGGTCTTGATCTGACCGAATTGAACAGCCGGATTTATGCAGATGGTGTGCTGCGACCTGGAAAGATCGCAGTGTTGTTTGTGTTCCGGGGTGGTGATTCCAGAATTTGCGGGATACCGCTACGTGAAGGTCTGCTCGTAACGCTTCCACCTGGCGCTGCCATAGAGGCAAACATCTACCCAGGCCTTGCCTATGCCGGCGCCGTAATGGACGCGGACCAATGGCGCACCACACAATCATACGCGACCGGTATGAACTGTGAGCCCGGCGTCGTGGAGTTACGCGCAGAGCTCACCCTGCGGCTGAAGGCACTCGTCTCACAGGCCGTGAGCCAGTTTGAGACCGCCGCGACGCAACAGCTTTCCGAAGGGGCTTTTGTGGACACCTTCAATCGATATTCTGCATGCCTTGCCGAGGCGTACGCCCTTGGGCAGGATCGTTACGAAGCGATCGACCGCTCGGTCCGCCGCCGCCTGCGCCAGGCCCATCAGGCTAGGGATTTCATTTGCGCCCATATCGGCGAATCGATTCCCATACCGCGGCTGTGTGCCGCCATCGGCGTGAGCCGCAGGCAACTGGAGTATGCCTTCCTCAGCGCCTTTGATGTCAGTCCGCGCGAGTTTATCCATTTGCGCCGCCTGAACGAAATAAGGCGCGCCTTGATCGCAACACGCGGTAGCGAGCGGACTGTCACGGACGTCGCGCTGGAGCATGGCATCAACCATCCCGGTCGATTTGCCGCCACCTATCGGTCACTGTTTGGAGAATCTCCCGCCGAAACCGCCCGGTTTCGGCGAAGGCAGTAAGGAGCCTTGCGCTGACCTGCCCCAATTTCACCAAGCAGCATCCCTCGGCAAGGGCCCCCTTGAGAGGCCGCCACGTTCACTGTTGAATGCCTCGGCAACACCAAGGTGAAGGCATAAACTCCCGGGGCCACACAACACTAAGGCCCATGTCACATGTTGGCCCGAAGCGGTCGACTTGCGACCCGTCCGGTTACATCCGTTACCGGGGGCAAAGCGGCCATGTTGGACCGGCTGTCAGGTCGGTTGCTTTTGACCGATGTTGTCGAAAAAGTCGAAATAAGGCCATGCGAGAATTTTCTGCGAAACGCCCAGAATTCGGAAAAACACCGATTGGATTGGCCCGTGGCGCTCACTCAGCGAGCTCTATGGTGCACGACCGAAATTTGGGTACTCCTTCGGCCAAATTTTGGCATTGCGTTTGTACGGCCCCAAGATTTCGCGAACGCCCCCTGAAAAAGACCTTTTTCGACAGCATCGACCCAACTCGGACAATCGGCATGACGGATTGCCGATCCCGTTGCAGGCGAAGTTGAGGATATCTTGATTGCAAAGCCGGCCTTTGGCGTTTCGATCTATTGCGCTTTGATCGGCGGCAATGTCTTATTCTCAACTCTCGAGCGGACTGGCAAGTTCGCTGGGAAAGGCGCTGCGGTGATGGCAGCGGAGCATCAAACCTGCCGAGGAGATACGACGCAATGGCGACGGGATGGGTCTGCCATGAGCTCTACATGTGGCACAACACGTGGAACTGGGCGCAGGTCTTCCCGCCCGGCCTGACGGTGCAGCCGGGAGAGCACGCGGAGAACCCCGAGACCAAGCGGCGGCTCCGCAACCTGGTCGAGGTCGCCGGGCTGTTCGATCACCTCGTGCCGGTGAAGCCGCGCTATGCCAGCGAGGATGAGATTGCCCGCGTTCACACCCGCGGCCACATCGCCCGGATCAAGGAGATGAGCGCCGGCTTCGGCGGCGATGCCAGTTTTCTCACGCCGTTCGGGACCGGCTCCTTCGAGATCGCACTTCTGGCCGCCGGCGGCACCATGGCAGCCTTCGATGCAGTGCTCGGCGGTGAGGTGACAAATGCCTATGCGCTGGTGCGTCCGCCGGGTCACCATGCCACCGCCGACACCGGCATGGGCTTCTGCCTGTTCGGCAACGTGGCGGTCGCCATCAAGCATGCCCAGGCAGCCCATGGCATCGAGCGCATCGCTACCGTCGACTGGGACGTCCATCACGGTAACGGCACGCAGGCCGCCTTTTACGACAGCGCCGAGGTGCTCACGATTTCTCTGCACCAGGACAACCTGTTTCCGCCCGACAGCGGCACGCTGGCGGAAAACGGCCAGGGCAACGGCAAGGGCTATAACCTTAATGTCCCGTTGCCGCCCGGCTCGGGCAACGGCGCCTATGAGTACGCCTTCGAAAAGGTGGTGTTGCCGGCACTCGCTGCCTACCGACCGCAACTGATCGTCGTCCCTTGCGGCTTCGATGCCTCGGGCGTCGATCCGCTGGGCCGCATGATGGTGACGTCCGAGGGCTATCGCGCGATGACACGGATGCTGATGAAGGCCGCCGACGAGCATTGCGGCGGCAAGCTGGTGATGTCGCACGAGGGCGGCTATTCGGCGATGTATGTGCCCTATTGCGGCCTGGCGGTGCTGGAGGAAATGACCGGGATCAAGACCCACATCGACGACCCATGGGCACCGCTGATGATCGAATGGGGTCAGCAGGGCCTGCAGCCGCATCAGTCCGCGGCCATTGACCGCGCGGCCGAACTCGTTGCCAACATCAAGTGAATATGCCCGAGCGACCGGCGCCGCCGGACGCCGATGGACAAAACCACGCGTCATCAGGGAGAACACCATGACCAAGGCCAAATCTGAAGGACTCAGCCGACCAAACATCATTCCCAGTCGTCGCGACGTGCTCAAGGGCGCCGCCGCGCTGGGCGGATCGGCAGCGCTGCTCGCCAGCATGAACGACGGCGCGCGCGCCGCCGGCGATCCCATCCCGGTCGGGCAGGCGGCCCCGCTCACCGACTTCGCCGCCGCTGACGGCGTCGAGTTCAAGAATGGCCTGACCTTTGCCTGCGAGGAGATCAACGCCCTGGGCGGCATTCTCGGGCGGCCCGTGGAGCCCTATTTCGAAGATACCGCCCAGATGGGCGACGCCACAAACATGCAGGCGGTGCAGCGCCTGATCGACCGGCACAGCACCCATGCCATCCTCAACGGCTACAATGTCGGTTCCGGCGCTGCCATCCAGGATGTCATCGCCGACGCCGGCATCATCTACGTGCATTACGATACCACCATCAGCCACAACAACCTGATCAAGTCGGACCCGAAGAAGTATTTCGGCTCCTTCCAGGGCGATCCGGCGGAATACTGGTACGGGCCGGGCCTGCTCAGGTTCCTCGCCGATCTGGAGGCTTCGGGCCAGTACACCCGCGCCAACAAGAAGGTGGCGATCATCACCAGCGCCGGGGTCTATTCCATCAACATCGCCAACGCCGTCAAGGACAAGGCCGGCGACTTCGGCTGGGAGGTCTCGCTGTTCGAGACGGTCACCGTGCCGATCTCGGAATGGGGACCGACGCTGGCCAAGATTCGCCAGGACCCGCCCGGGCTCATTGTCATCACCCATTTCTACCCCGGCGACCTCGCCCAGTTCATGCTGCAATTCGCGCCCGACCCGACGCCGTCGCTGGTCTACATGCAATACGGACCGTCATTGCCGTCGTTCCGTGACATCGGCAAGGAGGCCACCAACGGCGTGCTCTACGCCACGGTCGTCGGCTGTCTGCAGGACGAGATCGGCAATGCCTTCGAGGCCCGCTACAAGGCCAAGTTCGGCGCCAATGCCGGTCACAACTCCGGCGCCCAGCCCTATGATGGGGCTTACGTCTGGGCCGCCGCAGCGGCGCTGGCCGGTGGCAGCGGCGAACCGGGCAACGAGGACCAGAACCGCAAGGTCGCCGACCGCATGCGTTCGATGATCTATCGCGGCGTTACCGGCACAACCCGGTTCATTCCCGACGAGCAGGCCGCCTACACCTATCCCACCCAGACCAAGGACCCCTCGCTCGGCATGCCGCATCAGTTCCTGCAGATCCACGACTACACCAAGGGCGCCGGCCTGATCGCGCCGCCGCCCTACGACACGGCGAAGTTCCAGATGCCGCCGTGGATCAAGGCGTGACGGCTGCGGATCGGGCGTAATGACCGGGGCCGCCGAACCGCTGCTGTCGCTCGTTGGGCGTCAGCAAGTTTTTCGGCGCCCTGGCGGCGGTCAGGGACCTCACCCTGGACGTCAGGCAGGGTGAGGTTCTCGGCATCGGCGGCCCCAACGGGGCCGGCAAGACGACGCTGTTCGAGGTGATTTCCGGTCTCAGTCCGGCAACGGCGGGGAAGATTCGCCTTTGCGGCCACGACATCACGCATGCTTCGCCCCGAAGCCATCTGTCATGCCGGGATCGCCCGGACCTTTCAGCTCAATGCCTGTTTCGACACCCTCACAGTGCGCGAAAACGTTGTCGCCGCCGCCTATTTCGGTCGCGATAACCGCCTGGTGCCCGGCCTCAGCATCGACCGCGCCACCCTGGCAAGGGCCGATGAGGCGCTGGAAAGGGTGGGGCTCGACGGACAAACGCAAAGGCATGGCCGGCGAGCTTGCGGTCCTCGATCGCAAGCTCCTCATGTTGGCTGGCGCCATCGTCACCCGGCCGGCTCCTGCTGCTCATGGATGAGCCGGTCGGCGGCCTCAACGCCAGCGAAACCGACCGCATCATGGCCATCGTGCGATCGTTGGCAGAGGCCGGCATGACCATCGTGCTGATCGAACACGTGATGCGCTTTCTGGTGCAACTGTCCCAGCGGGTCGCCATTCTGCATCATGGCGAGCTGATTTTCGATGGGCGCCCGGACGCGCTTTTCGACGATGCCCGGGTCGTTGACGTTTATCTCGGGGCGGGCGCTGCCGGCCGCCTGAAAAAGGAACTGACGCAACCACGGGCGAGCCTGACATGACCGGTCCGCGCTTGCGTCTTGAAAATGTGGCAAGCGGCTATGGCGGGCGCGAGGTGCTGGACGGCGTCTCGCTCGATATCGACGATGGTGCCCTGACCGCCATCATCGGCCCCAACGGGCACGGAAAGACGACGCTGCTGCGTACCATATCGGGGCTGGTCAGGGCGCGCCGCGGCACCATCCGGCTCGAAGGCGCGGACATCACCCGGCTGCGCCCCGATGCCATCGCGGCAGCCGGCGTCGCCCACGTCCCGCAAGGCGACCTGCTGTTTCCCGACATGACGGTCCTGGAGAACCTTCAGATGGGCGCCTATCTGCCGCGCGCCAGCAAGAGCGCCGGACGGACGCTGGACCTGGTGTTCACGCTGTTGCCGATGCTTGCCGAGCGCCGGCATCAGGCAGCCAGCACCCTGTCAGGTGGCGAGCGGCGCATGACCGGCATCGGCCGAGGCCTGATGATGGATGCCAAGGTCATCATGCTCGATGAGCCTTCACTGGGTCTCGCACCCATCGTCATCGACCAGATCTACACGTTGATCGAAAGCCTCAAGGCCGAACGCCGGACGTTGCTGGTGGTCGAGGAGAATGCCATGCGCATCGCCGCCGTTGCCGATCGCGTGCACCTGCTCGACAACGGCCGCTTCGCCTGGTCCGGTAGCGGCTCCGAGGTCCTTGCGCGTCCGGAAATCGTCGAAGCTTATCTGGGACAGTGAAATGAACGCCGATGTCATTATCCAGGTCATTTCGTCAGGGCTGACGCTCGGTGCCATGTATGCCGTCTCGACGGTCGGGCTTTCGCTGGTTTACGGCTCGCTCAACATGCTGAACATGGCGCATGGGGCCATCTTGGCCTGCGGTGGCTATGTGACCTACTGGGCGATGGAGCGTGCCGGAATGCCGGCCTATGCCGCGGTGCCGACCGCCGCGCTCGCAGGCGGCCTGATCGGACTTGCCATTTATGTCCTGCTCGCCCGGCCGCTGCTGCCGCGCGCCAGTTTCGAGACCAGCGTCTTCATTGCCACCATCGGGGTGGGCTCGGTGCTCGAAAACCTGTTGCAGGTGGGCTTCGGCCCGCAGCAGCTTCCGCAGCCGCTCAGCTTTTCCGGCGGGATCAGGATCGGCAATGTCCTGGTGACCTGGCAGAACATCGCGATTCTCGTTTCGGCCCTGGTCATGATGGGCCTGGTCGGTCTTTTCCTGCGCAGCACCAGGATCGGAAGGGCCATTCGCGCCACCGCCCAAAATCGCGAGGCCGCCCAGTTGATGGGCGTCAATGTCAACTACGTCTACGGGCTGGTGCTGGCGCTGTCGGGCGGCCTTGCGGCCATTTCGGGCGTGCTCTTGAGCGCTCTCACCACCTTGTCGCCCACCATGGGCGGCGATCCCATGCTCAAGGCCTTCGTCATCTGCGTCGTGGCCGGGCTCGGCAACATATACGGTGCGGCCGTCACGGCCATCGGCATCGGGCTGATCGAAGCCACGATCCAGTACAGCATCGGCGTGCGCTATGGCTTTGCCAGCCTTCTGGTGCTCGTTATCGTGATCCTGATCTGGCGGCCGTCCGGCCTGTTCGGCCAGCGTCACGTCGCGAGGATGTGATGACCGCCCGCCATCATATCGCTGTCGGACTGGTCGTGCTGGCGATGCTGGCGGCGCTGCCCTTCATCTTTCCGATGCGTTATCTCATCACTCAGATGACGTTGGTGTTCCTGTGGGCGACGGTCGCCACGCAGTGGAACCTGGTATTGGGATACGGCGGCATCTTCTCGCTCGCCCAGATGGCACTGTTCGCCTGCGGGGCCTACGTCACCGCCATGACCGGCTACTATTTCCACTGGTCCTTGTGGATCGCCATGCCGGTTGCCGCGTTGGCGAGCGTCGTGATGTCCATGCTCATCGGGGTCGGCTGCCTCAGGTTGCGCGGCGCCTATGTGGCGCTCCTCACCCTGGCCATCGCCCAGGTGATCTATATCGTGATCATCAACGATACCGACTGCTTCTTGATGACCGATTCAGGCTGCATGCCGCTGATGGGCGGGGTGCGCGGCATCAGCCGCTTCGGCGATCTTGGCTTTCGCGACTGGTTCGGCGGCAAGTGGATCGTGGCCGATTATCTTGTGGCGCTCGCCATATTGGCGCTCGCGACGCTGTTCACCATCTTCATACTCGATGGCCCCGTCGGACTGGCCTTCCGTGCCTTGCGGGACAATCCGGGCTACGCCGTTTCGCGCGGCATCAGCCGGTTCAAGTATCAGATGTGGCTGTTTGCCATGTCGGCTTTCTTCACCGGCCTGGCGGGCGCGTTCTATGCTGCCCACTTCCGGGTGGTCGGCCCCACCATCTTCTCCGTCACGCTGCTGCTGTTCATCCTGTCCATGGCCGTTGTCGGCGGCCTGGGCACCCTATGGGGGCCGCTACTCGGAACGGCATTCCTCATGCTCGCGGACGAAGGACTGAAGGAATTTCAGCAGTACCGCGCGTTGGGCCTTGGCCTGGTGTTGCCCGTCTTCATCGTCTTTCTGCCGGGTGGCATCGCCGGCACGGCAGCAAGTTCTTTGGCGGCGCATCAGGCGGCAGGGCTGACGCCGCCGGCCCGAGGCATGGCTGCGCTCCGCCTTGAGTTCATATCGACCTGTGGCTCGATTTTGCCTTTCCGATCCATCTGCGTTGCCTGTTATTGGCCCATCGCTACCATTTTGCGAGCCGCCTCGGATGTCCGCTTTCGGTTGAACGCAGCCATCTAGCATGGAACTTGACATCGATGAGTCAGATTTATCGATCAAAATTGGCGCAGTCTTCTTTACCTGTAGTGTCATAGGTCTAACATCACAAGTGGGTCAGACGTTCCCTTGACTCCCCCTTGAACCCTCAAGAAGGAGACAAATGATCGGACCCGATATCCTCACGGATTTCCGCACCCAGCTTGCCCGCCGCATTGCCGGGCGCCCCCAAACACCAGCCTTCAACCCATTGCCGACTACGCCATGGATTGCCATGAGCGTGCTGCAAAAGGCGATCCGTCGTGGGTGCACAGACCTTGCCCTGCAAGCAGCCGCAACGCTTCTGACGGAGTCGCCAGAGCGACTGTGGCGACGGTGCGGGGGGATTGTGATGCTTGCAGGTGTTCGGTATCGCGAGTTCCTCATGCAACCTCTCCGCCGACGTGGAATCGAAGTAGTCGTGCCTATGGCCAACCTCACCCAAGGGCGGCAACTGGCTTGGCTCTCCGGACAATTATGAGCCGTCTGTCCGATCTCATTCGCTTCTACGAACTGCTCGATCGCCTCGAGCGACGTGTGGGGGCAGTCCGCACGCTTGCGGACTTTCGTCAGTATCGCGACTGGCCGGCTCGAGGCGTCTATATATTCTTTGAACCTAATGAGGTGCGTCGTGATAGCGGCGAGGGACCACGGTATAGCGCGACAATCTGGATGAGAGGCGCGCGACAATCTGGATGAGAATCTGGTGTCGCGGCGGTAGTGATGATCGCGGCATTGATTGTTTCGCGCAAGAGGCTTTGTGGTTTTGATTGTCGCGGGGCGTCAATCAGCGCCGATATTGGCGGGTGTTGCGTATGACGCCGGCCGGCCGGGTCCTCGTTTGCGTTGCATGGCCTCACGCCGCCTGTAGCTCTCGACATTCATCTCGAAGATGGTGGCGTGATGGACGAGGCGGTCGACGGCGGCGAGGGTCATGGCGGGATCGGGGAAGACTTTTCCCCATTCTCCGAAGGGCTGGTTGGCGGTGATGAGCATCGAACGCCGTTCGTAGCGGGCGCTGATGAGTTCGAACAGCACGCTGGTCTCGGCCTGGTCCTTGGTGACGTAGGCGAGGTCGTCGAGGATCAGCAGGTGGAAGCGGTCGAGCCGGTTGATGGCGGCTTCGAGGCCGAGTTCGCGGCGCGCCACCTGCAGCTTCTGGACGAGGTCGGTGGTGCGGGTGAACATGACCCGCCATCCGTTCTCGATGAGGGCGAGCCCGATTGCCGAGGCGAGATGGCTCTTTCCGCCGCCGGGCGGGCCGAACAGAAGCAGGTTCGCGCCGTTCTCGAGCCAGGCATCGCCGGCGGTGATGGCCATCACCTGCGCCTTGGAGATCATCGGCACGGCATCGAACTCGAAAGTGTCGATGGTCTTTCCCGGCAACAGGCGCGCCTCGGCGAGATGGCGCTCGATGCGTCGGCGGTCACGCTCGGCCAGTTCATGTTCAGTGATGGCGGCCAGGAAGCGGGCGGCGGGCCAGCCTTCCTTATCGGCCTGTTCGGCGAATTGCTGCCACATGAGCTTGATGGCCGGCAGGCGCAACTCGTTGAGGAGCAGGCTGAGCCTTGCGGCGTCGACGGCGTTGTTGGTCTTCATGCCGCGTCTCCCGTCAGGCTGACGCCGATCAGAGCCTCATAGGCGTTGAGCGGGGCAAGGCGCACGACGATGTTGGGCAGCCGGGAGGGATCGGGTGCGAACCTTTCCCGCAAGGCGGCCATGTCGGGCAATCGGCGCGCCTGCAGCGAGGCATCCAGTTGATCGGCCAGTTCGCTCTCACAGCCACGCTCGTGAGCCATGGCGAGAAGATCCACCATGGTGCGGCAAGCCTGCCGCTCCGGCAGACAATCCACGAGCATGTCGAAGGTTCGCCCATACGCCTCGCGCGGAAAGAGCCGGTCGCGATAGACGAGGTTCATGAGTGCCATCGGCTTGCGGCGCAGTGAATGGATGACATGGCGATAGTTGACGACCTGGTCGTGCTTGCCGGATGCAGAGGCACGTCCGCGCGGCAGGGTCATGAGTTGCGTGCCGCCGATGAAGATATCCAGCCGATCGTCGAAGAGCCTCACCCTGAGGCGGTGACCGATCAGCCGCGAAGGCACGGTGTAGAACACCTTGCGCAGTGTGAAACCGCCCGATGAGGTGACGGGCACGGTGACCTCCTCGTAGTCGGACGTCCGCCGGACGGGCAGTTCCTGGAGTTTGGCGCGCTCGATGTCGATGCGCCTGGAATTGCGCGCGTTGCAGCGGCTGACGATCTCGTCGACGAAACCGCGGTAGGCGGCGAGATCGTCGAAATCGCTCGATCCCCTCATCAGCAGCGCGTCATTGATCGCCCGCTTGAGATGACCGTGCGGCCCTTCGATGGAGCCGTTCTCATGCGCGACGCCGGCATTGTTGCGGGTCGCCGTCATGCCGTAGTGGGTGATGAGTTCCTCGTAGCCACGCGTCAGGTCCGCGCGGGCATTCTTGTCCAGGTTGCGGAACGCCGCCGACAGGCTGTCGCTGCGGTGTTCGCGAGGAACCCCGCCAAGCGACCAGAGCGCGTTCTGCAGGCCTTCAGCGAGCGCCACGAGGCTCTCGCCGCCGAGCACGACATGGGCGTGCTCGAAGCCGGAATAGGCGAGCCGGAAATGGTAGAGCCGGTGGTCGAGCGGCCGGCCGGCGATGCTAACGCCGGCGCTGCCCATGTCGGTGAAATCCGACAAGCCGACACGGCCGGGCTCATGTATCTGCCGGAAGATGACTTCCTGCTCCTCGCCATGAATGGCGCGCCATGAGCGGATGCGCCGCTCCATCGTCCGGCGAGTGCCGCCGCCCAGTTCAGGATGCCGCCGCAGCATCTCCTCGAAGATGGCTATCGCGCGAATGCCGGGCGCCGCTCGCAACATCGGCACGATCTCGGCGTCGAAAATATCGGCAAGCGGATCGGGACGGCGTCGTTCCCGCGGCGTCTTCTTTTGTGACGGCAGCCTCGTATCCTTCTCGAGGCGATAGGCCGTGGCAATGCTGATCGACGCCTTTGCCGCCGCGACGGCCGTCGTATTGGTCTGACAGAACTTCATCAAAAGCCTCATCTGGTGATCGGTTACATGGCGGCCGGGCACAAAGTGATTCCTCCCCAATAGGACAAACCACCGGCATACCCGGCCGACCGTGATCACCAGACCAACGTCCCGAAAGGAACCCGCCGCCGGCGGGTCGAAACTCCAGTCGGGCTACGCCCTCCCTGCGTTCCGACCCGCCGGCACTCTCATCCTGATTGACGCTGCACTCTCACGTTGATTGTCGCGCCGCACCACGGGTCGTCCGAGTGGGAAGCCATGATGGATGTTCCGACCGAGCCTGCGCGCGACGGTCTGCAAGGGCATTGTCGCGGGCAGAGACTGGCGCAATCAGCCACTATCTTCCATTTCGAAAGTCCTCGTACAATGCCCCTAAAGGCGTTGAGGGGAGGCGGTGATGAAAATCGACTTCGCAGGTAAGCGAGTGCTCGTCACGGGAGGCACGCGAGGCATAGGCCGAGCGACCGTTGAAGCGTTTCTAGAGGCCGACGCGCGGATCGCTGTGAACGGGCGGACGGCAGAGTCGACCGCCGCTGCAATTAAGGCGCTTGGCGATTGCGGGCGTCTCGTGGCTGCGCCGGGTGATGTCGCGACGGCGGCTGGTTGCTCGGCCATCGTCAGCGCAGCTGTTCAGGGTCTTGGCGGCCTTGATGTGCTGGTCAACAGCGCCGGCATTGGCAAGGACGGACGGATCGAGGACTTCGACGAGGCGGCCTGGGACGAGATGCTCGACGTCAACCTGAAAGGCACTTTCTTTTGTATCCGCGCGGCGCTGCCGGCGTTGCGTGCCAGCAAGGGCAACATCGTCAACCTGGCGTCCGACGCCGGCCTGATCGGCCAGCTCGGCTTGACGGTCTATTGTGCGTCGAAGGGCGGTGTCGTCAACATGACCCGCGCCATGGCGCTCGAGCTCGCCCCCGATGTGCGCGTCAACTGCGTCTGCCCGGGCTATGTCGACACTGACATGGTGCGACGCGACGGCATTGAGCAGTCAGACGACCCAGTCGCCGCTGAGCAGGCGGTCATCAACTATGCGCCGCTAAAGCGCATCGCGACGCCAGGGGAAATCGCCACGGCAATTGTCTATCTAGCCTCAAATGATGCACGCTTTGTCACCGGAGCGGCCTTCCAGATCGACGGCGGCTCGACGGCCGGTCACTCCAGAAGCGAATGACCGCCGTTGGCTAGGTGCTGGGTGTTCATGAAGATCGGGCTCACGATGAGTTCCGCGATCCCGGCATCGCTGGAGCGATATGGCCAATTTGATCGACCCCTATTTTCAAACCACCGGGGGTGGGTTCAACCGGCTCATCGAGCGGGCGCTATTTCAAATGCTCTGCGTGGCAGGTGGCTTCTAGGCGCTTCGTTGTCCGCGATCAACGCGTTAATTACGGTATCCGGTATGTTTTCGCCGAAAGGATTTGCCATGCCAACATCGAGGCAAGATCAGATTGAAGCATTTGCCCGGGACGGCTGCATTACGATAGAAGCCGCCGTCACAGGGAACCAGCTGGTAAGTATGCGAACAGCCTTTGAGGGTTGGGTTCAGGAGAGCCGGAGTCATGCCGGTCCATTTGGCGCAATGCAGGATGGTCGACCCCGTTTCGACGTCGAGCCAGGCCACTGCGCCGAGCATCCGGCCCTGCGCAGAGTCGCGTCGCCTACGGAACTCGCAGATACCTTTCTCGATGTCCTAACTTCAAGCCCGTTAACGGAAATGGCTGTCGACCTAATCGGTCCGGACCTGCGCCTGCATCATTCCAAGATCAACTCCAAGCTGCCCGGCACGGCGACAGCTGTGAAATGGCATCAAGACTTTACCTTCGATCCCCATTCCAATGACGATCTAATCACCTGCCTCATATTCCTCGACGACATCACGCAAGAAAACGGACCGTTACGAGTGGTTCCGGGATCTCACAGGGGACCGCTTTACAGTCTTTGGCACGGGGGAAGGTTTACCGGGGCAATTGCAGACGAGATTGTCTCGGATCTCGACCGCCACGCCGTTGCACAAACGGGCCCCGCCGGTTCAGCCTGCATCATGCATTCGCGTCTGGCGCATGCGTCCAGCGCCAATAGATCGGAACGCGCGCGCACCCTATTCATTGCGGCCATTGCCGCAGCCGACGCTGTTCCGCTAGCCGCCAACGCAGTGCCAAGTCGCCATGCCGGCATGCTGCTGGCCGGCAGGGAGCCGGGTCGTATCCGCGCGACCGCCTTCAGTATCGAAACTCCGGAGGTGTCGGATGGTGCCTCCTTCTTCAATCAGCAGGCTGATGTGTGAGGTAACGGGCTGTCGCGCATGCTCGGGGACGTGCGGCTGTTGCGCGACCGGCTCCTGAACGACCGGTACTGGACGGCGGCCGCCAGAGCCTATAACCAATTTGGGTCTCTGGCTGGCCATCTTAGTCCGTTTGAAAATGAGGTTCGGCGGTCCACCCAGAAGCGATTTGAGGCTGGCTGGCTTGTGACCGGAAGTGGGGAACCGCCGAAATCCGTGACTCTGATTGTGGTGCCACAGGCCGACGTTCGCCTCCTAAACTACCCGATGGGGCATTCTCAAACGGACACTTAGACGCGCCCCGGTGGACCATTCGCGGTGTGACCGGCAGATGCTCGACGGTGGACCTGACCGTTGAGACATGTGAGCTTGGCACCATATTGTGGGCCAGTGGCGGTCCAACCACGGTCGATCCGGACCAACTTGCTATGGGCATGCTAAGCAATATCGGTGACCTGCTTTATGTCGCGTCGACCTGGGTCATTCCGGTTCTTTTCGCCGTAACGCTACATGAGGCTGCGCACGGCTATGCCGCTTGGTGGCTCGGCGACGACACTGCCTACCGTAACGGCCGGCTGACCCTCAATCCTTTGAAACACGTCGATCCTTTCGGGACCATCCTGCTGCCGGCGCTGCTTCTCGTCATGCGTGCGCCCTTTCTGTTTGGCTGGGCCAAGCCGGTTCCCGTAGCGTTTCATCGCCTTGGCAATCCGCAGCGGGACATGGCGCTCGTAGCTGCGGCCGGGCCGATGACCAACATCATCCTTGCAACGGCCTCAGCCCTCCTGTTCCACATCATTGGGGCCTTGCCGAGAGACCTGGGACTATGGACCGCCCAGGTTCTTTACAAATCCATCGTGCTCAATCTCGTCTTGGCGGTGTTCAACATGCTGCCATTGCCACCTTTGGACGGCGGGCGGATCGCCGTCGGCTTGCTCCCCGCGCCAATCTCACAGCCGCTCGCCCGCCTCGAGCCTTACGGATTTGCAATCCTGCTCGGTGTCATCTTCATCCTGCCTCTGGTCGGTAACCATCTCGGGCTGCAGCTTGACCTGTTCCATTCGCTGGTGGGGGCTCCGGTCGGTTGGCTTCTGCCTTTTTTCACCAGGCTCGCAGGCATCGGCTGAAGGCGCACGAGCTTTGGCCTAATGACCTATAACTCCGCGATCGATCGTGCTGCGGCCGGGCTTCTGGTCCTGCTGAGTATGAGTTTGTCTGAAAGCGCCAAAATCAATGCCGGATCACCCCCGGTCCGGACCACACACCGCTGCCCGAGCGACGGGCGCGCTCAAAGTCCGTCAATTCAAAGGGGTTCTTGCGGGTGTCCAGCTTGCGGAGAACTGGCACCCCGCGTGGGGTGCGCAGTCCCTTTGTTTCTGAGCCATCGAACGCTTGGCCCTATTCTGAAAACGTAGCTACTGCGCTTTCACGACTCTGGGCATGTTGTAAGTGCCGTTTACAAGTGGAGCGTAAGGCCCGTAATAGCGCGAGGTGAAGCGGAACCCGTCGGCCGGAGCCGGGAGCCAGTTCTTGGCCTGATCCGGATCAGAGGGTTTTTCGTGCTGGACATAAATCACCAGCTTGCCGTCCTTGGCCACCAGATCACCGGCCGCCAGCATGAAGCTGTTGACGGTGTAGCGGTTGATCTCATTGGCGACGAAATAGCCTTCGGCACTATAGATCGGGACTGACCAGAACTGGGTGACCGGCGGCAGATCGTTCATGTCGAAGGTCAGTGTGTATTTGTTCTTGCCGTTGAACGGCTTGCCATCGGAATCGGTGAACAGGAATGCGCCACCATGCGAGATGTTCTTATCTGGTGCGCCCCAGGCTGCATCGGCGATGATCGCGCGGTCCATCCAGTGCGTTTCAAACCCGCCGTCATTGCGCACGACCCCCCAGCCGTTCATATCGATCAGGTTCGTCTTCAGCGTCTTGCGAACGCTTTCGAAGCCGGACTTGAAGCCGGTTTCCAAAGCCGTTTGCAGATCGGGTGCCAGCGTCGCCCAATCGAAGGAAAGACCCTTCCCAATGTTGAATACCTTCAGTTGATCGAGCATTTCGGCCTCGACGATCGAATCCGCGATCGTCGGCATGGTCGGATCGTTCAGGATAACGCTGAGCAGGGTGAAGTATTGCTCGGCAGTCTGTTTGTCGACCTGACCGAACTGATATTCGGGCAAACCATCGGGGATGGGAAAATCGCCCGGCACGATCTCTCTGTCGGCCTGGGGGATGCCCTTGTGGTCATTGGCCAGCCAGTCGGCCAACGGCGTCATGGTCAATTGATCCTGATAGCCGTTGATCTTCTTGATCTCGGCATCGGTCCCGGTCTCGACCGCCATCCGCGCAATGCCATAGGCAGTCAGGGACGGCCACTGGACGATATCGGTGGTCGGGAAATCGGCCGGAACATTGCCGGTGAAGCCCGGCGGAACCAAGATGTACTTGCGCGCTTTTGTGCCATTGAAAGGCGAGCCGACGATCATCCGAAAAATGCCGTACTGATCCATGATCTGGACACTGAAATAGCGGTCAGTGATCTCTGGCACTTCGATGACGACTGGTCCTGCGCGCAGGTCAAGAAAGCCGGCGCCATAAAGCGTGGTCGCGTTCGGCGTAACCACCGGATAATCGGGGGTGATCTGCTTGCGCACCCAAGCAAACTGGTTCAGGCCGGAATAAACGATATTGTTCTTGACGTCGTTCTGGGTGTAGGTCCAACGCTGGCCGTAATAAATCGCCTGTTGCAGGCCATAGAGGTAGGCGCGTTCAGCTACCGCCTCCGGTTTGGCCGGCTCGGCGGCCTGAGCCACTTGCGCGGATAGAGTGAAACCGATTGCGGCAATGGCCACGATCAGTCGTGATATGAAGGATCTTGCACTCATTTGAATGTTACCCAATCTTGCTAGTATGAAACGTGAAAACTCATTAGGCCGACATTACCCAAGTAGAACGCCGCTCGGTACCCAACCAGTGAGTGCTGTACGGATCATGCGCAGCCTTTCTCCTTCTTCGAACAAGTCATTGAACCATCTCGATCTCGCCTGGCCGCCAGGTCTTGTTGATCCACGGCTCCAGCGGACCATACATCCGCAAGATGGTGAACCAGCTTTTGCCCGGAACGGTCTGCAGCCAATTGCCTTGCTTGCCCGCCGGCGCCTGCGGTGCGAAAAAGACGTCGTAAGAGCCGTCGGCGTTCCTGGTCATGCCCTCGGTCTGACTGCCGATGGTAGGGAACTTCTGACCCGTCTGAAGCTGCGAGCGGGTCTGGGTATCATAAACCGTGACCGCCCAGAAATCGTTGACCGGCACGTCCTTGGGCAAATGCAGCTTGTAGGTTTTCGAGCCGTCAAACGGCTGTTTATTGGCATCGAGAACCGCCAGCGCATAGTCCGAGCCTGCACCCGCGTGGGTGGTGGCCATGGCCGGGGTCACGCCACCTGCGTTGAAATAGTACAGAACCCGCGCGTCGAGCCCCATGATCCCATCCGCTTCGAAGCTCGTGTTCCTGTTGGCGAACGCCGTGGACCAGACACTGTTGGGGTCGTCTGGATAGATTCTCACGCCAGAAAACCGGGGATGATAGGTAATGGCGCGGGCCGTCGCGCTGCCGAGCGTGGCGGCCTCGGTCAGTAACTTTTTCATCCGCTCAGTGGGGGCGAAGGGCTGGCCCTTGACGATGCCGATGGCGGCGATGGTGCCGCGAACTTCGGGGCTGATTGCGTCAATCGGTTCATCCTGAATGACTTGATTGAGAGCTTCAAAATAGCTGAAATCGCTGGGGAAGACGGTATTGAAGGCCTTGTTCGACATGTTGACGAATTCGGTTGCGGCCGGGTTCGCCGCGTCTTTCAGCGGATAGACCTTCAGATTGGAGGTGATGTTCTCGACCGCAGGCTTCAGCCCCTTCTTGATCGAGCCGCGCAGGAACATGAAGTTCCGGTTCGTCGATGGCTTGAGCAAGAAGTAACCTTCGGGGATCTCACCTGCATAGCCGGGGGGCACCACCAGATACTTGCCGCCCTTGCCCTTGTCCGGCCCCGTCACGCCCATATTGCCGGCAAAACGCTGCCAGGCGTCGTTGAGAAAGCCGAGCATGCCGGGCGGGACCTCGATGACGGTCGGGCCGTCATGGGCGAGATCCGTGTAGGTATAGGCGTAGAGCGTCGAGGTGTTGGCGGTGACCACCAAGGTCTGCGAATCCATCAGTTGTTCGAAAACAGCGATCTTGTTCGCCCCCTTGGCCCCGGCATCGGCCAGGCCCGTGCGCACCTTGTACATTGACACTGCGCCGATATTATCGAGGAAGACCCCGACCCCGCGCATCCGGTCGAGGTTGTCATAGATCGTGCCAATAGTGTTGTCCGTAGGTACGCCGTCAAAGAACTCCAGTGTGCCAATCGGAGTCTCGACCTTGTCGGGGATCGAGATGGCTTTCAGTTGGGCCTTGGTGACTTCGGCCGAAGCCGGAAGTCCGGCCACGGACATCAGGAGCATCGTCGTAAGGATTGCACGAACATTCACGGTTATCGTCTCCTCGGGGTTGGTTCTGAATAAGCATTGATCAGGTTAGATGCACTAAGACGATTGTTTTCGTGTGAAGTAGGGCGCCGACCGACCCGCCAGAATTTGAACTGGTATCATCAACGAGCCGCTTTCCTTGGCTCGGGATTTGGGAAGTCCTGAGATATATAGCTGCCGTAGCGTTGCGCCACCACTCATTTTGCGCCACGATGCACGAATCCTTATACGGTAGACCCAATGCCTATGACCCCCGTCATATCGAACCTCACGCTGCATGGCTTGCCGCACCTGATCCGCAGCGAGCTTGGCGAGCGGACGCTGGCCCGAACCATCCACACCGCAGGCGTTGATCTCGAAACGATCGAAGGTGAGTGCTGCTTCATCCCCCACGCTGCAGTGCTGAGCCTGATCGACACGGCGGCTCGGGCTGCCGGCGATGCCAATTTCGGCCTGCTGATGGCCCAGCAGATGGACGTCGCGAACTACGGGACCTATGGGCAATACGTCTACGCCGCCCATACGCTCGGCGCGGCGATCGGCCGGGGCATCGAAGCCCTTGCCTACCATTCCACCGGCGATGCCATGGCCCTCGTTACCCGCGGCGACGAGGCCCACTACAGGTACGGGTTCGCCCTCGCTGGCCGCCCAGGCTACGATCATGCCGCGAACGTCGCGGCAGGCGCGCTTTCGAGTGTTTGTCGGCACTTCCTGTCGAACGACTGGCGGCCGCTGCGGATCGAGCTCGATATTCCCCGGCCGCGCCACACCGCTCCCTTCGAGGACATGTTCCAGTGTCCCGTGATCTTCGGCGCGCCGACGATGACAGTCGTGTTGGACCGGCACCACCTTGACGCCCGCAAGCCGGCACGCCGCGTAGAGCCGATCATCACCATCGCCGACGTGGCGCGCGACCGGCGCGGTGCCGCCCCTTGCGGTACGCTTGGCGTGATCGCCGAACTGATCCGCCTTCAGATCCGCGGTGGCTCCGTCTCGATCGATAGCACCGCCCGCGCGATGGACACCAGTATCCGGACCCTGCAGCGCAAATTGAATTGCGAGGGAATTGATTTTCGCTCTCTCACCAATGCCGCCCGGGCCGAGCGCGCCCGAGAACTGTTGCGCTTCACCGACGTGTCGGTCACCAACATTGCCGCAGAGCTTGGCTACTCCACTCCCGCCAACTTCGCCCGCGCTTTCCGCAACGCCACCGGGCTCAGCCCCAGCGCGCTTCGGGCGGCCGATTTAACGTTGCCGACTCCTCACTTGGCCGCCTCCTCTCGAATATCTTGACCAAGATTGTAGTCGGCTTGGCCAATCGCTGTCCGGGTGCCGTCTGTCGAAGAACCCACGGATCATATAGCCAGCCATTTCCGGATTTCGCGGTGCAGTGCCTTTGCCCATCATCTCAAGCAGCCCAATGAGGTCGCTGGCATACGGCAGATCGACCGCTCAG
>CAVYOQ010000063.1:0-13888 GCA_963770075.1 uncultured Alphaproteobacteria bacterium
GCTTCCAAATCAACGGCGATCGGGCATACGACAAGTCCGGGATGGCCGTCAGCAGCGCCGGCGATATCAACGGCGATGGCTTTGCCGACCTGATCGTCGGTGCCCCGGGCACCAACGCGAATGGCAAAGACACCGGTAGCGCTTATATGGTCTACGGCGCGGCATCCGGTTTCGGCGCGATGCTCGAGTTGTCCGACCTCGACGGCAGCAACGGTTTTCAAATCAACGGCCAGATCAGTCTTGCGCTCACCGGTCATTCCGTCGCGAGCACCGGTGATGTCAACGGCGATGGCATCGGCGATTTCGTCGTCGGGGCTTCGGGCGCCAGTCCGACTGCCACCAACGCCGGCGCCTCATATGTCGTGTTCGGCTCGACAGACGGGTTCCCCTCCGTTCTCAATCTGTCCTCCATCGACGGCACGAACGGCTTCAAGATCGATGGCGAAAACGCGCGGGACGGCAGCGGCTGGTCAGTGGACGGCGCAGGCGACTTCAACGGCGACGGCTTCGCCGACGTTGTCGTCGGGGCTTACGGCGCCGATCCTCATGGCGAAAAGAGCGGCAGCACCTATGTGGTCTTCGGCAGCACGTCCAAGTATTCGGATGATCTCCTGTTGAAAGACCTCGACGGCACCAACGGTTTTCGGATCGATGGTGTGGCGGCGGGCGATTTCAGCGGCCGCGCGGTAGCAGGTGCCGGCGACGTCAATGGCGACGGCTTCACCGATGTCGTCATGGGGGCCATTTATGCCAGCGCAAACGGCGTCAAGGCTGGTGCCGCTTATGTGGTGTTCGGCGCGAGCACGGCGTTTTCGTCCACAATAGAACTGTCCGGCCTGGACGGGACAAACGGCTTCAAGATCAACGGTGTGAATGCAGGCGACCAGACCGGAATTTCCGTCGCCAGCGCCGGTGACGTCAACGGCGACGGCGTGGGCGATCTGGTCATTGGGGCCAGGGGCGCCGATCCCCACGGCGGCAAGAGCGGCGCTTCCTATGTGGTGTTCGGGCAGTCCGGGGGCTTTTCGTCCAGCATCGATCTCTCCGCCCTCGACGGCTCCAACGGGTTCAAGATCAGCGGTGAGGCAGCCGGCGATGGTAGCGGTTTTTCCGTCGCCAGCGCCGGCGATTTCAACGGCGACGGCTTTTCGGACCTCATCATCGGCGCTCCCTACGCCGATGCCAACGGCGCCTATAGTGGCGCGGCCTATGTCGTGTACGGCAGCGCATCGGGATTTGCGCCCAACCTGAACCTCTCTGATCTCGACGGCACCAACGGCTTCAAGATCGACGGCGGAGCGGCAAGCGATTTCGGCGGCCTTGCCGTTGCCAGCGCCGGGGACCTCAATGGCGACGGCCTCGTTGATCTCGTCGTCGGGGCCTACGGCGCCGATCCCCATGGCGAGCAAAGTGGCAGTTCCTACGTCATCTATGGCATGAAGCCCGACTCGGCGGTGATGCGCGACGGCACCAGTGCCGACAACAAAATCTTCGGCGGCGACTTCGCCGACGTGCTCAAAGGAACTCGGCGGCTTTGACACCCTCATCGGCAATGGTGGAAACGACACCCTCAACGGTGGCGGGCAGGGCGATCTTCTCAACGGCAATAGCGGCGCCGACAAACTCTACGGTGGCGACGGCCTCGACACGCTTTTCGGCAACGCCGGCAACGACAGCCTGTTCGGCGGCAACGGCCCTGACCAGCTCTACGGCAATGGCGGCGCCGATGAGCTGCGTGGCGGATCCAGCAAGGACTTGCTCAACGGCGGGGGCGGGAGCGACACGCTGTACGGCGGCAAGGGCGACGACACGCTGGACGGCGGCAAGGGCCAGGACTTCCTCCACGGCGGCGCCGGGAGCGATACTTTCGAGTTCAAATCGGCCGCGGAAACGGCACCCGGCGGCCACCGCGACCACATCATCGACTTCGCGCCGGGCGTCGACGTCATCGACCTGTCGCATATCGATGCAGCAACCGGGATGGCCGGCAATCAGGCCTTCGACTTCATCGGCTCATCGGCCTTCTCACACACCAAGGGTGAATTGCGGGCCTTCAACACCGGCCCCAACACCGTCGTCCAAGGCGACACGAACGGCGACGGCCACGCCGATTTCGCGATCCGGGTGGACGACGTGCACAACCTCGACGGCGGCGATTTCATCCTTTAGGAAGAGATGCTCGCGGCCTTACCGGCGGCCGTGGCGGGCAACGCGCTCGATTTCCTCACGTACCAGCCGCTCGACCAGCTTGGGCAGGTTATGGTCGAGCCAGGCCTTGAGCATGGGCCGCAAAAGTTCGCGCACCAGATCCTCGACAGAGTGCTCGCCGCCAGTGGCCTGGGCCATGATCGTCTCGGCCAGGCGGTCGAAGGCGGACGAGGCCTGCTCGGCGCTCTCGGGAGCAAGCATGGGTGGCGACTTCGGGGCCGGCGCGGCCTGAGGCCGGTAGGGCTCACCGGAAGCGGCCCCGGCGTCATGGAGCGGGCCGAGGTATTCGGCGGCAGGTGGCTTGGGTGCGCCCACCGCAGGGCTGGGCGAGTAGCTTGGGGGCCGCGAATAACTCTCCGGCGGCGGCGCGCTCTCCCAGCTTTCGGGCGGGGTATCCTCGTGCACGGCCTCGGCGGCATGGGAATAGCCCGGCTGCCATGACGGTTGAGGAAAGCCCTGCGCCTCACTCGGGAGCGCCTGGGTCTCCTCCGGCAGGGCGCGCAACTCAGCATCAATGGCCTCGCGGATTGCCGGCCGCAGCGTGCGCCCCGCAAGTTCCTCGATGGCGGTGGAATCGAGCGGCTGACGGCGCGGCGGCGATGGCGCTACGGGCGGCGGCGCAGGCGGTGCCACCGGTGGCACGGGGGCGCGGCCCAACTCGTGGCTCGACGGGGGGCGCCCTGCCCGGCTGAGACGGGCAAGCGCTTCTTCCAGACGCACATCGCCGCCGAGAATGCCGCTGAAACCCTCACGCGAGGACGTGACTAAGGTCTTGCCGGCATGCGCGGCGGTGTCGTCCTCGACCAGCGTCGTCAGCCTTTGGCGCAAATGGAGGAAATCGTCGCTGCGCGCCGATACCCGTCCGCTGCCGGTGCTGTCGCGATCAAGGCTCACGCGCAGGCCGCGCATGGACCCGTGCGGTGCCGTGACGCCGCCCGCGCCGCCGTTGTAGTCGGCCTCGCGCAGCGGCTCGCGCTGGGCGGCCCTCGGCGCTGAAGGTGCTCCGCGCCCGCCTGCGCCCTCATCCGTCTCCCTGCGGCTTTGCACCGCCGCCTGTCTCGTCGCCGACATGCCCGCCCCGCCGCTTTCAGAGCCATCATCGTAGATGGCTTCACGAATTGACGCCAACAACTCATCAACTGACGGCTTATCCCTGGCCGGTGCCTTACTCATGGATGTGCCTCACGCCCGTGCAGTGCGAATCACCCATCCCTGAGTGTCTCAAGAACAAGTCTACCCCATCCCGCCACGAAACGGGTGCCACCGCTGCCTCTGGCAAATTATGCACGGATGGGCGCGGTTGGGAAACAAGGAAAGTGCGTCGGCTGCATCAGCTTGAAATCGGGCCGCAACACCCGATTGCACAAAAGCCGATCGATTCCAGGAGGTTGAGTGCGATGTCAGGAGAAGGGCGGTATCAACCCTTCGCCATCATGCTCTACAGAGCAGTCACTCGACGGTGTTGACGTCGGTGCCAATGAACTTGTCGCGTACCCTGCGCTGGTTGGCATCGGCATCATAGAGCGGCACGCTGAGGCCGAGCGCCTTGGCCGTCATCTGGCCGGTAGAGGCAATGAGCTGGTAAGCTTGGACAATCTGGTCGTGCTGGGACTGAACCAGGTTGATCTGCGAGGTCGCGAGTGTCTGCTCAGCATTAAGCACGTCGAGGGTGGTGCGAGTACCGACCTGAGCCTCCTGCCTGACGCCTTCCAGGGCAAGCTGGTTGGCCTTGACCTGATCGACCAGCGAGCCGATGGTCTGGCCAGCGGCGACGAAATTGTTCCAGGCCTGCACGACGGCAGCGCGCACGTTGCGCCCGGCCTCGATGATCTGGATGCGACGCTCGTTGGCCACATGCTTGGCTTGACGTACCTGCGAATAGACCTGGCCGGCCTGGTAGATCGGTATATTGAGAACGCCGAGCACCTGCACCTGCTTGAAGCTCTTGGTGGTTGAGGTGAGATTGCTTTCCGCCAAATATTGAGTTTGGAAGCTCAAGTCCGGCAGCAACCCGGCCTGCACCACATCGACGTTCTGCTCTGCCGCCTGATGAGTATAGGCGGCGGCCAGAATCTGCGGATTGATGCGCCCGGCTATGCGCAGCGCATCCTGCAGCGACTTGGGAATCCGCCGCGACAGGGGCGGATATTTGAGCCCGCCCGGCGCATGCCCGATGGTCTTCTCATAGGTGGCGGTACTGGCGGCGCGGCTGGCGCGGGCCACCTCGAGCTGGGCCTTGGCAAAGCTCAGCGCCGCCCGCGCCTGGGCCACGTCGGTTCTGGTGATCTCGCCCACGCTGAAGCGGGCGTTGGCTGCCTTGAGCTCTTCCAGGAAGAATGAGACGCTCTTTTCGCGCAGCACAACAATCTGGCGATCGCGGATGACATCCATGAAGGCGGTCGCGGCATCGAGCAAGACCCGCTGCTCGGTATTGAGAAGCTGCTGCTTGCCGGCTTCGACCGTTGCCTCGGCCTGCTTGGTACCGGCAACCGTCCTGAAGCCACTGAAGATCGGCTGCGTCAGCGTGATCTGGCCGACGACCGGATTGGTGCTCGAAGTGCCCTTGCTGAACGTGGTGTTTGAATTGGTCGACTGATAGCCACCCCGGCCCTGGGTGGTGACCGTCGGACGCCAGCCCGACAGCGCTTGCGGCACCTGTTCGTCTGTGCCGCGCTGACGGGCCCGGTCGGCATTGAGCGTCGGATTGCCGAGATAGGCGCTGGACAACGCCTGGGCTATCGACTCGGCGGAAAGGCAGGCCGGGGCCGCCGCCATCAGTGCGCCGAGCCCGGCGGCGAGCGCGCAGACCAAACGCGTGGGCCTGAGCGTCCGGCTCACCGGATGCGCCTGTCTCGCCAGATCGTTGCTGCCCATGTTCCCCACCACATATTTATCGGCCTGCCTCATGCGCACAGGCCACAAACGGTTCCCCGCTCCTATCAAGCCACATGATCGACGAGCGCTCAACCGGTGCCCGTTTCGATGGATAACGGATGGTAAATCTCACAAAGTGCCAAAATCGTGTCGAAGCCGAAAGAAACCGGCAGCAAGCCGCTCTTTCCCGCCAATTACGGCAAACTCAGAACACGAACCCCGGCGCCGGCCTCTCGATACCGACCAAGGCCGGCACGGCGGCATCGAAGACATGACGGGCGGAAACCGAACCGCCATGCCGGGTATAGACCACGCCGCGTGCCATGGCGCCGTCGCCCTCCACCGCGACCAGCCGGCCCCCGTCGCCGAGCTGCGCCAGGAGAGCCTCGGGCACCTGCGGCACCCTGCCCTCGATGACGATGACGTCGAACGGCGCTTCGCCCGCCAGTCCGGCGGCGTGATCGCCTTGCACCACCGCGGCATTGCCGATGCCGAGCCGGGCGAGGATGGCGGTCGCCTCGGCTACCAGCTCGGCATCGGCCTCGATGGCGATGACCGACTGGGCGAGATGCGACAGAATGGCGGCCGAATAGCCGGTTGCGGTGCCCACATCGAGCACCACGTCCTCGGGGCGGATGGCGGCATTTTGCAGCAGGCGGGCAAAGGTCATCGGCTCCATGAGAAAGCGGTGGCTGCCGGCTGCCTCGCCGATTTCGATGTCCTCGTCCATATAGGCCAGGGGGCGCCGGCCGGCCGGCACGAATTCCTCGCGCGGCACTACGGCCATGGCAGCGATCACGCCATGGTCGGTGATGCCGCCGGTGCGGACCTGCGATTCGATCATGTTGTGGCGCTGGGTGGCAAAATCGATCATCTCGGCTCCGTCGGGGTGGCCTTGCGACTTTTCCCCCTGATACCCAATCCGGGCCCGATCGCCAACAGAAATCCGCACCTTGTGGGTGGGCACAACAAGCACATTGTCGTGCGCGCCGCGGTTCGCTATATGTCGCGGCGATCAGGGCCTCGTGGCGGAGTGGTTACGCAGCGGACTGCAAATCCGTATACCCCGGTTCGATTCCGGGCGAGGCCTCCAATTTTTAGCGAACTTCGCCTGGACGGTATCGCGAAACCTGTCCATCTTTCCCCCTCTCCTCAAGCTTGGCGTTCCCGGCATGGGATCCCCCGGCCCCAAGCGAGCCCGTCCGATCGCCCCTGCCGCAAGCACCTGGGGCATGTTGAGCGTCACGGTTGCAGCGGGCGAAGAAGGAAATCACATGAGAGCGGCAGGCATCGCCAAACTTGCAAGCGCAGACGGGGCTGCAATGTCGGCGGCCCGGGGGGCGCACTCAATAGCCGGCATAGAGCCGGCCCAGATCCGTCAGCTTGCCGCTTTCATCGAAGAGTCGCGATCCGGCCAGATGCGGCTTTGACTTGCACGACAACCCGAACCAGGCATAGCGCTCGACATAGGGCAACGCATCGAGTGCCGGAATAACCTGGCGCATAAAGCTTTGTACGAGTGCGGGATCGATACCCTGAGGATGTTGTTTTCGCTGGGCGACGGCGAACTCGGTAATCCAGATGGGGCGGTGGTAGGTCTCGTGGACACGCTCGAGGAAACGCAGAAAACGCTCCGCCTTCGGCCCGCTATACCAATGCACGGCAACAAAATCGACCTTGAGCTGGTCCGCATCCACTTTGCGCATAAATTCGCGCATCCACGGAGCGAGGGCGTGTGCCGGCGCCGGTGAGCCGATGCGCTCGACAGCCCCGCTCAAGTCCGGCCAAACAGCCAGCGCTTCATCAACCGGGATACTGGATTGCTTGACGAGATCGGGTTCATTGAAACCCAGAAGCACCTTCGCGCCTCTCACGGCCTCCAGGCCCCGCTTGAAGTTCCTGCCGGTGCCCCACAGCATGGGCACGAATTGGACCGAGGCGTTTGGCGCGAGCTTCGGCTCAAAACCCCAATCATAGTACCATGCTGCGTCGAGTCCCTTCAGCAGGTCCGCGCTCTGTTGCGCGGTGTAGCATCTGCCGAGACCAATGCCCTTCTTGGGTGAACCGGCATCTGTCGGACTAGCAAGGACAACCGCGAATGCGACAATGATCGCCACCAGGATGGCAGCGAGGCGCGTCAGCCTTGTGTGCAATCCGCCAGGCGATGAAACAAGATATGCGTTCATTGCGTTTTGCCTCCTCGCAGCCCAGCGTCCATGTCTGGCCGTAATCCCCGCCCGCCGGCAAGCAGCGATGGACAGCACGGCACCTCGACATGATTCCGCGCAATTGTCCTGTCAACGCTACATCACACTGCACGAGGACCACAACCGCACTGTCGTTCGCATTGCCCGCCGCCAGCGGGCAGCAATGCCCTCGACTTTCAGGGTTCGTCGCAGTTGCGGTTGGCACGGCGCCGCAGCCGGTCGCGTGTGCCGTTGAAACCGAAACGCCTGCCCAGCCTGGGGTAGCGCCGCATCAGCCACAGGCCGAACTGAACCGTCAAGCGCCGCCGCCAGCGCCTTACCAAGGGGAAATCGACCGACAACACCAAAAGGCCGAGGGGAATCATCCAGAATCCGAGAACCGGCAGGAAGCCGAGTGCCCCGCCGATAATCAGCGCAAGGCCGATCGCCGTACGGGCGATACGGCTGGCGGGCAGAGAATAGCGCCGGTTGCCGATACGGATTGTGGTCATGCCGGTTGACCTAGGGTGCGCGGCGGCCACGCGCAAGCCCCTCGCCGCTACCGCATTTTAGGCTTTCGCCAGCGGTGAGGGTTTGCTAATACGCGATCCAAACTTATTCCCCGGTAGCTCAGTTGGTAGAGCAAGCGGCTGTTAACCGCTTTGTCGCTGGTTCGAGTCCGGCCCGGGGAGCCAAACAAAACAAGGGCTTAGCAGAAATTGCTAGGCTCTTTTTTCTATTTTTCGGGCGACTTAGGTACGCTATAGGTACGAATTTGCCCTAACTGCGCATCTATTCGGGTTGCTTTAGGATCGGAATCGTCCAGGCTCTAAAGCCGGTTCTCTTTTGTAATCAGGGGATTGGGGGTTCGATTCCCACAGTCGGTACCAAATTAATCTTAAAATGCAATAACTTAATGTTACTAAACGCCCGCCGAACACAGCCCCTCAAAACCGTGTCCGCATAGTGTCA
Organism: uncultured Alphaproteobacteria bacterium; assembly: GCA_963770075.1. Taxonomy (GTDB): domain Bacteria; phylum Pseudomonadota; class Alphaproteobacteria; order Rhizobiales; family Aestuariivirgaceae; genus CAVVDT01. The sequence goes on from CAVYOQ010000063.1 coordinate 8,241, forward strand.
GCAAAAAGCCCCGGCGGTGAGGCCGGAACCCGAGAATGAGTATGTGACGCGACAGGCGGTCGCGAACCGTTCGGCATTAGGTGTTTAGTCCCGGCATTTGCTGGAGCGGATTGAGGTTGAACCGTTTGGGCTGTGAAGTCCATGTCCTGCAAATGAACTCGTAGGGGTAAGGCCCTTCAGAGTTTTCAGACGACGACCAAAATTGTAGGCGCTGACGAAGTCATCGAGGTGCTGCCTGAGCTGCTGGTGGCTGTCGTAGTGATAGCGTCGGACGGTGGCTTCCTTGATTGTCCGGTTCATTCTCTCGACCTGGCCGTTGGTCCATGGGTGATTGGGTTTGGTCAGGCGATGCTCGATACCATGACGCTGACAGGCGCGATCGAACGGGTGCCCGCGCCACAAGGCTGTCGGGCCTGATCAATTCTTCGGCAAGTCGGCGAACTGGATGCCGTTGTCGGTCAGAATGATTTCGATCTTGTACGGGACCGCGGCCACGAGTGCGTCGAGGAACTCTCTTGCCGTAACCGTATTGGCCCTGTCGACGAGCCAGACGAAGGCGAACTTCGAGGTCCGATCGATGGCGACATACAGGTAGAGCTTGCCTTCTTGCGTCCTGACCTCGGCGATATCGATGTGGAAGAAGCCGATCGGGTAGGCCTTGAACTTCTTTTTCACCGGCTTGTCACCCTCGATATCGGGCAGGCGACCGATGCCATGGCGCTGCAGGCAACGGTGAAGGGATGACCGTGTCAGATGCGGGATCGTCGGCTGAAGCGCATACAGACAATCGTCGAGCGGAAGCAGGGTATGCCGGCGGAAGGCAACGATGATTGCTTCCTCCTCGACCGAAAGAACCGTCGACCTGGGGTCTTTCGGCCCCGTTGGAAGATCGGCGACTGACGATCGCTTCTTCCATTTGGCGACCGTCTTCTGATTGATGCCGTATCGCCTGGCGAGCGCCCTCAGGCTCTCTTGACTATGTTGTATCGCTCGACGGACCGCCTCTGTCGTTGTGGCGCTGCCGTGAAGAACCTGGCCCATAGCGCATCCCTCCATTCGGTCGAAAAGAGTGCACCATCAAAACTTGGGATCAAACACCTAGATCCACCTTGACCATCGGCAATTTAGCACTGATAGTTTACATCGCCTGGTTTCAGAGGAGGCATGTTATGCGTCGGCCAATGTTATTCCTACTTGTGCTTATATTCGCTTCGCCGGCAATGGGTAATTCATGCGCGCTCATCGACCCAACAATCTTTTGTGACAACGGTCTTTCCGGTCAACGCGTTGGCAATTCGACCCTTTGGAATGACGATACTAGCTCAAATCGTGTTGGCAGTTCATCGTTCTACAGCGATGGCACGAGTTCCAATTGAATAGGAAGCTCAACCTTCTACAGCGATGGAACGTCAACCAATCAAGTCGGAACCTCGACTTTCTTCAGTGACGGCACGACGTGCACCCGCGCCGGGGATGTCCCGGCCGCTGTTGAAAATGTGAGGTAGGCGTTGCTCGCCTTGAGCCGGTAGGCTCGGGGTGTCGAATCCAACGAAGGAAAGCAACGCCATGAAGAAATCTACCACATCGCCCGCGGTTGTCGCGGCGACAATCCTCGAAGATGCCTGGCAAGAGGTGGGAGCGAGCTTCGAGCGCTTCTGCCTGACGGCGGGCATCACCACTTTGGCCAGCATGATGGAGGAGGACGCTGCCCGGTTGTGCGGACCGCGCTACGGCCGCGCCGACGGCAAGTGCGGGCACCGCTGGGGCAGGACCACGGGCAAGGCAGGCTTCCACGGTGGCAAGGTCGAGATCGAACGTCCGCGCGTTCGTTCTGTTGAAGACAGCGGCGAGATCGCCCTGCCGAGCTGGCAAGCGGCCTTGTCGGAGGACTTGCTGGGCAAGTGGGCGCTGAATCTGATGCTGATCAACGTCTCGACGCGCAAGTTCGGCCGCGCCGTCCGCCTGCCGGGAGGTGACATTCCGGCCACCAGGGGCTGGGGCGTATCCAAGTCGGCGGTGTCGCGCCGGTTCGTGGCGCTGTCGGCCGAGCGCATGCAGGAATGGATGGCGGCCGACCTGTCCGGGCTGGATCTGCTGATCATCCAGATCGATGGCATCCACATCGAGGACAACCTGATGCTGCTGGCCGCCGTCGGCATCGACGGCAACGGCACGAAGCATCCCCTCGGCGTGATTGAAGGGGCTAGCGAGAACGCCGCCGTGGCGCAGGCGCTGCTCGACAACCTGATCGGGCGCGGCCTCGATCCGACGGTCTGCCGCTTGTTCATCATCGACGGGGCCAGGGCGCTGTCCAAGGCGATCCGCCACACCTTCGGCCGCCATGCTCCGATCCAGCGCTGCCAGGTCCATAAGGCCCGCAACATCACCGAGCGCCTTGCCAGGCCCTTGCATGCCAGCGTGCGCAAGGCGCTGCGTCAGGCGTGGGAACTGGACGATGCGGACAAGGCCGAAAAGCTGATCCGCAACCTCGCCCGCCGCCTGGAACGCGAGGCCCCCGGCGTCTGCGCCAGCATCCTGGAGGGCATTGACGAAATCCTCACCGTCACCCGCCTTGGCCTGCCGGTCGAACTGCGCCGGTCGCTGGCCTGCACCAATATCATCGAGAATATGAACGGCACCATTCGCCAGGTATGCCGAAACGTCAAACGCTGGCGCGACGCCAGGATGGTTCTGCGCTGGACCGCCGCCGCCATGCTGGAGGCCGCCAAGGGCTTCCGGCGGCTCAAGGCCCACAAGCAACTGCCGATCCTGCGGGCGGCCCTGGCTGCCCATCAGGCCAAGCACGTCATCAACCCCGATCTTGAACAGCAAGCCGAGGCAGCGTAGCCTGCTCAACCAGCGATGCCTGCCAAGCCAATTTCAACAAAGGGCGGGACATTCCCCCCGCGCCGGCAATTCCACATTCTGCAATTAAAACTGATCCTCACGGCTGACTAAACGTCACACGACAGGCATGAAGCCCGACGACGTAGTCGACTTCAAATCGGTAGGGCTAGGCTGGATCGGAATGCTTCGGCGTGGAATGGCCAACGATGACGGGCGTCAACTTCCCCAAGGCGTCGGGAACGCGGGTCAGACTGGCCACCGCTTCGATTTCTGCGATCAGGGCGCCGCATTCCTCGAACAGTGGATGCGCTGGCCACAGGCCGCCCGCAGCCTCGCGACGCGGCTTCTGCATTCCCTCATGGCATCGAGCAGCCCTGCATAGTCGAAGGCGTCGGGCTCAGGGTGATGGATTGGTCCCCCGTGCTGCTTGCCATCTCCGCCAGGTTGCAGGTGCCATTCTGGCCGGTGCCGATGACCATGCAGACGTTTGTGGTGCTGCTGACCAGTGCCGCATAAGGCGCTCGCCTCGCCGACGTCACGCTTGCCGCCTATCTTGGCGAAGGCGCCGCAGGCTTGCCGGTCTCCGCCAAAGGGGCGGGGATTGCCTACCTTGCCGGACCGACCGGCGGCTATTTGGCCGGCTTTCTCGTTGCTGCCATCGTTGTAGGCTGGCTGGCTGATCGCGGCCACGGCCGATCTGCGGCCACGACCCTTGCCGCGTTCGTCGTCGGCGAAGTCATCATCTTTGTGCTCGGAGCGGGATGGCTTGCAACATATCTCGGCGCGGGCAAGGCTGTCGCCGCGGGCGTTAGGCCTTTCCTGCTTGCGGAAGCGGTCAAGATCGGGCTCGCTTGCGCCCTCCTGCCCGCTGCCTGGCGACTGGGAGAGCCGCGGCACTGAAAGGCACCGCCCGCAACGCACAGAGGTTTGCGCCGCCAAGTCATTGGCGCAAATGATCACGCGCCATCGTCAGACCTGCGACCGCAATGCGCCCCTGAGCGTACAGTGCGTGGCGCGGACGTCAGGTTTTAGTATTTCTCGCAACGGCAAGGCGCACCCTGCCGCCTTCCTACAGCACGAAATCGCCTCCGCTCAGGTCGTTGACGCCCACCACCAGGATCGAGAAGTCGGCATGCTTGTCGCCATCGACATCGGCGGAGACAATGGAGTTGGCGCCTGAATTGACCGCACGCAATTCGCCCTCGGCGCCCGTGAAGGCACCGCTGATGAAGTGGAAGGCCTGATTGCCGCCAGTACTCATCTCTGCGTCGATCCCCGACACATCGATCAGGTCAGTGCCCTTGACAAAGTCACCGATCTGGTCACGCAAGCTGCCCACGGCCAATTCCGAAAGCGCGTTGAAAACGAAGTTGTCGGCACCACCACCACCAATGACGGTATCGCGTCCGTCTCCGCCGATAAGCCTGTCGGCGCCGTTGCCGCCATTGAGAAAGTCATTACCGTTTCGACCGCTGAGTTGGTCGGCGCCGCCAAGGCCCGAAAGTTCGTTGGCACCATCGCCTCCACGCAGGGTATCGCCCTGGGACGAGCCGATAAGGTTCTCGATGCTGGTGAGCGTGTCGCCCTGGGCCTGGCCCCCTGCGCCCGTGCCGGTGGTGAGGTTGACGTTGACGCCATTGCCCGAGCCGCTGTAGTCGCCCGTGTCGGTGCCGGCCCCGCCATCGAGGCTGTCGCCGTCGCCTCCGCCATTGAGGGTATCGTTGCCGTTGCCGCCATTGAGGGTGTCGCTGCCGGCGCGGCCGTTGAGGCTGTCGGCGCCGCCAAGACCCATGAGCGCGTTGGCACCATCATCCCCGACCAGGGTATCGCCCTTGGACGAACCGATAAGGTCCTCGATGCTGGTTAGCGTATCGCCCTGGGCCTGGCCGCCTGAGCCCGTGCCGGTGGTGAGGTTGACGTTCACGCCATTGCCCGAGCCGCTGTAGTCGCCCGTGTCGGTGCCGGCCCCGCCATCGAGGCTGTCACCGTCGCCTCCGCCATTGAGGGTATCGGCGCCGTTGCCGCCAATGAGGGTGTCGCTGCCGGCGCGGCCGTTGAGGCTGTCGGCGCCGCCAAGCCCTGAAAGCGCGTTGGCACCGTCATCCCCGACCAGGGTATCGCCCTTGGACGAACCGATAAGGTCCTCGATGCTGGTTAGCGTATCGCCCTGGGCCTGGCCGCCTGCGCCCGTGCCGGTGGTGAGGTTGACGTTCACGCCATTGCCCGAGCCGCTGTAGTCGCCCGTGTCGGTGCCGGCGCCGCCATCGAGGCTGTCGCCATCGCCGCCGCCATTGAGGGTATCGGCGCCGTTGCCGCCATTGAGGGTGTCGCTGCCGGCGCGGCCGTTGAGGCTATCGGCGCCGCCAAGACCCATGAGCGCGTTGGCGCCGTCATCCCCGACCAGGGTGTCGCCCTTGGACGAGCCGATGAGGTCCTCGATGCTGGTTAGCGTATCGCCCTGGGCCTGGCCGCCTGAGCCCGTGCCGGCGCTGAGGTCGACGTTGACGCCGTTGCCCGAGCCGCTGTAGTCGCCGGTCGGTGCCGGCCCCGCCATCGAGGCTGTCACCGTCGCCTCCGCCGTTGAGCGTATCGGCGCCATTGCCGCCAATGAGGGTGTCGCTGCCGGCGCGGCCGTTGAGGCCATCGGCGCCGCCAAGACCCATGAGCGCGTTGGCGCCATCATCCCCGATGAGGGTATCGCCCTTGGACGAACCGATAAGGTCCTCGATGCTGGTGAGCGTATCGCCCTGGGCCTGGCCGCCTGTGCCCGTGCCGGCGCTGAGGTCGACGTTGACGCCATT
>CAVYOQ010000064.1:0-8351 GCA_963770075.1 uncultured Alphaproteobacteria bacterium
GCCCTGTCACCTGCACCAGGTTGACGCCGCGCCGGGCATAGAACTGGCGCAAATCCTCAAGCAGAGCCGCAACATCGGTGCCCTCAGGCAGCAGCGTGGCGAGGTCGTCGGCCGCCACCGGTTCGCTGGCCGCGAACAGCACCGCCTCCACCACCCGCATGGCGTGGGCCGCATCGTCGCGCCGATGCAGGGCGACGGCATCGTCGAGGGCGGTGTCCCCGACGGGATCATTGGCAAGTCTTGCCAGGTTCACGGTCTTGGCCATGAACTGCTCCTTTATGACACGACACGCAGCTCGCGCGATGCGCGCCGGCGCATGAAGATCGGCTTGAAGGCGCCGTCCTGGCGCAGTTCCAGATGGCCCTCGCGGGCGAGCTCCAGTCCGGCCGAGAAGCTGGAGGCGATGACCGTGCGGCGGCGTTCCGGCTCAACCAGATACTCCGCCAGCCAGGCATCTAGGCGGCCCCAGTCGTCCATCTGCCCGATCAGGCGCTCGAGCAACGCGCGGGCCTCCTTGATCGACCAGGCGGCCATCGGCCTGATGGCATAATGGCGCGCCGCGGCGCGGCGCTGGCGCCGTTCGGCATAGGCCTTGAGCAGATCGATGAGGTTATCGGCATAGGTCTCGTGCGTGGTGACGATGAGCGGCTCGGGCGCCCCGCGGCCGAAAACGTCGCGGCCGAGCACGTTGCGCGCCATGAGCTGGGCAGCGGCCTCGCGCATGGCCTGCAGGCGCTGCAGGCGGAAGGCGAGCCGGGCGGCCAGTTCTTCGGCCGGCATCTCGTCGTCGTTCCCGGGCTCGTGCGGCAACAACAGGCGCGACTTGAGGTAGGCGAGCCAGGCCGCCATTACCAGATAGTCGGCCGCCAGCTCCATGCGCAGGCGCTGCGCCTTGTCAATGAAGCCCAGATACTGCTCGGCCAGCGCCAGGATGGAAATGCGCGTGAGGTCGACCTTCTGGCTGCGCGCCAGTTGCAGGAGGAGATCGAGCGGGCCTTCGAAGCCGTCGACGTCGACGATCAGCGCGTCATCGTCGCCCGTCTGGCGCCGCACCGGCCCGTCGCCATCCGGCCACAGGTCGATTTTCCGGTCCCCCTTGTCGGTCGTCGTCACCATGCCCACTCCGACGCGCCCCTGCGCGCATCGTCATAATGCCGCCATGCCGCTGATTCGCACGAGGGGCGACACGTGCTTTTCCGCAAGTCGTTGCCTCTGCCCTCGCGGCGATATGCGCGCGGCTCAGACATTTTCACCGACGGGCACCAGCGCCGCAAGCCAGGTTTGCCGGTCGCCCGGGTGCGGGACCTGCAAGCGGGCCAGTGCCGCCGCGGCTCGGGCTTCGGCCTTGCCCGACAGGATGGGTGCGGCGCCCGCCACCTGGCGCATTTCATCGAGCAACCCATTGCAATGCAGCAGCATATCGCAGCCGGCGGCGATGGCCGCCTCGCCCCGCGCCGACAGGCTGCCCGAGAGCGCCTGCATGCTAAGATCGTCGGTCATCACCAGGCCGTCATAGCCGATGGCGCCACGCACCACCTCGCGCATCACCTTCGCCGACAGGGTGGCCGGGTAGTCGGCGTCGAAGGCCTCGTAGACCACGTGCGCGGTCATGGCGAGCGGCAGATCGGCAAGCGCGGCGAAGGGCATGAAATCCACCCGCTCAAGTTCGGCGAGCGGTGTCCTAACGCGTGGCAGGGCGAGGTGACTGTCGGCCTCGGCGCGGCCGTGGCCGGGGATATGCTTGATCACCGGCAGGACGCCGCCGGCCATCAACCCGCCTGTCACCGCGCGGGCGATGACGGCGATCTCTTCCGGCCCATCGCCGTAGGCCCGGTCGCCGATGATGGCATGGCTGCCCGGCTGCGGCACATCGAGTACCGGCAGGCAGTCGACATTGATGCCGGCTTCGGCAAGGTCTTCGGCAATCAGGGAGCCGGCCGCCCGCGCTGCCTTGAGGCCCGCCAGAGGGTCGGCGCGGAAGAGATCGCCGAAGGCACGGGCCGGGGGTATTCTGTCCCAGTGGGGTGGGCTCATGCGCTGCACGCGCCCGCCCTCCTGGTCGATGAGGACCGGGGCATCGGGGCGGCCCACCGTGCGGCGGAACGTTTCGACCAGGGCGCGAACCTGCGCCCGATCGGCGATGTTGCGCTTGAACAGGATGAGGCCCCAAGGCTGTTCGGCGGATAGAAATGCCTGTTCGGCCGTGTTCAGAGCAAGACCTTCGCAGCCGCAGATGAATGCCTTGACGGCCATGATTGGGGCTCCGCTAAGCTGCCCGCGGTACCGCTCGCGCCACTACTGCCGCCGCACCAGGCAGTCCTTCTCGCCCGACGAGATGAGGGCGTTGCACAATTTCTGCGCCGCCGCCGCCGACGGCAGCGTGCCGACGCTCAGGCGGTAAAAGCTGCCGCTGGCGCCGAGGCTCGCTTGCTGGATGCGGGGCGAAAGGCCCTGCAGAAGGCGCGAGTGCGCTTGCGCCATGCGTTGGTAATCGTTCTGCGCGTCAGCCTGGCTGCGAAAGGCGGCAAGCTGCACCACGTAGCCGCTGGCAGCCGAGGGTTGCTGGGGCTGGGGCTGAGGTGTCGGCTGGATGCTCGCGACCTGCTGCTGCGGTTGTGGCTGAAGGACCGGCTGCGGCTGGATCACGGGCTGCGGCTGGATCACGGGCTGCGGCTGGATCGGCCGGGTGAGATCGGACGGCTGCTGGGTGCTCAGGTTCGCCTGCGGCAACGAAGAGGAGAACGGGACACGCTTGCCGGCCAGCGGATCGCTGTCGCGGCCATTGAATCGCGTCGTCGTCTCCGTTGCGGTATCAGGCTGTTGCGCCGCCAGGTTCTGCTGCTGTTGTGGCGCCAACGAGGCGGCGGGGGCGTTGAAGGGAGTGAGCGCAATCGGCCCCGATCCTTGCGGGACCGGCTGCTGCACCTGAGGCTGCGGCGGCGGCGGTGCGACGGCAACCTGGCGCTGCACTTGCGGCTTCTGCTTGGCGGCAAGCGTGGGCTTTTGCGGCTTGGGTGCCGGCTGCTGGTCGGTTTCGATGATCTGTTGCAACTGCTGCTGGTCGCTGTTGGCGACCGGCTGCTGGGTGGAGGTCCGGGCGGTGGTATCGGCCTGTTTCGCCACCGCCTCCATTTGCTTCTGCGCCAATTCGGCGGTGGGCACCTCGGGTACCTTCAGGTCCTGGACGCCGTTTGCAGCGCGCAGGTCCGACTTGCTGACGGCCAGATCGCTGGTCGTCGTTTCAGCCGCCGGCTTGGCGATCACTGTTTCGTTTTGCGCCATCATCTGCCGGGGTTCGCTCTTGCCCGTCGTCTGCGGCACATCGAGCCTGCCCTGCTGGCCCGAGGGCTCAGGCGGCGGCGGCAGCGGCAGCGGCAACTGATCGATCGACTGCTGTGGCTGCTGGCTACTGTTGTCCGGCACGTTGCCGCTCTGGTTCTGGCCCGGAACCGGCGCCTTCGGCGTTTCCTCGGTGGGGACGATGCGCTCGGGCTCGAGCGTCTCGTCGCCGAGGATGCGGTCATAGATCTTCTTGTGCCGCGCCGGCTGCTGCGACGGCGTTTCGGTAGCCTGCTGCTCGTTGCCAGCCGGCGGCACCGTCTTGGCCGGCTGCTTCGGCGCGGTGATCACGGGCACGTTGCTGCCCTGCGTGGCGACCTGGCGGTTCTGGCTGAAATGCCAGTAGATGAGGCCGCCGGCGATAAGCGCGACGGCAATGAGCGCCAGCAGGAGAACGAGCGGCCCTCCCCGGCTGCGCGGCTCATCTTCCTCGTCGAAATCCTCCTCGTAGGTACGGTAGGCAGCGGAATAATCTTCCGCGCGGGCTCGGCGGCCGCGACGGGACGGATGCTCCTCCTCGTCGAACACGTCATCGAGGTCGTCTTCGGCATAGGCGCGCGCGCGCGGACGCTGCGCCACCTGCCCGCGGGCCGCGGGCGGTGTGCCGTGCTCGTCGGCGTACTCGTCCTCTACCGGAGCGGCGCCGGCTTCATCGTCGGCAGGCGCCCGCCCCTCCCAGTTGCGGACTGGCGCCGGACTGCGATAGGGCGCGGGTGCGCCCTCGCCCTGCGGATAGGGACGCGCCTGATAGCCGCCGGGCTGAAAACCGGCTGGCTGATAGCCACCCGGCTGGTAGACCGGTGGCGGCACCCGGCCGTAAGGCTGGGCGGGCGGCTGATAGCCATAACCCGACGGCGGCGCCGGGCGCTGCGGCGCAGGTTGTGCCGGCTCACCCTCGCGCTGGGCCTGGGCGATCTCTTCCCTGGCGAAGGTGAATTTCGGCTTTTCCCGGTCCGCAGCGGGCGTCGGCTGAGCGGCCGGTGCCGGTGCCGGCGGCGGCGCCGGCTTCTGCTGCGACGACAACACCTTGGTGCGGGCCTGCTCCATGCGCTGCCTGGCCAGACGTTCGGCCGCCTCGCGCTGCTCTTTCAGGCGTTCGGCGAACTTGTCGGAGCGCTCGGGACTCGAAAGGCTGGGCGTCGGGCGCTGTGGCGCAGACGGCCGGCTTGGAGCTTGCGACGTCCCAGCAGATAGCGGACGCTGGGGCTGGGCAGGCGCGGTTGCCGGGTTGGCCGGCGCCGGCGCGGCGGGGCGGGGCGGCCTGTCGGCGGGACGCGGCGCCATCGGCGCCACACGCCCGGCCGGACGCGGCGCCATGGGCGCAGGCCGCACCACCTGTGCGCCGGGCCGCTGGCCAGCAGGTCTGGATGCCGCGGCAGCGGGCTCTGCGGGCGCCGGTGGACGCTGCGCCGGCGGTGATTGCGGGCGGGCCTGCGGCTGGTTGGCGGGTCGCTGCGCCGACCTCGAATCGCTGCCCAATTGCGGTTCGGCCCGCCGGGCCGGCGCTTCACTCTTAAATTCTTCGGACAACCGTGGCAGGTCCTTGTTAATCCCCAGCCTTTCGCGCCAGTTGCGCCGGTCGCCCCGAGAACCCTTTCCGGTGCTGTCCTGATCCATTAACTGCTGTTCCGATCCTACATCTCTTCCACCGGTCTGACCCCGAGGATTCGCAGACCGTTGCCAATAACATAGCGAATCGCGCGCAATAAGGCGAGCCGCGCCACTGTCACATGATGCTGGTCTTTAAAAATAAAACGTAAATGCGGCGACTCTTTGCCTTTGTTCCACAGGGCATGGAAATCGCCGGCCAGTTCGTAGAGATAGAAGGCGACACGGTGCGGCTCGTGCGCGGCCGAGGCTTGTTCGATCATGCGCGGGTATTCCGCCAGCCGCTTGACCACCTGCAACTCGGCCGCATCGTCGATGAGTGACAGATCGGCGCCTTTGAGCGCCACCTCGCCGACGGCATCGGCGCCCAGCTCCTCGGCGGCTTTGCGGAACACCGAGGCGATGCGCGCATGGGCGTATTGCAGATAGAAGACCGGGTTGTCGCGCGACTGCTCGGTGACCTTGATGAAGTCGAAGTCGAGCGGGGCGTCGTTCTTGCGCATGAGCATCATGAAGCGCACCACGTCGGGCCCGACCTCGTCGACAACATCGCGCAGGGTGACGAACTCGCCTGCCCGCTTCGACATCCTGACCGGCTCGCCGCCGCGATAGAGCTTGACGAGTTGGCACAGGCGCACGATCAGCTCCACCCGGCCGCCTGACAGCGCCGCAGCCACCGCCTCCAAGCGCTTCACATAGCCGCCGTGATCGGCACCCAGCACATAGACCAACTCATCGAAGCCGCGCTCGATCTTGTCGCGGGCATAGGCCACATCGGCGGCGAAATAGGTGTAGGAGCCGTCTGATTTCACCAGCGGCCGGTCGACGTCGTCGCCGAAATCGGTGGCCTTGAACAGGGTCTGCTCGCGGTCCTCCCAATCTTCCGGCAACTGGCCCTTGGGCGGCGGCAGGCGGCCCTCGTAGATGAGGCCGCGCTTCCTCAAATCTTCCACCGTCTCGGCGATGGCGCCGCCGTCGTGCAGGGTGCGCTCGGAAGTAATGATGTCGTGGCGGATGTTGAGGGCGGCGAGATCGTCGCGAATCATCGCCATCATCATGGCAATCGCCAATTCACGTACCGGCGCCAGCCATTCCGCCTCCGGGCGGTCGAGAAGGCTCGGCCCGAAATTTTTCGCCAGCGCCTCACCCACGGGCTTGAGATAGCTACCGGGGTAAAGACCGGCCGGGATATCGCCGACCTCCTCGCCCAGCGCCTCGCGGTAGCGCAGATAAGCCGAGCGGGCGAGCACGTCCACCTGCGCGCCGGCATCGTTGATGTAATATTCGCGGATCACCTCATGGCCGGTCTCGGCCAGAAGCTCGGCCAAGGCATCGCCGAAGACGGCGCCGCGGCAATGGCCCACATGCAGCGGCCCGGTGGGATTGGCCGAGACATATTCCACGTTGACCTTCCGGCCGGCGCCCGTGGCGGAGCGCCCGTAGGCCTTGCCCTCGCTGACGATGGCGCTCAGGACCTTTTGCCACATGGCGAGGGAAAGGCGCAGATTGATGAAGCCCGGCCCGGCCACCTCGGCGCTGGCGATCCCGTCGGCGCTAGCGAGCCTGCCGGCCAGAGTCTCGGCGATCTTGCGTGGCGGCAGGCCGGCGGGCTTGGCCAGCACCATGGCAGCGTTGGTGGTGAGATCGCCATGGGCGGGATCGCGCGGCGATTCCACCGTGAAGCGGTCAAGCGCGAGGCCGTCCGGCAATTCGCCGGCCGTTGTCATGGCCTCGAGCGCTGCGCCGACCACGGCAGCATAATGCTGATAGACGTTCATGTCCGTCTTTTCGAAAAAAAGCCTGTTCGCCGGGCGCGTTAGCGGAAAAGCGGATCGAGGTCAAACATGCGCTTGTGTTCATCGAGGGCGTAGCGGTCGGTCATGCCGGCGATGAAGTCGCAAACCTGGCGGGCAAAGCCTGAGCGATCATCGGCAAAACCGTCCTCCAGCCAGCCTGCCGGCAACAGCGCCGGATCGGCCATGTAGGCCTCGAACAGGTCGGCGATCACCCGGCGGGCGCGCTGCATGATCAGCATCACCTTGTCGTGGTGGTACATGCGGCGAGCGAGGAAGGATTGCAAAACCCGATTCTTTTCATGCATTTGCGGCGACAACTTCACCAAGGGTTGAAGCAGGCCGCGGACCTCGTCGGCGCTTTGCGGATGTGAAGCAGCAAACCCCTTGCGAGCCTCGGCGATGACGTCCTCTATCATCCAGGAGATCACGCGACGCACCGTCTCGTGGATGATGCGCGCCCGGGCGAGGTCGGGCCAGGCCTTCAGCACCTCGCTCAGCGCCTCGCCGGCAAGCGGCAGATCGGCGAGGTCGATGACCTCGAACAGCCCGGCGCGCAGGCCGTCGTCGATGTCGTGGGCGTTGTAGGCGATGTCGTCGGCGATGGCGGCGACCTGGGCCTCGGCGGAGGCATAGCCGGTGAGCGGTATCTCGCGCAGCGCCGCGGCCTCGACGATGGCGAGTGGCAGGCGCTTGCCCTCGGTAGCGCCGACCTCCCTGCCCTTGGCATCGATGAGGGGGCCGTTGTGCTTGATCAGCCCTTCGATGGTCTCCCAGGTGAGGTTCAAGCCGTCGAAGGCGGCATAGCGGCGCTCCAGCCGCGTCACGATGCGCACCGTCTGGGCATTGTGGTCGAAGCCGCCGTAAGAGGCCATCAGGCGGTCCAGCTCGCGCTCGCCGGCATGGCCGAAGGGGGTGTGGCCGAGATCGTGGGCGAGCGAAAGCGCCTCGGTGAGGTCCTCGTCCAGTCCCAGCGCCCGGGCGATGGAGCGCGCCACCTGCGCCACCTCCAGCGAATGGGCGCACGCCCTGGGCCTGGCCATCCCGCTGGTGATCGCGATCAGCACCACCCTGGGCGCCCGGAACGGGCTGCTCGTCAAGGATCGCCTGGCCCTCGAACAGGCCCGCGAGCTGCAGGTCGTTATCTTCGACAAGACCGGCACCCTGACTCGCGGCGAGCCCGCCCTGGTCGGCGTGGCGGCGACACCCGGTCGGACCGACGAGGACCTGCTCGCCCTGGCAGCCGCGGTCGAAGCCGATTCCGAGCATCCCCTGGCCCGCGCCGTCATCAGCGGTGCCGCCGCGCGCGACGCGCTGCCGATTCGCGCCTCCGCCTTCGAACCGCTGCCCGGTCGCGGAGCCCGAGCCACCAGCGTGGAGGGACGCCGGATCAGCTTGGGAGGGCCGCGTCTGCTCACTGATCTCGGTGCGGAGCTGCCTGCCGCGCTGGGTCCGACCGTCGAGGGCTGGAGCACCGAGGGGCGCACCGTGCTCTACGTGCTCGACGACACCGACGTCCTTGGCGCGCTGGCCGTCGAGGATGAGATCCGCCCGGAGTCGGTCGAGGCGGTGCAGCAGCTGCACCGGATGGGCCTGCGGGTGGCAATGATC
>CAVYOQ010000065.1:0-8887 GCA_963770075.1 uncultured Alphaproteobacteria bacterium
GTATAAGAGGCCGGCCCAGGCGGGGTGATCGAGGAGGCCACTCGTTCCGCCTGGACCGACCAACCCCTCGGGCTCAGGAGATGCGGCGGACCTGAGGCGCCTCGGGGATCCCGATTCGCCTGACGGCGAACCGAAGTCTTTTCTCGAGCGGGCGGGCGGGTTCAGTTGGTCCGCCTTTCCGTTCCGGCGACGGGGACATGAGAGCAAGGAAGAGAATGGCCGCCGTCGCCTTGTGACTTTGGGTTTTACTAAAATTTGACACAAATGCCAAAGAAATCCGCCTGCGGAGAGGCGGATTCGCCAAGCATAGTAAAGGGTTAAGGTAAACTCAAGAGACTGTGCTGGCACCTGTTGGGCATCAACTCACCCACAACCGGGCGTCCGCGCCGGGCCGCTAGGCCGCTTCCAGGATCACCCTGTTGCGGCCTTCGCGCTTGGCGCGGTAGAGCGCTTCATCGGCGCGCTTGGCGATGTCTTCGAGGGTCTCGGAGGCCGATTCCAGCTCCGCCAGCCCAATAGACACCGTGATCGACAGGTTACCGGCCTTGGGGCCGCCACTGAACGGCTTGCCGCTCACCGCCCGCCGCAGCCGCTCAGCCACCTTGTAGGCGACCTGGTGATCGGTCTCGGGCAGCGCGACGATGAACTCCTCGCCGCCGGTGCGGCAGGCGAGATCGATGCTGCGGATATTGGCTTTGATGCGCCGCGCCAGCTCCTTGAGCACTTCATCGCCGGCATCGTGGCCGTGGGTGTCGTTGACCACCTTGAAGTGGTCAACGTCCAGCGCCAGCACCGAGATGGTCTTGCCGCGGTTGGCGGCGGAATCGACCATGGCGCCCACGTGCACACTCATGTAGCGCCGGTTGTAGAGCCCGGTCAGCGGGTCGGTCACCGCCATCTCCAGCGACTGCTGCACGTTGTTGCGCAGCCGCTCGGTGAAGCGCCAGCGCCGCACCTGCGTGTTCACCCGGGCCAGGAATTCCTGCTTGTCGATGGGCCGGATCACGTAGTCGTTGACCCCCATGTCGAGAGCGCGGATCATGCGCTGGTGATCGTCCATGTCGACGATGATGAGGATCGGCACCTGGCGCGTGCGCTCGAGCGAGCGCAACTGCGAGCACAGGCGCAGGCCGTCGTAGTTCTCCAGGTCGAGATTGACGATGAAGAGCTCGTAATGGCCCTCCGCGGCGATCTTGGCGGCCTGCTGCGGGTCGTCGCAACAACTGAACTTGTGCTTGTCGCCCAGGGCCGAGCGCATGCGATCGGCCAGGTTGCCGCGATTGTCAATCAAGAGGATGTTGCCGGGCTCTGGGCTTTCGAGCTGCTTGAGCGGGTGGTTCATCATGCCGATCTCGCCCGCCGATTCGAGGCGGGCCGACAATTCGTCGGTCAGCATCTTCAGCCGCGCCAGGCTCTTGACCCTGCAGAACAGCGCGACGTCGTTGACCGGCTTGGTGAGAAAGTCGTCGGCGCCGGCCTCCAGGCCCTTTACCCTGTCCTCGGGCTGGTCGAGCGCCGTCACCATGACAACGGGTATGTGATGGGTGGCAGGGTTGGACTTGATGCGCCGGCACACCTCGATGCCGTCGATGCCCGGCATCATCACATCGAGCAGAACGATATCGGGGCGCTGGCGCTGAACTGCCTCCAGCGCATCGACACCGTTCATGGCTGTGACGACGTCGAAATATTCCGCAGTGAGCTTGGCTTCCAGCAGCCGCACATTGGCGAGGATATCATCGACGACGAGAACGCGTGCGGTCATATATCGTCTTTCAGATATCCGTCGATTGTCTGCAGGAAGCTGACGACCGAGATGGGCTTGGAGATATAGGCCTCGCAGCCGCCCTCGCGGATCTTTTCCTCATCACCCTTCATGGCGAAGGCGGTGACTGCGATGACGGGGATGTGCCTAAGGCGATCGTCTTCCTTCAGCCATTTGGTCACCTCGATGCCGGAGACCTCCGGCAGCTGGATGTCCATGAGGATGAGGTCGGGCATGTTGGCCTTGGCGATGTCGAGCGCCGACAGGCCGTCGCGGGTCTGCAAGACACGATAACCCTGAGCTTCCAACAGGTCGTTGAACAGCTTCATGTTGAGTTCGTTGTCCTCGACGATAAGGACGGTCTTGCGGCCATCCTTCGCCACCTGGCCGGAGTCAGAACCCGTCATGCGGACCACACCGTAATTCACGTGCCTCAATCCTGTCCCTGTTTGACCGGAAAGTTCGACCAGAACGCTCTGACCCATTCTCCCCTTAGTTGGCCGCATGTTCGCAGCTATCAGTAACTAACAGTTTAATCGCGGGGCAATCCTCGTTAACGTCAGGAGCCGCTGGTTAACCAGGAGCGATCGTCAGTGTGCAAAACTAATGCAAAATCCGAGGCGTCCGAGGTTATCGCCTTGCAGGCGCTCGCTTTTCTCGCCGCCGACAGCGGTCGTCTGGAGCGCTTTCTGGCACTTTCGGGCCTCAATGGAGCAACCTTGAAGGCGCGTGCCGACGAGCCTGAGCTGCTGGCGGCGGTGCTCGATCATGTGCTGGGCGACGAATCGCTGCTGTACGTGTTCTGCGAGGGCGCGAATTTGCCCCCCGAGGCACCGCGCCAGGCACGCCGGGCATTGCCGGGTGGCCGTGTCGAAGACTAGAAGTCGGTCCCATGCAAGCCTCGACCCGCCAACAGCTCGAAAACCTCCCGGCCACGCCCGCACGCCCCTTGCTCATCTGCGATGTCGACGAGGTGGTGGTGCATTTCCTCAAAGGCCTGGAAGCCTATCTCGACCAGCGCGGGCTGTGGCTCGACCCGGCGAGCTTCGCCCTCAACGGCAATATCCGCTACAAGGCGGACAACGCGCCCCTGCCCGGCAGCGAGCTCAGCCGCCTGCTGATGGATTTCTTCGCCGCCCGCACCCGCCATCTCGCCGCCATCGACGGCGCCATCGAGGCCCTGGCCGCGCTTTCCGGGCACGCCGACATCGTCATGCTCACCAATCTGCCGGACGAATTTCGCGCCGACCGCATCGCCAATCTCGCCGGTCACGGCATCGCCTTTCCGGTGGTGACCAACGAAGGGCCCAAGGGGCCGGCCGTTTCCGCCATCGCCGCCGGGCGCCGCGCGCCGGTGGTCTTCATCGACGACAACCACGGCTATCTGGCCTCTGCCCGCGACCACAGCCCCGATGTGCATCTGGTGCATTTCCTCCAGGATCACCGCTTCGGCCGCCATGTGGAGCATTTCGACTACATGTCGCTGCGTACCGACAACTGGAAGGAAGTCGAAGCCCACGTCATGGACCTGATCGCCTGACATGACGGCGCCATTGCGCATCGGCATCGATGTGGGCGGCACCAAGATCGCTGCCGTCGCCATGCGCGCGGACTCCGAAATTGCGCCTCCCTTGCGCGTCGCCACGCCACAGCATGACTATGACGGCGTGATCGCGGCCATTGCCGGGCTGGTGGCGAGGCTGGAAGCCGAAGCGGGCGAAGCAGGAAGCGTCGGCATCGGCATGCCGGGGTCCATCTCGCCGGCAACGGGACTGGTGCAGAACGCCAATTCCACCTGGCTCAACGACCGTCCCTTCGCCGACGATCTCGAACGGTGCCTCGCCCGTCCGCTGCGGCTGGCCAACGACGCCAATTGCTTTGCCCTATCGGAAGCGCACGACGGCGCCGGCAAGGACGCCCGCACCGTCTTCGGCGTTATCCTCGGCACCGGTTGTGGTGGCGGCATCGTCACTGGCGGCAAGGTGCTGACCGGCCGCCATGCCGCAAGCGGCGAATGGGGCCACAATCCCCTGCCATGGGTTGAGTCAGATGAATGTCCCGGCCCCGCGTGCTGGTGCGGTCATGCAGGATGCCTCGAAACCTGGCTGTCGGGACCGGCGCTGGAACGGCAATATGCCGTCGTGGCAGGCGAAAGCCTCGATGTTTCCGCCATCGCGGCGCGCGCGGCCGATGGCGATGATGTGGCCGCCGGAGTGCTGGAGCGCCATGCGGGGCGTCTGGCGCGCGGCCTTGCGCATGTGGTGAACGTCCTCGATCCCGACGTGATCGTGCTCGGTGGAGGCCTTTCCAACCTCGCCCACCTCTACGAGGTCCTGCCCCGTCGCATGGCGCACTATATTTTTGCCGACCGACCCCGCCCCGACATCCGCCCGCCCCGTCACGGCGACATCTCCGGCGTCAGGGGGGCTGCGCGGTTGTGGGACGATGAGGACTGGTCGCCTCACCGGCGTTCGCTGTAGGCTTGCGCGCATGAGCGAGGAGCCGTCAGCCCACATCATCGATTCGCGCCTGTTCCGCGATCTCTACGGCACGGCCGCCATACGTGCCCTGTTCTCAGACCGCGCCACGCTGCAGGCCTGGTTCGATGCCGAAGCGGCGCTGGCGGCGGCCGAGGCCGAATGCGGCCTCATCCCGCAAGACGCCGCCGAAGCGATCGCGCACGCCGCCAATGCCGCAAAAATCGACATCGATGCCTTGCGCGACGGCATCGCCCGCTCCGGCCATCCCTTCGTTCCGGCCGTCAAGGCGCTGGAGAAACTGGCTGGCGAAGCGGGCACATTCGTGCATTTCGGCGCCACCACCCAGGACATCATGGACACCGGCGCGGTGCTGCAGATGCGCGCTGCACTGGCCCTCATCGAGGAAGGCACCGAGGCCTTTATCGCCGCCCTCGCTGCCCAGGCCCGCGCCCATCGCACGACCGTCATGGCCGGGCGCACCCATGGCCAGCATGCCGTGCCCATAACCCTCGGCCTCAAGCTGGCCGTGCTGGTGGCCGAGATGCGCCGTCACCGTGAACGCATCGATGAACTAAAACCCCGCCTGCTGGTGGGCCAGCTCGCCGGCG
This sequence comes from uncultured Alphaproteobacteria bacterium, assembly GCA_963770075.1. GTDB lineage: Bacteria > Pseudomonadota > Alphaproteobacteria > Rhizobiales > Aestuariivirgaceae > CAVVDT01. Next base: position 4,854 of record CAVYOQ010000065.1, read on the forward strand.
CGGCGGGGACGCTCGCCACCCTCGCCGACAAGGGGGCTGCGGTGCGCGCCGCCATGTGCCGGCGCCTGGACCTGGGAGAGCCGAAAATCGTCTGGCACACGGCGCGCGACGGCATCGCCGAGGCCGTGGCGCTGCTCGCCATGATCGGCGCCACATGCGGAAAGTTTGCAGGCGAAGTGGTGAACCTGCAACGAAGCGAGATCGCCGAGGTAGCCGAGCCTTCGGGCAAGGACAGCGTGGGCTCGTCCACCATGCCGCAAAAGCAGAACCCGATGATCGCCCAGGACGTGGTGGCGCTGGCGCGCCTCATGGCCGGCCTTCCCGCCTCGGCCATCGCTGCCATGATGCACGAGCACGAGCGCGACATGGCCGCCTGGCAGATGGAATGGCTGGTAGTGCCGGAAGCCTTCATCCTTGCCTCCGGCGCCCTGCACCACTCAGCCGCCATTGCCGCGGGGCTCAAGTTCGATGCCGGACGCATGCGCGCCAACCTCGCCGCCTCGGGCGGCCTCATCAATGCCGAAGCGGTGATGATGGCGCTGGCTGAAAAGATCGGTCGCCACGCCGCCCACGATCTGGTCGGCGCCATCGTGCGCACCGTGGCTGCCGGAGACAAGCCGCTGGCCGCAGCGCTCAGCGCCGATCCCGTCATTGCCGCTCATCTCGACCGCGCTGAGATCGAGGCGCTGCTCGAACCCGAAGCCTGGCTGGGCGAGGCAATCGCCGCCACCGACCGCATTGTGTGAGCCATCCCATTTCGGCAACCGAGATATGCATCGAACGGAAGCCCCGGCGCGGAAAATCCGTGTTAGCGTTGAGCGCGTCGGTAGACGTCATCTTCGCCGCGCCCCGACGGGTGTGGAACGTATCAAGGGTATGGGGCGGTGACCATAGCTGACCGCTTGAGTCAAACGCTGGCCGATCTCGTGCAGGCGGCCGCCGATGCCTACGAGGCAACGGACAACAAACAGGCCGCAGCCGTCGCCAGACGCCTGCGCGGCGTGACGGCGGTGCCGGCTCCGGCCGAAACCGGCGCCCAGCCCCCTGCCCTCAAGGATCTTTCGGCCGGCCTGAAGGCCATGCCCGCCGGGCGCCTCGCCGGTCTCATCGCCGCTTCGGCGGGCGAAATCACCTGGACGGGTGGCGTCTTCAAGATGCCGGACGGCTTTGTCGGACGTTACGCCTTCGTCGAGATCATCGGCCCCGACGGCCTTGTCGGCTGCCCAAAGCTGCGCTTCGGGCTCTATCTGCAATCGCCCGACAGCTACTACCCCCCGCACGATCATGCGGCCGAGGAGTTCTATTACGTGATCGGCGGCGGGGCGCGCTGGCAGATCGCCGACGGCGAATTCTTCGACACCCACCCCGGCTCCTTCGTCCATCACGGCCCGCACCAGCGCCACGCCATGGAAACCGCCGCCGACCCACTGCTTGCCATGTGGATATGGACTGGCGACATCCGCACCGAAACCTACCGCATCGACGGCGTGTGAGCCCCGCCGAGCAGGACCTTATTCGGCGGCGAAGCAGTAGAAGAAACCGTTGCCTCCGGTCTTCGGCAGGTCGTCCTTGCCGCAGCCGCGCGTGGCGTGTGACGAGTTCCACGATTTCGACGGGGCATCGTCGCGCAGACCCATGCGGTCATGGTGACCGACGATGGCGGCATCGCCGGGCGCGTTGCTGGTCCAGTCGCGGCACGTCTTGTCCGCGGCCGTGCCGTCGGCATTGGAGCCGGTCAGTATGTCATGCATGTTTGGCTTGTCGCCGCGCCCGTTGACCACCTGCCCCGTTTCGGTGAGAGCCGTCTGCTTGGAGATACGGTTGGCGTCGCTGTGCAGTTCCTCAAGCGAGCTGGCGATGAGCTCGCCCTTGACGTTGTACCAGGGGCCATTGCCGATGCGATCGCGGGCGTTGACGGTTGAGGTACTCAGGTAAGCGCGCCACGTCCTGCCGCCGGCGCCGACGGCTGAGGCGAGCTTCTGGCACTGGGCATCGGCGCCTTCGAGGTCGCCCAGGTTGCCGCCATCGCCGGGCCCCTGGCTGGTAACGAAAAAGCTCATGCTCATGTCCTGCGCCGCCGCGGGCATAACCATCGCCGCCGCGACCACAATGCCAGCCAAACCGCTCACAAAAAGGGTCTTCATCGAGATCCTCCACACGTCGATTAATGCCTTCCCTAACGTAATGTGGCATGGCGGCCCCATCCCTGTCTCCATCCGGCCGACCCGCCACCGACTACCTTGCGATCAACTCCGCGTGATCGCTTGGGTTGTGATGCAAAACAGCGCCGAGCCGGGATGAAAGACCGGCCCGCCCTTGAACCGCACACCGAACCGGGCCATCTCTCCCAGCGAACCCGTTGTCGCCAACATGATCGAGAAGGCCACTGCCCGATGCGCCTCATCCCCCTCGCCCTTGCCGCCTTCGCCGCTCTCGCCGCCGCAGCCGGCCCGGTGCTTGCCGCCGACGACGATCCCGAGCTGATCTTCAAGAAATCCACGGTCTTCCGCCTGCTCTCACCCAACGCCAAGCTTGCCGTCTATGCCCTTGACGATCCGCTGGTCGAAGGGGTGGCCTGCCACTTCACCATCCCCGAGATCGGCGGCTGGAAGGGTTGGGCCGGCTTTGCCGAGGAGCGTTCGGAGATCTCGCTCGCCTGCCGCCAGGTCGGGCCCATCTCGTTCAAGGGCAAGTTCGCGCAGGGCACCGATGTCTATACCCAGCGCCGCTCGCTGTTCTTCAAGAAGATGCAGATCGTGCGCGGGTGCGACGCCAAGCGCAACGTGCTCGTTTATCTTGTCTATTCCGATCGGGTGATCGAGGGCAGCCCGCAGAACTCGACCTCCACCGTCCCCATCATGCCCTGGGGCGACAAGCCGGCGCCGAGATGCGGGGATTATCTCGACCAGTGAGCGCGGAGGGCCGACGCATCCGGCCTCAGGCCGTCATGAGCTTTTCGATCGCCGGAGTGCTGGCGACCCCATCAACGAAGGCGAAACTGCCGTTTTCGGCCATTTCGCACGCCGCCTCGATGACGCGGCCGTAGGCGAGGCGCGCCAGGGCCGAGCCAACGCTGATGCGCTTGACACCGGCATCGGCCAGCTCGGCCACATCGAGGCCCATGCCGGGGATGCCGGTGAGCACGTTGCAGGGCTTGTCGAGTGCGCCGCAGACCTCGCGAATGGTCTGAATGTCACGCAGTCCCGGGGCATAGAGGACATCGGCGCCGGCCTCGCCATAGGCCTTCAGCCGGCGGATCGTGTCGTCAAGATCGGGTTGCCGTGCAGCAAGTTCTCGCTTCGCGCCGTCAGCACGAAATCGGCCCGAGGCCGCGTGCCGCCTCCACTGGCGGCCTCAACCGCTCCCGGCCAGTCCAAAGTCATAGAGCGGGTCGCTTCGTCGCCGGCAAAGTCCTCGATCGAGCCGCCGGCCAGACCTGCGTCGGCGGCGGCCGCACGGTTTCCGCCGCGTCGGCGGGCGCATGGCCGAAACAGTTTTCCAGGTCCGCCGAGACCGGGATATCGACTCGCTTCGACCACGGCCGGGCATGCTCAATCGCCTCGTCGCGGCTGATCTCGCCGTCGCGGCGACCCAACGTGCTGGCGAAGGCGCCGCTCGAGGTCGCCAGCGCCTCGAAACCCATACCGGCCAGAACGCGCGCCGAACCGACATCCCACACATTGGCCAAGATGAAGGCGCCCGGCCCCTGATGGAGGGCCCGGAAACGGGCGGCTCTTTCGCTGACGTCACTGATGGTCTCGCACCTATAGCGGAATGTTGTCGTGTTTCTTCCAGGGGTTCTGCTGCGACTTGTTGCGCAGCATGTTGAGCGCCCGGGCGACGCGCTTCCTGGTATCGCACGGCGCGATGACCTCATCCAGATAGCCGCGCTCGGCGGCGACGAACGGGTTGGCGAAGCGCTTCTGGTAGTCCTTGATGCGCCGTTCGATCTTTTCGGGATCGCCGAGATCGGCGCGATAGAGGATTTCCGCCGCCCCCTTCGGCCCCATCACCGCGATTTCCGCCGTCGGCCA
>CAVYOQ010000066.1:0-18353 GCA_963770075.1 uncultured Alphaproteobacteria bacterium
GGCGGGACTTGATCCTGCCATCCATACCGCCTGCCTCTCGCCTTGCCGCAGCGCCTGTGGAATGGACCCCGGCATCGAGTGCCGGGGTGACGGGCGGGAATAGCGCTAACGACGTCGGTGACAGGTCGAACTCAAGGGCCGTTGGCATTGCGCTTCGCTCCGCCCGGGCTACGATCGGGCTATGAACACGAGATCGAGCGGTGCGCAGGACGCCGAAGCCTCGCCCTCCCGGCTCATCGATGCGCGCATCGCGGCGCTGGGCGACTGGCGGGGCGAGATGCTGGCCCGGGTTCGCCGTCTCATCCAGCAGGCCGACCCCGACGTGGTCGAGGAGGTGAAATGGAGAAAGCCGTCGAACGCATGGGGGTCCGGTATGGTCGCACGCCGGCATCCTCTGCACCGGCGAGACCTACAAGGACAAGGTGAAGCTCACGTTCGCCAGGGGCGCCGCGCTTGCGACCCCCCGGCCTCTTCAACGCCAGCCTCGAGGGCAACGTCGGCGCGCCATCGATTTGCATGAGGGCGACAAGATCGACGAAACCGCCTTCAAGGCCCTCATCCGCGCCGCCGTGGCGGTGAACACGTCCAAAGCGTAAACCGGATGGAGCGCAGCGTAATCCGAGTCTTCGTCTCCGGCGCGGAAGAAGCTCGGATTTCGCTTCGCTCTATCCGGGCTTGCTACCCTTCCAAGATTTGGTCGGCTGAGGCGGGATACTGCGACGCAAGCTCAGTTGCAATTTTCTTCGCGCGGTCATAGTCGCGATGCAAGACATCCATCATCGCCAAATAGTGAAAGCCTGCTTTCCTTACTTCAGGCAGTGCATCCCAGAACGACGGTCGTATAAATGTGTTTTCAACATGTGACAATGCGACCGCGTATATGCCACCTGGGTTACAGAAATTTGTCCTTACATCGTGGACTAACCGCTGCATTAGCGAGTGCTTACGAAGCCAAAGGAAGGACGCCCAGAATCCGCTCTTGTCCGGCAAGATGGAGAAGAACACATTCTCGCTTTGCGTGTCGACGTCCAGGTTTTGGAGAAATTTTCCACTTAAGTCGTGGGTGGGGTTGAATCCACCGGCACTTACTAGGTCTGGCTGTTTGTCGAAGTGAAAATTGACAAACGCAAATTCGTCATAATTTGATGTATTGAGGGCAATGTCGAAGTAATTTTTCAATTCTTTAAGTTCTTCGAGCGAAGAATTTACGCCATCAGAGAACGATGACATTATTTCTTGGGTAAAAATCTGTCTTTCGAGACCGCGATCTTTATCCATGGTCCGCCCAAGATGGATGGTGCTCATTTGCCCTCTTTTCATAAAAATCTCACGGCACAAGGTCCGGTAGTCGGATAAAAAAGTCAACTTAATACTTCCATCAAACTCGTTTTTATCAAGTTCAAAAAAAATATTGTTGTCATTGTACCCACAAAAACTAGTAAATGTTGATGAATTCCGCACACCTTGCTTTTTAAATATAAGTTTATCCTTGTGAAAAAGGTGTGTCCAATCGGGGATCAAAGAAAAGATGTGGCCCGACTCCGCGACAACACTAAGGGCGTTTCGCCGAGACAAGCTGTGCGCTCGGACGATGTCTCCGGTGCACTGATGCTTCCAATTTGCCGGGCAAGAGCACTCTTTGTGTTTAAAGGAGGAGAACAGCCCTTTAAGGGCGTTATTGCGCGTTGCTGGCTTTTCCTCAACGCGGTTCAAGTGGCAATGCTTGAACTTCTGGCCCGACCCGCACCAGCATGGGTCGTTCCGGCCTCTCTTGTCGCCACGCGCATCCCTAGGCATGATTTGGTATTGTACCCTGAACCGGCCTTTCTGCCCCAGAAGCGAGTAGCCCGGATGGAGCGGTGCGCAATCCGGGGCTTCGTCTCCAGTGCGGGTGAATACCTGATTGCGCTGCGCTCCATCCGGGCTACTCGCTAAGCGCGACTCGTCCTATGTTCTGAAGATGAACGTCTATTCGCCCGATCAGTTGAACTCGATGACCGACGATGAGCGCAAGGCCGTGCTCGAAAGTGAGTTCGGCCGCTCATTCCACATCAGCGCCGCTGAGCACGTTGTTTCTATTTTTTGGACGCGGGACATCGACGAGCCCACGGAAATCTTGGATCAAGGCTCGGCGTTCATTCTGCGACGCGAAGACAAGCTCTTTCTCGTGACGGCGGCACACGTGTATCGCGGTTATTTGCGCGACCGCGAGCGCCATGGACGGCTGTATTGCCAAGTGCAGAACTGCACGGTGCGAGATCTGAGCGACCACCTAGTGGATAGAATCTAACACTTGGTGCCCTCGCTTGACGGCGGCGATGATTTTGTCTGGATCGGCGGTCCATGTGAAGGGCCTGGGGTTGTGGTTGGTTTCTGCGACGAAGCGGTTGATGGCGGTCTGGAGGTCGACGATGGATCGAAAGACGCCGCGTTTCAGCCGCCGTCTGGAAAGCTTGGCGAAGAAGCCTTCGACCGCATTGAGCCAGGAACAGGATGTGGGCACGAAGTGGAAGACGAAGCGTTCATGCCGGTCGAGCCATGCCCGCACCTTGGGGTGCTTGTGGGCGGCATAGTTGTCGAGGATGACGTGGACGAGCTTGCCGACCGGGACGGCCGCCTCGATGGCATTGAGGAAGCGGATGAACTCCTGATGGCGGTGGCGCTGCATGTTGCGGCCGATCACCGTGCCGTCCAGCACGTTGAGGGCGGCAAACAGCGTGGTGGTGCCATGCCGCTTGTAGTCATGGGTCATGGTGCCGGCGCGGCCTTTCTTCATGGGCAGGCCGGGCTGGGTGCGGTCGAGGGCCTGGATCTGGCTCTTCTCGTCGAGGCTCAGCACGATGGCGTGTGCCGGTGGGTCGACATAGAGCCCGACCACATCGCGCAGCTTGGCGACGAAGTTGGGGTCGCTCGACAGTCTGAACTGCCGCACCCGGTGCGGCTGCAGGCCGTGGGCGCGCCAGATGCGCTGCACCGAACTCACGCGAGATGCCGACCTGCGTTGGCCATCATGGCCGCAGTCCAGTGGGTGGTCTCGGCAGGCGGATCGGTCAGCGTCAGGGCGACCACGCGCTCGGCCACCTGCGCGCCCAGTGGCGCAATGCGCGAGGGCCGCGTCTTGTCGCGCAGCAGGCCCTCGAAGCCCTCCTCGGCATAGCGCTCCTGCCAGCGCCACACGCAGGTCTTCGACTTGCCGGTGCGGCGCATGATCTCGTTGGTGCCAATGCCGTCGGCGCTGAGCAGCACAATCTCGGCCCGCCAGACGTGCTTCTGGGCTGCATTGCGATTGGAGACCAGCGCCACCAGGCGACGGCGATCAGACGGCGTGACTTTGATGGAGATACCGGTGCGCATGTGCCAGACTTGCACGCGCCAACCCCCAAGGGAATCCCCTTCAGGACTCAAGTGTCAGATTTGTACCACTAGTTACATGCGGCAATCTCAATGCTTCATTGGAAGAGCGTGACCGCGACCCCGACATTGCCATCTTCCGCCTTCCGCCCGGGGCCGCCGAGCGCATCGCCAAGAAGCCCATTGATGGTCCGAGGGGCAATTGGCCCGCACCTCCAAAGGTGGGCGAAAACGTCATGTTTGCCGGCTACCCAGCCCAAGAGCGGATCATCACCAAGCCGGATGAAATCAGTTTCGGCTTCTATTCGGCCATGACGGACGTGACCTCGATCACAGACCATCAGATTTGGTGTCGTTTCAATCGCGAATGCTGGGCCGAAGCGCATGGTCTTGGACTACCGCCGATCGGATATGGGCTTGGCGGCATCAGTGGCGGCCCGCTGCTCATCCCTGACTTTCGCGACGGCGCGTGGTTATGGCGCCTCGGCGGAGTGATCTCGCAAGCGGCGCCCGAAGGTCCACCCGAAGACGTGCTCTTTGAAGGCGTGATATCGCATCGCGCGGAATACATTTTGCTGGACGGCACGCTGGCCAAACTTCGCTAGCGTAGCCCGGATGCAGCGCAGCGTAATCAGGGTCTTCGTCTCCGGTGCGGGTAGATCCCGGATTTCGCTTCGCTGCATCCGGGCTACGGCGTTCCTCACATCAGATCGGTGATGATGTTGGACTTTTCCTCGAAAAGCTGCTCGCCCGTGCGCCAGAAATCGCGGCCTTGCCATTTGGGCGCGTTGCGCGCCAGCCAGCCCTTGTCGATGGGGGAATCGCGGAAATAGGTGCCGAAATATTCGCGCGCGTAATAGCGCTGCTCGAAGCGCGGGGTAGGGATGTCCTTGCCGCTGAAATAATCGACGCTGCGCGGGGCATGGAACAGCCAGCGCGTGTCGGGCGCCGCCAGCCGCTTTTGCCCTCGCAGGAAGATCGGCACGCACATGGACAGGCACATGTGGCCGGCGGTGACCCGGGTGTCGACCTCGTGGGAGTCCTTCATGCGGTCGATGAGGGCGATCACGGCGGCACCTTCATCCAGCGAGCCGCCGGGCGAATCGAGATCGATGACGATGCGGCGCACCTTTCCTTCGTTGGCCGCATAGGCATCGGCCATGAGCTTGGCCATGGGCAGCTTGATCTCGCGGTGCCAGGCCATGACCAGCGTGCCGGGCTCGGGGCGGGTAAGGGCGAGCTGGCCGTGGTTGCCGTAAAGACGCTGGTAGAGATGCCAGGCGAGCAGCGCCGCGATCCCGTAAAGGATAAGCAGCAGCACCCGGTTCAGGCGAATGGGCATGGGGTGCGCCAGGGCAGGGGGCCTTTCGCCCTCAGGCCGCCTTCCATTTGATCGAGCAGCCCATGGAGGCGATCTGCTCTTGCGGGCCCTTGCCGGTGCGCACGATCTGCATCATGGCCTCGTGCAGTTCCGGGCGGGCATCGGGGACGAGCGTCGTCTTGGAGGCATCGAGGCGGCCGCGATACTGCAGTTCGAGATCGGCGTTGAAGCCGTAGAAATCGGGCGTGCACACCGCATCCCAGGCCCGCGCCACGGCTTGCGTTTCGTCGTGCAGGTAGGGGAAGGAAAAGCCGTGGGCGGCGGCGAACTGCTTCATGTTGGCGAAGGAATCCTCGGGATAGTTCCTTGCGTCGTTGGCGCAGATGGCGGCGATGCCGATGCCTGCCGCCTGTAGCTCGCGCGCCTCGGCCACGAGGCGGTCGATGATCGACTTCACATAGGGGCAGTGGTTGCAGATGAAGACGATGAGGGTGCCGCTCTGCCCCCGGATGTCGTCGAGGCCGTAGGTCTTGCCATCGGTGGCGGTGAGGCGGAAGGCCGGCGGGCGCCAGCCGAAATCGCAGATGGGGGGCGTTGCTGCCATCGCTTCACTCCTTTTAATTCATTCCGCGGCGGCGTCTTGCGTCTGCGGCAGGCCGGCCCAGCGCGCCAGGAAATCCTCGAACCATTGGCCGAGCGCGGCGTCATGGAGCGCATGATCGGCGATCTGGCGCTCTGGCGGATAAGCGCCGGGCATGGCGTGGCGTTCGGGCGGGCGCCGGCCGGCCCAGCGGCTCATGGTCTCGCGCGTCGCCTCGGGGTGGAACTGGAAGGCATAGGCATTGGCGCCATAGCGGAAGGCCTGTTGCGGAAAGAGCGCGCTTTTCGCCAACAGGGTTGCCCCCGCCGGGGTGTCGAACCAGCCATGCCAATGGGATTGCAGGACGGCGAGGGCATCGGGGATTTGATCGCGTCCTTGCGGGGTCACATCGAGCCGGTAATAGCCGTATTCCGCCGCGCCCTCGGGATGACCGTGCACCTTCTGGCCCAGCACATGCGCCATGAGCTGGGCACCTAGACAGATGCCAAGGAGAGGGGTTTCGCGGCCCAGGGCGGCGTCGATGAAGGCCATCTCGTCCTTCAGGAAAGGGTGGGCGTCCTGCTGGTCGACGTCATGGGGGCCGCCATAGACGACAATGCCCGCCACATCCTCGCCCGGCGCCGGCAGCGCCTCGCCGGCGGCGGGGCAGACCCATTCGACCGGGTGGCCATGGCGCCGCAGCCAGGCCGAGGCGCGGTCGTCCTTTTCGCGGGCATTATGGGCAACGAGCACAAATTTGCGCGACATCTGGCTCTCTCTCGACCCCTGGATGATGGCCCTTGCGACCATGCGCAAGCCGCCTTGCGCTTGTCAATGTCGGGGGCGGCTGCAATATCAGCACAGATGACTTGTTGAAGAGGTGCTGAATGACAACGATCTCCGGCTACCACGCCCACATCTATTTCGATGCCGCTAGCGTGGACAAGGCGCGTGAGATTTGCGCGGCGGCGCGGGATCGCTTCGCCATCCCGATGGGGCGGGTGCACGAGAAGACCGTGGGGCCGCATCCGCGCTGGTCGTGTCAGCTCACCATCGGGCCGGAGCAATTCGCCGAGGTGGTGCCGTGGCTGGCGCTCAATCGTGACGGGTTGACGGTTTTCCTCCATCCAGAGACCGGCGATGTCATCGCCGATCACACCGAGCATGCCATGTGGATGGGTGAGATGCTGCCGCTGAACCTTGATGAACTGGCCTGAAAAGCGGCCCGAACAGCGCCCGAACACGGGCTGAACACCATCCGGAACAGGATGTTCCGGGTCGTTTCCCGGTGCCGGCCTTGACGCGCGGACCGGTGGCGGGGGATGCTGGGCAAATGCATCAGGTGCACCAATGAACCCATCCTTTGAAACCCTTGCCCGCATGGTGGATACGGCCCGCGATGTCGTTGCCTTTACCGGCGCCGGCATTTCGACCGAATGCGGCATTCCCGATTTCCGTTCGCCCGGCGGCCTGTGGAGCAAATACCGTCCCATCGACTTCGACACCTTCATGTCGTCTGAGGCGGCGCGGCGGGAAGGGCTCAGGCGCTTTCTCAAGATTCGCGCCGAAGTGGGCGAGGTGCAACCGGGCAGGGGACACCGGGCCATCGCAGGCCTGGTCGCCGTCGGCAAGGTGAGCCACGTGATCACCCAGAATATCGACAACCTGCACCAGGAATCCGGCGTGCCGGGCGAGCGCATCGTCGAGCTTCACGGCAATGGCTCCTATGCCCATTGCCTCGCCTGCGGCACCCGGCACGAGCTCGACTGGGTGGCGCGCTGGCTGCAAGAAGAGCCGGAGAAGGCGCCTGCCTGCACCCTCTGCGGGGGCATCATCAAGACGGCGACCATCTCCTTCGGGCAGGCGATGCCGGTCGAGGCCATGCGCCGGGCGCAGGAGGCCGTCGCAGCCTGCGACCTGATGCTTGCCATCGGCTCATCGCTGCAGGTCTATCCGGCTGCCGGCCTGCCGGTGCTGGCGCGCCGTTCTGGCGCCCGGCTGGTCATCGTCAACCGCGAGTCCACCGTTCTCGATGGGCTGGCCGATATGGTGATCAATGACGACATCGGCGATGCCCTCGACGGCTTCAATGCCGTAGGGGAAGACCGGGCGCGAATCACTCAAACGGCCTCCTAGCCTGTGGCATCGTTGCCACGGTCGCGTGACAATCGCGTCATTCGGCCCTGATCGGCAGCGGCGCGGCGGTGCGCGATGGTGTTGCCTTTTTTTGGGTCGCCGTTGCCTGCACCGAGTGAAAAGTCGGTTATTACAAGCGATTACACGCAGCCCTTGAGAAGATGCTCATCGCACGGAGGGAAATACGGCCGAATTCCCAGCAGACTTTCCACAAGGCGGCAGGGTGCGGGGGCTATACAAGCATCGCGTTCGTGCGGCAAACTGCCAAAAGTGGCGGTAGAGGCGAGCTTGCTGCCCAGGTTGGTGATTGGGGGGCGTCGGGTAGCGATCATGGCGGGGAGCGAGTCCCGGGACGCGGGCACAGGGCGCGAACAAGAGGTCGAGACGGTCACTGCGGCCGAGGCCAACGTCAGGATTTATCAGATTTCCGGCTTCGTGAAGTGGTTCGACGTGGCCAGGGGATATGGCTTCGTCATTCCCGACAACGGCATGCCGGATGTGCTTTTGCACCTGTCGTGCCTCAAGCGCGACGGCTACGAGGCGCCGCTCGAGGGCACGCGGGTGACCTGCGAGGCGGTCGAGCGCCAGAAGGGCTATCAATGCCTGCGCGTGCTGGATTACGACACCTCCACCGCGATCCACCCGGTCGAGCGCCCGGTGCGCACCCATGTGACGGTGAAGCCGACCAGCGAATGGGTCAGGGTGCGGGTCAAATGGTTTAACCGGGTGCGCGGCTTCGGCTTCCTCACTGAGAGTGATGACGGACCGGATATCTTCGTGCACATGGAAACCCTGCGCAAGACGGCCATTACCGAATTGCAGCCGGACCAGTATGTCTATGTGCGCTTCGGCGAGGGGCCCAAGGGGCGCATGGCGGCCGAAGTGCGCATCAGCCTGACCAGCGGCCCGCCCCATACCCAATGATGCCGATTTCAATGCGCGCGGCGTAGCCCGGATGAAGCGCAGTGAAATGCGGGGTCCCTTTGCGGAGAGCCCGGTCCCGGATTTCGCTGCGCTCCATCCGGGCTACGCTTGCTGACATGTCGGCTGTCTGCCGCCAGGATCCCGTCACATCACCCCAGGCGGTTCGAAAACGAAAACGCTGAGCAAAAGGGGGTTGTGTGCGACGTCATCCACGCTCACCTGGCTGAGGTCGATCGAGTTCGCCTCATCAATGACAATGAGGGCAAAACCGAGCGAATCGGTCGCGAGATGATTTGTCACCAGGTCATCGAAATTGATGATCTGCTTCTGGCCTGACAGGTCGATACGGTCGCTGTCATCCGATGAAAGATCAGCGATCGTATCGTGGCCGCCGGAATCGTTGTAGATGAAGACATCAGGGCCTTTGCCGCCGAACAACAGATCGTTTCCACGTCCGCCGTTCAGAGTGTCGCTGCCGGGGCCTCCCTTGATATCATCGGCACCATCGCCGCCGCGCAGGTCGTCGTTGCCGCCGCCGCCATCGATGGCGTCGTCTCCACCACCACCACCGATGACATCGTTGCCGCTGCCTCCTGCCGCGGTGTCGTTCCCGCCGTTGCCGAGCAGGCGGTCGTTGCCGGCATTGCCCTTCAGAACATCCTTGCCGCTGCCGCCCGCAGCGGTGTCGTTGCCGCCCTGGCCAACGAGCTGATCGTTGCCGCCATTGCCTTTCAGGACATCGGCGCCGGCGCCGCCCCTGGCCGTGTCATTGCCGCCGCCGCCGATCACCGTGTCGAGGCCGAGGCCGCCCAGCGCCAGATCGTCGCCTGCCTGGCACAGCAGCCGATCATTGCCGGCATCGCCGTAGGCGGTGTCGTCACCCGCCCCGCAATAGGTCGTGTCGGCGCCGCCGCCGCACTCGACAAAATCGTTGCCGAGCCCGCAAAAGGCGGAGTCCCTGCCACCGAAGGCGATGAGCCAGTCGTCGCCGCCCTGTCCCTTGAGCACATCGTTGAAGTTGCTACCGATGATGTGGTCGTCGTGGGACGTGCCGGTGCGATTGACCGCCTCCTGCGGTTTCATGCCGTGAATGACGTAGGTGGCGCCGGCGAGGTTGCCGTTGGTGGCGACCCCCGCGGCGCCGACGACAACGTCGAGAAGGCCGTCGCCATCGACATCGCCGGCGGTCGACACCGAGGAGCCGAATAGGTCACCTTCCCCCGCCCCGTCGATGCGGTAGCCGTTGTTGCCATCGAGCTTGGACAGGCTTACCTGGGCAGCAAATCCGCCGGCGTGGCCGAAGACCACGTAGACCGAACCGCTTTCGGCGCCATTGTGGCCGGCGCGCTCGGCCGCGATGATGACATCATCGAATCCGTCGCCATTGACGTCGACATGGCCGGCGACGACGCGGCCGCTGTAGTCATGATCTGCTTCACCGTAGATGGCAAAGCCGTTGGAACCGTCGAGATCGCTCACATCGAAGCCGCCGGCAAAGCCGTCTTTGCGGCCGAACACGACATAGGTCGTCCCGGAGTGATAGTCACTCCCAAGGGGATCGCCAATGACAAGATCGTCGATACCGTCTCCGTTGACGTCGCCCGCGCAAGCGACATGGGGCTCACTATAGGTGATATCGGTGGAATAGGTGTTGATCGTGAAACCCTGTGAGCCGAGGAGAGCGCCCAGATCGATGCTCCCCGTGTCTTCAAACCCCGAGGCCTTGCCGAACACCACATAAACCCGGCCCTCGGCGCCGATAAACAGATCGTCGAAACCATCGCCGTTGATGTCGCACCCGCCGGCCACCGAGAGACCGGCTTTGTCATAAGCCGCCGCACCCTCGATGCGAAAGCCGTCGAGGCCGCTGAGGTCGGACAGTTCGATGTTCGAGGCAAACCCGCTTGGCCCGCCGAACACCACGTAAGCGTCCCCGCTGTATTTTCCGTTGGGACTGGCTCGATAGGCGCCGACGATGACGTCGCTGAAGCCGTCGCCATTGACATCGCCGGCATCGGAAACACTGCGGCCGCTGAAGTCCATGAACGCCTCGCCGCTGAGCTTGAAGCCGTCGGTGCCGTTGAGGCCGGACAATTCCACGTTGGGCGACACGGCTCCGGTCTGGCCGAAGACGACATAGGAGGCTCCGCTCAAGGGGCCGTTGGGGCCGGCGCCGTAGGCCCCGATCACGAAGTCGGGCAGTCCGTCGCCATTGAGGTCGGCGGTATTGGCAACGGCGATGCCAGTCCTGTCGCCGGCCGCCGCCCCGTTGAGCTGGAAGCCGTTGGTGCCGTCGAGGCTCGTCAGGTCGAGGCCGGAGCCGAGCCCGCCGGAGCCGAACACCACGTAGCCAGCACCGCTGGAGCCAAGTGCCCCGATGGCGCCGATGAGAATGTCGTCGAATCCATCGCCGTTGACGTCGCCGCCGCCTGCCACGGCAACCCCGCTGAGGTCGTAGGCGCCTTCGCCATCGATGCGCGTGGCGTTTCCTGCGTTGAGAAGGTCCGAAATCTGGATAAGCGATGGATAGGCCGTCATGCTCTGTCCCTCCGGAAGACGGCGGAAGCCTCTGCACGTGACGGGCAGGGTGTCACAACTCGTGCGGGGCCTTACCCCGCTTGCGATCAGTCAGCTCGTCTTGCGTCCCACATGCAGCCGATTCCCCTTGCGCGCCAGTGATGGCAGGTCGCCGATGCGAGCTTGTTATTGCCAAGTTGACTTGGATCGGAACACCGCAGCCAACAGGCAATTTCATCTATAGTCGTGCCAAATTGACGTTAATGCAATACAGAACTGCGCTGTGTTGCTTTCGGCGCTCAGTTCCGCTCCCCGGCCCGAGGATCGCTTCACGCCGACTCCGGTTCACGCAAAGGGCACGACGATTGATCCGTCAGCGCGGCTACGCGCTGCGCCCTACAGCATGAAATCCCCGGCTGTCAGCGTCACGAGTTGCGTCAGCTCGATCTGGATGTCGGGCTGGCTGTCGCCGTTGACGTCGCCTTCGATGAAGGTGTGGCCGCCGCTGGCGACGAAATGAAGCTCGCCCGGCGTGCCTGAGAAGGCGGCATCGCCGATGAAGCTGAAGGCATTGTCGCCGCCGCCCTTGACGGCATCGATGGCGGAAAGGTCGATCACGTCCTGGCCCTGGTGGAAATCCTCGATCTGGTCGTGCGCGGCGCCGGGGCGGCTGTCGGCGAGGCGGAGGAAGAGGAAGGTGTCGCTGCCGTTGCCGCCGGTGAGGTCGTCGGGACCGCCGCCGCCCAAAAGCGTGTCGTTGCCGCTCGAGCCTTGCAGCGTGTCGCTGCCGCCGTTGCCGATGAGGAGGTCGGCGCCCGTGCCGCCGATGAGGTTGTCGTTGCCACCGCCGCCGTGAAGCGTGTCGTTGTTGTCGCCGCCATTGAGGATGTCGCCGCGGCCGCCGCCGTCGAGACTGTCGTCACCGCCAAAGCCCAGCAGCACATTGGCGCCGGCATTGCCGGTGAGCGTGTCGTCGTGATTGGAACCGGTGAGGTTTTCGATCCTTATCAGCGTATCGCCGGTCGCACGGCCGCCGGATGCAGTGCCGGTCGACAGGTTCACCCTCACGCCTTTGCCCGAGTCCGAATAGTCGGCGGTGTCGTGCCCCGCTCCGCCATCGAGCATGTCGGCGCCGATGCCGCCTTGCAGCGTGTCGCCGCCGCCGCCGCCTTGCAGGGTGTCGCTGCCGCCATTGCCGACCAGATGATCCGCGCCGCCGCCGCCGAACAGGCCGTCTTTGCCCGCCCTGCCGAGAAGGACATCGTTGCCGCCCGAGCCCATCAGGGTATCGCTTTCGCCGCCGCCATTGAGATGGTCGGCCCCGCGCTGGCCGATCAGCAGGTCCTTGCCGCTGCCGCCCAGGAGGCGGTCGTCGCCGCCGCCGCCTTTCAGCGTGTCGCCGCCGCCGCCGCCATTGAGGCTGTCGGCCCCGCCGCCGCCGTCGAGACCGTCGGCGCCGTCAAACCCCAGGAGCTTGTTGGCGCCACCACCGCCGATGAGTATGTCGTCATGGAACGACCCGCTGACGTTCTCGATCCCCTTCAGCGTATCGCCGTCGGAGGCGCTGCCAGTCGCAAGGTTCACGCCGACGCCCGTGGAGGCATCCGTATAGCTGACGGTGTCGTTGCCCGCCCCGCCAGTGAGGCTGTCGGCCCCGCCGCCGCCATCGAGGCGGTCGTCGCCGCCGCCACCTTTCAGCGTGTCGCCGCCGCTGCCGCCATTGAGGCTGTCGGCCCCGCCGCCGCCGTCGAGACCGTCGGCGCCGTCAAACCCCAGGAGCTTGTTGGCGCCACCATCGCCGATGAGTATGTCGTCCTGGAACGACCCGCTGACGTTCTCGATCCCCTTCAGCGTATCGCCGTCGGAGGCGCTGCCGTTCGCAAGGTTCACGCCGACGCCCGTGGAGGCATCCGTATAGCTGACGGTGTCGTTGCCCGCCCCGCCATCGAGGCTGTCGGCCCCGCCGCCGCCATCGAGGCTGTCGGCGCCTTCGCCGCCGACGAGGGTGTCGTTGCCGCCGAGGCCGGAGAGAGTATCGTTGAAATCTCCGCCGTGGATGATGTTGGCGATGTTCGTTCCGTTGCGCCAGACGGCCTCGCCCGGCTTGGCGCCGTAGATCACATAGGACGAACCGCTTTGGAAGTTGCCGTTGGGATCGGCGCCATAGGCCCCGACGATGAGGTCGGCAAAGCCGTCGCCGTTCACATCGCCGGCACTGGCGACGGAGATGCCACTTTGGTCGCCCAGTGCCTCGCCATTGATCTGGAAGCCATTGGTACCGTCGAGAGCGGAGAGATCGAGGTTGGAGGAAAAGCCGGGAGGCTGCCCGAACACCACATAGCTGGCACCGCTGGTGTTGCCGTTGGGATCGGCAGGGGCCCCGATGATGAGATCGGCAAAACCGTCGCCGTTGACATCGCCGGCGCTGGCGACGGAGACGCCGCTGAAATCATATTTCGCCTCACCGCTGATCTTGAAGCCGTTGGCGCCATCGAGGGCGGAGAGATCGAGGCTGGAGGCAAAGAGCGGGATATTGGTCACCACATAGGAGGCACCGCTGTCGGTGCCGTGGGGACTGGCGTTACTGGCCCCGACGATGA
The DNA here is from genome assembly GCA_963770075.1 of uncultured Alphaproteobacteria bacterium. Lineage (GTDB taxonomy): Bacteria > Pseudomonadota > Alphaproteobacteria > Rhizobiales > Aestuariivirgaceae > CAVVDT01. Next base: position 13,430 of record CAVYOQ010000066.1, read on the forward strand.
GATCGGCAAAGCCGTCGCCATCGACATCGCCGGCACCAGCGACGGAGATGCCGCTTAATTCACGCGCTGTCTCGCCGTTGATCCGGAAGCCGTTGCTGCCGTCGAGGGCGGAGAGGTCGAAGCTGGCGCCAAACCCAAACCCGGAAGGCCGCCCGAACACCACGTAGGAGGCGCCGCTGGAATCGCCGCCGGGATCCGCGCCAGGGGCACCGATGATGAGGTCGGCAAGGCCGTCGCCGTTGACATCGCCGAGGCTGGCGACGGAGCTACCGCTTAAGTCGAGCACTGCCTGGCCATTGAGCTTGAAGCCGTCGGTGCCGTCGAGGGCGGAGAGCTCGAGGCTGGAAGAAAAGGCGGCAGTGTGCCCGAACACCACATAGGAGGCACCCTCCAAGCCATTAACGAAAGGTGCCCCGATGACGAGATCGGCAAGGCCATCGCCATTGAAATCGCCGGCGCTGGCGACCGATTGGCCGCTGTAGCCGTTCGCCACTTCGCCGTTGATCTGGAAGCCGTTGGTGCCGTCGAGGGCGGAGAGATCGAGGCTGGAGGCAAAGCCGGAAGACTGACCGAATACCACATAGGAGGCACCCGCGCCGCCGTCGGCGCCACGGGCCCCGACGATGAGATCGGCAAAGCCGTCGCCGTTCACATCGCCAGCGCTGGCGACGGAGAAGCCGCTGTAGTCATTCGCTGCCACGCCGTTGATCTGGAAGCCATTGGTACCGTCGAGGGCGGAGAGATCGAGGCTGGAGGAAAAGCCGGAGGACTGTGCGAACACCACATAGGAGGCGCCACTGTTGCCGCCGTGGGGATCGGCCAACTTTGCCCCGACGATGAGATCGGCAAGGCCGTCGCCGTTGACGTCGCCGGCGCTGGCGACGGAGAAGCCGCTTTTGTCACCCGCCGCCTCGCCGTCGATCCTGAAGCCGTTGCTGCCGTCGAGGGCGGAGAGTTCGATCAGTGATGGATATTCCGACAAGACAATCCCCTTGTCCGCTCAACGCCTGCGCGCAAACGCGTTTGTTCGATCCGATGGTGTACAGACAAAACCTAATGGGGTTGCGGGCCATGCGCTACCCGCGAAATGGAAAAATGCTACCGGACGTTGGTAGGGGCCCGCCAGTATCCTGGCGCGCGGACCTGGCTGAAACTGGCACGTTGCAACCACGCCCGGGTGAAGCCGCCCGGCTGTGCACCGGATCGGCTGTTGCGAGAACAGGGTCCGAACACGCTTTGCAACGGCTCCTGGATCCTGTCCCGGGCGGGATGCGGCTTTCTCCCCTTGACGGCGCGCTCGAAAGCGGCGAGAAGCGCAATGAATTCAATGCGCGGGGCGTAGCGCAGTCTGGTAGCGCATCTGCTTTGGGAGCAGAGGGTCGCCGGTTCAAATCCGGCCGCCCCGACCACGCCCCCCGCAGCCGACAACGGGTGACAAGACAATGGCCGCACGCATCTACAAGCCCGCCCGCAATGTGATGCAGTCCGGCAGGGCCAACACGCGGTGCTGGGTGCTGGACTACGCTTCGGAAGCGCCGCGCAGCACCGACCCGCTCATGGGCTGGACCTCCTCGGGCGACATGAAGCAGCAACTGCGCCTGCGCTTCGATACCTGCGAGGAGGCCGTCGCCTATGCCGAGCGCAACGGCATCGCCTACCGGGTCGAGGAGACCAAGCCGGTGCGCCGGCAGATCAAGTCCTATTCCGACAATTTCCGCTGGGGCCGGCCCGACAACTGGACCCATTAGAACAGGCGGCTCACTCCAGGCAGCGATTTGACGCCGCCGCCATTCTTGCCGAAAACGTGCCGATCGGGATGACGTCGCCCTGCGACGAGGGACAAGCAGGAGGTGGCAGGATGAAGCTTTTCCATCCGGACAACGGTCTACTGTCGGCACGCCATGCCGAGATATGGGCGGCCTACGAGCTGGCTTTTACCATCGTCGATTTTACCGCCGCGGGGATGTTCGTATCGGGTTCGGCGCTATTCTTCTTTCCCGCCACCACTTTCGCCGCGACCTGGCTGTTTCTTGTCGGCTCGATCTGCTTTGCCCTGAAACCCACGATCCGCCTGGCGCGCGAAGTGCGGCTTTTGTCGCTCGGCCGGGTGGATGAGGTGGCAGACGATTTCCGTGGCTGAGAGGCGGGCTGGCCGGCTCGCCCCGTCTTCAGGCCGGGAAAAGTTATGCTATAGGTTGCCGGCATAAGATGTTGGTTTCTAGATAGAGTTTCCAGATGGCCCCGTAGCTCAGCCGGATAGAGCAACAGCCTTCTAAGCTGAAGGTCGCAGGTTCGAGTCCTGCCGGGGTCACCAAATAAAACAAGGGCCTGGGGAGAAATCGCCAGGCCCTTGTGGCGTTTTGGGGGGATATGGGTACGCCATGGGTACGCGATCGAGGTTTGCCCCATAGCTAATAGACGCCCGCTTGGGTACGAAGACGCCCCGGCGGTGAGGCCGGCGCTATGCTGTCGGGAGCATAGCCGGGCGCCTTTGTTTGCATCGCTGCGGCAGCGCATGCCCGCCATGACGCGGAAATGGCCCATGGAAGCGCGGAGGCGGCCAGCGGCCCTGGCAGAAGTATTGCCCGTCCGCCTCGGCCCAGGCGGGATCCGAAGGCCTTGACCACAGAGCCTCGTTCTCTGACAAGCAGCCCCGTCCCATATTGAAATCAAAGCCGAAGCATCTCAGGCAGGAAGATGAACCGCATCTCGATGTCGGTGATGCCCGCCGTGTTCCGCAGAGTGAAATCACAGGCGTCCGTAGCACACCTTTACCTCGCCGTGGAACGAACAGCCTCTCACCGCCAATTGACGGCCCAAGTCCTGTGAGTGTGTAATGGGCGGCTGCCGGAATTCGGCACCAACGCTTCGAAGAAAGCGTAACCCCGGAGGATCAGAGGAAATGTACCAGGGAATGAAGGCCGCCCTGTGCGCAGGGCTATTGGCCAGCGCATGTGCTTGGGCACTCGTTGCACCCACCAGGGCCGACGAGACGCAGAACGCCACCAAATATGGCGACATGAACACGGTCACGCAGGATTTGCTCAACCGTGCCGCCAGCGATGGCAACAACTTCCTTCAGACGAACGGCAACTACGATCAGACGCGTTACTATCCCAACCGCGAGATCAACGTGCACAACGTCGGCAAGCTGCGGCCGGCCTGGATCTTCCAGACCGAGGTCATGGAGACGATGGAGACGACGCCGATCGTCGTCAACGGCGTGATGTACATCACGACCGCGTTCAACCACGTCTATGCGCTTGATGCCGCGACCGGCGAGGAGCTCTGGCACTACAAGCACAACATGGGGCCGATCACGACGTACTGCTGCGGCCCGAACAATCGCGGCGTCGCGGTCTATGGCGACATGGTCTATCATGGGCACCCTGGACGCCAAGCTGGTGGCGCTGGACGCGAAGACCGGCAAGGTGCTCTGGGAAGCAGCAGATCGCCGATCCCGAGCTGGGCTACTCCGAGACGATGGCGCCGACCGCCGTCGACGGCAAGGTGCTGATCGGCACCAACGGCGGCGAGTACGGCATCCGCGGCTTCGTGAAAGCCTTTGACGCCGAGTCCGGCAAGCTGCTGTGGACCTTCAACACCGATCCCGCGAGAACTCGGTCGGCGTCTGGGCGAACAACGACGCGACCGGCCGCGACATGCAGCGCGACATCGCGGCCGAGAAGGCGGCGCTGGCCAAGAACGGCGATTTCTACAAGACCCTCGGTGGCGGCGTGTGGCAGAACCCGGCGGTCGACCGCGGACCAACGGCGCGTCTACTTCGTCGTCGGCAATCCCTCGCCCGACCTCTACGGCGCGATCCGGCCCGGCGACAACCTCTACACCGACTCGATCGTCGCGGTCGACCTGGACACCGGCAAGTACGAGTGCCACTTCCAGTACATCTCGCACGACGTGTGGGACCTGGACGCGGTCAGCCCGCCGATCCTGACCGAAGCCAAGGGCAAGGACGGCAAGACGGTCCGGTGCGTGCATGCATGGCGGCAAGACCGGCCATGTCTACGTCCACAACCGCGACGACTGCTAGCCTGATCCGCTTCTCCGAGGCGATGGTGCCGCAGGAGAACATGTGGGTGCTGCCGACGACGGAAGGCGCGCGCATGCTGCCCGGCGCCAACGGCGGCGTCGAGTGGTCGCCGATGGCGGTCAATCCCGGACCTCCACCTGGCCTACGCCATCAACCTGCACCAGCCGATGACCTACCACGTCGAGGCCTCGCCGTATCCGGGCGGCAAGCTCTGGCTGGGCGGCGCCTTCAAGGTGATCCCGAGCGAGGAGCAGTGGGGCAATGTCACCGCGGTCGACTACGACACCGGCAAGATCGCCTGGCAGGTGAAGACGCCGCAGCCGATGATCGGCGGCGTGCTGGCGACCGCCGGCGGTCTGGTCTTCACCGGCGAGGGCAACGGCTAGTTCAAGGCCTACGACGCCGGCACCGGCAGAGCTGTGGTCGTTCCAGGCCGGTGCCGGCGTGAATGCGCCGCCGGCCTCCTACACGGTCGACGGCAAGCAGTACATCGCCGTCGCGGCCGGCGGCAACACGCAGCTCGACTACAAGCGCGGCAACAACATCATCGTCTTCACGCTGCCGCAATGACGGCATGATCGCTTGAGCGAAAACGACGAGAACGTGGGGGCGAGGCAGCGTGGCCGGGCTGGCCCCTGTCTTGACCGGCCGGCGGCGACCGGCCCGCCTCGACAAACAAGAAACGGTGAAAATGCTTATGAAGCTCGCTTACGCGTTGTGCCCGGCACTGGCTGTGGCATTCTCATTGCGATGCCATGCCCGTTGCCGCTAACTCGGTCAAGGACACGGCCCAGAATCTGCGAGGGCTGCCACGGCGAGAAGGGCATCCAGGTGAGGCCCGAAGTGCCCATCATCTGGGGCCGGGACGAGGGC
>CAVYOQ010000067.1:0-54506 GCA_963770075.1 uncultured Alphaproteobacteria bacterium
TAGTTGCGTGTCAGAAGGCGCCAGCCGGGAGAAGCGAGGAACCGTCTACGCCGGGGTTGTCATCGCAAGCCCCGATAGGTTCACGGCCGTTCGCGATCCAGGATTGGCTCGCTCTACTTTGGCTCTATGGCTTTGTAGGCCGCGGATGCGCGTACGCATGCTGCCCGGCTGAATTTCGACCTCTTGCCCGATCTCGAGCGGCCCCTCGATCAACGTCCCGGTCACGACAGTGCCGAATCCCGAGATGGTGAAGACACGGTTGATCGGGAGGCGCGGCCGGCCATGTTCGGTATGCGCCTGGGACTTCACCAGGGCAACCAGATTGACCGCTGCCTGGCGCAGTTCGGCGGGGTCCTGGGGCAGCGTCGAGGTGTCTTCCAACATGGCCTTTTATAGCCGAATAGCGCGCCACGGGGAATCCCAACAAGGACCTATCTTCCTGATTTTGTTTAGAGACTATCCCGCCGTCAAAGGCCGCCAGGTCCGTCGCGGTGCCCGCCAGTCGATCCCCTCCAGCAGCATCGCCAGTTGCGCCGAACTCACCGACACACGCCCATGCGCCGGCGACGGCCAGACGAACCGACCGCGCTCCAGGCGCTTGCAAAACAGACACGCCCCCTGGCCATCCCACCACACGACCTTGATCAGATCGCCGCGACGACCACGGAACACGAACAGGTGGCCTGAGTACGGGTCCTGCTCCAGAACCTTCTCGGCCAGCGCCGACAGCCCGTTGTACCCTTTGCGCATGTCCGTGACCCCGGCCGCCAGCCACACCTTCGTCGATGCCGGCACCGGGATCATGACCCAGCCAGCCCCTTGGCCAGACGCAGCACAACATCGACCTCAAAGGCGCCGCTGAGTTCAGGCGGTGCCCCGACGCCAGGGCAATCTCGATCTGACCGGCGCCGCAGGCGTCAGCCCGTTCAGACACGACCACCACTTCGGCCGGTTTAACCTCGACCGGCAGGAACACCGCCGCGTCCCGACCTGGACCAAACCGTGGATCGCGGCGCCACATGAAGACCATGTTGGCGTTGAGCCCGTGCCCGCGCGCCACCGCCGCAACCGACGCGCCGGCCTCCAGCGTCTCCGCAACCACCCGACGCTTGAACGCCTTCGAGTAGCTCCGCCGCTTGCGTTTGCCATGATCCGCCAAAATAAGTGTCCGCGTAATCTAAGCGGACACGATCGCCCGCAATCACGCCAAGACTCCCACGCCTATCACTGGTACCTCAAGGGCGGGTTCCCCGGACGCTCACGATATCCTGTGGGGGTCGCTAAGAGGTTTCGCGCGTCTGTGGACTGTTTCTTAATCTTGGAGAACGCCTGATTGTCGAAGGCGCCTTCGCGTCTGCAACCGGATACCCGACCAGCACGACGCCTTCTGCATCGTCGCCTCGCTGACCCGCGCCGACCGGGACAGCAGCCTCGACGCGTACCTGAAGTCCGGTCCGGCCGCGCCCGAGCAGGCCATGGCGCACGTCGAGGGGGGGATCCTAGGCGTTCTAGGGCTGATCCCCGCGGGGGATCGGAGCGTCGCTTCGCGGTAACTCACACTTGCGCCTGCAACTGGGCAATCGTCGCTGAACTAATCAACTGACAGGAGGCTATCCGACGAAAAGTGAGGGGTAAAATGGGGAGAATAAGTGATTGATATTGAATTAACTCATTGAGATTGCGTCGAAAATATTAAAGCATTGGCGGAGGGGGAGGGATTCGAACCCCCGGAGACCTTGCAGCCTCAACGGTTTTCAAGACCGCCGCATTCAACCACTCTGCCACCCCTCCGGCGCCGGGCTATGCGCCTCCATTAGACGCAATTCACTGTCGAGCGCAACCGCTCGCGGTTGCGCCGCCGGGCGGCCTTGTGGGGCTGATGGCGGACCTGTATTGAATTAACCTCTCGGGGGCCGGGGCGCGGAGAGAACGTGCACAGTGCGAACGACATCGCCGGAGAGTTGTCGACGGTGCGCGATTATCTGCGCTTCGCGATGAGCCGCTTCAACGCCGCCGGCCTCGCCTTTGGGCAGGGCACGGGCAACGCCCTCGATGAGGCGGCCTTCATCATCCTCGAGGCGCTGAACCTGCCCGTCGACGACATCAACCCGTGGCTCGATGCCCGTCTCACCTTTCCTGAACGTCTGCGAGTGGGCGGGCTCATTCTCGACCGGGTGGAGACGCGCAAGCCCGCCGCCTATCTCCTTGGACGCGCCTATGTGCAAGGCGTGCCGTTCCGGGTCGATGAACGGGTGATCGTGCCGCGGTCCTATATCGGCGAGCTTCTGGCCGCCGGTCATTTTTCCGGCGAGGGGCTTGCCCTCATCGAGGAGCCTTCAGAGGTCGCACGCGTGCTCGACCTGTGCACCGGCTCGGGCTGTCTGGCGATCCTTGCGGCCCTGGCGTTTCCCGATGCGCGGGTGGATGCCGTCGATCTCTCGACCGACGCTTTGGAGGTGGCGCGCCTCAACGTCGTCGATCACGCCCTCAAAGAGCGGGTGAAGCTCTTGCATGGCGACCTCTACGCCCCGCTTGGCGCTGCGTGCTACGACCTCATCCTCACCAATCCGCCCTACGTCGATGCTGAAGCCATGGACGATCTTCCGGCGGAATTCCGCCACGAACCGGCGATGGCGCTGGCCGGCGGCGAGGACGGGCTGGATCTCGTGCGCCGGATCATCGCCGGGGCAGGGGAGCGCCTGAACCCCGGCGGCGGCCTGTTATGCGAGGTGGGCCGGGCAGGCGCGGCATTGGAAGACGCCTTCCCCGATCGGCCGTTCCTGTGGCTCGACACAGAAGAGAGCGAGCACGAGGTGTTCTGGCTGCCGGCCGAGGTGCTGCACGGCCTCAGCGGCAGTTCATAATGGATTGGCCGCGTCACGCCCGACGACGGTGGTCCACTCGCGCACGCGCCAGTTCTTGACCAGCCCGTTGCGCACGTAAGGGTCAGCCTTTGCGAAGGCTTCGGCGACAGCCGGGGACTCGCCGCTGAAAACGATCACCGCCCCGTCCGCCGGATTGGCAAGCGCGCCCCCAAGAAACAACTCGCCCCGCTCGATCGCAGCATTCGCATAGGCAAGATGCGCCTCGCGGAATTCCCCACGGCGCTTCAGATAGTCCGGCACATAGTCGTAGAAAAGGAGGTAATGCATGCTCGGCGTCTCCTCTCAGCGAGATCGCCAGGCACGTGTCGATCGTGTCGCGTCTCGCCGTCAGTTCTTGCGGAACTGACCGTATTTCCGACAGCCTGTGAGACGTGCCGACTTGCACAGCCGCTCCGCCGCCGGACACGCCTCCACCCATGACCCTGAAGTGGGCCCGGTGATAAAGTGCATCCGATTGGCGGCGTCGAATCCAACATAGCTGCAATAGTATTTGATGGCGACACCGGCCATTTGGAAGGCGCTGTCACCGAGAGAGCGGTCCGGCCGTTCCACCGCCAACGGCGGCCGTTTGCCCGTTTCGACGGTGGAAGAGATTCTGGAAATCGACAAGGCGAGAGATCGCGACGCGGGATCAGACGTTGAAGCCGGATCCTTTGCCGCCAGTTGGGCGGCCATGACGTTAACTGCCAAGCCAGCAACTGTTATGCAAACCAAGGGGAAAACGGACCGTTTCATCTGCAATGCTCCGGGCTGAGTCGGACAACCAGCCGGTGGCGTTCCCGAAGCGAAGTTGGGAGAGCACCGGCAATTTCACGTCGAAATATCTAACGGAATTGCCGCTGCGGCATTGACCAACATCAAAGCCAGACGATTGGCGCCTCGTCAGCTTTTGACCTTTGCATTCTTGGGATCATAGAAGGGCGCAAGCTGCACGGTGGCGGAATAGCGCTTCCAGGCGATTTCCACTTCCCACTTGCCCGCTGCCAGCCAGTCCTTGGAGACCCCTTCGGCGTTGCGCACATAACCCAGCGCCAGCGATTTGCCCACGCGGTGGCCCCAGGCGCCGGAGGTGGTGTTGCCGACGATGACGCCGTCCCGGTAGATCGGCTCCTCATGATACATCATCGGCGCCGCCTCGCTGTCGTCTTCGAGGGCGATTGCCACCATGCGCTTGGGCAAGGGGCCGGCCTCTTTCTGCTTCAGCAGCGCCTCGCGGCCGATGAAGCCGCCCGGCTTGTCCCAGGCCACCACGAAGCCGAGACCGGCCTCCAGGGGGGTGTCCTCGTCGCCGATATCGTGGCCGAAATGGCGGTAGCCTTTTTCCATACGGCAGTTGTTCATGGTGTGCATGCCGACGGGCTGAAGGCCGAACTCGCCGCCTGCCTCCATCAGCGTGTCAAAGACATGCGCTGCGAATTCGGCCGGCACATAGAGCTCCCAGCCCAGCTCGCCCACATAGGTGATGCGGCTGGCGCGCACGCGGGCATAGCCCACCTCGATCTCGCGCGAACGCCCGAAGGGGAAGGCGGCCGTGGATAGGTCCTCGCCCGAGAGTTTTTGCAGGAGCGCGCGGGCTTCGGGCCCCATCAGACCAATCATCGGCAGGCCGGAAGTGATGTCGGTGGCGACGCAATGGGCATCGGCAGGGATGTGGCGCTTCAGCCAGGCGAAATCGCGGATTTGCGAGACGCCCGCCGTCACCACCATGAACTCGGTCTCCGACAGCCGGGTGATGGTGAGGTCGGCCTCGATACCGCCGCGCTCGTTCAGCCATTGGGTGTAGACGATGCGCCCCGGTTCGACATCGACGTTATTGGCCGCCACGCGGTTGAGGATGCCCAATGCATCGCGCCCCTCGAGCCGGAATTTTGCAAAGCTCGTCTGGTCGAACAGCCCCACCTTGTCGCGCACGGCTTCAGCCTCGCGCTGTGCGGCGGCGAACCAGTTCTGGCGGCCGTAGGAGTATTCATATTCTGCCTTCTCGCCGGACCTGGCGAACCAGTTGGGCCGTTCCCAGCCCGATAACTCGCCCATGATCGCGCCCAGCTTCACCAGCCGGTCATGGAAGGGCGAACGCCTGACGCCGCGCGCCGTTACCACCTGCCGGTACGGCCAGTGCATGGCATAGAGCAGGCCCAGCGTCTCGGTGGTGCGGTCATGAAGATATTTGCGGTTGGTCTGGAACGGCATCATGCGCTGTACATCAACGTCGATGACATCAATCGGCGGATGCCCGTCGCGGATCCACTCCGACAGAACTTTGCCAGCGCCGCCCGACGACTGGATGCCGATGGAGTTGAAGCCGCAGGCCACATAGAGGTTATGCTTGAATGGGGCTTCTCCAAGGAAATAGCGGTCGTCGGGGGTAAAGCTCTCCGGCCCGTTGAAGAACAGGGCGATCCCGGCCGTTTCCAGCAGCGGCATGCGATGAACCGCCTTTTCCAGCACCGGCTCGAAATGATCGTAATCCTCGGGCAGCGTCTCGAAGGCGTGATCGTCGGCGATCCCCTCCATGCCCCATGGTTTTGCGACCGGCTCGAAGGCGCCCAGCATCAGCTTGCCGGCATCTTCCTTGTAATAGGCGCATTCATCGGGAATGCGCATGACTGGCGTGTTCCGGGGCAGCTCGGCGATGGGCTCGCTGACGATGTAGAAATGTTCCGCCGCGTGCAGCGGCAGGTGCACGCCCACCGAAAGCCCCAGCTCGCGCGACCACATGCCGCCGGCGATCACCACCTTGTCGGCATGGATGGTGCCGTCGGTGGTCTCGACGCCCTTGGCGCTGTCGCCATCCATGAGGATGCGTGTCACCTTGACATTTTCGAACACCTTGCCTCCGCGCTGGCGGGCGCCGGCGGCATAGGCCTGGGTCACGTCGATGGGATTGACCTGGCCGTCGGCGGGCAGGAAGACGCCGCCCACCACGCCCTCGATGTTGAGATGCGGCAGGCGCTCCTTGATCTCACCGGCTGAGATGACGCGCACCTCGAGGCCGAAATTCTTGGCCATGGAGGCGCCGCGGCGGAATTCCTCGAAACGCCCATCGTTGAGCGCGACCGAGATGGAGCCGTTCTGCTTGAAGCCGGTGGCTTGCCCGGTCTCGGCCTCGAGGCCCTTCATCAGGTCGGTGGTGTATTTGGCGAGCTCCGTCATGTTGCGGGTGGCGCGCAACTGCCCGACGAGGCCGGCGGCATGCCAGGTGGTGCCGCAAGTAAGCTGCTGGCGCTCCAGCAGCACCACGTCGGTGATGCCGATGCGGGTCAGATGATAGGCAATCGAGCAGCCGATGATGCCGCCGCCGATGATGACGACGTCGGCGCGGGGCGGAAGGGCCTTGGCCATGGGGCGGGTTCCTCAAGCGTCAGGGAGAAGTCGCGCCTTCGTCCATAGCAATGTTCCAATGACGCGGCAAAGGGCCAGTTTCCTCACCCCTGGTGAGCCAGCCTCGCGCGAGCTTGTCGTTACGACAGCGTCTTGAGGGCGGCGCGCACGTCGTCAGGGGCCAAACCGGACTCTCGGCGCCATGGTCGAGGGTCTGATGCGCTTCAAGGACAGCCCCGATCCTTCGATGTGCTCCGAGGCGAACCGTGACAAGGTCATGCATGCGGCGGTGCGCATTGGCGATGCGGTGATCTTTGCCTCGGACGGACGATGCGCAGGAGAGCCGAAATTCGACGGTTTTGCGCTGGCTGTCTCGGTGGGCGACGATGCCGAGGCAAAGCGTGTGTTCGAAGTTTTGGGCGAGGGTGGCAGCGTCTCGATGCCGCTGGCGAAGACTTTCTTTTCCTCCAGCTTCGGCATGCTCACCGACAAGTTCGGTGTCGGCTGGATGGTCCTGGTCATGCATTAGAGGGAGGCGGCAGCAAGGGCCAATTTGCCTGTGAACAGGTCTGAACACGCCTTTGAACATGGACGGAACAGCCCGAATTGGGCCGCGGAACAGGCGCGAACCGGCCGCCCTGCCGCGTGTTCAAGGTCGGCAGCAATTCAGGCCCCGTCCTCCGCGCCTGCTCGGCTGCGGATGGCGTCGGCGTCGTAGTTGTCGCCGACCGACATGGCGGCGATGCGCGAGAGATGGGTATAAGGCAGGTCGGTTTCGGCGTGCCAGGCGTTGAAGAGGGCCTCGATCTTTTTGAGATCCCGCTTGGAGGTCGGGTTTTCGGCGATGTCGAGTCCGGCATCGCGTATGGCCCTGACCACGTCGCGCGAGGGAATCAGGCAGTCCTTGCCCGCAAAGCGCAAAAAATAGCGCCCGGTCATGCCGCCTAGGCGGTTGCCGCGCTTGCTGAGCACCTCCCACAGGCCGGTGATATTGTCTTCAGGCCAGCCGGCAAGAAATTGGCCGAAGCTGCCGTATTCCTTGGTGATATCGAGCACGAAGGCCGCGTTGTCGCGCACCGCCATGATCTTGGCGCCGTTCCTGACGATGCGCTTGTCCTTGGTGAGGGCATCCCAGAACTCGTCCGGCTTGAAGTGCAGGGCGTGCGCATCGAAACCCTCGAAGGCTTCCTCGAAACCCGGCCACTTGTCCTCGATCACCCGCCACACGAAGCCGGAGCGGAATATGCATTTTGTCATCAGCGACAGCGCCCGGTCGTCGGCGAGAGAGCGCAAGGATCGGGCATCGGGCGGTGCATCGAGGAGGGACATGAGCGCATCGCGCCCGCCTTTGCGCTGGGCGGCGCGTTCGAGGATCGCAGCGAAGGAAATGTCGGTTGTCATGACGATGGTCCGCTCATCCAAATGGGGCACAGGAGCGAAAAAAAAGCAAGGCCAGTTAAGGCCTTGCCTTACTCAGTTTTTGGTCTCCCTTAACCCCGGTGGCTCGTCGGGGGCGCTGCTCGGCCTGGTCGAACGACTGGCCGGCGCGTCGGGAGACTTCTTCCTCCCCAGACCTGGACCATGCGCCAGTGCACAAACGGCGGATAATCCTTGTTGGTCTTGTTCGGTAACACTAGCATGAAATTCCTCAGTGTCCAGAGGGTGGTCGCATTTTTGCCATAATTGGCGCCCGTTTCGGGCGCCATGGAGTCGCACCTTTGCCAGGCCCGGTGGGGGCCTTTGTTTCGCGGGCGATTTCGCCTAAAAGGAGCCCGGCGCGGCACGGGCTGCGCCGTCTACCCATCCGCTCTCACTTTAGGACCTGAAAGACGTGAAGCTCAGCCAGTACTTCATGCCCATTCTCCGCGACGCGCCCAAGGAGGCCGAGATCGTCTCGCACCGCCTCATGCTGCGCGCCGGCATGATCCGCCAGGAAAGCGCCGGCATCTATTCGTGGCTGCCGACCGGCTTCAAGGTGATGAAGAAGATCGAGCAGATCGTGCGCGAGGAGCAGAACCGGGCAGGGGCCATCGAGGTCTTGATGCCCACCATCCAGTCGGCCGATCTGTGGCGCAAGTCGGGGCGCTACGACGACTACGGCAAGGAGATGCTGCGCATCGAGGACCGCCACGAGCGCGACATGCTCTATGGGCCCACCAACGAGGAGATGATCACCGACATCTTCCGCTCAGGGGTGCAGTCCTACAAGGACCTGCCGCGCATCCTCTATCACATCCAGTGGAAGTTCCGCGACGAGGTGCGCCCGCGCTTCGGCATCATGCGCGGCCGCGAGTTCCTGATGAAGGACGCCTATTCCTTCGACATCTCGGCCGAGGCGGGGCGCCATTCATACAACAAGATGTTCGTTGCCTATTTGCGCACTTTCGCCCGCATGGGTCTGAAGGCCATCCCCATGCGCGCCGAAACCGGACCCATCGGCGGAAATCTGAGCCACGAGTTCCTCATTCTCGCCGACACCGGCGAGAGCGAGGTCTATTTCGACCGCGATTTCTATGACATGGACTGGACGGCCTTTACCATCGACTACGACGACGTCGAGGCGGTGGCCGGCGTGGTGCGCGACTTCACCTCCAAATATGCCGCCACCGATGAAAAGCACGAGCAGGCCGAATTCGAGCAGCGGGTGCCTGAGCAAAAGCGCCTGTCGGGCCGCGGCATCGAGGTCGGCCATATCTTCTATTTCGGAGCTAAGTATTCCGAGCCCTTGGGCTGCGCCGTGCAGGGGCCCGACGGCCAGCCGGTCAGCATACAGTCCGGCTCCTACGGGGTGGGCGTCTCGCGCCTTGCCGGCGCCATCATCGAGGCGAGCCATGACGAGGCGGGCATCATCTGGCCCGAGCCGGTGGCGCCTTTCCATGTCGGGCTCATCAACCTCAAAGTCGGCGATAGCCAGGTGGATGCGGCGTGCGAAAATCTCTACCGGACGCTGGATGGAGCGGGCATCGAGGTGCTTTATGACGACACCGACGAGCGCCCCGGCGCCAAGTTCGCCGTCATGGACCTGATCGGCCTGCCCTGGCAGGTGATCGTCGGCCCGCGCGGCCTGAAAGACGGCATCGCCGAGGTCAAGAACCGCCGCACCGGCGAGCGCGAGAACGTCCCCCTCGACCAGGTCGCCGGCCGCTTCATTGGCGCGTGAGCCCATGTCCGCAGGAGCGCCCCGCGCCTTTTCCGCCTGGGAGCGGATGATTGCCTTTCGCTACCTGCGCGCCAGGCGGCGCGAGGGCTTCATTTCGGTGATCGCCGGCTTTTCCTTCCTCGGCATCGTGCTGGGCGTCGCCACCCTCATCATCGTCATGGCGGTGATGAACGGCTTTCGCGCCGAGCTTCTGGCCAAGGTCCTCGGCTTCAACGGTCATGTGACCGCCTATTCCTCCATCGGCCTTACCATTCCCGACTACGCAAAGCGGGTTGAGGACATCCGCGCCGTGCCGGGGGTGACGCGCGCCATCCCCATCGTCGAGGGCCAGGTCATGGCCTCTTCCATGCGCTCCAACACCGGCGTGCTGGTGCGCGGCATCCGCGGGGACGACCTGCGATCGCTGCCCAGCGTCAACAACGCCAAGCTCAAAGGCACGCTCGTCGGGTTCGATGAAAAGGGCGGTATCGCAATCGGTTACCGCATGGCCTTCAAGCACGGGGTCGGCGTCGGCGACAAGCTCACGCTGATTTCGCCCAACGGGCCGACCACCATCCTCGGCACCACCCCGCTCATCCGCTCCTACCCCATCGTGGCGGTGTTCGACATCGGCATGTCGGAATACGATAATTCCGTCGTCTACATGCCGTTCGCCGAGGCGCAGGGCTATTTCAACACCGGCGATGGCGCCTCGGCTATCGAAATCATGCTGAAAAACCCGGATGCCGTGGACAGTTACATCGGCCCGCTCAATCAGGCTGCCAATGGGCACCTGCAATTCGTCACCTGGAAGCGCACCAACGAGACGTTCTTCAACGCATTGCAGGTGGAGAGCAACGTGATGTTCCTCATCCTCACCCTCATCATCCTGGTGGCAGCGCTCAACATCATCTCCGGCCTCATCATGCTGGTGAAGGACAAGGGGCACGACATCGCCATCCTGAGGACGATGGGTGCGACCTCGGGCGCGATCTTGCGCATCTTCTTCATGACGGGGGCGGCCATCGGCACGCTGGGGACACTCGCCGGCCTGGGGCTGGGGGTGCTGGTGTGCACCCATATCGAGGAAATCCGCCAGTTCCTGTCGGCGCTCACCAAGCGCGAGTTGTTTTCGCCCGAGCTCTATTATCTCTCGCACCTGCCAGCCGACATGGACGTGCACCAGACAGCCGCCATCGTGCTCATGTCGCTGGCCTTGTCGTTCCTCGCAACGCTCTATCCGTCGTGGCGGGCGGCGCGGCTCGATCCGGTCGAGGCGCTGCGCTATGAATGAGGAAGCCTACGCGCCAGTGCTGGCGCTTGAGAGGATCACCCGCACCTATCGCCAGGGCGACCGGGTGCTGGAGATCTTTCGCGACCTCGATCTCGATGTGGGCGCGGGCGAGATCGTGGCGCTGGTGGGACCGTCGGGAGCGGGAAAATCATCGCTCCTGCATATCGCGGGGCTGCTGGAGCGGTCGACGGCCGGAGAAGTCGCCATCGGCGGCAGCGTGTGTTCATCTCTGTCGGACCGCGAACGCACCCGCACACGCCGGCTTGCCATTGGCTTTGTCTACCAGTTCCACCATCTGCTGCCGGAATTCAGCGCGCGCGAGAACGTGATGATGGCCTGCCTCATTGCCGGGGCGTCCAAGCGCCAGGCGCGGGCGCGGGCCGATGAATTGCTTGAGCGCCTGGGCCTTACCGCGCGCGCGCGCCACCGTCCGGCCGAGTTGTCGGGCGGCGAGCAGCAGCGCGTCGCCATCGCGCGCGCGCTCGCCAACCACCCGGTGCTGTTGCTCGCCGACGAGCCGACGGGTAACCTCGACCCGCCCACGGCCGAGCGGGTGCATCGCGAGTTCCTGCATCTCATTGCCGAAGAGGGGCTGGCGGCCCTGATCGCCACCCATAATCATGATCTGGCCCATCGCATGCACCGCGTCGTGCGGCTCGATGGCGGCCGCCTGGTGGAGGAAAAATGAAGGCCGTATTCAGCGCCCTGCAATTGCAGCACAACCCGACCCGCTTTCTGTCGCGCGGGGCCATCGTAGATTATCCCGAGAGCCCCGAGCGGGCACGCATCCTGCTGAAAGGGGCACGCAAGGTAGGCGCCCAGGTGCATGCCACCCGCAGTTTCGAGGACGAGCACATCGCTGCCGTCCACTCAAGCCGCTACCTGAAGTTCCTCGCCAGCGCTTTCCGCAGGTGGAACCGGGCCAAGGGCGCCTTTCCCGAAGTGATGCCGAGCCTCAGGCCGGTGGAGCGTCCGGCCCGTTATCCGCGCGACATAGTGGGGCGCGCCGGCTGGCACCTGATGGACTTTTCCTGCCCGGTCACCGAAAAAACCTGGGGCGCGGTGCGCGCTTCGGCCAATACCGCACTCACCGCCGCGGAGCTGGTGGCGGGCGGTCAGCCCGTGGCTTATGCGTTATGTCGGCCGCCGGGCCATCATGCCTATGCCGATCGGGCAGGAGGGTTCTGCTATCTCAACAACACCGCGCTGGCAGCGGAATTTCTGCGCCGCAGCTTCGAGCGTGTGGCGATCCTCGACGTCGATGTGCATCACGGCAACGGGACGCAGTCGATCTTCTATTCCCGCGACGATGTGCTGACGGTTTCGGTGCATGCGGACCCGGCAAAATTCTATCCCTTCTATTACGGCTATGAGAACCAGTTCGGCAGCGGCGCCGGCAAGGGTTTCAACCTCAATGTCCCGGTGCCGGTGAAGAGCGACGACGAGGTGTGGCTGGGCGCCGTGCAGCATGCGGTGGAGGCGGTCGGCGAATACGACCCCGGCGCGCTGGTGATCGCGCTCGGCCTCGATGCGCATGAGAGCGATCCCCTGAAGGGCGGCGCCATGACGACGGAAGGTTTTTCGCGCCTCGCCCGCGTTGTCGCCGGGCTCAAACGGCCGAGCGTCATCATACAGGAAGGCGGCTATCAGACCGAGGTGCTGGCCGACAATCTGGCGAGCTTCCTCGGGACTTACGAAGCCGGTGCCTGAGCGGCCTGCAAAGGCGCGATCATGACCAGCGCCGCTGCCACGGATGCGGATTTTCCGCCCTCAACAAGGCCTTCGGCGGTTTCGTTCGAGTCCAGGAGCAATGTCTCGCCGACTTCGAGCGCAATGCCGGCGAGCTTCGCAGAACCGGAAAAGAGCGTCACGAGCGCCTGTCCGCCGTCAGGTGCTGCCAGTCGCAGCGGGCAGGGCTGCCGGATCACGGTCATGGTGCCCTTGGCCCGCGCGCGATCGACCATGAGATTGAAATCGCGCAACGGACCCCCGACGAGGCGGCCGGTGATGTCCCGGTCGCCGGAAAAGGCTCGTGGGCAGAAGGGCCGGGTCAGGTCGATGGGGCCGTCGGGCGCACCGTCGAGCCACATGCCGGTCTCACCAGAGATCATCATGATGGTGCGGTCATAGCCGGGAAAGCGCGAGAACGGCCCCGAGGCCGGGACATCGGCGATGCTCACCCGCCACAGGAACGGCTCTTCCGCAATGCCTGATCCCGGCGGATAAACGGCGATCTCCGTGGTCGAGCCGAGGCCGTTCTTCCAGGCCATGACGCGGTAGTCGGCGGGCCTGAGGTGGCGCATCACGGTTGCCCCGGTTCGAGCGGCTCGGCATGGGCGATGACCCGCTGGACGCCCTTCACCTGGCTCTTCAGGCGTCCTTCCAGGGCATCGACGGCAGCGTGCACCCGGCGCACCGTCTCGGTACCCGGCACGCGGCAGTGAAAGGTGACATAGAGTCCTTCGGCCGTGTCGCGCACCCGCACATTGTGGATTTCGGTGAGAAGGGCATCGGGCTCGGCGCTGGCGTTGAGTTTCGCGGCGATCTCGGCGGTGACGGCGGCTGACGCGTCGCGCCCGGCGACGGTGTCGGTCTGCAAGGGCTCGATATGGCTTTCCACCTCGACATCCGAGCCCAGCTCGTCCTCGATGCCGTCTTCCAGTTGGGTGGCGATGTCGTGCGCCTCGCTCAGCGGCAGGTGGCCGTTGACCTCCAGATCGAAGCTCACCGACAGGCTCTCGCCCACGTGCTGGACGGTCAAGTGATGGATGGCGAGGCCGCGGCGGGCGGCGATCAGCATCACCTTGTCGACCACCGTCTCGTCGTCGAGCTCCACAGGGATCGACGTCACCGAGACGTCGGCGGAGGGAAAGCGCTGGCTGATGGCGGCGACGAACTGGTCCTTGATGCGCCCCACCGTGTCGAAGGGGAGGGTGCGGGCAACCGCGATGTGGGCATCGACGAACAGGGTGGCGCCGGCCGGGCGCACCCTGAGCTGGCGCACCGCCAGAACGCCATGGGCATCCTCGGCGATGTGGCGGATGACGTCGGTGGTGCCGGCGGGTGCCGCATCGAGGAGGGTTGCCAGCGTGCGCTTGCCCAGCCGCCAGCCCGCCAGGCTGACGAAAAAGGCAACGACCAGCGCTGCCACGGCGTCGGCCCAGCCGTATCCCGCCCAAGTTGCCGCCAGTCCGAGGAGAACGACGGCCGAGCTCCACATGTCGGAGGAAAAGTGCAGAGCATCGGCGTGCAGGGCCTCGCTGGAGGTCCTTTCGGCGGTGCGGGCGAGGGCGCGCGAGCGGTTGAAGTCGATGACGATGGAGGCCGCGATGATGGCGACGGCCCACCATGTCACCTCGACATGGGCCGGCTGGCCGATGAGGCGCAGTACGGCTTCGTAGACGATCCAGGCGGTGGTGAGGAACAAAAGCGCGGTTTCGATGAGGGCTGCCACCGATTCGACCTTGGCATGGCCGAAATGATGCTCCTCGTCGGGCGGCAGGTCGGACACGCGCACCGCAAAGAAGGTGACGGTAGTGGCGCCCAGGTCGAGCACGCTGTGCAGCGCCTCCGACAGGATGCCCAGCGAGCCTGTGAGCAGCCCGGCCACCAGCTTGGTCGCCGCCAGCGCGGCGCTGGCCAGCAGGGAGGCGAAGGCGACGTTTTCTTTCTCCGACGACATGCTTCTTCCTTAATCGGTTTCGGGTCAGGTGTCAGATGTCAGTGATCGGATTCCACGCATCTGTTGAAACGCGTCATTGAGGCTTTGCAGACGGCTCGACTCCCGCTAAAGACAAAGCCCCATGGCGCGGTACATCTTCATCACCGGCGGCGTGGTGTCCTCACTCGGCAAAGGGCTGGCTTCGGCGGCGCTCGGCGCACTTCTCCAGGCGCGCGGATACAAGGTGCGTTTGCGCAAGCTCGATCCCTATCTCAACGTCGATCCGGGCACCATGAGCCCCTATCAGCATGGCGAGGTCTACGTCACCGACGACGGGGCCGAAACCGACCTCGACCTCGGCCACTACGAGCGCTTCACCGGTCGCTCTTCGGAACGCGCCGACAACATCACGACGGGCCGCATCTACCAGGACATCATCGCGCGCGAGCGGCGTGGCGATTATCTCGGCGCCACCGTGCAGGTGATCCCGCACGTGACCGATGCCATCAAGGAGTTCGTGCTTTCCGGCAACGAGCCTTACGACTTCGTGCTGGTGGAGATCGGCGGAACCGTGGGCGACATCGAGGGCCTGCCCTATTTCGAGGCCATCCGCCAGATCGGCAACGACCTGCCACGCCATTCGTGCATCTATGTCCACCTCACGCTTCTGCCCTTCATCCCGTCTGCCGGTGAGCTCAAGACCAAGCCCACCCAGCACTCGGTGAAGGAATTGCGCTCCATCGGCATCCAGCCGGACGTGCTGCTGTGCCGCGCCGACCGGCCGATCCCCGACAACGAGCGGCGCAAGATCGCGCTTTTCTGCAATGTCAGGTCCTCGGCGGTGATCCAGGCGCTGGATGTGAAGTCGATCTACGATGTTCCCGTCGCCTATCACCGCGAGGGGCTCGACAAGGAGGTGCTGGACGCCTTCGGCATCGCTGAAGCGCCCGATCCCGATCTTTCCCGCTGGGTCGAGGTCTCCGAGCGCATCGCCCAGCCCGAGGGCGAGGTGACGATCGCCGTCGTCGGCAAGTACACCGGCCTGCTCGATGCCTACAAGTCGCTGGGCGAAGCGCTGGTGCATGGCGGCATCGCCAACAGGGTGAAGGTTAACCTGCAGTGGATCGCCTCGGAGATCTTCGATGAGGAGGATCCGGCGCCGTGGCTGGAGAACGTGCACGGCATCCTGGTGCCAGGCGGGTTCGGCGAGCGCGGGGCCCAGGGCAAGATCCGCGCCGCCACCTTTGCGCGCACCCGCGATGTGCCCTATTTCGGCATCTGCTTCGGCATGCAGATGGCCTGCATCGAGGCCGCCCGCAACCTCGCCGGCATCGAAAAGGCCTCATCGACCGAATTCGGACCCACGCCCGAGCCGATCATCGGCCTGATGACGGAATGGATGCGCGGCAATGAGCTGGAACAGCGCAAGAGCGGCGGCGATCTCGGCGGCACCATGCGTCTAGGAGCCTATAAGGCGCACCTGACTGAGGGCTCGAAGGTGCGCGGGATTTACCAAAAGGAAGAAATTTCCGAGCGCCACCGCCACCGTTACGAGGTCAATATGCGCTACCGCGAGCGGCTGGAGGCGGCGGGCTTGCGCTTTTCCGGCCTGTCGCCCGACGGTCTTTTGCCGGAGATCGTGGAGCTCGACGGCCACCCGTGGTTCATCGGCGTGCAGTATCATCCCGAGCTCAAGTCGCGCCCCTTCGAGCCGCACCCGCTGTTTGCCTCCTTCATCGCCGCGGCCGTCAACCAGTCGCGGCTGGTGTGACCGGAGCGGTCGGGGCGGTTGACTTCGCCGTTGAACAGGCCCTAAGCGAAAAGCCATGTTGTCGCGATTTACATCGACGGTGAGGACGCTCGCGCACTGCTGCGCGGTGCTTGCGGCTGCTCTGACGCTTGCCGTCGGACTGGCCTTTGCCCAGCAGGCACAACAGCCGCAACCGGCACAACAGCCGCAACCGGCACAACAGCCGCAAGCGGCACAGCAGCCACAGCCGGCACAACAGCCGCAACCGGCACAACAGCCGCAACCGGCCCAGCAGCCACAAACCGCACAACAGCCGCAAGCGGCACAGCAGCCGCAGGTACCCCCGCAGGCGCAGCAGGCGCCAGAGGTGCCGGAAGCGGGCAAGGCGGCGCGCACCTATGAACAACTGCGCGGCGAGCTGGACAAGATCCGAAAGGACGTCGCGGTTCCCACAATCACGCCAGAAGAACTGGCGCAGAAGCGCCAGGCCGCGGAAAAAATCCGCGCCGACGTGCTGGCCGCCCAGGCCGACCTGCGCAAGCCGCTCGACGACCTGAACGCACAGCTCACCAAACTCGGCCCTGCTCCCGGCAAGGATGAAAGCGAGGCGGCGCCTGTCGCCGCCGAGCGCAAGCGGCTGAACGATGCGCTGGAAAAGCTGCAAGGCTCCAGCAAGCAGCTCGGGGTGTTGGCGGTCGATGCCGAGCAGGTGGCGGCGAGTGCGGCCAACCTGCAGCGCGACCAGTTCATTAAGCGCATCTTCGAGCCCAGCCGCTCGGTGCTCAACCCGCTCCTGTGGTATGAGGCCATTTCGGCCATCGGCACCTTCGCCCAGCGCACCGGCATTCTCGTTAAGGCAGCTCTGACGTCGGCTCCGGACGCCAATCGGATGTTTACGCCGGCGATGGGCCTGACGCTGGCGTTTGTCATCGCGCTCTTGTGCATCGGCATCGCCTGGCGGGTGAACCTGCGGTTCATGCGCCAAAGCGCGATAGCACAGCCTGATCACCTGCAGCGGCTGTGGCGGGCGGTATGGACGACCGTCGCCACGGTGGCGGTGCTCATCATCGGCGTTATCATTGCCCAACTCGTCATCAAGCTCACCGGCGGCGTCAACCTGCGCTTCGAACGGGTGATACAGGGCCTCGAGCGGGGCCTGGTGTCATTCGGCGTCAAGCTGGCACTGGCCGTTGGTATCCTCGCGCCGCGCAACCCGGGCTGGCGGCTGGTGAACGTCAGCGATCAGACGGCGCGCAAGATGACCGGCGTCATCACCATTCTCGCCTTCATCTTCTCGCTCGCCCATGTCGTTTCGACCATGGCGGACACCCTGTTCCTGCCGATCGAGTTCACCGTGGGCTGGAGTGCCGGCGTCGCCGTTGCCTACGTGATGCTGATCGCGGTGCTGCTGCGATTGTCTCGCGGCGGCGGTGAACCGGTCGCGGAAGAAGGAACGGCGCGCCAGTATTATTTCGGCTGGACCGCCTATGTGTTCCACCTGCTTTGGGGCGTGGTTCTCATTGCCACCGTGAGCCTCTTGTTCGGTTACGTGGCGCTGGCGCATTTCCTGCTGCAGAAGCTCATTGAGACCTCGGTCGTCGTCACCATTCTCTACCTGCTGCATCACCTGATGGATGCAGGTGTCGCGGCCAGCCTCGATCCACGCACCTTGCCCGGCCGCTTCCTGCGCCACACCGTGTCCCTGGAGGAAGCCGGTACACGACGGCTCGGCCTGCTGTTGTCCACCGTCGTGGACGTGGGGCTGGTGGTGGTGGGCGTGCCGCTGATCCTGGCGCTGTGGGCGCTCACCTGGATCGACTATTCAAGCTGGCTGCAAACCGTCTTCTACGGTTTCAAGGTCGGTGACATCACCGTCGAGCCCGACACCATCCTTTTGGGGATAGCCATCTTCGTCATCGGGCTCGGTGCCGCGCGCCTGTTCACCATGTGGCTCGATCGGCGGGTTCTGGCGCATACCCAGATGGACGCCGGGGTGCGCAATTCGGTGCTCACCGGCGCCAACTATGCCAGCATCCTGGTTGCCGCCGCCATCGGTGTGTCCGCCGCCGGCTTTAGTTTCGACAAGCTTGCCATCATCGCCGGCGCCTTGTCGCTGGGTATCGGCTTCGGGTTGCAGTCGATCGTCAATAATTTCGTCTCCGGCCTCATCCTCTTGGCCGAACGCCCGATCCGGGTGGGCGACTGGATCGCGGTGTCGGGCGGCGAGGGCACGGTCAAGAAGATCAATGTGCGCTCCACCGAGATCGAGACGTTCGACCGCGGTTCGGTGATCATCCCCAATTCCAGCCTGATCTCCGACGCGGTGCTCAACTGGACCCATACCGACGCCATCGGCCGCGCGCGCATCGCCGTCGGCGTTGCCTACAATTCCGATCCCGAGCAGGTCGAAAAGATCCTCATGGAGTGCGCCCGCGCCAACAAGCGGGTGCTGAGCTATCCCCAGCCCTATGTGGTGTTCAGGGATTACGGCGCCAGCTCGCTCGATTTCGAAGTGCGCGTCTATATTCCCGACGTCAACTACGTCCTCACCGTAGGGAGCGAACTGCGCTTTGCCATCTTCAAGGCGCTGAAGGAGGCAGGTATCGAGATCCCGTTCCCGCAGCGCGATGTGCATGTGAAGTCGATGCCGCAGGCCATGCCTGAGCCGCCTGCCGAAGCGCCGGCAAGGGAGCCCAAGACATGATCGGCATCGATCACCTGGTGCTGGCGGTGCGCGATCTGGAGGAGGCCCGCCGGCGCTACCGGGCGCTGGGCTTTACCCTGACGCCGCCGGCGCGCCATCCCTTCGGCACCGGCAACAGCCTGGTGCAGATCGATGGCGCCTTTCTCGAACTGCTTGGCGTGGTGGCGCCCGAGGACATCCCCGCACCAGTGCCTCAGCACTTCAACTTCGCCGCCTTCAACCGCGACTACCTGGCGAGAGGCGAGGGCTTCTCCATGCTGGTGCTGGCCTCCGAAGATGCCCGGGCCGAGCAAGTGCGCATGAAGGTGGCGGGGCTTGAGAGCTACGACCCGTTCGATTTCTCGCGCCAGGCAAAACTACCCTCGGGCGAGGAGGTGACGGTGGGGTTTTCGCTCGCCTTCGCCACCAATGCAGCCATGCCAGATGCCGGTTTCTTCTATTGCCAGCAGCACGCGCCGAAGCATTTCTGGAAAGCCGACTACCAGCGCCACGCCAATGGCGCAGCGACCATGGAGGAGGTGGGGTTGGTGGCCGAGGGGCCGGACGAGGCGGGCAGCTTCCTTGCCGCCTTCGCCAATGCCGTGGCAGTGCCGGTGGAGGGGGGCCTTTCGCTCGACACCGGGCGCGGCGTGATCAGCGTGCTGACGCCGGATGCCTTTCGCGCCCATTGGGGATTTGCGGCCGAGAGCGCGCATGAAGGGCCGCGGCTGGCGGCTTACCGGCTCGGCGTCAACGATGCGGCGACAGCGCTGAAGGCCGTGGAGGGATCGGGCGTGGAAGCCATCATCGCGCAGGACCGGGCAGCGATCGCCGCCGAACACCTGTTCGGCACCGGCCTCGTCCTGGCGCCGCGGAGCCAGACGTGAGCGCATCCGCGGAGCAGCAGAACCGAGACGGGCGCGAATTCCTCGAAGCGCTGATGCGCGGGGAGGGCTCGGCGCCGCTGGGGGTGCTGCTCGGGTTTCGCCTGATTGAGGTGGGCGACGGTTTCGTGGTGTTCTCAGGGGTGCCCGCCGCCGATTATTACAACCCCGCCAACGTGGTCCATGGCGGTTGGGCGGCCGCCATCATCGACAGCGCGCTGGGCTGTGCCGTCCAGACGCGGCTGGAGGCCGGCGTTGCCTATTCCACCATCGAGCTGAAAGTGAACTATGTGCGCCCCATGACGGAAAAGACCGGCGAGGTGCTGTGCCGTGGCGAGGTCATCCATGTGGGCCGGCGCACCGCCACCTCGCACGCCCGGCTGGTGGACACATCCGGCCGGCTTTATGCTCACGGCTCGTGCACATGCATGATCGAGAGGCCTTGAGCGTGGCTCCCAACAGCCAAGTGCGGGTGGGCAAGGTGGTGTTCTCCAACCGGGCACCGCTGGCGCTCATCGCGGGCCCGTGCCAGATGCAATCGCGCGAGCATGCCTTCATGGTCGCGGGCCACCTCAAGGAGATGACCGGGCGCCTCGGCATCGGCTTCGTGTACAAAACCTCGTTCGACAAGGCCAACCGCACCAGCGCATCGGGCGTGCGCGGGCTGGGGCTGGACAAGGCGCTGCCGGTGTTCGCCGATTTGAGAAGCGAGCTCGACATTCCGGTGCTCACCGACGTGCACGAGCCGTACCAGTGCGCCGAGGTGGCCGAGGTGGCGGACGTCCTGCAGATCCCGGCTTTCCTGTGCCGGCAGACCGACCTTCTGGTCGCGGCCGCCCGCACCGGGCGGGTGGTGAACGTCAAGAAGGGCCAGTTCCTCGCCCCCTGGGACATGGGCAACGTGGTGGCCAAGGTCACCGGCGCCGGCAATGCCGACGTGCTGGTGACGGAGCGCGGGGTCTCCTTCGGCTACAACACGCTCATCTCCGACATGCGCGCCCTGCCCATCCTCGCTGCGACCGGCGCGCCCGTCATCTTCGATGCCACCCATTCGGTGCAGCAGCCGGGCGGCGAGGGCACTGCCTCGGGCGGCGATCGCGCCATGGTGCCGGTGCTGGCGCGCGCGGCGGTGGCCGTGGGCGTGGCCGGCGTCTTCATCGAGACGCATGAGGACCCCGACAATGCCCCCTCCGACGGCCCCAACATGGTGCCGCTCGATCAGATGGAAGCGCTGATCGAGACGCTGATGGCGTTCGATGCGCTGGCCAAGCAGCGCATGGACCAGAGATGAGCCCCGACGCTTCCGGATCCTCTGACAAGTGCCAGATTCGAGGCGCTTTTGATTCAAATCAAGTTTCTCGCCTGAATTGCGGGCGATACTGAACTTTGAGTTCAAAAGAGAGTCCCGTGACTTCGGCAAGGCATCATTGGGAGTTCATTTGATTGCAAATTCAAAACCCGCGGAATCGCCAATTGGTCCTTGGGAACACCGATAAGCAAGGAGCGCGCTGATGGCCACAATCAAAGGAACCGATGGACCCGACAACCTGGGTCCCTTTGCAACGGGCGATGTCTACCTTGCCAAGGATGGCAATGACACCATCGATGCAGGAACCCGGCCAGCCGTTGAATTCGGCCCCATCGACGTGGTCCATGGTGGCGACGGCACGGATCTGCTGGTGGTCGATGCATCGGCCGAAAGCCAATTCGTAAACCTCACCCTGGCCGGCAGTCCGCGCTTCTTCGTGCGCTCCGGTTCAGGCAACTTCTACATCGATGGCGCCAATGACATCGAGACGATAGATTTCACCAGCGGCGGCGGTGACGACTACATCGATACCGGCAGCTTCGGCGTTGCGGTCAATGGTGGTGCGGGCACGGACCACTGGCTATCCGACCTCTCGGCGGCTACAGGCAATATCTTCTTCCAGCTCGGCACCACCACCTCGATCGCTGCGGCGGGCCTGACCTCGATCCTCGGCATCGAGCGCATCACCATGGCGACAGGTAGCGGCGACGACTCCATCACCGGCGGTAGCCTGGGCGACACCATCTCCGCCGGCGGAGGCGACGACATCATCGACGCCAAGACCCGTCCATCGGACGGCTCGGCCGGGGTCGACGCGGTCAATGGCGGTGATGGCACCGATACGCTGGTGGTGGATGCATCGACCGAGACCCTGGCCGTCAACCTCAGCCTGGCGGGCAGTCCGCGTTATTTCGTGCGCTCCGATTCGGGCAACTTCTACGTCGATGGCGCCAATGACATCGAGAAGATCAGCTTTACCGGCGGCAGCGGTGACGACAGCATCAACACCGGCAGCTTCGGCATCCTGGTCAATGGCGGCGCCGGCACCGATTACTGGGTTTCCGACCTGTCCGCGCTCACCAGCAATGTCTTCTACGATGTCGCAACCACTCATGCGATTGCCGCGGCGGGCCTGACCTCGATCCTCGGCATCGAGCGCATCACCATGGCGACAGGTAGCGGCGACGACTCCATCACCGGCGGCAGCCTGGGCGACACCATCTCCACCGGCGGAGGCGACGACATCATCGACGCCAAGACCCGTCCATCGGACGGCTCGGCCGGGGTCGACGTGGTCAATGGCGGTACCGGCACCGATACGCTGGTGGTGGATGCATCGGCCGAGACCCTGGCCGTCAACCTCAGCCTGGCGGGCAGTCCGCGTTATTTCGTGCGCTCCAGATTCGGGCAACTTCTACGTCGATGGCGCCAATGACATCGAGAAGATCAGCTTTATCGGCGGTAGCGGTGACGACAGCATCAACACCGGCAGCTTCGGCATCCTGGTCAATGGCGGCGCCGGCACCGACTTCTGGACCGTCGATTTGTCCGCGCTCACCAGCAACGTCCTTTACAATGTCGCGACGACCCATGCGATTGCCGCGGCAGGCCTGACCTCGATCCTCGGCATCGAGCGCATCCACATGACGACAGGCAGCGGCGACAACTCCATCACCGGCCGCAGCCTGGGCGACACCATCTCTACCGGCGCGGGCGATGACATCATCAACGCCAAGACCCGTCCATCGGACGGTTCGGCCGGTATCGACGTGGTCAATGGCGGTGACGGCATCGATACGCTGGTGGTGGATGCATCTGCCGAGACCCAGTCCGTCAACCTCAGCTTGGCGGGCAGTCCGCGTTATTTCGTGCGCTCCGATTCGGGCAACTTCTACGTCGATGGCGCCAATGATATCGAAAAGGTGAGGTTCACCGGCGGTAGCGGCGACGACAGCATCAACACCGGCAGCTTCGGCGAAGTGGTGAGGGGCGGCAAAGGCACCGACCATTGGTATGCCGACCTGTCGGCGGTGGCCAGCGGCATCCTCTACGACATGGCTCACACGCATGCGATCGCCGCGGCGGGGCTCAGCGCGATCTACGGCATCGATGGCATCACCCTCACAACCGGCAGCGGCAACGATACCGTCACCTCCGGCGGCCAGGCCGACACCATCAACACCGGCGACGGCAACGACCTGATCAATGCCGGCAGCCGTCCCTCGGCGGGCGGATCGCCCATCGACGTGGTGAACGGCGGTAACGGCAACGACACGCTCGTGGTCAATGCTTCGGCCGAAACCCAGGGCGTGACCCTCAGCGTTGCTGGATCGCCGCATTTCCTGGTGCGCTCGGTCTCGGGCAACTTCTATGTCGATGCCTATGGTGTCGAGGTCGTGAAGTTCATCGGCGGATCGGGTAGCGACTCGATTGTCGGCGACGACGCGAACGACACGCTCAATGGCGGCGGTGGCGACGACACCATCATCGGCGGCGTCGGCCAAGACACGCTTGCGGGCGGGGCCGGCAACGACCTGCTGCAGGGCAATGGTGGCAACGACAACCTCAATGGCGGCACGGGCGACGATACCCTGCAGGGCTTTGTCGGCAACGACCGCCTGGTCGGCGGTGGCGGCAACGATGTGCTCAATGCCGGTGGGGGCAGGGATACCCTGATCGGCCAGGCTGGCAACGACAGTCTCGACGCTGGCGGCGGCAACGATGTCCTCAAAGGCGGCGTCGGCCAAGACACGCTTGCGGGCGGGGCCGGCAACGACCTGCTGCAGGGCAATGGTGGCAACGACCGCCTGGTCGGCGGTGGCGGCAACGATGTGCTCAATGCCGACGGGGGCAGGGATACCCTGATCGGCCAGGCCGGCGACGATAATCTCGTCGCCGGCAAAGGCAACGACGTCCTCAAGGGTGGCGGCGGCGGTGACACGCTTATCGGCCAGCTCGGCGACGACAAGCTTTTCGGCGGCAGCGGCAATGATGCCCTCGATGGCAGTGGCGGCAACGACACACTCAACGGCCAGCTCGGCGCCGACACGCTGAACGGCTATGGCGGCAACGATCTCCTCAATGGCGGTGGCGGCAATGACCGTTTCGAATTTACCGACGGCTTCGGCGACGACACCCTCGTCAACTTCAGTAAGGCGAACCTGGAGAAGATCGACTTTTCCGACGTGACCGCCATCACCGGCTTCAACGACATGGTGAACCACCACCTGCAATCGCAGAGCGGGACCGGCTATGCCATGATCGTTGTGGGGAGCAATTCGCTGCTGCTGGATGGCGTCCTTGCAAGCGACGTCGGCGCCGGCCAGGATTATTCGCAGCAGGACTTCCTGTTCTGAGCCACACAGAGTGCGGCGGGGGCGATGACCCCCGGCCGTGCGCCTCGCCGGCTGCTGCTGGTCCGGGGCGTGAGGCATATTGTCGCCAACAATTGAATTGACAGCTTGTTTGCACAGACGCAGACTTACCAGTAAATTCTGGTTTTGCGCGGTAACGACTGCGCAATATATTATCTAATTGCGCTTCTATCAACGAACACGCGTTGGAACAACCATCCAAAGTGCGCAAGTTATTTTTACGCTAATGTAAGGGAGGATTTGGTATGGCGCTTATTCTTGGAACATTAGGAGACGATAACCTTCCCGGCACGGGAGGCAACGATATCTTCTTCGGATATGAGGGCAACGACAACTTGTCCGGCGGGGCCGGTGACGACCTGATATTCGGGCAGTCCGGCAGCGACACCCTGATCGGTGGGGGTGGGAACAATATTCTCTCTGGTGGTGGCGGCAACGATCTGCTCAAGGGCGGTTCCGCCAGCGATGTACTTTACGGCGGCATCGACAACGACAGACTCTTCGGCAATGCGGGCGCCGATGCGCTGTTCGGTGCCGACGGCAACGACAAGCTGTTCGGCGGCGCTGGCAAGGACCTGCTGGAAGGCAATCAGGGCAACGACAAGCTCGTGGGCGGCGGCGGCAACGACGTGCTGCACGGCGGTCAGGGCTCGGACACGATCATAGGCGGGCACGGCGTCGACACCCTGTCGGGGGGAGGCGATGCCGACACCTTCGTGTTCAAGGCCCATGACGGTCTTCACGACGTGGTGGTCGACTTCAATTCCAGCTTTGGCGACCTGTTCGATCTGCGAGGGGCCTACTCCGGCCACATTCAGTGGCAGGGCACCGCCGCCTTCGACAATTCAGCCACCGCTGAAGCGCGCTATGACGTGTCGGGCAACCACGTCGTCGTCCAGGTCGACCTCAACGGCGACCACACCCCCGACCTCCAGTTCACCGTGGCGCATGTCACGTCGCTGGCGCAGTCGGACTTCTTGCTGTAGGCGCGCCGGGTACTGTCCAAGGCCCGGGCCGGGGCAGGCGGGCGCCATAGAGGTGCCGCGTCCGCCCCGGCCGCTCTCGCCGCTATTTGACCGGAACGATATTCTGGTTGCGGTGGAACCGGTTGGCCGGGTCCCAGCGCATCTTCGCCTCGGCAAGGCGTTTGTAATTGTCGCCGTAGACCTGTTCGATGCGGTCTTCCTCGTCGTCCGGCATGAAGTTCACATAGGCGCTGCCCGTGGCATAGGGTGCTGCCTTCTTGAACAGGTCGCGCGCCCAGGAGATGCACTTTTCATCGTCGCCCGGCTCGCGCCAGCGGGTGTGGACGTTCATGATGAAATGGGCGTTGCGATAGGGATAGGCGGTGGCATCGGGCGCGACACGGGCCATGGCACCGCCCACATGGGCGATGAAAATCTCGCATTCCGGCCCAGGCAACCCGCCGACGGCATCGGCTATCACGTCGATCGCCGCATCGGACAACTCGGTGAAATCATGCGACTTCCAATAGTTGCGCGCCCCCGGCGTCAGAAGCGGGTCGAAGGCCGCCTGCCAGCCGGCAAAGGGGTGCGGGCCGAGGACATCGGCAATGGGCTTGCCCAGCGCGCGCAAGGGTGCCGCCGCCTTTTCGCCATCGGCCATCGAACCGGAATAGCAGGCCGCGAACACCAGCACCTCGCGGCCGTGCCATTCCTCGGGGATGAAGGGCAGGGGCGGGGCCTTGCGCATGACCGCCCACACGGTGAGCTCGTCGGGGGCATCTGCCACCACCCGCGCATAGTCCCTGAGAAGCCCGGGCGCCTGGTCGAAGGGGTGGACGATGAGGCCGGAAAAGACCTCAGGGCCCACCGGATGGAGCTTGAAGTCGAAGGCGGTGACGATGCCGAAATTGCCGCCGCCGCCGCGGATGGCCCAGAACAGATCGGGGTTCTCCTTCTCGCTCGCATGTACCAGCTCGCCCTTGGCGGTGACCACATCGGCGCTGACGAGATTGTCGATGGTCATGCCGTAGGGCCGCGTGAGCCAGCCGAAGCCGCCGCCCAGGGTGAGGCCGGCAATGCCGGTGGTGGAGTTGATGCCGGTGGGCAGGGCGAGGCCAAAGGCCTGCGTTTCCTTGTCGACATCGCCAAGGCTGGCGCCGGGCTCGACATGGGCGCGGCGGGCAACGGGATCGACCCTGATCGACTTCATGGGCGAGAGATCGATGAGCAGGCCGCCGTCGGCCACAGCGCTTCCGGCGATGTTGTGGCCGCCGCCGCGCACGGCGATGTCGAGGCCGTGCGCATCGGCAAAGCGCAGTGCATTGATGACATCGGCCGCGCCGGCGCAACGCACAGCCATGTCGGGCGAGCGGTCGATCATGGCGTTCCAGATGGTGCGTGCCTCATCGAAGCCGGGATCGCCCGGGGCGCACAGGTTTCCGCGCAACTGGCCACCGAAGGCTTCCAGCGCGGCACTGTCGACTGTCGACTTGTCTTTGGGTTTCAGTTGGGTAACATTTGCCATTGTTGAGCCTCCTTGTCGTGGTGACATGCAATCGCTGAACTGGTCCGATTGAACTGCGGGCAGATCCGTTCAGATCGTGGGGGTATCGCAACACGGCCGGCGGTATTGTCTCAAGTGCAGCATCTGTACCGGGCGAATGACCACTACGGCCGATTGTCCAGTGTCCCTTTGCGCCCACATCCTGCAAGCTTTGAGGACTGCAAGCCATGCCAACGACCGACAGCTACGGACAGTTCTGCCCCGTCGCCATGGCCTCGGAAATCTTCTGCACCCGATGGACGCCGCTGATCATGCGCGAGCTGCTCGCCGGCAGCACCCGTTTCAACGAATTGCGGCGCGGCGTGCCGCGTATGTCGCCGACGCTTTTGTCGAAGCGGCTTAAGGAGTTGGAGGCAGCCGGCATTGTTCGCCGGGTGTCGGCCGGCGATGAGGGCTCAGGCGAATACAGGCTGACGTCGGCGGGTGAGGACATGAAGCCGCTGATTATGGGCCTCGGCATCTGGGGCCAGCGTTGGGTGGAGGCGGAAACTTCGCTGAGGAACCTCGACCCGTCGCTCCTGATGTGGGACATGCGGCGCAATCTCGATCCCGAGCCACTGCCGCCGCGCAAATGCGTGATACAGATAGTGTATCCCGAGCTTGGGCCCGGCAAGCGCGACTGGTGGCTGATCGTGGAGGGCCGGAACACCGATTTGTGCAGCGTCGACCCCGGCTTCGAGGTCGATCTTTACGTTTTGACCGATTTACGCACCATGACGGCGATCTGGATGGGCCTGCGCTCGGTCGAGGCAGAGGTAAGCGCCGGGCGGGTAACGCTTACCGGGGATGACCGGATCAAGTCCATCATGCGGCAATGGCTGGGTCTTTCGCCCTTCGCC
This sequence comes from uncultured Alphaproteobacteria bacterium, assembly GCA_963770075.1. Taxonomy (GTDB): domain Bacteria; phylum Pseudomonadota; class Alphaproteobacteria; order Rhizobiales; family Aestuariivirgaceae; genus CAVVDT01. The sequence continues at coordinate 27,669 of CAVYOQ010000067.1, forward strand.
GTCGAGAAGAAGCGGGTCAACGGCTAGATTTCTTCGCTCCGGTCCGCACCCTGTCGCAGATGGCGTCCGCGCTATTTCATAAGCGACTTGCGCAGGGCGTTGACGTCGTCGCTGTTCATTTGCTTGGTGCGCGCCTGCGCCACGTCAGCGGGGGTCACCTCGGAAAAGCCGGCCGGCACCAGCTTTTCGTTGCCGAAATGGCTGCGCACGTAGTTCACAGCCGCTGCGATTTCGTCATCGGTGAGGAATTCGAAGGACGGCATCTGGTTGTCGATCTTGTCACCATTCACCTCGATCGGGCCGACAAGCCCGTTCAGCACCACGTAAAGGGGAAACTCCTTCGACAGGAACAGGTCGCTGTTGGCGGCAAGGGCGGGGAACTTGCCCTTCTTGCCCCTGGCGTCGGGCTCGTGGCAGGCGGCGCACACGTCGGCGAACTGCTGGGCACCGTCGGCCTGTTCGGCCTCCTGGACTGGCTCGGCCTTGGTGGCCGGAGGCGGCTTGGGGCCCATATAGGTGGCGAGATAGTCGAGGATCTTGGCGCGCTGCTCGGGCGTGATCCTGAGGCCGTATTCTTTCATGTTGTCGAGCACCGCATTCCAGGCGCTCTTGGGGATGCCGGCCGAATCGACCGGGCTTTGCAGGTCATGGCAAGTCTGGCACTGGCCATAGACCAGATTGCGGCCGGGGCCCTCAGGCAGGTCGAACTGCGATTGCGCCATGACCGGCGCGGCCTGCCAGGCGGTGGTGGCGATAACAAGGCTCAAGAACGCCAAACGCACGGGCGTCAAACTCCCTTGATTGCTGTTGGGGGATAATGGGGGAGGGGCGCTTTTTTCCCCGCCCCTCCCTGACACGTGGGCTTAAGCCGTGATCTCCACCCGGTCGACGCCGTTCCACTCGTAACCGCGCGGGTTCCAGCGGGTGAGGCCGTCCATCGGCTGGGTGCGGCCGAGGTCGTCGGTCGCCCGGCACATCAACTCGTTCTTGCCTGCTGCGAGCTTGGCCTTGACCGACCAGTGGTACCAGGCCCAAGGGCTCTCGGCCGGCTTGATGTCGGCGTTCATCCAGGTCTTGCCGCCATCGGCGGAGACCTCGACCATCGTGATCTTGCCCTCGCCATCATTGAAGGCAACGCCGGTGATCTCGACCGCGCCAGCCTTGGGACTGTCCTCGGGCAGCGGCGAGAAGATCACGCTCTTGATCTTCTGGCCGTAGGTCGGCACCGAGTTGTAGATGGTGTAGTCGTTGGCCTCGAACTGGCCCGGCTCCACCGGAGCCAGCGGCATGCGATAGCCCATCGACTGGAAGGCGCTGTTCGACTGCGCGGCGGCAAAGATGAGCTCGGTCAGCAGCTTGACGTGCATGTTGCCGTAAAAGCCCGGGATGACGAGACGCACCGGCCCGCCGTTCTGCGCCGGGATCGGTTCGCCGTTCATCTTCAGCGCCAGGATGGCGTTGTCGAGCGCCGGGTCGGCCAGATGATAGCTCTTGGCGAAGTCGGAGCCTTCCGGCGTGCCCGGCTGATCCCAGCCCTCGGCGGTCAGCCAGTGGGCCTCGGGGCTCACCACCATCTTCAGGTCATCGAGCAGCGGCTTCAACGCCACGCCTTCCCACTCCACGCAACCCATGCCGCCGTTCTTCCACTGGCCGCCGGCCACCTTCTGCTTGGCGGCGTAGTAGGAGCGCCCGTTGCCGGCGCACTGCAGCACCATCACGCGCTTTTCCTGCGGCCGGGCCTCAAGGTCGGCCATCGTCAGCGTGCGCGGGCGCTGCACCAGGCCGCCGACGCGGATGGTCCAGTTCTTGACCATGTCGGCCGGCGCCGGGGCGGTCGAGGCGTACCAGGCCGCGTTGCCCTCATGCGGGAAGTGAAAGCGGTTGTAGAGGATTTCCTTGGGCGTGTGGGCATGTTCGCGCAGCATGGTCAGCGGCGTTTCCATGACCGCGAGCTTGGCGTTGTGAATAATCAGGCCGGAGGCCTTGCCGGCGATGATTTCGGAGGAATCGGCCGTGGCGGCCATCGCCGCCCTCAGCATGGCCGGTGAGGCTGCCGCGGCCACTCCCGCGGCACCGGCGAGCTGTCCAAATCTGCGTCTCGTAATGCCCGATGCCGTGTCCTGGTCGCGCATGTTCAGTTTCCTCCATGGATTTTTCTGGGCTGATAGAATGCATCCCCGGCGCCCGCGTCGCGGACGGCCGTGAGAGACAAAACGATGGGAGGGGCCGGATTATTCCATCGCCCGACTAAAAAATACGCAGATTGCCAAAATCATGTGCAATAGGGCTGCTACATGCGCCAGACGGACGCATTGAGCTTGCCCCGGGCGGGCCCTAGGTGTGGCGCACGAATTGGGAGTTGCATGAACACGTCTCGCATCAAGCATTTCTGGCCCCTGGCCCTGGTGACGGTGCTGCTGGCGATCCCGACCACCGGCGTGATCTATTCGCCCACCCTCTACCGCATCTTCTGCGCCTACACCGGCTATGGCGGCGCGGTGCAGCGGGCAGTGGCGCCGAAGGCGGCCGAGGCCGCGAGCAGCCACACGATCACGGTTGATTTCGATGCCAATGTCTCGCCGTCGCTCAACTGGTCGTTCGAGCCCGGCCAGCGTTCGGTGACGGTGAAGTTCGGCGAGCCCACCAAGGTCTATTACCGCGCCAAGAATCTCTCCGATCACACCATCGTGGCGCGCGCCGTGTTCAACGTGACGCCCTATCAGGCCGCGTCCTACTTCTTCAAGGTGCAGTGCTTCTGCTTCACCAACGAACGTCTCGCCCCCGGCGAGAGCGCCGATATGCCGCTTGTCTTCTATGTCGATCCGCAAATGCTCAAGGACAAGGACGCGCAGACCGTTTCGACCATCACGCTGTCCTACACCTTCTATGAGCAGAAGCACCTGTCAACGGCCGATGTCGCGGCGGCGCGCGATCTGTCGACCGGCTCCAGGGAAAAGGATGCCGCCCTCGACAAGGCCTCGACGGCCCAATACGAAAACGACGCACCACGGCAATGAGGATGCGCGGATGAGTTGCGTTTCGAAACGGGCAAGGACCGCGCTCGCCGTCGCCGCGGGCCTCGTTTGGCTGGCGCTGGCGGGCGTGAGCGTGGCCGTGGCGCACAGCTTCAAGCTGGGCAGCATCGAGATCGGGCATTTGTGGTCGCCGCCACCGAAGAAGGGTATCGACGGGCTTGCCGTCTACGGGCCGATCCTCAACGAGGGCGCCAGGATGCAGCGGCTCCAGGGCGCCACTTCTTCAATGGCGGACACCGTGCGTTTCCATGAGGTCAAGGACGGCAAGGAAAGCTGGCACGAGGCCATCGATCTGGCGCCCGGCAAGCCGGTGTCGCTTGCCCCGTGGCGTACCCATATCTGGCTTTCGGGGCTCAAGCAGGCGGTCAAGGTGGGCGACTGGGTCGACATCACCCTCGACTTCGGTGCCGCAGGCAAGCTCGAGGTGAAATCCCTGGTCGAGAAGTCCCCCAGCGACTAGCGCCTGTTGCGCCAGTTCCGTCGTCGCCGGCCGACCGGCGTTTCACCCGCGCGTCTTCCTCACCTCGGAGTTCTTCGCCGACCTTGTCAACCATCACCTGCAGGCCGAGGCCGGCACCGGTTTTGCCCTGATCGTGGCCGGAGCCAACTCAATCTTGCTCGACGGCATCCTGTCCACCGAAGTCGGCGTCGGGAAAGCCTATTCGGGTGGCGATTTCATTGTATGAGGCGCCGAGCCTGGATGTCTGACACATGGCCCGCACTGGCGCTGATCTCACCCTGGCAGGGATTTGATGCCATGGACGTGGCGGGGGGCGACTGCGGTGGCGGCAAACGCTAGCCGTTGCTCCCCAAGACCGGCCGCGACGTGCCGCCTCAGCCTCGCCCGCGATAGGGCTGAACACCCTGATCCGGCAGCCACAGGCCCTCGGGCGGCGAGCCCGTCTGGCAGAAGACGTCGATGGGAATGCCGCCGCGTGGGTACCAGTAGCCGCCGATGCGCAGCCATTGGGGCTCCAGCGCCTCGATGAGGCGTTTGGCGATGGCGACGGTGCAATCCTCGTGGAAGGCGCCGTGGTTGCGGAAGGCGGCGAGATAAAGCTTCAGCGACTTCGATTCGACGATCCATTTTGCCGGTACGTAGTCGATCACCAGGTGGGCGAAGTCGGGTTGGCCCGTGACCGGACAGATGGAGGTGAATTCGGGGGCTGCAAAGCGCACCACATAGAGCGTGCCCTCATGCGGGTTGGGGATGCGCTCGAGCCTTGCCTCTTCGGGGCTTGCGGGGATCGCCGCCTTGCCGCCCAGTTGCGTCAGTCCCGATGTGTCAACTGTCATCGCCGTTCCATCCAAATCGCCCAAGTTGCCCGCCTGCCCGAGCACCGCTATAGAGACGACGCGCGCCCGGCGCAACGATCCCACCCGAAACCAAGCAGGACCTCCCATGACCGCCATCATCGACATCACCGCCCGCCAGATCCTCGACAGCCGCGGCAATCCGACGGTCGAGGTGGATGTTGCACTGGAAGACGGCTCCACCGGGCGCGCCGCCGTACCGTCGGGCGCTTCGACCGGGGCGCACGAGGCGGTGGAGCTGCGCGACGGTGACAAGACGCGCTATCTCGGCAAGGGCGTCACCCTGGCGGTCGACAACGTCAATACCGAGATCTTCGATTGCCTGGCCGGGCAGGACGCCGAAGAGCAGATCGCCATCGACCACGCCATGATCGCCCTCGACGGCACCCGCAACAAGGCCAGGCTCGGGGCCAATGCCATCCTCGGGGTATCGCTGGCGGTGGCCAAGGCGGCCGCCGAGGCCTCCGGCCTGCCGCTCTATCGCTATGTGGGCGGCACGGCGGCGCGCACGCTGCCGGTGCCGATGATGAACGTCATCAATGGCGGGGTGCATGCCGACAACCCCATCGACTTCCAGGAATTCATGATTGTGCCGCTGGGCGCCCCGAGCATCGCCGATGCGGTGAGGATGGGCTCGGAGGTGTTCCATACCCTGAAAGGCGCCCTCAAGGCCGCCGGGCACAACACCAATGTGGGCGACGAGGGTGGTTTCGCCCCCAACCTGCCGAGTGCTGAAGCCGCGCTCGACTTCATCGTGCAGGCGATCGCCAAGGCGGGCTACAAGCCGGGCGCCGATGTGGCGCTGGCGCTTGATCCGGCGGCGAGCGAGTTCTTCAAGGACGGTGCTTATGTCTATGGCGGGGAGGGCGGCAAGACGCGCTCGCCCGCCGAGCAGGCCGAATATCTGGCGGCGCTGGCGAAGGCCTACCCCATCGTCTCCATCGAGGACGGCATGGCCGAGGACGACTGGGAGGGCTGGGCGTTCTTGACCAAGGCGGCGGGCGAAACGTGTCAGCTCGTGGGCGACGATCTGTTCGTCACCAACACCGAGCGGCTGGCGCGCGGGATCGCCGAAGGGGTGGCCAACTCGATCCTCATCAAGGTGAACCAGATCGGTACCCTTACCGAGACCCTGGAGGCCGTTGAGATGGCGCACAAGGCGGGCTACACGGCCGTGATGTCGCACCGCTCGGGCGAGACCGAGGATTCCACCATCGCCGACCTCGCGGTCGCCACCAATTGCGGGCAGATCAAGACCGGCTCGCTCGCCCGCTCCGACCGGCTGGCCAAGTACAACCAGCTCATCCGCATCGAGGAGCAGCTGGACGAGCAGGCCGAGTACCCCGGCGCCGCCGCCTTCCGGCGGGGGTGAGCGCCTCGCCCTTGCACCGCTTGCCGCCTCTCAATTCGTCATGGCCGGGCTTCAACCCGGCCATCCTCTTTGCATGATCGGGCCGACCAAAAGGATGCGCGGGTCAAGCCCGCGCATGACGATTGGGGACAAGCATGCTGGGTGCGTTGGCGAGCCGCGTTAGCGCCTTGTTAACCGTGGGGTGGTCAGGCTAGCAGGCGCTATTGTGCCGAACCTCTTTCTTGAGTCGCCGCCCATGCGCCGCCTGCCTCCGGGATTTGCCGTCACCGTCATCTGCCTTGTGCTAATCGGCTATTTCGTCTGGCACGGCAGCAAGGGCCCGCGCTCGTTTGCCAATTACGAGCGGCTGCAGGTGAAGATCGCCGCGCTGGAGGACGAAGTCGCCGCCGCGCGCGCCGGGCGGGAAGCCTTCGATCACCGGGTGAACCTGCTGAGACCGGAAAATGTCGACCCCGATCTGGTCGATGAACTGGCCCGTCAGGTTCTGGACTTTGCCGCCGAGGGCGATCTGATCGTGCACGAGGGCGCCCTAAACGACGCTCCATCAAAGCAATAAACCAAATTTCGGTTAATCTCGCAAATTTGTCGTCTTTACGGCGATTTATGCGTAGACTAGGCCTTAAGAGAAGACGGCCCCGAGCCGTACCGCACACCAAGAGGGAGCATCGCCATGGCCACTCGCACGTCCGCCGCGGCGCGGAAGAAATCACCCACTGCCGACAATGTCGGCTTCGGCCCTGAAGACGAGCTTGCCGCCTATCGCGACATGCTGCTGATCCGGCGTTTCGAGGAAAAGGCCGGCCAGCTTTACGGCATGGGCTATATCGGCGGCTTCTGCCATCTCTATATCGGCCAGGAGGCCGTCGTCGTCGGCATGCAGATGGTGCTCAAGGAGGGCGACCAGGTCGTCACCTCCTACCGCGACCACGGCCATATGCTCGCCACCGGCATGGACCCCAAGGGGGTAATGGCCGAGCTCACCGGGCGCCACGGCGGTTATTCCAAGGGCAAGGGCGGGTCCATGCACATGTTCTCGCGTGAGAAGAACTTTTATGGCGGCCACGGCATCGTCGCCGCCCAGGTGCCGATCGGGGCGGGGCTGGCCTTTTCCAACCGCTATCGCGGCAACGATCATGTGAGCGTCACCTATTTCGGCGAAGGTGCTGCCAACCAGGGCCAGGTGTACGAGAGTTTCAACATGGCGGCGCTGTGGAAGCTGCCGGTCATCTTCGTCATCGAGAACAACCGCTACGCCATGGGTACCGCGGTCACCCGCTCGGCAGCCAAGGCCGAGGAGGTCTACAATCGCGGCTCGGTGTACGGCATCCCCGGCCGCCAGGTGAACGGCATGGACGTGCGTGCCGTCAAGGCAGCGGCCGAAGAGGCGGTCGCCCAGTGCCGCGCCGGCAAGGGCCCGGTCATCCTCGAGATGATGACCTACCGCTATCGCGGCCATTCCATGTCGGACCCGGCCAAATACCGCACCAAGGAAGAGGTGCAGAAGATGCGCGAGGAGCACGACCCGATCGAGCAGGTGAAACGCCGGCTCATCGAGGGCGGCATGGAGGAGGCCGAGCTGAAGAAGATCGACGGCGAGGTCCGCGCCCGCGTCACCGAGGCGGCAGAGTTCGCGCAGAGCGATCCCGAGCCGGATGCGGCTGAGCTGTGGACCGATATCTATGTCGAGGCGAGGAGCTGAACCATGCCCATTCAAGTCCTGATGCCGGCGCTCTCGCCCACCATGGAAGAAGGCAAGCTCGCCAAGTGGCTGAAGAAGGAAGGCGACACGGTAAAATCCGGCGACATCATCGCCGAGATCGAGACCGACAAGGCGACCATGGAAGTGGAAGCCGTCGATGAGGGGACACTGGCCAAGCTGCTGGTGGACGAAGGCACCGACGCGGTGAAGGTCAACACTCCGATCGCGATTATCGCCACCGACGGCGAGGATGTGGTCGAAGCGGCAAAGGCGGCGCCGGCTGCTGCGCCGGCTCCCGCAACTGAGGCCGCACCACCACCCTCGACCCCTCCCCACGAGGGGGAGGCGAGCATGTCCGCGCCTGCCGTGCTGAAGGGCTCGACCGCCGTCGACACCGAGGTGCCCGAGGGCACCGAGATGGTCGACATGACGGTGCGCGAGGCCTTGCGCGATGCCATGTCCGAGGAGATGCGCCGCGACGAGGCGGTTTTCCTCATCGGCGAGGAAGTGGCGCAGTACCAGGGCGCCTACAAGATCAGCCAGGGCCTGCTGGATGAATTCGGCGACAGGCGGGTGGTCGACACGCCCATCACCGAGCACGGGTTCACCGGCCTTGCGGTGGGCGCGGCTTTTGGCGGCCTCAAGCCCATCGTCGAGTTCATGACCTTCAACTTCGCCATGCAGGCGATGGATCACATCATCAACTCGGCCGCCAAGACGCTTTATATGTCGGGCGGGCAGATGGGGGCCTCGATCGTGTTTCGCGGCCCCAATGGCGCGGCGGCGCGCGTTGCCGCCCAGCACAGCCAGGACTATGCCGCCTGGTTTGCCCAGGTGCCGGGCCTGAAAGTGGTGCAGCCGTGGTCGGCGGCCGATGCCAAGGGGTTGCTCAAGTCGGCCATCCGCGATCCCAACCCGGTGATCTTTCTCGAAAACGAGATCCTTTACGGCAAGACCTTTCCGGTGCCCAAGCTCGACGACTGGCTGGTGCCCATCGGCAAGGCGAAGGTGGTGCGCGCCGGGTCCCACGTCACCATCGTCTCCTTCGGCATCGGCATGACCTATGCCATGGGGGCAGCGGAAGTCCTTGCAGGCGAGGGCATCGAAGCCGAGGTGATCGACCTGCGCTCCATCCGCCCGATGGACGTCGCCACGGTGATCGAGAGCGTGAAGAAGACCAACCGTTGCGTCACGGTGGAGGAGGGCTGGCCGGTGTGCTCGGTGGGCTCCGAGATCGCCGCCCAGGTGATGACCTACGCCTTCGACTGGCTCGATGCGCCGGTGGCTCGCGTCAACGGCAAGGACGTGCCCATGCCTTATGCCGCCAATCTGGAAAAGCTGGCATTGCCCAACATCGATGAGGTCGTCGCCGCGGCCAAATCGGTTCTTTACGTCTGAGGGGAGGGACACGAGCCATGCCGACATCGATCCTCATGCCCGCCCTTTCGCCCACCATGGAAACGGGCAAGCTCGTCAAGTGGTTGAAGAAGGAAGGCGACACGGTGAAATCCGGCGACATCCTCGCCGAGATCGAGACCGACAAGGCGACCATGGAAGTGGAAGCCGTCGATGAGGGTACGCTGGGCAAGATTTTCATTGCCGAAGGCACCGAGGACGTGCCGGTGAACGAGGCCATCGCGGTGATCCTCGGGGAAGGCGAAAGCGCGGCCGATATCAAGGAAGCGCCGAAGCCTGCGGCAAGCGCCGCTGCCCCCACCCCCAGCCCTCCCCACAAGGGGGAGGCGAGCGAGGCGCCTGCGCCTGCTGCTTCAAAGGGTAATGGCGGCGCGGCACCGGCTGCGGCTCAAACCCCATCGGCTCAGAAAGGCGAACGCCTGTTCGCTTCCCCGCTCGCCCGCCGCCTCGCCAAGCTGGACGGTATCGACTTGTCGCGCGTCACCGGTTCCGGTCCGCACGGACGGGTGGTGAAACGCGATGTGGAGGAAGCCAAGGCCAAGGGCCTGACCGGACCCGCACCCGCCGCGCGGGGTCCTGCACTGGTACCGGCGATGGGCGATGAAGAGGTGCTGAAACTGTTCGAGCCCGGCTCCTACGAGCTCGAGCCGCATGACAGCATGCGCAAGATCATCGCCAGGCGTCTCACCCAGGCCAAGCAGACGATCCCGCATTTCTATCTCTCCACCGACTGCGCGCTCGACAACCTCCTGGCGCTGCGCGAGCGGCTGAACGCTTCGGCCCCCAAGGACAAGGAGGGCAAGCCCGCCTTCAAGGTCTCGGTCAACGACTTCGTCATCAAGGCGCTTGCCATGGCGCTGATCAAGGTGCCGGACGCCAATGCCTCGTGGACCGAGAGCGCCATGGTCAAGCACAAGCAGGCCGATATCGGCGTGGCGGTGGCCATCCCCGGCGGGCTCATCACGCCCGTGGTGCGCAAGGCCGAGACCAAGGGACTGGCGCAGATCTCAGCCGAGATGAAGGATTTCGCCGCCCGCGCCCGCGCCAGAAAGCTGATGCCGGAGGAATATCAGGGCGGATCGACCGCTGTCTCCAATCTCGGCATGTTCGGCATCACCAACTTTTCCGCTGTCATCAACCCGCCGCACGGCACCATCCTCGCGGTGGGGGCGGGCGAAAAGCGGCCTGTCGTGCGCGGCGATGAGATCGTCATCGAACAGCAGATGACGGTAACGCTCTCCACCGATCACCGGGTGGTCGATGGGGCGCTCGGGGCGCAGCTTCTGGGCGCCTTCAAGGCTTATATCGAAGACCCCGGCCTGATGCTGGTGTGACGACGGTGCCATGATCCGCCCGGCCAGGAAAACCGATGCCTCCGAGATGGTGGTGCTGATCGATAGCGCCGGCTATGGCGCGCCCTTGTGGGTGTGGGCGGGCATGCGCACCGGCGAGCCTTCGGTGCTCGAAGTCGGGCGCAAGCGGGCCATGCGCGAGGAGGGCGGCTTTTCCTACCGCAACGCCTTCATCGCCGAGGATGGCGGTGTCGTGCAGGGCATGCTGGTCGGCTACCCGCTGGACGATCCCTATGACACCGGCGATCTGGACGGCATCGCGAAGGAATTCCGTTCACTGGTCGAACTGGAGGCGCTGGCGCCGGGAAGCTGGTACGTCAATGTGCTGGCCGTGCATGGCGAGTATCGCGGGCAGGGGCTGGGCGAAAAACTGCTCGCGCGTGCCGAACAGGCGGCGCGCAAGGCGGGCGCGCCGCAAATGAGCGTCATCATCGAGAGCAACAATGCCGGCGCAGGCCGGCTTTACCGGCGCGTGGGCTATGCGGAGAAGGCCCGCCGTCCGCGCATTCCGCATCCGGGCGATTACACCGGTTCGGAGGAATTCGTGCTGCTGGTGAAGGATCCCGGCGGCGAGGCGAGCTGAAAGGCCATTGGATTCTCGCCTGCGCGGGAATGACGGGAAGGCAAAACATGACTGACACCACATTCGACATCATCATCATCGGCGCGGGGCCGGGTGGGTATGTGACGGCCATACGGGCGGCGCAGCTCGGGTTCAAGACCGCCATTGTCGAGCGCGAGCATCTGGGCGGTATCTGCCTCAACTGGGGCTGCATCCCCACCAAGGCGCTTTTGCGCTCGGCGGAGATCTTTCACTACATGAACCATGCCGGCGATTACGGGCTTTCCGCCGACAAGGTGGGCTTTGACGCCGCCGCCGTGGTCACCCGTTCGCGCAAAGTGTCGGGCCGGCTCAATGGCGGGGTGGGGCATCTGCTGAAGAAGAACAAGGTGACGGTCATCTGGGGCGAGGCCAAGGTGGCAAAGCCGGGCGAGGTGGTGGTTTCCAAGAGCACCAAGACGCCGATGGAGCCGCAGCATCCCGTACCCAAGGGTACTTCCGGGCCCGGCACCTACAAGGCCAAGCATATCATTATCGCCACCGGTGCGCGGCCGCGCGTGCTTCCGGGCCTGGAGCCGGACGGCAAGCTGGTGTGGACCTATTTCGAAGCCATGGTGCCGCCGGCCATGCCGACATCGCTGCTGGTCGTCGGCTCGGGCGCCATCGGTATCGAATTCGCCAGCTTTTACAAGACGATGGGCGCGGATGTTACAGTCGTCGAGATCGTCGACCAGATCATGCCGGTGGAGGACGCCGAGATCGCCGGCATCGCAAGGAAGCAGCTGGAGAAACAGGGCCTCAAGATCATGACCGGAGCCAAGGTGGCGGGGCTGAAAAAAGGGTCAGGCAACGTCACCGCCAGCATTGAGGACGCAAAGGGCCAGAAGTCGGAAATCACCGCCGATCGCGTCATTTCGGCCGTGGGCGTTACCGGCAATATCGAGAACCTGGGGCTCGATGCGCTGGGCGTGAAGACGGAGAAGGGCTGCATCGTCATCGATGGTTTCGGGCGCACCAATGTGGCGGGCCTTTATGCCATCGGGGATGTGGCGGGCCCGCCCATGCTCGCCCACAAGGCCGAGCACGAGGGCGTCATCTGCGTGGAAAAGATCAAGGGTTTGCCCGACGTCCATCCGATGAAGAAAGAGCAGATCCCCGGCTGCACCTATTGTCATCCGCAGGTCGCCTCGGTGGGGCTGACCGAAAAGCGGGCGAAAGAGGCGGGGATCGAGGTGAAGATCGGGCGCTTTCCCTTCCTCGGCAACGGCAAGGCGATCGCGCTGGGCGAGGACCAGGGCCTTGTGAAAACCATCTTCGATGCCAAGACCGGACAGCTCCTCGGCGCCCACATGGTGGGGGCGGAAGTCACCGAGCTGATTCAGGGCTTTGTCGTCGCCATGGGACTGGAGACCACCGAGGCCGAACTCATGCACACGGTCTTCCCGCACCCGACCCTTTCGGAGATGATGCACGAAAGCGTGCTTGATGCCTACGGCCGGGTGATCCATATGTAGCGGCGAAGAGCCGGGAGGTCACATCATGGACGGACGCAATCTGGTCATCATGCTGTTCATCGGCATCATCGCCGGCTGGCTGGCGAGCTTCGTGGTCGGCGGCGGCGGGCTCTTGCGCTATCTGATCACCGGTCTCATCGGCTCGTTTGCCGGTGGCTTCCTGTTCAAGCAATTCGGCATATCGCTCGGCATCCACAACGAGATCGTGCGCGAGATCGTGGTGGCCACCATCGGCGCCATTCTGGTGGTGCTGGCGGCAAGGCTGATTGCTTAATTCGTCTGAGGAGTACGGCACATGCACGAAGTCATGGGACTGGGCGGCGGGGTCGGCATCATCGGCACCATCATCATCGGCGGGTTGGCCGGCTGGATTGCCTCGATGATCACCGAAAGCAGGATGGGCCTGATTGCCAACATCATCGTCGGCATTCTTGGCTCCTATGCGGGGGCCATCATCTCCAATGCCCTCAATCTGCGGCTTGGCGAGATTTTTCACGGCTGGTTCTGGGGTAACCTGATTGTCTCTATCCTGGGCGCCGTCATTCTGATCGTCATATTCCGTCTCATTCGCAAGACGGTCTGAAGAGGGGCAGGAACTTGACCACGGTTGTAGACAAATTGGCCGAACGGCCGCGCCATCCCGAAAAGGCGCACCGGCCGGATACGCCGATGCTGCGCAAGCCGGCATGGATCCGGGTGAAGGCGCCGGGAAGCGCGGTCTACAACGAGACCCGCGCCATCGTGCGCGAAAACAATCTCGTCACCGTGTGCGAGGAGGCGGGTTGCCCCAATATCGGCGAGTGCTGGTCGAAGAAGCACGCCACCTTCATGATCATGGGCGATACCTGCACCCGCGCCTGCGCCTTCTGCAATGTGAGGACCGGCCTGCCGGGGCCGCTCGATGCGGCCGAGCCCGAGCATGTGGCCGACGCCGTTGCGCGCATGGGGCTCAAACATGCCGTCATCACCTCGGTCGACCGCGACGATCTCGCCGATGGCGGGGCGGCGCATTTCGCCCGCGTGATCGCTGCCATGCGCGTCGCATCGCCTGCCACCACCATCGAAGTGCTTACCCCTGATTTCCTCAAGAAAAAGGGGGCTTTGGAGGTCGTGGTCGAAGCGCGGCCCGATGTCTTCAACCACAATTTGGAGACGGTGCCGGGGCTCTATCCGCGTATCCGCCCGGGCGCGCGCTATTTCCATTCCTTGCGCCTCCTCCAGCGGGTGAAGGAACTGGACCCGGCGATGTTCACCAAGTCGGGGATCATGGTGGGCCTGGGCGAGACGCGCGAACAGGTGTTGCAGGTGATGGACGACATGCGCTCTGCCGGCATCGACTTCATCACCATCGGCCAGTACCTGCAACCCACGCGCAAGCACGCCGCCATCGACCGCTTCTGGAGCCCGGACGAGTTTTCGGGACTGGAAAGGACCGCCTACGCCAAGGGCTTCCTCATGGTCGCAGCCAGCCCGCTCACCCGCTCGTCGCACCATGCGGGCGAGGACTTTGCCCGGCTCAGCGCTGCGCGGGCCGAAAAACTGTCCACCACCACAAGAGACTGAGTAACGTGCCGTCTTTCCAGATCACGACCACAAGCGCCTATCGCCCCGAGCAGATGTTTGCCATTGCCGCCGACGTGGAGCGCTATCCTGAGTTCATCAAGCTCATTCACGGGGCGCGAATCTCGAGGCGCGAGCGCCATCCTGAAGGCTTGCAGACCTGCCGCAGCGAGATCGACGTCGTCTACGACAAGCTCGGCATCCACCAGACCCTCATCAGCGACGTGACCCTCAATTCCGCAGCGCTCACCATCCGTTCGCTGTCGAACCAGAAGCCGATGAAGCATCTCGACAGCCGCTGGGTGTTTCGGGCACTGCCGGAAGGCGGCTCGGCTGTCGATTACAATGTCGAGTACGAGTTGTCGAACCGCGTGCTGCAATTCGTCATGAACAAGAGCTTCGACTACGCCATGCACAAGGTGGTCGAGGCGTTCGAAAAGCGGGCGCGCGTCCTCTATGGCCCGCCGCTGAAGAAACAGCAGCAGGCCTAAACCAAAAGGCCGCCCTGGCCGATGGCGGCGAGCACCATGTCGAGCGCCGTCAGCACCGACAATTGGCGGATTTTCTCACGGCCCTGATCGCCGAAACGCAAGACGGCGGCTTGCGTCTGGTGCTCGCGCCGGGCGCAGGCGAAATGGACGAGGCCGACCGGCTTGTCCGCCGTGCCGCCCTCGGGGCCGGCGATGCCGGTGACGGCAACCGCGATATCGGCGTGCGAGCGCGAAAGTGCCCCTTCGGCCATGGCCCGAGCCACCTGTTCCGACACCGCGCCGTGGCCCTCGATAAGCTCCATGGCCACACCAATCGCTTCGGCCTTGGCCTCGTTCGAATAGGTGACGAAGCCGCGTTCGAACACCGCCGAAGAGCCCGGAACATCGGTCAGAACAGCCGCGATCAGACCGCCGGTGCAGCTTTCCGCCGTGGCGAGCTTCAAACCGCCCTCGCGGCAGGCATCGAGCACTTCCTTGGCCTTGTGGAGGAGACGGCGGTCAAACATGGACTCCCTCCAGCTTGCCCGGCAAGCGCACGGTGGCGAGTGCATAGGCGACCATGCCCTCGCGGCGGCCGATGAAGCCCATCTTCTCGTTGGTGGTGGCCTTGATGGCGATGCGGTCGGGCGCGATCTTCAGCAAACGAGAGAGTTTTTCGCGCATCGCCTCCACATGCGGGGCGATCTTCGGGGCCTCCGCCACGATGGTGATGTCGGCATGGGCAAGGCGGCCTTCGCGGCCGCTCAGAAGCTCCATCGCCTTCGCCACGAAGAGCGCGCTGTCGGCGCCCTTCCATTGCGGATCGGAGGGCGGGAAGTGAATGCCGATGTCGCCCTCGCCGAGGGCGCCGAGAATGGCATCGGTGAGGGCATGCAGGGCCACATCGGCATCGGAATGGCCGGTGAGGGCATGGGAGTGGGGGATTTTCACGCCGCATATCGTCACGTGATCGCCGGGGCCGAAAGCGTGCACGTCGAACCCGTGGCCGATGCGGATATCGCTCATGGCCAGTTCTGCCTCCATCAACATGCGGGTTTCGGCCTCCCTGAGATCATCGGCGGTGGTGAGTTTGCGGTTCAATGCCTTGCCGGGGATGATCGCCACCTCGAGCCCCGCCCACTCGGCGATCGAGGCATCGTCGGTGAACTCGACCCCGGCGGCATCGCCCGCCAGGCGATGGGCCTCGGCAATGGTGGCATAGTGGAAGCCTTGCGGCGTCTGCGCCGACCACAAGCCGCTGCGGTCGGCGGTGCCGACGATGATGTTGGCTGCGGCCTTTTTCAGCGTATCGGTGACCGGCAGGGCGGGGATCACGCCCTGATGGCGGTCGAGATAGGCGAGCACGTGGGAAATAGTCTCCGGCGCCACAAAGGGGCGGGCGGCATCGTGGATGAGCACCAGCCTCGGCGGATCCATTTCCAGCGCCTCGAGGCCTCGGCGCACCGAAGCCTGGCGGGTGGCGCCGCCCGTCACCGGAGGCGGTAGCCCCAGGCCCTCGACGGCCGTCTCATAAAGCGCCTCGTGGCCTTCGCCGATCACCACCTGCACGTGGGCAATACCGGGGTGCGACAGGAAGGCCTCGACGGTGCGGCGCAGCACCGGCTTGCCGGCGAGCGGCCGGTATTGCTTGGGCACCTCGCCGCCAGCCCTGATGCCGGCCCCCGCCGCCACGATCACCACCACTGCCGTCATGCATGCATCCCTTGCGTCACTCCGGCTGTCGTGTAAGGCCTTGCGGCTCAAGCGGCAAGCGCTTCGGCTCTTGCGCGCGCGGATTCATCTGTTATATTGCCCAAAAGTTAGGCATTTTTAGAGCACGCTGAATTTATGGGCATAAATATCGGGCCGGTCACCGCCCGCAACCGGGTGTTCCTCGCTCCCATGTCGGGGGTGAGCGACGAGCCGTTCCGGGCGCTCGCCCATCGGCTGGGGGCGGGGCTGGTGGTCACCGAGATGGTGGCAAGCGAAGAACTGGTGCGCCAGCGCCCCGACATGGTGCGCCGCGCCGCCAGACCCGGCGACGTAAAGCCCTTTGTCATCCAGCTTGCCGGGCGCGAGCCGCGCTGGATGGCCGAAGGCGCACGCATCGCCGAGGACCTCGGCGCCGACATCATCGACATCAACATGGGCTGCCCGGCGCGCGAGGTGGCGGGCAAGCTTTCCGGCTCGGCGCTGATGCGCGAGCCCGATGTGGCCGAAAGCCTGATCGCGGCGACGGTGAACGCGGTGCGGGTGCCGGTGACGGTGAAGATGCGCCTGGGCTGGGATCACTGCTCGCTCAACGCCCCCGAGCTCGCCGCCCGCGCCGAGGCGCTGGGCGCGGCGATGATCACCGTGCACGGGCGCACCCGCTGCCAGTTCTACAAGGGGCAAGCCGACTGGGCGGCGATTGCCCGGGTGCGCGAAAGAATTTCGCTGCCGCTCATCGCCAATGGCGATGCGCTGAGCCTCGATGATGCCCGTACCATGCTCGCACGCTCTGGCGCCGATGGCATCATGGTGGGGCGCGGCGCCTATGGCCGGCCGTGGCAGCCGGGAGTGATCGCCGAGGCACTCGATCCCGGCAGCGGCCGGTGTCCGCCTTCGCTGCCCGAGCGCCGCGCCATCGTGCTTGGCCACTATGGCGCGATGATCGACTTCTACGGGGATCTGCACGGGGTGAAGATCGCCCGCAAGCATCTCGGTTGGTACCTGGCGGCGGCGGTGGACGATGGCGTCCTGGCGCCAGAGATGGCGGCCACGTGGCGGTCGCTGCTGATGCGCGAAACCGACCCTCAGCGGGTACTCACCGCACTGGAGGGGGCCTTTGCCGACGATGGCGCGGTGAAGGTGGCGGCATGATGGTTCTCTCCGACAGCATGGACACGACCTTGCCGCCCGCGCAGGCGGTGCTCGATGCGCTGCCCAGCCCCATCATCGTGGTGGACGGGGCCGGCCGCATTACCTACGCCAACGCGGCGGCAGAGGAGTTCTTTGCCACCTCGGCCGCCACGCTCACCCGCTTCGGGCTCGACGACATCGTACCGTTTTCCAGCCCCTTGAACGATCTCATCGAGCATGCCCGGCTCGACCAGTCGAGCATCAACGAATATGGCGTCTCCATTGGCACGCCGCGTTCGGGCGGCGAGCGCCGCATCGATATCCAGGTGGCGGCCATGCCGGAGAGGCCGGGCAATGTCGTGCTCGTGCTGCAGAAACGCTCCATGGCCCAGAAGATCGATCGCCAGCTCACCCATCGCGCCGCCGCCCGCAGCGTGACCGGCATGGCCTCGATGCTGGCGCACGAGATCAAGAACCCGTTGTCGGGCATCCGCGGCGCTGCCCAGCTCATCGAGCCGACGCTGTCCGAAGACGACCGGCCGTTGGCCGGGCTCATCTGCGCCGAGACCGACCGTATCCGCGATCTCGTCGACCAGATGGAGGTGTTTTCCGACGAACGCCCCATCGAGCGGGCGCCGGTCAACATCCACGACGTCTTCGACCAGGTAAAGATGCTGGCGTGCTCGGGCTTTGCCCGCGACATCACCATTCGCGAGAACTACGACCCGTCGCTGCCGCCGGTGCTCGGCCACCGCGACCAACTCGTCCAGGTCTTCGTCAATCTGGTGAAGAACGCCGCCGAAGCCATTGCCGATGCGGGCGGCAGCGGCGAAATCACCTTGCAGACCGCCTTCCGGCCCGGCGTCCGCCTCACCATGCCGGGCACCGGCGAGCGATTGTCGCTGCCGCTGGAAATCTCCGTCCACGACACCGGCCCCGGCATCCCCGAGGACATCGCCTCGGCCCTGTTCGACCCGTTCATCACCACCAAGGCCAACGGCAAGGGGCTGGGGCTGGCGTTGGTCGCCAAGATCGTGCGCGACCATGGCGGCATCGTGGAATGCGAGCGCAAAGGCCATGCCACCGTCTTCCGGGTGCTGATGCCGATGCATGACGAACACGCAAGCAGCGAGCATGAGGAAGCGCCATGAGCCAGACCGTGCTGCTCGCCGACGACGACGATGCCATCCGCACCGTCCTCACCCAGGCGCTGATGCGGGCGGGCTACGAGGTACGCTCGTCCGGCACCGCGGCCATGCTGTGGCGCGCCGTGGCGGCGGGCGAGGGCGATGTGGTGGTCTCCGACGTGGTGCTGCCGGACGAGAACGCGTTCGAGCTCCTGCCGCGCATGAAGAAGGTGCGGCCGGACCTGCCGGTCATCGTCATGAGCGCCAAGAACACTATCATGACCGCCATCACCGCGGCCGAACGCGGGGCTTTCGACTATCTACCGAAACCGTTCGATCTCAACGAGTTACTTAATCTGGTTGGCAAGGCGCTGGAACAAGTGCCGAAATCGAACGGGGCGCGGGCCGCAGGGCTCGGCGACCAGTCCGAGCGCCTGCCGCTGATCGGGCGCTCGCCGGTGATGCAGGACATCTACCGCATCATCGCGCGCATGACGCAGACCGATCTCACGGTGATGATCGCGGGCGAATCGGGCACCGGCAAGGAGCTGGTGGCGCGCGCCCTGCACGATTATTCCAAGCGCCGGCGCGGGCCCTTCGTTGCCATCAACATGGCGGCCATCCCGCGCGAGCTGATCGAATCGGAGCTTTTCGGCCACGAAAAGGGCTCCTTCACCGGCGCCACCCAGCGCTATGCCGGCAAGTTCGAGCAGGCCCAGGGTGGCACCCTGTTTCTCGACGAGATCGGCGACATGCCGATGGAGGCGCAGACGCGGCTGTTACGCGTGCTGCAACAGGGCGAGTTCACGCTGGTCGGCGGCCGCGTGCCAGTGAAGGCCAATGTGCGTATAATCGCCGCCACCCATCGCGACCTGCGCGGCCTCATCGCGCAAGGCACCTTCCGCGAAGACCTCTATTTCCGCCTCAACGTGGTACCCGTTCGGCTGCCGCCTCTGCGCGAGCGGCTGGAGGATATCGAGGACCTTGTCGCTCACTTCCTCGATCAGGCGGTGGCGCGCGGTCTGCCGCGCAAAACCCTCAATCGCGACGCCATCGAGCGCCTCAAGCGCTATCGCTGGCCGGGCAATGTGCGCGAACTGGAAAACCTGGTGCAGCGCATCTCGGCCGTCTACGTGGAGGACGTGGTCGGCGCCGACGCGGTGGAGACCGAACTCAGGAGCGCCCGCAGCGAAGGCGAGCCGGCGCTGACCGAAGCGGGCGAGGGGATGAGCCTTTCGGCGTTTGCGGAAAGCTGGCTGCAGCGCTATTTCGCCTCCTTCGAGCCCGAACTGCCGCCGCCGGGCGTGCATTTGCGGATGATCCGCGAGGTGGAGGCGCCCACCATTCTCGCCGCCCTCGTCGCCACCGGCGGCAACCAGCTCAAGGCGGCCGAGCTTTTGGGAATCAACCGCAACACCTTGCGGACGCGCATCCGCGATCTCGGCATCAACACCCGCCAGACACGCCGCCCGGCTTGAATCGGGATCGACTTCCCGCGTCCACACCACGCCGAAGCACATACGTCTGCGCCCTCGATTCCCTTCTCCGGTGTCATCGTCGGGCTTGACCCAACTACCCATGGGTCAAAAAAGAATGCTTCGCCCTTGGCCCCCGGGCCCCCGCGTCAAGCACCGGGATGACACTTGCAGGTTGGTTGGTCGGCTTGGGCGCGTTTGCCTGACGACCGCGGAGGATAACGCCCGAGTTTGCCCAATTGCTGTCACACTTTTGCAACAGAGGTGTTGACTATCGGCAACAGACGACGCCGAATCGAGCGGTTTTCGGGAGTATTTTGGGGTGATTTGCATGCCAGCGGGCTGGCTAGAGCGTGCAGCGGCGCCTGACCGGGGCGCCAGCAGGGGCATGCGTTCGTGAGCATTGCGGCCGTGGAGAGCGAGACGGCGGCATCGAAGGCCGGGGACGAGCCGCTTTCGGCCCGCCATGCCCGCGCCAGCATCCGCTGGTCGACCCGCATCGGCCTGGTCATCGCGGTGCTGGCGGTGACGACCGGCGTCGGCACCTTCATGATCCTCACCGGCCTGACGCCGATCAAGCCGACCCGCGAAGTCATCATCAGCCTGCTGGCGGCCAACCTGGTGCTCATCGCCATCATGGGCGCGCTTGCGGGCTGGCAGATCATCGACCTGCTGCTGGCCAGGCGGCGCCACAAGGCGGGCGCCTCGATGCATATCCGCATCGTCACCCTGCTCAGCCTGTTTGCCGCCGTTCCGGCGGTGATCGTGGCGGTGTTCGCCAGCGTCACCCTCAACCGCGGCCTCGATACCTGGTTTTCCGAGCGCACCCGCTCCATCGTCGATACCTCGGTGTCGGTGGCCCAGGCCTATATCGACGAGCAGTCCGACATCGCCCGCTCCGACATCGCGGCGGTGGCGGGCGACCTCAACCGCCACAAGACCCTCTACGACACCGACCGCCAGCAGTTCAGCCAGCGCATGGCGACGCTCGCCGGCCAGCACCAGTTGCCGGGCGCCTTCATCATCGACGGTTCAACCGGCGATGTGGCCGCCAGCGCCACCGCCGGGGAGCGTGTCACCTATCGCCCCCCTACCCAGAACATGATGGACGAGGCAAAGACCGGCAATCTGGTGGTCGTGGGCCCCGGCAACGGCAACGTCATCCGCGCACTCGACAAGCTGTCCAGTTTCCCCGACCACTATCTCTACGTCTACCGGCTGGTGAACCCGGCCGTGGTGGGCCAGCTCAGCAAGGCGCGTGACGAAAAGCGCGAATACGACCGGATGCTGGCCCAGCGGCCTGGGGTGCAGCTCACCTTCGCGGTGATGTATGCGGGCGTCGCTTTCGTCTTCCTCCTGGCGGCAATCCTCTTCGGCCTGCGCTTTTCCGACCGGCTGGTCGAGCCGGTGGTGGGGCTGGTGGCGGCCGCGCGGCGGGTGTCGGAAGGCGATCTCGACGTCAAGGTGGATGTGCGCGAAGGCACCGGCGACCTCGCCACGCTGGGCTCGACCTTCAACCAGATGACCGGCCAGCTCAAGGTGCAGCGCGGCGAACTGGTGGCCGCCAACCAGCAGATCGACGAGCGCCGGCGCTTCATCGAGGCGGTCCTTTCGGGCGTCTCGGCCGGCGTGCTCGGCATCGACGGGGAGGGCATCATCCGGCTTGCCAACCGCTCGGCCAAGACACTGCTCGGGGTTGCTTCGGGGCACCTGATCGGCCGGCCGTTAGCTGAGGTCCTCGGCCCCATGAGCCCGCTCCTCGCCCAGGCCCAGTCCAAGCGCACGGGCACTGCCGAGGCGCAGGTCTCCATGCCCGTCGGCCCCGAGGAACGCACCTTCTTCGTGCGCGCCACCACCGAGCCCTCGGCCGAGGAGGACCGCGGCTATGTCATGACCTTCGACGACATCACCGGGCTGGTGGCGGCCCAGCGCAACTCGGCCTGGGCCGACATTGCACGCCGCATCGCGCATGAGATCAAGAACCCGCTCACCCCCATCCAGCTCTCGGCCGAGCGGCTCAGGCGCAAATACGGCAAGGAGATCGTCTCCGACCCCAAGGTGTTCGAGCAGTGCACCACAACCATCATTCGCCAGGTGGGCGACATCGGGCGCATGGTGGACGAGTTCTCCTCCTTTGCACGCATGCCCAAGGCGCTGCTGGAACCCAACGACCTCGTGGCCGTGGTGCAGGAAGCGTTGGTACTGCAGCGGGTCTCGTCCGGCGACGTCAGCTTCGATGTGCGGGTGCCGGAGGACGACGAACTCGTCTTCGACTTCGACCGCCGGCTGGTGACGCAGGCGATCACCAACCTTGTCAAGAACGCGCGCGAGTCGATCGAGCACCGCCTGCAAACGGAACCCGACCCGCAGGGCGAGATCCGGGTGAGCGTGACCAGCGACGATGCCGGCATCGTGGTGGCGGTGGCCGACAACGGCGCCGGCCTGCCGAAGGAGAACCGCCAACGCCTCACCGAGCCCTACATGACCACGCGCGAGAAGGGCACCGGCCTCGGTCTCGCCATCGTTCAGCGCATCATGGAAGAGCATGGCGGACAGATTTTCCTCACCGATGCCCCGGGCGATTTCCACGGCGGGCAAGGCGCCCTCGTCAAGCTGGTGTTCCGCCCGCTGCCCGGCAAGGAACCGCCCGAGCCGCCCAAGCCCAAGCCCAAGAAGAAGGGCGCAAAAGTCGCAACAAAAGGAGTGACGGTAGATGGCCGCTGACATCCTCATCGTCGATGACGAAACCGATATCCGCGAACTGATCGGCGGCATTCTCGAGGACGAGGGCTATGAGACACGCCTGGCCGGCGATTCGGATTCCGCCCTCGCAGCGGTAGCGGACCGGCGGCCGTCGCTGGTCATCCTCGATATCTGGCTGCAAGGCTCGCGTCTCGACGGCCTCGATGTGCTCAAGCGCATCAAGGACGAGCATCCTGACCTGCCGGTGGCAATCATTTCCGGCCACGGCAACATCGAGACCGCGGTTTCGGCCATCAAGCTCGGCGCCTACGACTATATCGAAAAGCCGTTCAAGGCCGACCGGCTGGTGCTGGTGGTCACCAGGGCGCTGGAGACCTCGCGGCTCAGGCGCGAGAACGAGCAGTTGCGCGGCCGCGCCGGGGTGGAGACAGAGCTGATCGGCACCTCGCAGGTGATGCGCCAGTTGCGCCAGACGCTCAAGCGTATCGCGCCCTCCAACAGTCGGGTGATGATATTTGGCGCCCCCGGCAGCGGCAAGGAGCTGGCGGCGCGCTCGCTGCATCAGTGGTCGGCCCGCGCCGATGGACCCTTCGTCATCCTGCAGGCCGCCACCATGGCGCCCGAGCGCATGGAAGAAGAGCTCTTCGGCATCGAGGACCCAGAGGGCGGCACCCGCCGCATCGGGGCGCTGGAGGAGGCCCACGGCGGCACGCTGCTCATCGACGAAGTGGCCGATATGCCGCTGGAGACGCAAGGCAAGGTGCTGCGCGTCCTGGTCGAGCAGACCTTTCAGAGGGTGGGCGGGGCCAAGAAGGTACGGGTCGATGTGCGCGTGATGTCGTCGACCAGCCGCGATCTGGACCAGCTCATCCAGGCCGGCGCATTTCGCGAGGATCTCTTCCACCGCCTCGCCGTGGTTCCCGTGGAGCTGCCGCCGATGGCCGAACGGCGCGAGGACATCCCCGAACTGGTGAAATATTTCGCCCGTCATTTCTCGCAGAGCTCGGGCCAGCCGCTCAGGAGCATCGGCGAGGATGCCATCGCGGTCCTGCAGATGCACGGCTGGCCCGGCAATGTGCGCCAGCTGCGCAATAATGTGGAACGGCTGCTCATTCTCGCCGGCGGCGATGCCGACAGCGAAATCACCGCGGCGATGCTGCCCTCCGAGATCGGCTCGGCCATACCCGCCGCCGTCAATCCGGCCGGCAGCGAACAGCTCATGGCGCTGCCCTTGCGCGAGGCGCGCGAAATGTTTGAGCGCGACTACATCATGGCCCAGCTTTCCCGCTTCGGCGGCAACATCTCGCGCACCTCCAGCTTCGTCGGCATGGAGCGATCGGCCCTGCATCGCAAGATCAAGCTGTTGGGGATCACCGCCGCATCACGCCTCGACGAAGCCGAAGCCGGTTGATAAGGGTGAAGCCGCCAAGCACTGAGCGGGGGGCCGGGCGGCCATGAAAATCATCGTCTGCGGGGCAGGCCAGGTCGGCCGCGGCATCGCCGAGCGCCTGTCCGGGGAAGGCAACGACGTCACCGTGATCGACGTCTCGTCGCAACTGGTGCAATCGCTCTCCGACAGTCTCGACGTGCAAGGGCATCGTCGGCCACGGCGCCCATCCCGACGTCCTGGAGCGGGCAGGCGCGCGCGAGGCCGACATGATCATCGCCGTTACCTTCACCGACGAGGTGAACATGATGGCCTGCGAGGTGGCGCACGCCATCTTCTCCATCCCCACCCGCATCGCGCGGGTGCGCGACCAGTCCTATCTGCAGCCGGAATACCGCAATCTGTTCTCGTCCGACCACACTGCCATCGACGTGGTCATCTCGCCGGAACTGGCGGTGGGCGAAATGGTGCTGCGGCGGCTGGAACTGCCGGGGGCGTTCGACACCATCTATTTCGCCGAGGAGCGCATCGTGGCCATGGGCATCGCGCTGCGCGACGACTGCCCCATCGTCGACACGCCACTGGAACAGCTCACCGAGCTGTTTCCCGATCTCAACGCGGTGGTGGTGGGCGTGGTGCGCGAGGGCAAGCTCATGGTGCCGCACGGGGGCGACCAGATGCAATCGGGCGATCAGGTGTTCGTCATCGCCGAGCGCAGCCAGGCGACGCGCGTGCTCGGCCTGTTCGGCCACGAAGAGCGACCGGCGCGGCGGGTGCTGATCGGCGGCGGCGGCAACATCGGACGCTACGTGGCGCACAAGCTGGAGGAACGCGACCGCAACATCCGGGTGCGCATCATCGAATCGAACCGCGAGCGCGCCGAGATCATCGCCGAGGACCTGAAGCGCTCGATCGTGCTGCACGGCAGTGCCCTCGACCAGCAGGTGATGCGCGAAGCGGGCATCGCCCAGACCGAGGTTTTCATCGCGCTCACCAACGACGACAAGGTGAACGTGCTCGCGGCGGTGCTGGCCAAGCAGGAGGGGGCGTTGCATTCGATGGCATTGGTGTCCGGCCTCGATGTCGGACAGCTCGCGGGGCCGCTGGGGATCGACAGCTTCATCGATCCGCGCTCGGTGACGGTTTCCTCGATCCTGCGCTACGTGCGCCGCGGGCGTATCCGCGGCGTGCATCCGGTGATGAACGGTGAGGGCGAGGTGGTGGAGGCCGAGGCGCTGGAAACCTCGCCGCTCATCGGCAAGCCGTTGCGCGAGGCCGACCTGCCCAGGGGCATGCGCCTCGGTGCCATCGTGCGCGACGACAAGGTGATCATCCCGCACGGATCGAGCGAAATCCGCCCGCGCGACCGCGTCATCGTGTTTGCCCTGCGCGAGCAGGCAAAACAGATTCAGCAGCTCTTCCGCGTCAGCATGGAGTATTTCTGATGCCTGTCCGGGTGTGCCGCTGTTTGGTTGTCGCGGCGTCAGGCGAATTGTGCTAGCCTGATGGGCCTCAACACGGCCGGAACGAGGCGATCCGAGCCGTGAATTGCAGAAATCAAACGCCTCGCAACATTCGGCGGCGTTGCCAGAGCAACGACCGGCCGCAAGAACCCGAGAGGGCATATAATGGCACAAGACAAGCCCCAGAACCTGCAAGACACTTTCCTCAACCACGTCCGCAAGAACAAGATTCCGTTGACCGTGTTCCTGGTGAACGGGGTGAAATTGCAGGGCGTCATCTCCTGGTTCGACAATTTCTGCGTGCTGTTGCGGCGCGACGGGCTCTCGCAGCTCGTCTACAAGCACGCCATCTCCACCGTCATGCCGAGCCAGCCGATCAGCCTGTACGAAGAGGACTCAACTGGCGACTGATCGGGCATCCGGCCGCACCGAACGGCCGCGCAAGGCGACAGCGCGTGCCATCATCGTCCATCCGGCGCTCAAGGGCGCCGAGGGCGCACGCACGCCCGAGGCCCGCCTGGACGAGGCCGACGGGGCTGGCGCGCGCCATCGATCTGGATATCACCGCAAGCCTCATCGCCCCGCTTGCCCGCAGAACGCCGGCAACCTATCTCGGGCAGGGCAAGGTCGCCGAACTGGCGCGGCTGGTGGAGGAGACGGATGCCGGGCTGATCGTGTTCGATTGCACGCTTTCGCCCGGCCAGCAGCGCAATCTGGAGCGGGCGACCAAGGCCAAGGTGCTCGACCGCACCGGCCTCATCCTGGAAATCTTCGGCCGCCGGGCGCGCACGCGCGAAGGGCGCCTGCAGGTCGAACTCGCGCACCTCACCTGGCAGAAATCGCGGCTGGTGCGCTCATGGACCCATCTGGAGCGCCAGCGCGGCGGCTTCGGCTTCCTCGGCGGGCCGGGCGAGACGCAGATCGAGGCCGACCGCCGCCTCATCCAGGAGCGCATGTCGCGCATCGAGCGCGAGCTTGCCCATGTGCGCCGCACCCGGGCGCTGCACAGGAAGGGCAGGGAGCGGGTGCCCTATCCGGTGATGGCGCTGGTCGGCTACACCAATGCCGGCAAGTCGAGCCTGTTCAACGCGTTGACCAAGGCGACCGTGACGGCCAAGGACCTGCTTTTCGCCACCCTCGATCCGACCATGCGGCAACTGGGCCTGCCCTCGGGCCGCAAGGTCATCCTCTCCGACACGGTGGGCTTCATCTCCGATCTGCCCACCACCCTCATCGCCGCCTTCCGGTCGACGCTGGAGGAGGTGGTGCAGGCCGACGTCATCGTGCATGTGCGCGATGTCTCGCATCCCGACAGCGACTCGCAGGCCGCCGATGTGAACACGGTGCTGGACGAACTCGGCATTGGCGCCGATCGGCGCGAGCGCATCATCGAGGTGTGGAACAAGATCGACCTGCTGGAGCCGGTGGCGCGGTCAGCGGCGATGAACGCGGCGGCGCGGCGGGCGCGCACCGTCGCCATCTCGGCGAAAACGGGCGAGGGGCTGGAGGATCTGTTGACGGCGATCGAGACTGAAGTGGCCGCGGGCG
>CAVYOQ010000068.1:0-25985 GCA_963770075.1 uncultured Alphaproteobacteria bacterium
CCGGGCAACTCGCTGAGCGCTGAAGCTGTTCAATATCGGTTATTATTATTTAATTGAACTGTATTGCCGAAATTATTTTTTCGCCTACGCTCACTCTTCGCTGTGCCGCCGCTCGATAATCTTGACTACACCCGCATATTTCTCTTCGTCACGAAAGTATTTTTCCAATCCAACAGTTTGCCTAAGTGATGAAATCATATCAGATCGCTTTAGTTCGCCGAAACTCACAGTTTTTTCTTCATTTCTTGCATAATCAAATAATTTTACCGCAAAAAATCGAAGTAACACAACATAATACATAATTTCTTCTACGATATAACCAGATATATTGTTTGCGAACGTTTGTAATCGAGCGTTATAAACTTGATAAAATGAAGTAAGTTCAAACAATTCTTGTGCAGAAGTGGGAGATATATATTCAATGGCGCTCTGTAAAATCTGAATTTATTCAGTTGGTGCGGGCGGAAAACTCTTCCTTGAACCTTCGACAAACGTCATGCACGCATCAGTATAGGCGCATATCGCACTTAAGGCTCCGGCATTTGGGCTCTCACTGCGAGAGATTTTTTCTCTTGCGCTTGCTTATGTCGCTCTTTATCGAAATTTATTGCTTCTTGTTGCAGTAATATTTTCTTTTTAATTTGACTGATTGAAAACCAGGCGGCCCCTATCGCTAGAATGGCTGCAATCAGGGTTTGCCAATCTTTGATGCAGTCGATCCAAGAGTGCGATGCGACTTCCATGTCTGGGCCAGTCCAAAGTTCACTTGCCAATGCGGCATCCTGCGCGTTTTTCGCGGGGTAGTCACCTGTGTGTATCGTCATTCCTGTAAAGGTCGTGGTTTCAAAGCCACACCGATCAATATGCGTCATCAGCCTAGACCCAGAGGCCCCTTGGGCGATAAAGTCCAACTCAAGTCAGGCGGGCCGGTGATGACTGTCCAAAGTGGCGGGGAAGGTACTGTAGGCCCTCCGGAACCGTCCATGGGTAAAGGCTGTGCCGTAACCATAGATGTACTCCACCCCCTCATTCCAACTCGTCACCTGGGGTGCACCGCATCCCTCGGAGTGAGCCCAATTACAGATCGCCTTGGCGGGAGCCTCAGGGGTGGCTACGGGCTTGGGCAGACCCACCACCACGGCCTTGCCGTCTTGCCACTCCAGTACCGGCCCCCGCAAAGCGACCCGAAGGTACTGAGCCTCGACGATGGGCGCCGGACCGTCTATCCACTGCACCGCTTTGTGGAAAAGCCCTATCGCCACCAGCGCAACAGCCACGGTGCAAAGCCATCTCAACATTGTCTCGACTCCTTCAAACGGAAAGACGGGCAAACCGAGGCCAGCCCGTCGATGATGTCAGTCTCGATTGGCCAGCGGGATACCGGTACCCGAGTCGAAGGCGGGCTGAATCAGGCTAATTGCGAGCCGATGTTGTCGTATTAGTTACTGTCATTTTGCTGTCAAAATAAGGATTTAATGACACATAAATTGGCTGAAAACTGCGGATTTCTTGATGTTGTGGTGCCCCTGGCCGGACTCGAACCAGCACGCCCTTGCAGGCAACAGATTTTGAGTTTGCCGCGTCTACCAATTCCGCCACAGGGGCAACGGCGCGCGACTATAGTTGGGCGCGCGGCGACGTCAACCGGAATTGGCGAATCGCGCGCCGGGCTGTAACGCATCTTGAATGCTGCGCCGCCTTTATGCCTGGACGCTGTCGCTGGCCGCCCGGCCCATGGCCGAGGCGTGGCTCGCCTTCATCGCCTTCATCGAAAGCTCGGTGTTCCTGGTGCCGGCCGACGTCCTGTTCCTGCCCATGGCGCTGGCCCGGCCGCAAAAAGCTTGGCGCTATGCCCTCATCGCCACCCTCGCCTCGACGGCAGGCGGCATCGCCGGCTATTTCCTCGGCTACCTCGCCTATGAGACGGTGGCCAAGCCCGTCCTCGCCTTCTACGGCAAGCTCGCCACCTTCGAGTCCTTGCGCGCCTGCACCGGCGAGGACACCATCATGCTGCTGCTGGTGACATCCGGTCTTGCCCATCTGCCGCCCATCAAGGTGGTGACCATCCTGGCCGGCGTGGTGCGCATTTCCTTCACCTTCTTCGTTGCCTCCTGCCTGGTGGCGCGCGGGGCGCGCTTCTTTGCCCTGGCCTGGGCCTTGCGCAACTGGGGCGAACCGATCCGCGACTTCATCGAGCGCCGGCTGGGCCTCATTGCCGCCATCGTTGCCGGTCTATTGATCCTGCTCTATGTCGCCGCCAGGTATCTCGGCGGCATGACCCCCGCCTGCTAGGAATTCGCGATATGAACAACAATCACACCCGACAGGCGGTGATCCTGCTCTTCCTCCTCACCGCCGCGACCATTGCCGGGGCCTGGGGTTTCCAGATCCTCGGCGGCTATATCCCATGCCCGCTATGCCTCAAGCAGCGCATGATCTACTACACCGTGGTGCCGCTGGTGGTGGTGCTCATGTGGCTCATCCTGGCTGATCCCGGCAAGGCGCGCATCGTCAGGCGCGGGTTGTTGCTGGTGGCGCTGATGATGCTCGCCTCGGCCTTTCTCGGCGGCTACCACGCCGGGGTGGAGTGGAAATGGTGGCCGGGCCCCGAATTCGTGCACCTTCGGCGCCGGGCTGTCGGGCGGCCTGCCCAATCTGTCCACTGCCAAGGCGGTGAGTTGCGACGTGGCGCAATGGCGCTTCATCGGCCTGTCGTTCGCCGGCTGGAACGTGGTGATCTCGCTGGTCGCGGTGGGGCTGGCGCTGTGGGGCGCCAGGCGGCCCGCACCGGCTCACGGCTCCAGCTCGGTATCCCAGTAGAGATAGTCCTGCCAGCTTTCGTGCAGGTAGTTGGGCGGGAAATGGCGCCCGTTGGCGTGCAGTTCGCGCACCGTCGGCCGGTCGGGCGCGCGCATGGGGACCATGCCGGCATGGCGCGGCAGCTTGCCGCCCTTCCTCAGGTTGCACGGGGCGCAGGCGGTGACGACGTTGTCCCAGGTGGTCTGGCCGCCCCTCGAGCGCGGGATGAGGTGGTCGAAGGTCAGATCCTCGCGCGCCCCGCAATACTGGCAGGCGAAGCGGTCGCGCAGGAAGACGTTGAAGCGGGTGAAGGCGGGAAAGCGCGCCGGCTTCACATAGCTCTTGAGCGAGACCACGCTGGGCAGGCGCAATTCGATGCGCGGGCTGCGCACGACGCGGTCATATTCGGAGACGATGTTGACGCGTTCCATGAACACCGCCTTCACCGTGTCCTGCCAGCACCACAGCGACAGGGGATAATAGCTCAAGGGCCGGTAATCGGCATTGAGCACCAGCGCAGGACAGGCTTCGGGCGGCGGTGCGGCATGATACACGCTTGACCCTCCCAACTCGGTAACGATCATCCCTTCACTATATCGTGTGTGACGGAGACGTGAATAGGGCCTCGTCAGGCCATTTCCGGCATAGTGCGAAACCGCACCCGCCGGTAATGTGCCCACAACAGCCGCGCCGCCACCGCCCGCCACGGCCGCCACGGCTCGGCCAGCACCAGCATGGCGCGGGGCTGCGGGCGCTCTGCAAGCTCCAGCACCATGCCCGCCGCCGTCTGCAAGGCGACATCGCCCGCCGGCCACACATCGGGGCGCCCGAGGCAGGTGAGGAGATAGATATCGGCCGTCCACGGCCCGATCCCCTTGACGGCGCGAAGCAAGGCCGATGCCTCTGCGTCATCGAGCTGATCAAGACCGTCGAGGTCGAGGCGGCCCGCCGCCACCGCCTCGGCAAGCGCTGTCAGGCTGGCGATCTTGGCGCGCGACAGTCCCGCCTCTGTCATCACTTGCGGTCCGGCGGCGATCAGCCCTTGCGGGGTGAGGGGCGAGACAGCCTCTTTCAGCCGCTTGAGGATGGCGGCGGCGGCATGCAGCGAGATCTGCTGCTCGACGATGATCGCGGCAAGCCCGGTAAAGCCTGCCGGCGCGCGCCGCAAGGGCGGCAGGCCGCTCGTCTCCACCAGCGCGGCAAAGCGCGGCTCCACCGCGATGAGCGCATCAGCGGCGGCTGCGATGTCGTGCATGCTCTCGATTAGGCGCGTCATTGACGATTCCTTCGCCTGTGAATTTGCCCTATAGCGCGGCCCATGACGAGGCCCGCCTTGCGCTTTGCCCCCAGCCCCAATGGCCGCTTGCATCTCGGCCATGCCTTCAGCGCGCTCTATGCCTATGAGACCGCGCAAGCCATGGATGCCCGCTTCCTGGTGCGCATCGAGGACATCGACGTGGCGCGCTGCCCGCAAGCTTATGTGGACGCGGCGCTGGAGGATCTTGCCTGGTTGGGCCTTATCTGGGAGGAACCGGTCAGGCGCCAGTCCGAACATATGCCCGACTATGCCCGCGCCCTCGACCGGATTGGGGCGATGGGCCTCGTCTACCCCTGCTTCTGCTCGCGTCTCGATATCGAGCGCGCAAGGCCCGAACGGCGCGATCCGGACGGTGCCCCCGTCTATCCCGGCATCTGCCGCCGGCTGTCGCCCGATGAACGCGCCTGCCGACTGGATGCCGGAGAACCGCATAGCCTGCGCCTCGATCTGCAAAAGGCGCTCCATTTGTCCGGCACCAGCGCTCTCACCTTTTTCGAGGAGGCCACCGGACCCAAGGGCGAGACGGGTTTGCTGCCCGTTCATCCCGAGCTATGGGGCGATGTCATCCTCGCGCGCAAGGACATCGGCACCAGCTATCACATGGCGGCGGTCAGCGACGATGCGCTGCAGGGCATCACCCATGTGACGCGTGGCCACGACCTCTTTTATGCCACCCATATTCACCGCCTGCTGCAGGCCCTGCTCGACCTTCCCGAGCCGCGCTACCGCCACCACCGTCTCATCGGCGACGAAACCGGCCGCAAGCTCGCCAAGTCGGCCGGCGATGAGAGCCTCGCCGCGCTGCGGAAGGCGGGCATCGCGCCCGCCGCCATCCGCCGCCAACTGGGCTTTGCTTCCTGATACGCGCCTCTGGCCCACCTTGCCCCTTTGCCCATATAAGGAGGCATGACCGCCGCCGCCGCCCAGAACATCGACCTGCCGTTCCGCAAGATGAACGGCCTCGGCAATGACTTCGTGGTGCTCGATGCCCGCGCGCGGCCGCTTTCGATCAGCGAGGAGGCCGCGCGCGCCATCGCCGACCGCAACACTGGCATCGGCTGCGACCAGCTCATCGTCATCGAGCCGTCGCCCAGGGCCGATGTGCGCATGCGCATCTGGAACAACGAGGGCGGCGAGGTCGAATCCTGCGGCAACGCCTCGCGCTGCATCGCCGATCTCTTGTTCAAGGAGACCGGGCGCGCCCGCGCCAGCATCGACACGACCGGCGGCTTGCTCGAGTGCGCACCCGCCGGCGACGGCCTCGTCACCGTCGACATGGGCGTGCCGCGTTTCGGCTGGGAGGACATCCCCCTGTCGGAGCCCTTCCACAATACCCGCGGCATCGAATTGCAGGTGGGGCCCATCGATGCCCCCCTCATCCACACGCCCTCGGTGGTCAATGTCGGCAACCCGCACTGCATTTTCTGGGTCAAGGACCTTGGCGTCATCGACCTCGCCAAGGTGGGGCTGATGCTGGAGCATC
The DNA here is from genome assembly GCA_963770075.1 of uncultured Alphaproteobacteria bacterium. Lineage (GTDB taxonomy): Bacteria > Pseudomonadota > Alphaproteobacteria > Rhizobiales > Aestuariivirgaceae > CAVVDT01. The sequence continues at coordinate 5,601 of CAVYOQ010000068.1, forward strand.
ACCCGCTGTTTCCCGAGCGCGCCAACATCTCGCTCGCGCGTGTCGATGCCCGCGACCGCATCACCTTGATCGTGTGGGAGCGCGGCGCCGGGCTGACGCGCGCCTGCGGCACCGCTGCCTGCGCCGCGGCGGTGGCCGGCGCACGGAGGCGCCTCACCGGGCGCATGGTGACCGTCACGCTGCCGGGCGGCGATCTCAAGATCGAATGGCGCGAAAGCGACGATCACATCCTGATGACGGGCCCGGTCGCCTACGACTTCGAGGGCACACTGCCCGAGGCGCTGGCGGCGATGATCTCGGGACCCGCTGGAGGCTGATCCCATGGCCATACTGACAAAGCTCGGCTTCACCGGCACGGTGGCGGCGCTGCTCGCCAATCCCGACCGCGCCACCGGTCTCGAAAAGTCACTCCGCGAGCACTTTACCCTCAGCTTCGACGGCATCGAGGGCGACTGCCATGGCGGACGCACGCGCCCCTCTGACAGCCGCATGGTGACGCAATACCGGCGCGGCACAGAAGTTGCCAACACGCGCCAGCTTTCCATCCTTTCGCAGGAGGAACTGGCCGACATCGCCGCCAGCATGGGCCTCGATGCGTTGTCGCCTGAATGGGTGGGCGCCAATCTGGTGACGCGCGGCATTCCCGATCTCAGCTTGCTGCCGCCCTCGACCCGCCTGATGTTCTCCTCCGGCGCCACCCTCATCGTCGATATGGAAAATGCTCCTTGCCGCTTCGTGGCCGATGTGATCGAGAGCCATCGCCCCGGCAAGGGATCGGCCTTCATAGCCGCTGCCCAGCACAAGCGCGGCGTGGTGGCGTGGGTGGAAAAGCCGGGTGATATCGCGGTGGGCGACGAGATCGTCCTGCACGTGCCGCCGCAGCGCATCTATGCGGCAGCGCCGTGATGGATACCCCCGCCCAACGCGAGTTCCTCGTCGCGCCGAACCCTAAGTCTTCGGAGCTGGCGCATGCGGTCGAGGGCATCGACCAGGAGGGCAGGCGCATCGCCCAGCACGTGGTGCACGAGCGCCCGCTCACCATCTTCCTCAACAGCCAGGAGATCGTCACCGCCATGACCATCGGGGATCATCCCGACTGGCTGGCGGTGGGCTATCTGCTCAACCAGGGCATGCTCAAGGCCGATGACGAGATCACCGCCATCGAGCATAACGCCGACCTCGATGTGGTAGTGGTGCGCACCGCGCGCAGCACCAATTTCGAAGCCAAGCTGAAAAAGAAGGTGCGCACCTCCGGCTGCGCGCAAGGCACCGTCTTCGGCGACCTGATGGAGACCATCGAGCAGATCGAGCTCGCAAAGGACGCGGTGATCCGCACCTCCTGGCTCTATGCCCTGGCGAAGAAGATCAACATGCAGCCATCGCTCTATCTCAAGGCGGGCGCCATCCATGGCTGCGTCCTGTGCGAGGCCGACCGGCCGCTGGTCTATGTGGAAGACGTCGGCCGCCACAATGCCGTCGACAAGATCGCCGGCTGGATGTTCCTCAACAAGGTCACCCCTGAGAACAAGATTTTTTACACCACCGGCCGGCTTACTTCCGAGATGATCCTCAAATGCGTCGCCATGCGCATTCCCATCCTCGCCTCGCGCTCGGGCTTCACCGCCTGGGGCGTGGAACTGGCGCGCCAGACTGGCCTCACCCTCATCGGCCGCGCCAGAGGCAAGCGCTTCGTGGCGCTGTCGGGCCTGGAGCGCATCGTCTTCGATGCCGACGCCGGGACGATCGAGGAAGAAGACCGCCGCCATGCGCGCAAAGGCGCCGGAGGCGACGATTGAGCCCACCCACACTGATTATCATGCCGGCGCTTGTTGCGGGCATCCATAACCACCGCCTCAACCGTATCGCACTGGCGGCGGCTATGGATTGCCGAAACGAGTCCGGCAATGACAAAAGAAGGAACAAAGCGCACGCAGGGGCCGCGAGCGCATGACCGCCCCCAAGATCATCGGCTGCATTCTGGCTGGCGGGCTTGCGCGGCGCATGGGCGGGGGCGACAAGGGCCTTATCCGGCTTGAGGGACGGCCAATCCTGGATCACGTCATCGAACGTCTCAGGCCCCAGGTGGAGCGCATCGTCCTCAACGCCAATGGCGATCCCGCCCGCTTTGCGCCCTATGACCTGCCGGTCGTGGCGGATCCGGTGCAAGGCTTTGCCGGGCCGCTGGCGGGCGTCCTTGCCGGCCTGCGCTGGGCCGAAACCGAGGCGCCGGACGCAACCCACGTGGTGACGGCGGCAACCGACACACCGTTCCTGCCGCGCGATCTGGTGGCGCGCCTCGTCGAAGCCGCCGAAGACGACGGCGCTGAATTGGCCACCGCTGCCTCCGACGGGCGCCATCACCCGGTCTTCGGCCTGTGGCCGGTTGCCATTGCCGATGCCCTCGAGCGGGCCATGGTGGATGAGGATTTGCGCAAGGTGGACCGCTTCACCGCCCGCTACCGGCTCGCCGTTGCGCAGTTCGCGGCCCGCCCCTACGATCCCTTCTTCAACGCCAACGCCCCGGACGATCTCGCCGAGGCGGAACGGATCGCAAGGGAATTCTCCGCGTGAACCGCAAGGTGATCGGCATCACCGGTTTCAAGAACACCGGCAAGACGACGCTGGTCGAGCGGCTGGTGCGCCTGCTCACCGCGCGCGGCTACCGCATCGCTACCATCAAGCACGCCCATCATGCTTTCGACATCGACCATGAGGGCCGCGACAGCTTCCGCCATCGCCAGGCAGGTGCGCAGGAGGTGGCTGTGGTATCGCGGCGCATGTGGGCGATTGTCCATTCGCTTGCGCGTGAGCCCGAGCCCACGCTCGATGAGGTGCTGGCCAAGATCGGCCCCGCCGACCTCATCATCGTGGAAGGCTACAAGCGCGACAGCTTCCCCAAGATCGAGGTGCGCGATCCATCCCTTCCTCATCCGCCGATCGACAATGAAGACGGGACAGTCGTCGCCATTGCCACTGCGGCTCCGCTGCAGGGCGAGGCGCTTCCGGTCTTTTCGCGCGACGATGTCGAGGCGATCGCCGATTTCGTAGTGGCGAAGATGGAGCTTGAGACGCGATGACGGGCAAGCGCCGCCTTCTCGATGATTGCTTCCTGCATGACCGCGACCGGCTCAGGCATGACGAGGCCGTGGCCTTGATCCTCGAGCGCCTGTCGCCGGTGACGGAGCCCGAGACGGTCGCGGTCGACGATGCGCTGGGCCGCATCCTCGCCGAAGCCATCACTGCGCCGCGCAACGTCCCTGCCTTCACCAACGCCGCTGTCGACGGCTATGCGGTGGCGCATCGAAGCCTCGGGGGCGGCGAAAGCCGGCTGCCGATCACCATGCGCATCACCGCCGGGCATACCCCCGATGCCCCGCTCCCGCCCGCCTCGGCAGCGCGCATCTTTACCGGCGCGGCCATGCCCGAAGGCGCCGATACCTGCATCATGCAGGAGGACGTGACGGTTTTGGGCGACGACATCGTCATCCCTTCCGGCGTGAAGAAGGGTGCCAACACGCGGGCCGCCGGCGAGGATGTGAAGGCGGGCGATGAGGTGGTCAGCGCCGGCACCTGCCTCAGGCCGCAGGAACTGGCCGCCATCGCCTCGACCGGCAAGGCGCGCATCGCCTGCGCCCGTCGCTTGCGGGTGGCGCTGGTCTCGACCGGCGATGAAGTGGTGCGCCCGGGCACGCCGCTGAAGCCGGGGCAGGTCTATGACTCCAACCACGCCCTGCTGTCGGGCCTGATGGCGGCGGCGGGGGCTGAGGTGCTCGATGTCGGCATCCTGCCCGATGAACGCGGGGCGGTGCGCAAGGCCATTGCCGATGCCGCCGCGTGCGCCGATGTGATCCTGACCACCGGCGGGGCGAGCCGCGGCGAGGCCGATTACATGGTCGAGACCATCCAGGAGATGGGCTCGCTCCATGCCTGGCAGATCGCCGTCAAACCCGGTCGGCCGCTGGCCATGGGACAGGTGCGGAACACAGTGTTTTTTGCTCTTCCCGGCAATCCCGTGGCCGCGTTCATCACTGTTCTGCTCTATGTTCAGCCCATGTTCGCGCGTCTTCAGGGCGCTATCTGGCACCCGCCGCGACGCTTTCTCGTGCCCGCCGGATTTGTCATCCCGAACAAGAAAGCCGAGCGGCGCGAGTTCTGGCGCGGCTGGCTGGAGGTGAAGAATGGCCGCCAGGTGGCGATGAAATTTCCCCGCGACGGCTCCGGCCTGATCTCGGGGCTCACCCGCGCCGAAGGCCTGATCGAGGTCACCGAGGAGGTGACGCAGGTGGTCGGGGGCGACATGGTCTCGTTCATCCCATTCGGGGAATTCGGTCTTTAAACTCAAAGGGTTATTATGACGACTGCACGTGACATCATCGATTTCTGGACCGCCGCCGGCCCGGCGCGCTGGTTCACCAAGGATGCCGCCTTTGATGGTGAGCTCTCGGTGCGCTTCAAGGATCTTGTGGCCGAGGGGCGTGCCGGCCACCTGCATGATTGGGGTGAAACGGCCGAGGGCGCGCTCGGCCTCGTCATCCTGCTCGACCAGTTCTCGCGCAACATCCATCGCGGCAGCCCGTTGATGTTCGCCGCTGACAAGCGTGCCCTCGCCCTCGCCAAATGCTCGATAATCCGCGGAGATCATTACGCTTTTCCAGTACCGGTGGCGAAATGGCTGTACATGCCGTTCGAGCATGCCGAGGACATCGACGCCCAGGAGCGCTGCGTCGGCCTCTTCATGGCGCGCGGGCCGGCGGAGAACCTGCCCTATGCCAAAGAGCATCGCGACATCATCGCCCGCTTCGGGCGCTTTCCCCATCGCAATGCCATTCTCGGGCGCGCCTCGACGCTTCAGGAACGCGCCTATCTTGCCGATGGCGGCTTTGCCGGGTGATGATGTCGGAAATGGCGTAGCGACAGTCGTTCCGTCTCACGCCGGTTGAATTCTGCTCACTATGGTGACGCCAGCGAAGGGGAAAATCGCCCCCGAGCGACCGGGAGGACAATCATGAAGACACATGCGCGCGTGGTGGTGATCGGCGGCGGCGTGGTGGGCGTCGGCGCGCTCCATGCCCTCGTCAAGAAGGGCTGGTCGGACGTGGTGCTGATCGAGCGCAACGAACTCACCTCGGGCTCGACCTGGCACGCAGCGGGCCTGTTGCCGTTGTTCAACATGTCCTACTCGGTGGGCCAGATCCACAAATACGCGGTGAAGCTCTATGACGGGCTGGAGGCTGAAACCGGCCAGAACGTGGGCTTCAAGAAAGTCTCCAACATCCGCCTTGCCCGCACGCCCGTGCGCATGGACGAGTACCACTATTATGCCGGCGTCGCCGAGACCATCGGGGTCAAGGTCAAGTTTCTCACGCCCGATGAGCTCAAGGAAATCTGGCCCCTGTGCGAGACCGACGGCATCTTAGGGGCCATCCAGCATCCCGACGACGGCTATATCCAGCCGGCCGACCTGACGCAGGCGCTGGCCAAGGGCGCCCGCGACGGCGGGGCCCAGATCTACCGCAAGACCCGCGTCACCGGCATCGAGCAAAAGCCCAATGGCGAATGGCTGGTGAAGACCGACAAGGGCGACATCACCTGCGAGCACCTGGTGACGGCCACCGGCAACTTCGTGCGCCAGACGGGTGAGATGCTGGGCCTCGATATTCCCGTCATCCCCGTCCAGCACCAGTACATCGTCACCGAACCGCACCCGGCCATCGTTGAGCGCCAGAAGAAGGGCCTGCCCGAGATGGGGGTCCTGCGCGAGTCGGATTCATCCTGGTACATGCGCGAGGAAAACGGCGGCCTCCTTCTCGGCCCCTACGAGAAGGGCGCACCCTGCTGCTATATCGACGGACCGGCTGAGGATGCCGAGTACGAGCTCTTCCAGGAAGACCTCGACCGGCTGGGCCCGCATATCGAGACGGCGATTGCCCGCGTGCCGGCCTTCGGCGAAGTGGGCATCAAGAAGGTCTATAACGGCGCCATCTGCTATACCCCCGACGGCTCGCCCATCGTCGGCCCGGCCTGGGGCAGGCGCAATCTGTGGCTCAACGAAGGCCATTCCTTCGGCGTCACGGCAGCGGGCGGCGCCGGCTGGCAGCTTGCCGAATGGATCGTCGAGGGCGAGCCCTCCATCGACATGATGGGCGTCGATCCGCGCCGCTTCGGCCCCTACGCCTCGCGCGGGTACCTGAAGGAAAAGAACGAGGAGGCCTATCGCATGGTCTTCACGTTGCACTACCCGGATGAGGAACGCCCCGCTGGCCGGCCGCTCAAGCGCTCGCCCTGCTATGACCGCATGAAGGCGCTGGGTGCCGTGTTCGGTTCGGTCTACGGCTGGGAGCGGCCCAACTGGTTCGCGCCTCCCGGCTACGGTTTTGACCCGGACGAGATCGAAAAGCCCGATGTCCTCACCAACGAGAACCACGCCCCCGTCGCGCCGGGCGAGAAGGTGAAGGAGATCTGGTCCTTCCGCCGCTCCAACTATTTCGAGCATGTGGGCAACGAGTGCCGGCATGTGCACGAGAAGGTGGGCCTGCTCGACATGACGGCCTTTGCCAAATACGAGTGCTCCGGACCCAAGGCCGAGGCTTGGCTCGATTCGATCCTCGCCAACCGCATCCCCAAGAAGGTGGGGCGTACCGGCCTGTGCCATCTCCTGTCCGAGAGGGGCGGCGTGCGCTCGGAGTTCACCGTCTCGCGCACCGGGCCGGAAAGCTTCTACATGGTGGGGCCCGGTGCCTTTGAGCGCCATGACTGGGACACGCTCACCAAATTGCTGCCGGATGAGCCTGGCATCCGCCTGCAGAGGGTGACCGGCCAGTATGGCGTGCTGGTGCTGGCGGGACCGACCTCACGCGATGTGCTGCGGAAGATCACCGACACCGATCTTTCCAATGCCGGTTTCCCGTGGTTGACGGGCAAGATGATCAATGTCGGCATCGCCGAGGCGCGGGCCATGCGCGTCAACTTCGTGGGCGAACTGGGCTGGGAGCTGCATCACCCCATGGAGATGCAGAACACCATCTTCGATGCGGTGATGGAGGCCGGTGCTGAATTCGATATAAAGCCCTTCGGCATCCGCGCCATGACGTCGCTGGCGATCGAGAAATCCTACCGCCTCATCCCGCGCGAACTGTCGATCGAGTATTCGGCCTACGAGTCCGGGCTCGACCGCTTCGTGCATCCCAACAAGGGCGAGTTCCTCGGGCGCGATGCGCTGGTTGCGCGCCATGCCGATGGCGACAAGTGGAAATACGTCACCATGGAGGTGCACGGGGTGAGCGACGCCGATGCGCGCGGCTCGGAACCGATCTACCGCAATGGTGAACTGGTCGGCCGCGCCACCTCCGGCGGCTTTGGCTGGCGCGTGGGCAAGTCGCTGGCGCTGGCCATGGTGAAGCCCGAGCACGGAGCCGAAGAGACAGAGCTCGAGATCAAGATCCTGGGCGAGAAGCACAAGGCCACCGTCATCCCCGAAAGCCCGTTCGACCCGGACAACGAGCGCCTCAGAGCCTGAGAGCGCGAATTTGGGGGCTTTATACCAGCGCCGTCAGCTTCGACTCATTTACTCGCTTCCAGTCATTGTGGCGCAGGCCGGAATCCAGGGGCACATCGCACTGCATCGCCTGTTGCCCCTGGACCCCGGCCGCAGCCTGCCCCCGACTTGATCGGGGGGCGGGGTGACGGTGCAAACTCGGATCCAGGAAACGTCGGGATGACCGCTCAGGCATAGACGAGGGTCTGGCCGAGCCCCATGTGCTTGGCCTTGGCGAGCATCGCCGCGCCCAGCGCGATGTCGGAGAGGGAAAGGCCGCGATGCCAGAAGAGGATCGCTTCCGTCTCGCTCTCGCGTCCCGGCTTCCTGCCGGTGACGATCTCGCACATCTCAGCGTGCACGTCCTTTTCGCTGATGCGCCCTGCATCGATATGCGGCCTCAACGCCCCCAGCTTGCCGGCGCGGAACTGACCGAGATCGTCGACCACGATCTTGTCGATGGCATCGGTGAGGCTGAGTTGCAGCGAGCTGACGGTGCCGTAGGGGATGACGGTGACGCCCGGCTTTACCCAGTTGGTGCGCAAGAGCTCCTGGCGCTCGGTGAGGCGCGCGGCCTCCACCATGATGTCGGCGCCTTCCAGGCAGTCCTGCCACGTTTCGGTGATGGTGATCTTCTTGCCCAGGTCGCGTTCGAGCCTTGCCGCGAAAGCCTCGCGGCTTTCGGCACGGCGCGAATGCACCCGGATCTCGTCGAAGTCAAAGAAATGATCGAGCAGGCGTACGTTCCAGTAGGCGGTGCCCCTCGCGCCCACATGGCCGAGCACCCTGGATCCCTTGCGCGCCAGGTGGCGGGCGCCGAGCGCGGTCAGCGCGCCGGTTCGCATGTCGGTGATGGCGGTTGCATCGATGACGGCCTTGGGCATGCCGGTTTCCGGGTCGAACAGGTTGAGCAGCGCCATCTCCGAAGGCAGGCCGTGCTTGTAGTTGTCGACATAATCGCTCACGATCTTGACCCCGGCGAAGCCCAAGGGCGCCACGTAGCCGCGCAGCACGTTGAAGTGGCCGTTAAAGGCCGGATCGGCCGTCAGATGCACCCTGGGCTCGATCACCGTGGCGCCGTTGCCCTGCGCCTCGAGCCCGCCTTCGATGGCGGCGAGGATCTCCTCATCGCTCATTGCGAGCCGTGCGATGTCGGGCCCGTTGAGCCAGTCGAGCGTGATAGATGGTGCCTCGGCCATGGAATTTTCCCTCCCTGCTCCCGCCGGCCCGACTGCCGGGTGGAGGATATTACATATATTTCAATATGTTACGGCGTTCTGCAAATTGGTTACGGTTGGTCAAAATCGGTTTGCCTTTGGCTGTAAACTGTGGGCAAACTATGTGCTGAAGTCCATAGCGGGTCGACGGGTCAGGCGATTGCAGCTAGACTTTGGTTGAATCGGTCGGGCGGGGGGGCCGACAAAAGGCGCCATCCCAGCCGGTTCGACTTTGAAGGGGCCGTACCCAGCCTACCGGTACGGTCCCAATAACAAAGGCAGGCATTTGGGAAACAATGGCGGGAACTCCGGGCATATTTCGGTTGACGTCACCCGGCTGCTTTCGCGGCTGCGATCCCACTTGCCGTCTTCGGATCACTGGTAGGGGGGAAACTCGATGGGAAACAATCTCGACGCACTCACCGTAATCTTCACGGAGTTCTACTACTGGGTCACCGTTGTGTTCATGTTCCTCATTCATGTGGGCTTCTGCATGTATGAGGTGGGGGTGAGCCGCAGGCGCAATCACCTGCACACCCTGATGAAGAACACCATGCTGATCCCGCTGGTCAGCATCACCTTCTATCTGTTCGGCTGGTGGCTCTATTTCGGCGTGCAGCAATTTCCGTTCGGCCCGATCAATTTCGATCTCGCCACCACGGCACGCCCCTGGAGCGCCCTGATGGCGACACACCTTTCGGGGCCGAGTCCCGATCTGGGGATCAGTGCCGATCAGGCCGCCTTGTGGCATCGCCTCAATGGCGTGTTCTGGGCAGCGTTCCTGTTGTTCTCGTGGACGGCGGCATCCATCGTGTCGGGTGCCGTCATCGAGCGCATCCAGTCGGGCGCGTTCTGGATCCTGGCCGTCGTGATCGGCTCCTTCACCTGGATCATCGATGCGGCCTGGGGCTGGAGCTCGGGCGGCTGGATGGTGCAGTATCTGGGCTACCATGACGCCTATGCATCCGGCGTGATCCATGCGATCGCCGGCGGTTTTGCGCTGGGCGTGCTCGTGGTGCTGGGGCCGCGGCTGGCCAAGTTCAGGCCGGACGGGACCCCGCGCGACATCCCGCCCCACAACATCTGGCTGGTGACGATCGGGCTGTTCCTGATCTACACCGGCTTCTGGGGCTTTTATGCCGCCTGTAACGTGCCGCTGATCTCGCCTTCAGGCATTGCCGGTCAAATCACCGGCGAGACGTGGACGGCGACGAACATCTATCTCGCTCCCACCACCCTGTCGGCGATCACCTTCAACTTCATCATGTCGCTTTCGGGTGGCCTGATGACGGCGTATGTGGTCTCCAGGGGCGATCCGTTCTGGACTTACTCGGGCGGGCTTGCCGGCGTCATCGGTGCCTCGGCGGGCAACGACCTCTATCATCCGATTCAGGCCGTGTTCGTCGGCGCCGTAACGGTGTGGATCATCTACAAGCTGCACTATTGGGTGGAGCGCCGCTTCAAGCTCGACGATGCCGTCGGTGCGGTGGCGGTGCACGGCTATGCCGGCTGTGTCGGCCTGCTCATCGCCGGCTTCATGCTGTGGGGACAGCCGTCCTCGCCGTATGAGGGCTTTGCCACCATCAGCCCGTGGGGGAACTTCATCGGCGCCATCATCATGTTCGGCGTGCTTGGTTTCCTGCCGGCCTGGGTGGTGTCGATGATCCTCAACTCCATGGGCCTGTTGCGCATCCCGCGCAAGGTGGAGCTTGAGGGCCTCGATTTCGAGTCCGAGGAAGCCTATCGGGCGGCGGTGGACGATGTCCGCGCGGCCGAAAAAGCCATGGTCAAGGCCTGACTTGAGGCAGAAAGGAGATAACCCATGTCAACCAATGGACTGACAAGCTGGGCCGTGGACCTCAAGGACGTCGGCGCCATCTATCCCTTCCAGGGCAGCGAGGTGCTGATGGTCATTCTGCTGCTGGTGTTCTGGATCGGGTGGCACGTGCTGCAGTTCAGGAACGAGGCGCGCGAGATACGCCACGAGATCGATCTCGATCCGCGCGGCGACGAGGCGAGGGACGCCATCGACAGGTACTGATCCTGCCGCTGGCTGAAGCTTGACGAACCGTAGCACCGGCCCTTGCGGCCGGTGCTTTTTTCGTCGCAGCGCGGACGGCTTGAGCCGTGAACCGTTTGCGGACTATGTTGATGCCATGTTGGAGACCAAGACCAAGGCCGGCAACGGCGTGGAGGCGATGGAGCAGAACCCGCATGCCGTGGGCAATGCCGAAGGGCGCCTCTTGGAGCAGGCCATCGGCCACGAGGTGCGGCGCTTTCGCGAAAAGCTCGGGCTGACGATCTCGAAGCTGGCGAAATCGTCCGGCATCTCGGCGGGCATGCTGTCGAAGATCGAGAACGGCTCGACCTCGCCGTCGCTATCCTCCCTGCAGGCCCTGTCGAAAGCGCTGCATGTGCCGGTCACCGCGCTCTTCCGCTCGTTCGAGGAGACCCATGACGCCACCTTCGTCAAGGCCGGCGAGGGCCTCAAGATCGAGCGCCGGGGCACCCGTGCCGGGCATCAGTACCAGCTCCTCGGCCATACCCCGCACGGAAATCTCATCGTCGAGCCCTATCTGATTGCGCTGACGGAGGCCTCTGACGTGTTTCCCATCTTCCAGCATGACGGGCTGGAGTTCATCTACATGCTCGAAGGCGAGGTGGTCTACCGCCATGGCGCCAAGACCTTCGCCCTGTCGCCGGGGGATTCGCTGTTCTTCGATGCCCAGGCCCCGCACGGGCCGGAAGAGCTGCGGAGCCTGCCGATCCGCTTCCTCTCGGTCATCAGCTACAACCGCGAAAGCCGCTGAGGTTCCCGTTTGCGCCATTCATGCTGTGAAATGAAGTTTCCTGGTAGTTGAGAAGCGGTTATCGGGCTGATATAGAATTGTCTCCACGGGGCAGGGGCGGACCTGTCCGGTCGAAGGGGTTGGCGCCAAGAGCGCAAGCAACAGTTGAGGGAGAGCGGGAATGGCCGTCGATCTTGCGAAATATGCCAAGGACAAGAAGGTGAAGTTCTTCCTGTTCAATTTCACCGACCTCTACGGCACCCAGCGCGCCAAGCTGGTGCCGGCCGAGGCGGTGGCGGGGATGCAGAAGTCGGGCGCCGGCTTTGCCGGCTTCGCCACCTGGCTCGACATGACGCCGGCGCATCCCGACATGATGGTGATGCCCGATCCATCGAGCGTCATCCAGCTGCCGTGGCGGCCGGAGGTGGCCTGGGTGGCGGGCAACCCGATGATGGAGCAAAAACTGGTCGAGCAGGCCCCGCGCAACGTGCTGCAGCGGGTCATCGACCGTGCCACCGAACAAGGCATGAAGATGATGGCGGGGGTGGAGCCGGAGTTCCATCTCATCAATCCCGATGGCTCGTCCATCTCCGATCATCGCGACACCCAGGAAAAGCCCTGCTACGACCAGTCGGCGATCATGCGCCGGCTCGACGTCATCCAGGAAATCTGCTCGACCATGATCGAGCTTGGCTGGGGCCCGTACCAGAACGACCACGAGGACGCCAACGGCCAGTTCGAGATCAACTGGAACTATGCCGACGCCATGACCACGGCCGACCAGCTGTGCTTCTTCAAGTTCATGGTGAAATCGATTGCCGAAAAGCACGGGTTGCGCGCCACATTCATGCCCAAGCCCTTCATCAACCTTACCGGCAATGGCTGCCATGTGCACATCTCGGTGTGGGACCTTGCGGGCAAGAAGAACCTCTTCCACGACTCAAAGGGCGAGCTCGGCCTCTCCGACACGGGCTATCATTTCCTCGGCGGCCTCATCGCCCATGCCGAGGAACTCGCCGCCATCACCAACCCGACGGTCAACAGCTACAAGCGCATCAACGCCCCGCGCACCCTGTCGGGGGCCACATGGTCGCCCAGCACCGTCACCTTCGGCGGCAACAACCGCACCCACATGGTGCGCGTGCCGGACGAAGGCCGCTTCGAATTGCGCCTCGCTGACAACACGGCCAATGCCTATCTGCTGATGGCGGGCATCCTGGTCGCCGGCCTCGATGGCGTGGCGAAGAAGACCAGCCCCGGCAAGCGCCTCGACATCGACATGTATGCCGAGGGCTACAAGGTGAAGAACGCCAAGAAGCTGCCACTCAACCTGCTCGACGCCATCCGCGCCTTCTCCAAGTCGAAGTTGCTGCGCGAGGGACTGGGGGTGGAGGTGTGCGATGCCTACACCAATCTCAAGATGCGCGAGTGGAACCAGTACTGCCATCACCTGACCGAATGGGAGCGGCAGGTGACGCTGGATTGCTAGGGCATGATCCAGTCAGATAAAATCGTGCTTTGGCCAACCAATCTCGTCATGCGCGGGCTTCGACCCGCGCATCCTTTTGGCGGCGCCCGTGCCAGGCCAAGAAAAGGATGGCCGGATCAAGCCCGGCCATGACGGTGGGAAGGGCAAGATGCCCTGAACTTTGCGGCCTACGACGCTCGGCTGATTTCTATCTGATCGTCTGGTGAGCTGGACCGCGGGTGATGGCTCTCCCGGCGCTGCCCGGCAGGCTCAAAAGCCGTACAGCTCTTGCGGATTGTCGACGAGGATTCTCTGCTGCTCGGCAGGCGTTGCCCAGTCGAGCAGCAGATCGAGCAGCGAGGCATCGTCGGGATAGTCCGACCGCGGCACCCCCACATGCGGCCAGTTGGAGCCCCAGATGATGCGTTCGGGCGCATGGGCAACGACGCGCCGGGCAATCGCGGCCATGTCCTCATAGCCCGGCGGGCCGCTCACGCCCACCTCGTAGCAGCCGCACAGCTTGAACCAGCAATTACCTCTGTCGATAAGTCGCAGCATCTCGTCCACGCGCGGGTCGTCGGGCGCAACCGGTGGCATGAAGCGGCCGAAATGGTCGATGACGTAGCGCGTCTGGATGCCCTTCAGCGCCTCGATGTGCTGGCCGATGTCGCGTCCGTTGAACTGCACGATGAGGCTCCAGCCGAGCTGGCGCACCAGCCGCTCCACCGCCGGCATGACGTCGAGCTTCGCTGCCCCGCCCGGCAGGTTCATGATGCGCGCCCCGCGCACCCCGAGATCGTGCAGGGGCTTCAGATCGGCGAGCGCGATATCCGGGCTCACGGAGATGACGGCGCGCGCCCGTTGCGGGCCGAGCTCTCGAAGCGCTTGCAGGAGGGCGCGGTTGTCGAACTGATAGGCGTTCGACTGGGTGATCACCACGCGCTCGATACCGAGCCGTTTCTGCACCCGGCGATAATCGGCAACCGTTGCCAGCTCGGCAACGGGCGGGCCGCCGGGCTGCGGCTCATGACCCGGCAGATAGAGATGGATGTGGCAGTCGGTGGCAGCGGCAGGTGCCGAAAGGCGCGGCGGCGGACCGTCGAGCGGGCGGGTGTTGGCGGGAATGGCGCTCATCATTGGTCGTGCAATGCGAAGTGCTCGAGTGCCGAGCGGTCGATGTCGATGCCAAGCCCCGGGCCGGAGGGAATGCGTACCATGCCTTTTTCATGCTCGATGGGCGCGGTGAGCACGGCCTGGCGGAAGGGATTTTCGGTGCGGTCGAATTCGAGGATAGGGTGAAGCGGTTGCGGCCGTGGCGGGTCGGGGGGCAGGGCGGCCATGAACTGCAGCGCCGCCGCGATGGCAACCCCGGTGCCCCACACATGCGGCACGCAGCGCACCCCGTAGAGGGCGGCAAGGTCGGCCACCCGCTTCGCCTCGGTGAAGCCGCCCACACCGCAGATGTCGGGCTGGATGATATCGACGCAGCGCGTGGCGAGCGGCTCCAGCATGCCGTGGCGCCCGTGCCAGGTCTCGCCTCCGGCAACGGGCAAGGGCTGGCCGGCGCGCACGGCGCGATAGGCGCCGAGCCCTTCCGGCAGCACCGGCTCCTCGAACCAGTCGATGGCAAACCTTTCCGCCTTGCGCCCGAGCTCACATGCCTCCAGCACGTCAAACCCGTGATTGGCATCGATCATCAGGCGCACATCCGGCCCGATTGCCTCGCGCACCGCGGCGATCACCGCCAGGTCCTCCTCGACACCGAAGCCGATCTTGATCTTGACCGCGGAAAACCCTTCGCGCGCATAGCCAGCCGTCTCGGCGGCGAGATCGCTCACCCGGTCAAGGCCCTCCTTGCGGAAGCCGCCGGTGGCATAGGCGGCAACCTGCTCGCGGAAGCGACCGCCCATGAGGGTAGAAACGGAAGCGCCAAAATGCTTGCCCTTTGCATCCCACAGGGCGATGTCGATGCCACTGAGCGCCGTCACCGCGAGGCCGCGCTGGCCCTGGTCGCGCAGAAGATTATAGAGCGCGATCCACAGTCGTTCGGTTTCCAGCGGGTCGCGCCCGATGAGCGCCGACGCATAGGCCTTGACCACCGCTGCGTTGGGCAGCGCCGGCCCCAGGCACTCGCCCCAGCCCACGGTGCCGTCATCGCACACGATCTCCACCAGGCAGTGCTGGCGGCGGGTGAAGCGGGCCGAGGCGCTCTCAAAGGCGCGCTCCAGGCCATGGTCGAGGACGTGGGTGCGGACGGCTTCGATCTTCATGGGGCGTAAGGCTTGATGAGGGCCGCCAACATCGCTTCTTCTTCCTCGCTCAGGTCGGTGAGGGGCGGGCGCACCGGTCCGGCATCGAAGCCGACGAGCCGCACGCCGGCCTTGATGGCGGCGACGGCGTAGCCCTTGCGGCGATTGCGCAGAGCCAGGAAGGGGTAGAAGAAGTCCATCAACAACCGGTCGACGACATCGCGCCGTCCGGCCTTAAGGGCGCCATAGAATTCCTGCGCCATCGCCGGCACGAAGTTGAAGACGGCCGATGAATAGGTGTTCACCCCGGCGCCCATATAGGCCTCGGCGAAAAGCTCCGCCGTCGGCATGCCGCCGAGATAGGTGAGCCGGTCACCCAGCGTGGCGGTGATCTGGCGCACCAGGCCGATGTCGCCGGAGCCGTCCTTGAAGCCAACGAGGTTGGGGCAGCCTTGCGCCAGCCGCGCGAGGGTGTCGGGCTGCACGATGGCGTTGTCGCGGTTGTAGACGATGACGCCGATGGAGACCGCCTCGCACACCGTCTTGATGTGGCGATAAAGGCCCTCCTGGCTCGCCTCGATCAGGTATTGGGGCAGCAGCAGGATGCCGTCGGCGCCGGCTTCCTGTGAGGCGCGCGCCAGCGCCACGGCCATGCGGGTGCCGTAGCCGCAACCGGCGACGATGGGCGTCTTACCGGCGGCGGCCTTGGCGGTGCGTACCACGGTCGGGATTTCGTCCGGTGCCAGCGAGAAGAACTCTCCCGTTCCCCCGGCGGCGAAAAGCACGCTCGCGCCGAAGCCGGACAGCCAGTTCACATGCTTGCCATAAGCCTCAGGGTTGAAGCCGCCGTCGGGTCCAAACGGCGTCACCGGAAAAGACAGGAGGCCGGCGCCGAGCGCGCTCTTCAAGGCGTTGGGCTGCATGGTGCGGCGGCGTCCTCTTTGGTAACGGCGGGAATGGCGGCGATGATAACGGCTGTCGGACCGAAGTCAATAAGTTGTATGACAGGTTGCCACCCACTCAGCTCTGCCGCAACAGTTGACGGTAACGTTCCTGGCTGCCCTTGAGGTGGGTGCGCACGGCCTCGCGGGCGGCTTGCTCGTCGCGCGCCGATATGGCCTCGGCGATGGCCCGGTGCTCGGCCTGGATCTGGCCGAGATAACTGCTCGGCGTCTTTTCCGCATGATCGCCTTGCAGCACCGTGCGCGGGATGACGCGCTGGCCCATCATCTCCAGGAACTCGCGAAAGCGCGGATTGTTGGTGGCATCGGCGATGGCGAGATGAAAGGCGAAATCGGCCTCGGTGGTGGGCTTGCCTTCAACGATCAGCCGATCGATGTCTTGGCTGCGCTCGAAGATAGCCTCTTCCTGGGCTGGCGAGCGGCGCGCGGCGGCAAGGCCCGCAGCCTCGATTTCGATGGCCGTGCGCAGCTCCAGCATCTCGATCATCGAGGAAATCCGCGCCCCGTCGAAGGCCTGGAAGGGAAAAGCGGTGCTCGGCTGGCTGTTGAGCACGAAGACGCCGGCGCCCTGTTTTGCCTCCACCAGCCCGTCAGCCCGCAAGGAGGCGATCGCCTCGCGGATCACGGTGCGGCTGACCTTGTATTTCTTCGTCAGGGCGGCCTCGCTCGGCAGCTTGTCGCCGGGCCTGATCTCACCGTCCGTGATCAGCCGGCGCAGATCGGCGCCTACCGCGCCGACCAGCGTGCCGCGCCCCTCAGCGCGCGCCGGCCTCACATCGGCACTTCCTGTCAACGCATCCGCTGCAACAGCCACGTCATCCTCCTTAGCCATACATCGACAATCGGCGGTTCAAGTTCGCGCCTGCAAGCTCGGCACATACGCCAAGAGTCGTGTTGACGGCTATTCCGTAAGATGTAATATGACATTTGTAAATCTGTATGACAAGCGCTCATAATACGAGTGGTCCAAGGAGGAAACCCGTCATGACATTCACTTCGATGTTGCGCTCGGCAGCGCTTGCCGGCGCCGTGCTCGCCGTCGCGATCAGCGGCCAGGCCAGCGCCAAGAACTGGCGCGGCTGGAACATCCACGCCCCAGGCTATCCCAACACTGTCGCGCTCGAGCACTTCGCCAAGGCGGTGACCGAGAAGACGAACGGCGAACTGACGCTGAAGGTCTACAACAACGGGGTCCTGGGCAACCAGCCGGACGCCATCGAGCAGACCCGCAACGGCGCCCTCGATTTTGCCAACTTCAACCTCGGCCCGATGGGCCCGATCGTGCCGATGACCAATGTGGTCTCACTGCCCTTCCTGTTCTCCAGCGAAGAGCAGATGCACCACGTCATGGACGGCAAGGTCGGTCGCGAGTTCTCCGATGCGATGGAGAAGAAAGGACTGCTTGCCCTGTCTTATTTCGATTCCGGCTCGCGCAGCATATTCAACAATGTCCGCCCGATCATGACGCCCGCCGACGTGAAGGGCATGAAGGTCAGGGTGATGAACAACCAGCTCTACGTTGACATGATGGCGGCGCTGGGCGGCAATGCCACGCCGCTGGCGATGAGCGAGGTCTACCCGTCGCTGAAGACCGGTGTTGTCGACGGGGCCGAGAACAACTATCCGACCTACGATGAGTACAAGCTCGACGAGGTCGCGAAATACTACTCGACCACCAAGCACCTGATCATCCCGGAGTGTCTGTGCGTCTCCAAGGCGAGCTGGGATGCACTCGACGCCAAAACCCAGGCGATCGTCCGCCAGGCCGCCATCGATGCTGCCGTCGAGCAGCGCAAGCTGTGGGCCGCAGCTTCGGAGAAGGCCAAGATGGACGTTATCAAGCATGGTGCCAAGGTGAACGAGATCACCGACCTGACGCCGTTCCAGGACGCCATGGCTCCGGTCTACGCCAAGTTCTACAAGGACTTTCCTGATCTCAAGGCGGTGGTGGAAGAGGTCCGTTCGATCAAGTAATCTTCCGCCCGCATGCATGAGCCGGGCGCAAGCAGCGCCCGGCCCTCCCCGCGACCGATCTCAAAGGGGCTTGCCTTGCTCGACGCTCAGACCGCCGCCGGGGATCCTGCCCCGCCTCCACAAGAACCGCCGGTGGCGGGGATCGCGGACCGCATCCTCGATACCATTGCCTGGGCCTGCACCCTGATCGCCGGGCTGGCACTGGTGTTCATCGTGGTCAGTTTCGGCTGGCTCGTGTGGGGCCGCTACGTGATGAACAACACGCCCACCTGGGTCGAGGAATCGGCGCTGCTGCTCATGTCCTACATCGCCTTTCTGGGCGCGGCGGTCGGCGTTCGGCGCAACTCTCACCTCAACATCGACTTCGTGCGCGAGGCGTTTCCCGCCGTGCCGCGCGAGATGATGCGCTACCTCGCCGATTTTCTCGTCGTGCTGTTCGGCGGCTTCATGGCTCTTGAGGGCTACGGGCTGATGGCGAACAATCTCCACCGCATGATCCCCATGATCAACCTGTCGGAGTCCTGGCGCGTCCTGCCGATGACCATCGCAGGCGTGCTGTTCGTGATCTTCGCCGGGCGCAACATCGTGGTGCGCCTCAGCCATCCGATGCGTGGGCGGCAATAGTCATGGGCCTGGCACTGCTCTTCGGGCTATTCTTCATCGGCCTTGTCGTCGGCGCACCGGTGGCGCTGGCATTGGGGATCGCGGCGGTTGCGTGTTTCTTCTATGAGGGGCTTCCGCTGTTCGTCGCCTTCCAGCGCATCACCGCCGGCATCACCATCTATTCGCTGCTGGCGATTCCGTTCTTCATCTTCGCCGGCGAGTTGATGCTGCATGGCGGCATCGCGAACCGTCTGGTGCGCTTCGCGGCGGCCACCGTCGGCAGCCTGCGCGGCGGGCTGGGGGTGGTGAACGTGTTCGCCTCGATGCTGTTCGGCGGCATTTCGGGCTCGGCGGTGGCCGATACCTCGGCGCTCGGCTCGATCCTGATGCCGGTGATGAAGGAAAAGGGCTATGACGGCGATTATGCCGTCAACGTCACCGTGACCTCCTCGATTGCCGGCGTCGTCATCCCGCCGAGCCACAACATGATCATCTATGCCGTGGCCGCGGGCGGCGGCATCTCGGTGTCGAAGCTGTTCATCGCCGGCGTTGTTCCCGGCGTCTTGATGTGCCTGTGCCTGGGCATCGCCGCTTATGTCGTGGCGGTGAGGCGCGGCTACCCGTCGGAAGCGTTTCCCGGCTGGTGGACGCTTCTGGTGAGCTTTATCGTCGCCTTGCCGGGGCTCCTGACCGCGGTGATCATCGTGGGCGGCACGCTGTCAGGCATCCTGACGGTCACCGAATCGGGTGCCTTCGGCGCCATCTATGCCGTGATCGTCACCACGGTCGTCTACCGCGAACTCACCTGGAAGGCGTTCGTCACCTCTGTCGCCAGCGCTGTCAGGACCACCTCGATGGTGCTGATCCTGGTCGGCTGCGCCAATGCCTTTGCCTATCTCCTGGCGCTCTACCAGGTGCCCGACCTGCTCGCCGGCTCCCTCACCCTGATCTCCTCCAAGCCCTTCGTCATCCTGTTGATGCTCAACCTCATCCTGCTGCTCCTCGGCATGGTGATGGACATGGCTGCGCTCATCCTCATCTGCACTCCCATCTTCCTGCCTGTCGTGATGAACCTCGGCATGGACCCGGTGCAGTTCGGCATCATCATGATGATGAATCTCGGTCTCGGCCTGTGCACCCCGCCGGTGGGGGCGTGCCTGTTCGTGGGCTGCGTCATCGGCGAGGTGAAGATCGAGCAGGCGGTGAAGACCATATGGCCGTTCTATCTCGCCATCCTGGTGGCGCTGCTGCTCACCACCTATATCCCGGCGCTGTCGCTGACCCTGCCGCGCCTGTTCGAATAGGGGAAGACTCATGCTGAAACGACTGCTCATCACCGGCGCCGCGGGCGGCCTCGGCAGGCTCGCCCGCAGCCGTCTAGGCGCCATGGCCGAGACCTTGCGCCTTTCCGACATCGCCGGGATGGCGCCGGCCGCCAACGCTGAGGAAGTGGTGCCATGCGACCTCGGCGACGCGGTGGCGGTCGACAGCCTCGTTGCCGGCTGCGACGGCATCGTGCATCTGGGCGGCATTTCGGTAGAGGACCGTTTCGCGCCCATCCTCAACGCCAACATCCAGGGCATCTACAA
>CAVYOQ010000069.1:0-13056 GCA_963770075.1 uncultured Alphaproteobacteria bacterium
CCTGGCCGGCGCCGTGGGCCCGGAGCTATTGGTTGTCGTCTCGCCGCTGTCCATGCTGCGTCCTCGCTTAGGGCGCCAGCATGGCATGTGCTGATTAAAAAGCCCTCAGTTGGCGCGCCGTCGGACCCGGGGCCGGCTTCAATGGTTAATGATTGGTCAAGAAAGGTTCTAACGCCGCCGGTAGGTGCGCCGTGGCGCCTGGCCGGTCGATGCGCGTTCGTCCTTATGGCGATAGATGACCCGGCCCTTGTCGAGATCATAGGGCGTCATCTCGATGGTGACCCGGTCGCCGACCAGGGTGCGGATTCGATGCTTCTTCATGCGCCCGGCCGTATAGGCGATGATCTCGTGCTCATTGTCGAGTTTGACGCGAAAGCGCGCATCAGGCAGGACGTCGACGACGACGCCCTCGAATTCAAGAAGTTCTTCCTTGGCCATACTGGTTCTCCTGTTTCGTGGATCGTTTCGAGGACGGGAGGGTGCGCCCAATCCCGGACAAGCTCCTCGATAATAAGTCAGAGCGGGCCTTGCATGCAAACAGGACCACTTGGATCGCGCGTGCCATGTCAGGCGGCCGCCCGGCGCTGGCGGTTGCGCCGCCGGCGCTGCTGGCGCTGCTTGCAGGCGGCTCGCCGACGAGGCGCGTCTTGCCGCAACATGCGTTCGACTGCGATCGCTGTACGCGGAAACGCCCGGCACGTCGCGGCGGTCAATCGTGCGCTTGATGAGACGTTCGATGTCGCGCAGGAAGCCGACTTCACTGTGATCGCACAGCGAGATGGCATGACCGCCCTGCCCCGCCCGCGCGGTGCGGCCGATGCGGTGCACGTAGCTTTCCGGGACGTTGGGAACATCGAAATTGATGACGTGCGAGACGTCGGGCACGTCGATGCCTCGCGCTGCGACATCGGTGGCGACCAGCACCCGGATCTCGCCTTCGCGAAATCGCCGTAACGCCGTCTGGCGGTTGGCCTGCGACTTGTTGCCATGGATGGCCTGGGCCGCAAAGCCGTCCGCCACCAGGCGCTTGGTCACCTTGTCGGCGCCGTGCTTGGTGCGCGTGAACACGATGATCCGGGACAGCAAATCGTCCTGCAGCAGATGCTCAGCATGTCCGGCTTGGTGCCGGCATCGACCATGATCATCTCCTGGTTGATGCGCTCGATGGTGATTTCCTTCGGGCTGACCCGCACTTCCTTCGGGTCATGCAGGAACTCGGCGGCAATCTCTGCGACGTCCGTGACATCGTCGCTGAAAACAGCAGTGACTGACGCCGCCGGCAGCATGGCCCGGATCTTCCGCATGTCGCGCACGAAGCCCATGTCGAGCATGCGGTCGGCCTCGTCGAGAACCAGGATCGACACGCGATCGAGCTTCAGCTGCCTCTGGCCGATCAGATCGAGCAGTCGCCCGGGCGTTGCGACGACAATATCGGGTGCCCGGCCCAGCGCGCTTACCTGTGGGCCCTGGCCGACGCCGCCGAAGATGACGGTGTGGCGCAGGCGCAGATTCGCGCCATAGGCGCCGATGCGTTCGCCGATCTGGCTCGCCAGTTCGCGGGTCGGTGCCAGAATAAGGGCGCGCGGGCGGCGCGGTTCGCTGCGGCCGGGTTCTTCGCTAAGGCGCTGCAGCAGCGGCAGAACGAAAGCCGCCGTCTTGCCGGTGCCGGTCTGGGCGATGCCGAGCAAATCGTGGCCGGCAAGCAGGGCCGGAATGGCCTGTCGCTGAATGGGGGTGGGTTCGGCATACCCTTCGCTCAGAAGGGCACGAAGATGGGCTGGGCAACGCCGAGTTGTAAATTCATTTTCATTCATCAGATAGAGATGTCCTCAATACGCCATGTGGAAAGACAGCACCTTCGAAAGGGGCTGCCGGGCGGGCGATATGCCTCGGCCCACGCGTATTGGGATAAAGCGGTTGTTTCGGGATGTTGTCGGGACTGGACTGGCGGATTCAGAATTGATCCGTAGTTTACGCGGTCACCGGAATTCTAGTGGCGCCCACATGGGCCCTTGCCGTGCCGATGTCAAGCGAGGGCCAGTCATGCGCACCGCGACAAACGGGGACGGTGCAAGCTGTTTCAGGGCGCGGCGTTGCTTCACGCGGCCTGGGAAAAGGCGGCCAGCCGCTGGCGATAGCACAGCGCCTCGGCGACATGCAGCCGCAAAACACTCTCGGCACCCCCGAGATCGGCAAGCGTGCGCGCCACCCTGAGCACCCGGTGGTAGCCGCGCGCCGTCAGCCGCATGATCTCGGCGGCTTCCCCAAGAAGCCTCACACCGGCTTCCTCCGGCCGGGCGATCTCTTCCAGCAATTCGCCATCGGCCTCGGCGTCGACCCGCAGATGACCGACCCCGAGGCGGGTGAAGCGCTGCTTCTGCGCAAGCGCGGGCGGCGGCGACGCGGGCGGCGACATCTGCGCTGGCCTCTTTCGGCGGCGGCAAGGTGAGGTCCGACGGTCGCACCGGCGGCAGTTCGATCTGGATGTCGAGGCGGTGGAGAACGAACGGAAGATGCGTGCCTGATAGTCACCGGCGCAGCGGGGCCCGCGCTTGCAGGGGCCCGATCCCTCGCTCAGCATGCCGCATTTGCAAGGGTTCATGGCCGCCACGAGCTGGAAGCGGGCGGGATAGGTGACATGGTGGTTGGCGCGCGCAATGACCGTCTGGCCGGTCTCCAGCGGCTGGCGCAACGCCTCCAGGGCGCGCGACTGGAATTCCGGCAGTTCATCGAGAAACAGAACGCCATGGTGCGCCAGGGCCATTTCGCCGGGCTGGCCTGAAGGCCGCCACCGGCCAGTGCCGCCTGGCTGGCGCTATGATGGGGCGCGCGGAAGGGGCGGCGCCGCGACAACTTGCCGCCGGCCAGGACTGGCCCGCCACCGAGGCGATCATCGAGACATCGAGCATCTCCGGCATTATGTAGCAAGAGCATAACAAATTCTGCTGGCGATTTCAGGTGGTTAGCCGCACACTGCGACCATGGCAGAATCCCACGTTATCGCTGCGCTTGTCAAGAAGCGGGCTTCCCTTGCTGGGGAAATCGAAGCCACGCATGAGCGCCTTCGCCAGATGGTCATGGACCTTGAGAACCTGGACGCCACGTTGCGGCTGTTCGATCCCAACATCAGCGCCGAGACCATCAAGCCCAAGGCATTCCGCCCGCCTGCCGACTGGAGCAATCGCGGCGAGATGAGCCGCATCATCCTGTCCATACTCAGGCAGGCCGCAGAGCCGCTCACAACGCGCGATATCGCTATCCAGCTACTGATTGAGCGGGCAATGGATCGCAGCGACCAGAGAATGCTTAGATTGATGACAAAGCGGGTCGGCGTGGCGTTGCGCGGGCAGCGGGAACGCGGGCATGTGCAGGCCGAGCAAGGGCCGGGGCAGTATATGCACTTTGGCGAATTACTCCGCCGCATGCCGAATAGCTCGCTGCTTTTCCTTGAAGGTTATATACTGTTTCTCAGCGTGCTTGTCAGCGGACTCGCGCTTTACAGACCCCAAATGGGTGAGTAATGGCCTCTGGTTAAAATTGATAAACTCAGAAAGTTTGGCCTCAGCTTCTGCCATTGTAACAAGTCGGCCTTGGTCCACCTGATCTTCGAAATAATCGAGCAACATGACGGTGAGACGATTCTTAGCCTTTATCTCCATCTCACCAAGATAGTTATTGGCTATGGTTACATCGGCTTTGCGGATGTTCGTGTGTGGCCAAGTGGTCAATCCCATGTTTTCGGATTTAGAATTGGCCCTCAGTTTAACGATTTCTGGTCCCGTCATCTGGCAAACTGCCCATAGCAGAGTGTTCTGCATTCTGGCATAGAAATGCCGCCAATCTTCCGATTGGGGATCATAATCTTGACATAGAGCGCAGATGCTACGCACTTCCCGGTAAACATTCGCTTCGGAAGCGCGAATGTCACGAATTATCTCTTTGAGTTCTTGAAAGTGATTACGGCTCTCTGGGGCTTTCATCCGCTCCGCATCAATGCTCCATCCCTTGAGGATAAGCTCCTTGAGCCGTTCCGTTGCCCAAACGCGGAACATTGTCGCCTGTTTTGAGCTGACACGGTAGCCAACGGAAATTATCATTTCTAAGTTGTAATGCTCGATTTCGCGGGATACCTGTCTTTCGCCTTCGTTTCGAACCGTTGCAATTTTTGCAACAGTTGGGGCCTCATCAAGTTCCCCCTCTTCGATCACATTCGCAATGTGCCGTGAGATTGTAGGAACAGTTACGCCGAACAAATCCCCCATCTGTCGCTGCGTCATCCACAGCGTTTCTCCTTTGTAACGGACATCGACGCGAATACCTCGGTCTGTCCCGTAGACCAGAAATTGGTCGCCTGTGCCATCCTCAGCCCTTGCCGAGGATGAAAGTCTCTCAAGGTCCTTTGTGGGGTCGATTTTTTTAGCCATTTGTCAATTCTATCCGATTCGATGTGTGAAGTGCGAGTTAAATGTTCACGCTGCGTTCCGCTGCCATTACCCCGCCTGCTGCAACTAACTAAGCTAAAGTGCGGCGTATTGACTCGAGAGAAAAAACAGGGGTTGACCTAACTTGGCCTGCTCTGATTTAGTGCCGCTCGGTGGTGACCGCCACCTACAAGCGCTAGCTCATCACTTGCACTTGCTTGGTTTCGACCGCTTGAACGGTGAAACCTTTACCGTCTTAGGACCGGGTTTCGGCCCGGTCCGGACGGTGCGCTTCACGGTTTTACAACTCATGTCGCGTCCTCCTCTATCTGTGGCGGGTGAAAGCCCGTCGCTCTTGGCGTCCCATTACGCCTTGGCCTTTGCGATTGGGATTTCAGAGCAATAGAGGGGTGGTGGCGGCCACCGTGTTCCAAAAAAGCCGATTCTCTCCATCGAGTTCAATCCTGTGGTCGCAACGCTTAGGCCGCCCGCTGCCAATAGCCCGCTCCACTGGCGGCTGACCGGATGGGCCATCGCCAGCCCAGGGCGCGATTGCACAGCGCGCCATTTGACAGCCGCCGGTGATCCTCAATCCAAGCCGCATGATCCGCATAGGCGTGCAGGTAGCGCGCGCTGAAACGTGGTGATGCTGGCCGTCGCACCATGCGGCAAGCCGGCTGAAATAGCTCTCCGCCTGATTGGTGCTGATGCCGTTCAGGTCTGAATAGGCAACGCTGTGGTTGATCCGGCGGACCGGCCAGCGGGCGTGCAGAGCATCCCAATGGCAGGCTTCGTCGGCATGCATGATGGCCATGCTGGCTCCACATGCCGTCTTGGAAAGCGATCTTGACGCCTTCGGCTTCCGTCGTGGTGACTGAGTAAAGGTCCGGCCACCGCGCTCGCGGAGGGCGACGACGACGCGGCGCTTGCCGGTCTGGTGCTCGGCAAGACGACGGTCAACACGATCTTCCTTGAGGTTCGCCGGCCGGATATGACCGCCGAAATAGGCGCCGTCGATCTCGACCTCGCCGTCAGGCGTTCCGGCTTCGATCTCGGCTGCGATGGCTTCGCGCAGCTTATGCGCCAGAACGAAAGCCGTCTTGTACTGGCAGTCACAGATCGCGGCGAAAGCTGCAGGGCGGAAAGCCCTTGGCCCGTTCACGACGATGCAGATCGCGGCCAGCATGTCGGTGAAGGCCATCTTGCGCGAGGCGAAGATCGTGCCCGACGTGACGCGAAATTGCTGCCGGCAGCCTTGGCATCGAACTTGCGGCGCGTGTCGATCCTGTAATAGTCCAGCGAACCACAGCGCGGGCAAACCGGCTCGCCCTTGGTCTCGGGCCAGCGAGATCGCAGAACGTCTCGTACGCCTCATCCTCGCCAGCCTGCATAGATCGCCTTGAGGCTGAGGGTCCGGGCGGCTGGCTGAAAGGAGGAAGTGCTGTGCCATTTGTCATCGTTTCCAGTGCGTATGCACTAGAGATAATGACGGTATGTCACCTTGTCAAGGGCAAAAGCACGCTATATGATGACAACGATCATCATAGGAGATGCGAACATGCCGGAACGTACAGACTGGGAAGCCAAGGCGCGGGGGATAATCCGCGGCGAAATGGCCAGGCAGGACGTGACCTATTCCCAATTGGTCGAAAGACTGGAATCAATTGACGTTAAAGAAGATGAGCGCAATCTGCGGAATAAGGTCAGCCGGGGAAAGTTCACGGCGGCCTTTCTGTTGCAATGCATGAGAGCCTTAGGAACGGAACAGTTACGGCTTGGATGGGCGGAATTGCGATCCTTGTAGTCTGGTCTCTAGCAACATCGACAGTCGCCGCTTGGTCATATGAATCGCCAGAACAGAGTGCTCCACTGTATGAAGATAGAGCGGCTCGCCTAGGCTGTACCCACAGAATAATCCCGAAGCCAAACAGGCAACAAACAGCAACACTGCCAAATATGCACTGACGCCACGAAAGTTCATCAAGGATAAATCGGCCGCTGATATAGCCTGCGATGAGAAATGCCAAGCCGCCGAGAAAAGAGCAGAGAATGATCTGGCCGCCCAAAAATCCATGGCGGTTTCCAATCGACAGATGGTCATCATTGCGTGGTGGCAGATCGGCATTGGCGGTTGCCGGTCTGCTGGGGATTGGCTCTTACGCTCTATTACACCCAGCGCACCGCCAATGCGGCAATAGAAGCAGCCAAAATCAGCGAAAGGCTCTTATCTACGAACAGCGTGCGTGGATGGTGACTAGATCTTTTCATCGATGCGGGATGTCAGAAATTACTGATTTTCGGAACAAATATTCCTATATCGTATGCAGTCACAGGAACATTGGTAAGTCACCGCATTGATGTCCACACAGATGTAAAGAGTATATCTCTGATTACAGAGACTCGGATAGAAGCTGTAGCGCTACCATATGCGAAAGGAACAAGACGCGCTTTGATGCTGCAAGTCGTGTTGTGATGCCTGGCGGCGATTCCATTGGCGTGATTGGTCTGCGAGCGTCGATCCTGACGAAATCGCAAAAGGTAGCCAGAAGGATTCTTTCTACGCACAGATGTATTGTCTGTACAACTTCATCAGGTACTTAACGACGACGAATTTCACCACTCTGATCTGTGTCGTACGGAATTGGAATGAAGGGAGACAACGGCGTATCCGCATTAGATGCCAAGATCGCCACATGCCGATTTAAATCGATGCAATTGGCGACCGCTACGTTCCCTGGCACATAGCCACATAAACCGATTGTGCGCACGCACCATGACGCCAACAATCACTATGAGTGCCTACAGTATGCTCATCGCCCATCCTTTCGCGGCTGGGCGGCATCTCGGAGGCTTATGCTCTTTTGCTACATAATGCCGAGCATCTCGCGCGCATCCATAGGCGGCAGGATAGAAGGCAGGCGGCTCGCCGGCGTCGACTTGCCGGCCCCGGGCGGCCCGACCATCAACAGGTGATGGCCGCCGGCCGCGGCCACTTCGAGCGCCCGCTTGGCGGCGTCCTGGCCCTTGATATCGCGCAAGTTCGGTAAGTGGTGCCTCGTCCTCGGCAAGGCCCGGCCTGAGGCGCGACATCACCTGGCTGCCGCGAAAATGGTTGACGATCTGCACCAAGCTGTCGGCGGCGAGTATGTCCACGTCCTCGCCTGCCCAGGCGGCTTCCGGCCCGCAGGGTCTGGGGCAGATGAGCCCCAGCCCGCGGGCGTTGGCGGCGATCGCGGCGGGGAGTGCGCCGGCCACCGCTGTCACCGTGCCGTCGAGCGATAATTCGCCCAGCACCACATAACGCTGCAACACATCACCGGGTATCACGCCCATGGCCGCCAAGAGGCCCACCGCGATGGGCAGGTCGAAATGGCTGCCTTCCTTGGGGAGATCAGCGGGCGCAAGGTTGACGGTTACCCGCTTGGCCGGTAGAGCCAGCCCCGACGCGTTAAGAGCGGCGCGCACTCGCTCGCGGCTTTCCGCCACGGCCTTGTCGGGCAGCCCGACGATGGTGATGCCGACGAAGCCGGATGAAATCTGCACCTGCACATCGACCGGCACCGCCTCGATGCCTTCGAAGGATACGGTTGCGACGTGCGCTGTCATGGGGTCCCGCCCTGGTTGCAGTCAGCTTGCGGGCTAGCGTAGCGGGAGGCTATTCCCTTGTAAAGAACATTTATGGAACGAATTTATCGTTTGCCCAGCCGCGCCTCGATGGCGTCCCAGATCAGGGCCGCGATGTCGGCGCCGCCGAAGCGCTTGATCTCGCGGATGCCGGTGGGCGAGGTGACGTTGATCTCGGTCAGCAGGCCGCCGATGACGTCGATGCCGACGAAGATCAACCCCTTCGCTTTGAGGTCAGGGCCGATGGCGGCGCAGATCTCGCGCTCGCGCTCGGTGAGATCGGCCGGTTCGGGCTTGCCGCCCACATGCATGTTGGAGCGCGCCTCGCCCACGGCCGGCACCCGGTTGATGGCGCCCACTGGTTCGCCGTCCACCAGGATGATGCGCTTGTCGCCGGCCCGCACCGCCGGCAGGTAGCGCTGGGCGATGAAGGGCTCGCGGAACGACTGGGTGAACAGCTCGACCACTGAGGCGAAATTCTCATCCGAGTTGCCAAGACGGAACACGCCGGCGCCGCCATTGCCGTAGAGCGGCTTGATGATGATATCGCCATGCTCGGCGCGAAAGGCTTTCAATGCCGCCGGGTCGCGGCTGATCAGCGTCTCGGGCATGAACTGCGGGTAATTGAGCACATAGAGCTTTTCCGGCGCGTTGCGCACCTCCTTGGGGTCGTTGGATACCAGGGTGCCGGGTTGCAAGCGCTCGAGCAGATGCGTGTTGGTGATGTAACCCATGTCGAAGGGCGGGTCCTGGCGCAGGAGTACCACGTCGAATTCGGCCAGATCCACTTCGTGCGACGGGCCCAACTCGTAGTGCCGCCCTTCTTCATCCCGCAGGTCGGTCACGTCCTCGCCCCAGGCCTTGAGGCCGTCGAAGCCGGCCGACAGGGCATGCGGCTGGTAGTGGAATAGGCTGAAGCCGCGCGCGCGCGCCTCCAGCATCAGGGCGAAGGTCGAATCGCCCGCGATCTTGAGCGACCCGATCGGGTCCATCTGAACCGCTACCTTGAGCGTCATGATCGAAAAACTCCGTCTCCTCAGCCGGGCTCGTCCTGAAAGGCGTCCGGCAGATGCAGCGGCATCTGGTAGGGGCTGACGATGACGATGTCAAAGCGGCAGTCGTGGCTGGCGAACGCGGGGTGGCCGCCCAGCCAGTAGCGTGCCGCCCGGGCGATGCGCCGGGTCTGCTGCGGGGTGACCGCCCACGCCGCCTCGTCGCGCCGCCGTCGCGCCTTCACCTCCACGAAAGCGACCACCTTCGAGCGCACCGCCACCAGGTCGATCTCACCCACCGGCGTCTTCGCCCGCCGTGCCAGGATGCGATAGCCCTTGAGACGCAGATAGAGCGCTGCTGCGCCTTCCGCCCAGCGTCCGCGCGCTTCGGCCTTGCGGCGATCAGCCGTCGCCATGACCGCCGCCGCCCCCGGCTTTACCCTTCAGCGCCAGCGCCCGCTGATAGACGTCGTTGCGCGGCAAATGGTAGCGCCTGGCGACCTCGGCGGCAGCGCGGCCGGCGGGCAGGGTTTCGAGAGCGATCCTCAGGGCCTCGTCGATCTCCTCATCCGCCGCCTGTGGCGCCTCACCCGGCGGCGCAATGACGAGCGTGATCTCGCCCTTGATCTCCGTCCGGCCGGCGAGCACCGCGCGCACTTCACTCACCGCCCCGCGCAAAACCTCCTCGTGCAGCTTGGTGAGTTCACGCGCGACGGCGATCTCGCGTTCCCCCATGATCTCAGCGATCGCCTTCAGGGTCTCGTCCAGCCGGTGGCCTGTCTCGAACAGGACAAGGCTCGCGCTTGTGCCGGCCAGCTCGGCGAGGAAGCGGCCGCGGCGGCCGCCCGCCTGCGGCACGAAGCCGGCAAACAGAAAGCGGTCGCTGGGCAGGCCTGACAGGGCAAGCGCCATCATCGGCGCGCTGGGGCCTGGCGCCATGTGCACATCGATGCCGGTTGCGATCGCCTCGCGCACCAGCTTGAAGCCGGGATCGGAGATGAGCGGCGTCCCGGCATCCGACACCAGAGCGAGACTCATCCCCTTGCCAAGGTCGGCGAGGATGCGCGGCCGTGCTTTTGCCGCATTGTGATCGTGATAGTTCCCCATCGGGGTGCGAATGCCGTAGCGTTTGAGCAGCCTGGAGGTCACGCGGGTGTCCTCGCACAGGATCCTGTCGGCGCCGGCGAGCACGGAAAGGGCACGCAGGGTGATATCGGCCAGGTTGCCGATGGGCGTGGCGACGATATGCAGGCCCGACGCGGCCGGGCTGGCTGCGATGCGCGCACCATCGATGGTGAAGCCGGGCGCTCTTGCGTGCTTGTCGATCATGACCTTTCCGCTTGCTTTTTCAGCACTTCGGGTTTTCGCGACGGCGTTTCGCCGTTATGATGAAAATAACCGGTTTGTACACTGGATTCGCCCGAATCAGCGGGGGACGGCGCGTGC
Organism: uncultured Alphaproteobacteria bacterium; assembly: GCA_963770075.1. Classification (GTDB taxonomy): domain Bacteria; phylum Pseudomonadota; class Alphaproteobacteria; order Rhizobiales; family Aestuariivirgaceae; genus CAVVDT01. Next base: position 10,484 of record CAVYOQ010000069.1, read on the forward strand.
AGGACCATGGCTTGGGGGTAGGATTGACGATCGTGGCACTTTTCCTGCGGGCGCTGGCCGGATTGTGGCCGCGCATTCCGGCTTTTGCCATCGCGATGGCGAGCCTTGTCATGCTGTCGGGCTGCGGTGGCATCTCCATGAACGGCCTGTTCGGCGAATCGAGCCCGCAGTCGCAGCCGCAGCCGAGCATGCCGCCGGTATCGAGCGGGGCCAAGATCGCCCTGTTGCTGCCGCTCAGCGCTCCCGGCGACACCGCGCGCATTGCTGGCGCCATGAAGCAGGCCGCCGAGATGGCGCTCTTCGATGCCGGCAATCCCGGCATCACGCTTTTGACCAAGGACACGCACGGCACGCCGGCGGGAGCCCAGGCGGCGGCGCAGGCAGCGCTGGCCGAGGGTGCCGAGCTTATTCTCGGACCGCTGTTTGCCAATGCGGTGCAGGCAGTGGCCCCTGTAGCGCGTGCCGCCAATGTGCCCGTCGTCGCCTTTTCAACCTCGAGTGGCGTGGCCGCTCCGGGGGTCTATCTCAACAGCTTCCTGCCCGAAGAGGAAGTCGCCAACATCGTGCGCTATGCCGCCCAGACCGGCTTGCGCAATATCGGAGCCTTCATCCCCAAGTCCACTTACGGGGCCACCATCGAGCGGGCGCTCAAGACCTCGGCACGGGTCTATGGCGCGCGGGTGGTGGCGGTTGAGCATTATGACCGCTCGGTCGGAGGCATGACCGGCCCGGCCGGACGCCTGGCCGGACGCATGGCGACCGGCCTGCAGGCACTGCTTGTCCCGGATGGCGCCGAGGTCCTGCACCAGGTGAGCGATGCCCTCACCGGCGTGGGCATCACGCCGAAAACAGCGCGCTTTTTGGGAACCGGCCTGTGGGATGATCCTCGTACCGCGCAGATTCCCATTGCCGTGGGCGGCTGGTATGCCGGCGTGGCGCCGCAACTGGTCAATCAGTTTGCGCAGCGCTTCCAGAGCCGTTACGGGTCCGTTCCGCCGCGTCTGGCGAGCCTTGCCTATGATTCGGTCAGCCTTGCCGTCATCCTGGCCAAGGGGGCGCGGGGGGCGCGCTTCACACCCGACCGCATCACCAATCCGCAAGGGTTCCAGGGCGCCAATGGCCTGTTCCGCTTCACCTCGGCCGGATTGTGCGAGCGCGGCCTGTCCATCCTTGAAGTGACGCCCGCCGGCCCGCGCGTGGTGGCGCCGGCGCCGCAGCGCTTCGGCATCGGGTTCTGATCAGGCCTCAAGTGCTGCAATTACAGCATTGAGCACCCGCCGCCCTTGCGACGTGGCCGCGATGTGCCCGCCGGGCCGATGAACCAGCAGGCCGTCGGCGATCAGCCGGTCCAACCTGTCGGCGTCGAGCGGCCGGCCGGCGAGGCGCTGGTAGCGGGCCGGATCGATGCCTTCCGAAAGCCGCAAGCCCATCAGCTGCATTTCGCTCGCTTGCTCGCTCGCGCTCAAGAGGGCGTCCTCGCATGCGCCCGATCCGCGTCGCTCGACCAGCCCCAGCCAGGTTTCGGGATGTTTTTCGTTGGCGAGGGCGCGATACGCTGTGGCATCGCCGATGCGGGCATGGGCGCCCGGTCCGACACCGGCATATTCGCCATAGCGCCAATAGATCAGGTTGTGGCGTGATTCCTCGCCAGCGCGCGCGTGGTTGGAAACCTCGTAAGGCAGAAGTCCCGCCGCACCGGTGAGCTCCTGGGTGAGATCGTAAAGCTCCGCCGCCAGATCTTCGTCCGGCACGACGAGGGCGCCGTTGGCATGCAGCGCGGCAAAGGGCGTTTCGGGCTCGATGGTGAGCTGGTAGAGCGACATGTGGCCCGGTGCCTCGGCGAGCGCGCGCGACAGCTCGTTGCGCCAGCCGGCCAGCGTCTGGCCCGGCCGGGCGTAGATGAGATCGAAGGAGGCGCGAGGAAACAGGCGCTGGGCCAGCCGCCAGGCCGCGAGCGCTTCTTCACTGGTATGGCGCCGGCCCAATGCCTTGAGACTGTCGTCGTCAAGCGCCTGCACGCCCACTGACAGGCGGTTGACCCCGGCTGCGCGGTAACCGTGGAAATTCCTCGCCTCGACACTGGTGGGATTGGCTTCCAGTGTGATCTCGACATCGTCCGCCACGTGCCAGTTGGCGGCGATGCGATCGATGACGCGTGCCACCTCGCCCGGCGGCATGAGCGAGGGCGTGCCGCCACCGAAGAAGACGCTTTCGACGCTACGCCCGGGTGTCCTGTCGCGGAAATGATCAAGCTCACGTGCCAGCGCCTCACCGAAGGCGGCGGCATCGACCGGGCGGTGGCGCACATGCGAGTTGAAGTCGCAATAAGGGCATTTGGCGAGGCAGAACGGCCAGTGCACGTAAATGCCGAGTGGCCGCGTGTTGGGCTGGTCAGCGTTCGCCGTCATCGCTTGCGATCAGGTGCATGAACAGGGCAAAGGCGCGGGCGCGATGCGACATGGCATGCTTTCGTTGCGGCTCCATCTCGCCAAAGGTCTCGCCTTCCCCTTCGGGAAGAAACACCGGGTCGTAGCCGAAGCCGCGGGTTCCCCGTGGCGGCCATACCAGCGCTC